>NZ_JBYOJP010000019.1:0-139711 GCF_057798975.1 Cupriavidus sp. 21MJTG02-4 | reverse complement strand
GTTGATCCTCCTTGGCAGGTTGCGACGACAGAATCGCCACTGTGACACACATGGGAGCTCATGTCTGGCAGACTGGGCCGTCCACGGTCGCCGATAGGCCGGGGCGGGAGGCGACCATTCCATCTACAGTTCACGGCACCAAAGTGGTTTGATTCGTCTATTAGAAGTGGCCCGTCCATCGCGCTGTTCCCCGTCGAGAATACGCCAAGAAGCCTCGGCATGGAGCCGAGTATGGCCCGCTGACGATTCATGCTGGTAGGCCACTTATATGACAGACAACGCTAAGTGGCTCGATGCGGGCGGATTCCGCTACAAGCCCTGCCACAGCCCAAGGAGAAATGATGAGTGAAACCGCCTCCCTGAGGCCTGCCTTGACCGACCTGACGGCTTCCGAACTCGCCGATGGCCTGCGGCGCCGGTCGTTCTCTTGCCGCGAGCTGATGCAGGCCACGGTCGATCGCATTCATGCGCTCAACCCCATCTTCAACACTATCGTAAACATGGCTCCGGTCGAGAAGCTATTGGCTGAAGCCGATGCTGCTGACGCCGACCTAGCCAGCGGCAAGGTGCGGGGCTGGCTGCATGGCATCCCCATGGCCGTTAAGGATTTCGCAGACGTCGTTGGCTTCCCCACCACGAAAGGTTGCGAGCTACTGGCCAGCAATATGCCGACGAGCGACTCCATCCTGACCGCACGCATGAAGGCCGCAGGTTGCATCGTGATCGGCAAGACGACGACGCCTGAGTTCGGGCTGGGCTCGCATACGTTCAGCACTCTGTGGGGTGTGACCCGCAATGCATGGGATCCGGCAGTGAGCGCCGGCGGCAGCAGCGGAGGCGCGGCCGTTTCCCTGGCGCAGCGCATGCTCCCGGTCGCGGACGGGTCGGACGGAATGGGTTCACTGCGGAACCCGGCAGGCTGGAATCACGTTTTCGGTATGCGCCCGTCGCAAGGAAGGGTACCCCAGGCTGGAATGTCGGACGTGTGGATCGACCTGCTCTCGAACGAGGGTCCCATGGGCCGTAGCATCCGCGATGTGGGGCGGCTTTTGACCACACAAAGCGGTTTCGACCCGCGCTCGCCGCTTTCCATGCAGATGCCTTTGGGCTGGAAGGAAAACGAGGCCGTGGATCCGGGGATTCTCAACGGCATGCGCATAGGCTGGCTGGGTGACCTTGGCGGCCACCTCGCTATGGAAACCGGGGTGCTGGACGCCTGTCGCGAAGCGCTGCGTCACCTCGAAGCGGCGGGCGCCGTGGTCGAGGAGGTGCCATTGGGGTTCGATCCCAAGCAGTTGTGGGAATGCTGGCTCACTTGGCGCCGCGCAGGTGCGGGGCCACGTGTCGGGGCGCTCATGCAACTGCCAGGCGCCAAGGAGAAGATCAAGCCGGAGGCTCAGTGGGAGTACGAGTGCTCACGTGGCATGAGCTTCACCGATTTCCGTCAGGCAAGCCAGGTTCGCACGAATTACTACCAGCACATGCGCACCATGCTGGATCAGTGGGACCTGCTCGTGCTGCCCTCCGCGCAGTGTTGGCCGTTTAACGCGGAGGAGCGCTGGCCCAAACAGATCGCGGGACGCGAGATGGACACCTACCACCGCTGGATGGAGGTCGCAATCTATGCCACGCTGGGCGGCTTGCCTGCCTTGGTGGTACCCGCCGGCTTCCATCCGAACGGCCGTTGGCCCATGGGCATCCAGCTGATCGGTCCGTACGCTGGTGACGCTAAGGTATTGCGTGCAGGAGCGGCGTACGAGCAGCTGCGCGCCGATTTTATTGCGCGGCGACCTGTCGAAGTGACAACCTTGAAGGTAGCTTAAGCCGATCGCGCAGCTTGGTGGCGCAGGAAAAGTGGCTTGCAGCGAAGCCAAAAAGTGGCCTGATTCTGGAATTCAGGTCCGTCAAGAATGGCTTGATACGGGAGCATCTTTCGCCGCCGTTTAGGGCATCTAAGGCCCGCAATCCGAAGGAAAACAAATGAGTGACAAGTACGAAGTGACAGACCGGACGACGCTAACCCGTCGCCCTCACCGTGGGATCTACGACAAGGATGCTATTCGGGCAATTCTTGACGAAGGGTTCATGTGCAATGTGGCCTACGTCCACGAAGGGGCGCCCCGCGTGTTGCCGACTGGCTATGGCCGGATTGGTGACTACATCTACATTCACGGCTCCAACCAGAGCACTATGCTCAGCGCGGCGCTGAGTGGGGAGGTATGCGTCCTCGTCACTCATGTGGATGGCCTGGTTTTGGCACGTTCGCTCTACAACCACTCCGTTAACTACCGTTCCGTGGTGGTGTTGGGGCGTCCAGAAGAAGTGACGGATACACAGGAGAAACTCGCCTCCTTCGAGGCCTACGCGCGCCACGTCCTGAAAGGCCGTTTTGCCGATGTGAGGCCTCCGAACTCCAAGGAGTTGAACAGCACGACGGTGATGCGCATTCCCATTGTCGAGGCAGTGGCAAAGATGCGGTCGGGTCCGCCAACGGATTTCGAGTTCGATCTGGACCGCGATTGCTGGGCCGGCGAACTGCTGATTAAGCAGGTCTTCGCCGGTGCCATCCGCGATCCCCAAGGTCGGCAGGACGTCCCGGTGCCGCGGTACATCGAGGAGTACGAGAAACTGCCCAGCGTGGAACGGCAGGAGGTCGAGAACAATCCGGACGCATGACGCTCCGATAGCACACTCCGCCCGGCCAAGCGGCAGCGCGCCACTGGCGCCCTGGGCTCTACTGATACAAGAAAAAGAGTCGACATGCGCAGCAAAGGAATGGTGAGCTGTCCGCAGCCTGAAGCGGCGGAGTCGGGCGTTGAGATCCTGCGGGCAGGCGGGAGCGCGGTCGACGCGGCAGTCGCCTGCGCCCTTGTGCAAACCGTGGTGGATCCGCTGATGTGCAGCATCGGCGGCTTCGGCACGGCCGCTGTACACCGCCCAGGAGCCGGCATTCACGAGTATGTGGACTTCCACGCTCCCGCGCCGCTTTGCGCTCGAGCAGACATGTGGGAGCACTTGCTGGAGGGTGAGACGCGCGACGGTTTCGGGTTCAGCATCAAGGGCCGCTTGAACGACATTGGCTACCAAGCTATCGCCGTCCCAGGAACGCTCAGCGGGCTAGAGCGCCTGCACGCGCGGCATGGCCGCCTTCCGTGGCGAGAAGTGGTCGCACCTGCCATTGCATGGGCCCGGGACGGGTTCATGGTACGGCCGGCGATGTATGCGTTCTGGATCGACGAGCCGCTCGCTGGTCGAGCAAGCAACAGAGAGCGGCTCCTGTACTCGGCCGCCGGTCGGGAACTTTTCTGCCGGCCGGACGGCACTCCTAAGACCATCGGCACACCGCTGCGAAACCCGGACTACGCGAACACGCTGGAAACGATCGCGCGTGATGGAGCAGTGTCCTTCTACCGCGGTGAACTCGCCCATCGTATGGTGGAGGACCTGGCAGCCCACGGCGGCCTGTTGTCTTTACAAGATCTCGCGACCTACGCACCACGCGAGAACGCTCCACTGGTAGGAAGCTACAGGGACCGACGCATCACCACCAACCAGCCTCCCGGTGGCGGCGCGATGCTGCTCCAGATGCTCAACATCTTGGAGCAGTTCGACCTGACGGCGCTCGGGCACAACACGCCGGAATACATCCGCATCGTGTGTGAGGCCATGAAGCGCGCCACCATTGACAAGGACCGGCATCTCGGTGACCCGGCATTTCTAGAGGTTCCGCTGGATCGCCTGCTCTCCAAGGGCTACGCGGCGCAGGCTGCTGCCGCTATCAATGCCGGCGAGAAGGCCGACGTGCCCCGTCTCAACTTAGGGGCCCCTGTTCCAAAGGACACGACGCACCTGTCCGTGGTGGATGGTGAACGCAATTGTGCTGCCATCACGCATTCGCTCGCGATGCCTTCCGGTGTGATGACGCCCGGCCTTGGCTTCATGTACAACGGCTGCATGGGCGTGTTCGACCCGCGACCAGGCAGAACGGGCAGCATCGCACCCGGAAAGGCAAGGTTCACCTCGGCCTGTCCCACCATCGTGTTCCGCGGAGACGAGCCTGAAGTTGTGCTTGGCGCGCCGGGCGGAACGCAGATTGCGATGGGCGTGCTGCAGGCAATCCTGAACGTTGCGGATCATTGGATGAGCATGCAAGAGGCCGTATCTGCTCCGCGCTTCTCGTCCACGAGCAACATTATCGATATTTCGAATCGCATTCCACGCTCCGTGTCCCGGGCGCTTGAGCGTCTGGGCTACGAAGTGGTTCGGAATCCGTTCGGGTACACGATTGCTTCTGTGCACGGGATCCGCATCCACGGCGAACGCCTCGAGGGTGGCGCCGACCCTGGCCGCGATGGCGTGGCTTACGAGGCTTGATCGTCAGGCGGCCTGATTCCACCGTCATTTACCGGAGATACCCCATGACCGATTGGAAGAGCTATCAAGACGGCAGTGCAGCCCTCGATGCGGAGACCGCACAGAATTGGCTGAATCAAGTGGTGGCGACCTGCAGCACCTTGGATCCTGATCTCATTCTAGATATCTTCACGGATGACGTTATCGCCGACCTCGGCGCAGTCCTCCTTACCGGGAAGGAGCAACTGCGTCCGATCATCCGTGAGCGGTATTCGAGATACACCCACTACGACCTTCGCAAGACTGTTCGCGCAGTCGCCGGCGACCTCGTTATCTCTGACGCGCGATTGAGCTGGAAGTCGCTTGAACACTCGACGCTGCAGCACACTCGAGCCATCGAGATCCTTCAAGTCCGCGATGGCCGAATTGCACGCTGGGACAATGCGGGTGCGTCGTGGTCTGCCACTGAGGGTTGAGGGTATTCGCCTGGCACCTGGACGCAGTTGCGTGACCTTGCGGCTCGAGAAAGCCCGGACCTGCATGTCCTGCAGGCGCGCACCCCCTATGCCCCTCGATAAGTAATCCGCCCTGAACAATGCGTAAGTCATTGATGTAGTGGAAGATTTTTGGTCGGAGCTGGTGCGCAATGTGCAAGGTGATACAGCGTAGAACGCCGTTTCCCTGCAATTCCTGACGAGGTTTGCCTATGAGACCCAAGCCAGTTGTGCCCGAGAGCGAGGATCTGTTCCGCTCGCGCCTGGATCAGCAGATCAACATGCGCCACGCGCTCGTGAGCCTGGCAGGCCTGATCGACTGGGCCGAGATCGAGCGCATCTTCAGTGAGCCCTTCACCTCTGGGCGAGGCCGCCCAGCCCTGGCGCCCCGGCTGATTGCGGGTCTGCTCTACCTGCAGCACACCTTCGACGCCTCCGACGAAGCGGTGGTCAACACCTGGGTCGAGAACCCGTACTGGCAGTACTACTGCGGCGAGGTGCACCTCCAGACAGAGCGCCCATCGAGCAGCCTCACTCGCGGGAGGAAGCGCATTGGAGAAGCAGGCGTGGAGACCTTGCTCATGGCCACCATCGAAGCCGCCCGGCGCGGTGGCGTCGTGAAGGCCTCCAGCGTGGACCGCGTGATCGTCGACACGACCGTCATGCCTAAGGCCATCGCACACCCCACCGACAGCCGTCTGCTGGAGAAGAGCCGCCAGCATCTGGTGAAGGTCGCCGAGCAACATGGCCTGAGCCTGCGCCAGAACTACAACCGCATTGCGCCGAGGCTGGCCACCCAGGTCGGGCGCTACGCCCACGCCAAGCAATTCAAGCGCATGCGCCGGGCGATTCGCACCCTGCGCTCGCGTGTCGGTCGGGTGCAGCGCGATGTGGCGCGCCAACCCGGTGAATTGCCCGAGCAGGCCCAAGCCAAAGTGAGCGACCTGCTCGCTCGCACCGGTCGGATCCTGACGCAACGCACGAAACACAAGAACAAGCTCTACGCGCTGCATGCCCCGGAGGTCGAATGCATCTCGAAAGGCAAAGCCCGAACGCCCTACGAGTTCGGTGTGAAGGTGAGCATTGCGACGACCTTGAAGGAGGGCCTGGTCGTCGGAATGCGCAGCATGCCGGGCAATCCGTATGACGGTCACACGCTGGCCGAGACGCTGGAGCAGGTGGGCATCCTGGCCGAACGCAAGCCGGTCATTGCCATCGTGGACAAGGGCTACCAGGGCGTGGCGATCGAAGGGGTGCGAATCCTGCGCTCGGGGCAGAAACGGGGCGTCACCCGAACACTCAAAGCCATGATCCATCGGCGAAGTGCGATCGAGCCGGCAATCGGTCACATGAAGATGGACGGGCGTCTGGGCAGAAACCCGCTCAAGGGCGCGCCGGGCGATGCGCTGCACGCAATGATGCGGGCCGTAACCTGAGATTGATCCTGGCGAAGCTGCGGCCTCTTTGCGCACGGTGGCACATCGCGCTAACCGAATTGCTGTCCGTGTGGATCGCATCGACTCGCCCGTCTCTGCGCGTCAACACTTGAAATTGGGGTTGTTCAGGGCGGACTAAGTAATTCATCCTGAAACCCGCCACCGGTCTTTCCCTTTCCGACAAAGTGGCACGCGGGACAGAAATCGATTCAATTAGATTGGGAACATCACTACCTAGGAACCCACCATGTCTTTCCGCAATCTCGCATTCGGCGCCCTGCTGGCGGCCATCCTTCTGCCGGCTTCCGCACAGACCGATAGGTTCCCAGCCCGACCGATCAGGCTGGTCGTGCCTTGGAGCCCAGGGGGCAACACGGACGGTATTGCACGACTGATGGCCTTGAAGCTTTCGGCGCGAATAAACCAACAGGTGGTGGTAGACAACAAGCCCGGCGCAAACGGAATCGTCGGCACGACGGCCGTCGCTCGTGCGCAGCCTGACGGCTATACCCTCATGTTGGCACTGCCGGAGACAAACGTGCTGAACCCGATGGTATACAAAAACATCAGCTATACCTCGAAGGATTTAGACCCAGTGGCATTCATCGGCATCATGCCTTTTGCGCTCGTTGCCAATCCGAGCTCGAGGGCTGCCACTGTTCCGGATCTCGTTCGCGCGGCAAAGCAACAGCCCGGCTCGGTGTCGGCAGCAAGTTGGGGGATTGGAAGCACTGCGCACGCCGCTATCGCATTGATGGAGCAGACCGCACACGTGGAACTCCTGCACCTTCCCTTTCCGGGAACCGCTCCTGCGCTGACCCAAGTGATCAGTGGGCAGATCGATCTCATGTTCCTGTCGGCGCTGAGTGCCGTTGAACTCGAGAAATCGGGCAAGGTGAAGGTACTCGGAGTCACTGTGGATAAGCGGATGGAATCTTTCCCTAACGTCCCAACGCTTTCAGAACAGGGGCTCCCTGGAATCGACGTCGCACTCTGGTATGGTATCTCGGCGCCCGCCAAGACGCCCCCTGCCATTAAGGATTACCTTTCGAAGGAAATCTTAGAAGTCCTTAAGGACCCCACGGTGCTGCAAGACCTGCGAAGCCGTGGCATGGTGGTCCAGCCCAAAAATGCTGACGAGTTCTCTCGTTTCATGGCGGCCGAAGAAGGACGGTGGTCTGGCCTGATCAAGGCGAAGAACATTCGCATCGACAACTGAGGCCAACTAGCATGATGATCGACTACCTACTCGTCGGCGGCCAGGTTATCGCGAGCGAGGGCCAAGCGGAGCCCTTCGTAGGCACGGTGGCAATCGCAGGCGAACGAATCGTGTGGGTGCAGCAAGGCATCGTTGACGCACCTGCGCGTCAGAGGATCGACTGTTCTGGCCTGATCGTTGCGCCTGGGTTCATCGATATTCATACTCACTCGGATGCCGCGTTTCTTAAGGATTCAGGTGGCCAGAGTCAGATCACGCAAGGAGTCACGACCGAAATTGCCGGCAATTGCGGTCATAGCTGTGCACCTTGCGCCGACCCAATTTTGCTGAGGAAGCACCTTCTCGCGGTGCAAGATTCGACAGAGATCACCTGGAGGACGTTCGCCGAGTACCTCGACGTGCTACAGGCCACGCGTCCCGTACTGAACGTCGCTTCATACGTTGGCCACGGTACGGTTCGCCTTGCTGTTAAGGGAGCAGCTAGTTCCGCAGCCGGTGCGGACGAACTCTCAGCTATGGGGAAGTATCTGCGCCAAGCTCTTGACGATGGCGCGATTGGTATCTCCACAGGCCTGGAGTACGCGCCAGGCATGCACGCGACCGCCGTGGAGCTCTTGGAGGCAGGTGCGATTGCGGCGGAGTTCGACGTGGTGTACGCCAGCCACGTCCGCAACCGCGACTGGTTGATCGAAATGGGAGTCGGTGAAGCGCTCAGCATCGCTCGCACGACCCGGTCCAAACTCCAGCTGTCTCACATAGCACCGAAATACGGCGCGCCGCCGGGCGCGGTGGATCGTCTGCTGGAGATGGTGCGCTGGGCGCGCAAGGATGGCGCCGATGTGGGCTTCGATGTCATTCCCGATGAATGGGGGCCCACGAAAGTCATTGCGTCTCTCCCGACTTGGGCACTTGAGCTGCCAAGCGACGAACTGCGGTCCCAACTGCGACCCGGACCTTCCCGTGCGCGCTTGCAGGAGAACGCGTTTCCCAACTGGAAGTTGCTCGCCGACCACCGGTGGGACTGGCTGGTTCTCTACCATTGCGGAGCGAACCCGTCTTACATGGGGAAAACCATTCAGCAGATTGCCGTCGAGCGGCAATCCACGCCGTGGGATTGCATCTGCGACCTCCTCCTGGAAGAAGGCGCCGAGATGTCTCGCTTGATGTGGTGTGGACGGGTATCGAGCCAAGCTGACATTGATACGTTGATCCGCCAGCCCGACTGCATGGTGATTTCCGACGGCGTATCCGTCAGTGAAGTGGGCGCTTTGAAAGACCTGCGGTTCTCGCCGATCGCTTTCTCGTGGGCAGCGTCGTTCCTTCAGAACTACGTGAGAGATCAGCGCGTCCTGGATATTGTCGAGGCGGTAGGGCGCCTGACCTGGACTCCCGCACGGCGTTTCCGGCTGGAGCATCGGGGAGAACTTCGGGCTGGATACTACGCGGACCTAGCAGTCTTCGATCTCGATCAAATCCACTATCACTCCACGTTGGAAAACCCGAACGTCAAGTCGACGGGTGTGACTCACGTTTTTGTCAACGGAACTGCCGTGATGCGCGACGCCGCGATGACCGAAGCGCGACCCGGCAAGGTCCTGCGGCGCGGGGCGTAGCAACGCCCGCACCATGGTCATCGCAAGAGCGCTCAGCTTCATTCTGCGACTGGGGCGTTCCGCCCCGCTGGCGCAGGGCTGTCGAAGGGGGGCGTTCGTTGGCGGCTTGGACTATCGCTTCTATCTGCTGCACTGATTTCGAATCGCATTCCACGCTCCGTGCCCGGCCGCTTAGGGTCTGGGCTAATGAAGTGGTTCGGAATCTGTTCGGGTACACGGCAGGAAGATCTGGCGGCCGCTTCTCTAGCCTATGACGCAACAGTGGCCGAGCAGGCCTGAGCGCCGGCCAAATTTCGGTTCGGCGGCTTGTACCCAATACGGCGTCGCAGGCCAGTTTTCTTTTACTTGGATCGGCATATGTCAATGTCTGAAGAATCTGTTTTAAGTGGGGTGGTGGTTCTCGATGCGGCGACGTATATCGCGGCACCGCTGAGTGCATCCGTTCTCGCGGAGTTCGGCGCGCAGGTCATCAAGATCGAACATCCTCGCGGAGATCCGCTTCGGCGATTTGGAACCGAAGGCACGTCGCCAGACGCCTCTATGCAGTGGCTCAATGAGAATCGCAACAAACGCTCCGTCACTCTGGATCTGAGCAAGCCCGAAGGCCGCGATCTGTTCATTGGCCTTGCAAAACAAGCAGATGTAGTGGTCGAGAACTTCCGCCCCGGCACTTTCGAACGCTGGGGCTTGGATTGGGAAACGCTGCACGCGGCCAATCCGCGCCTGGTGATGCTGCGTCTGTCTGCGTTTGGCCAGAATGGCCCCCTGAGAGAACACATCGGGCTCGCACGCATTGCGCATGCATTCAGTGGCGTCCTGTCCATTAGCGGCGAAGTGGACCGCCCACCTGCCAACCCGGGGCCTACCTCGCTCGCAGATTACGTTGCGGGGGTCTATGGTGCACTAGGACTGATGCTGGCGCTGTTCGAGCGGGAGCGCTCTGGGCTTGGCCAGGTCGTGGACTTGGCGCTCTATGAGCCAATGCTCAAGACGATGGACGAAGCATTTGCCGTATTTAACCGCACCGGGTTCGTGCGACAACGTTTCGGATCGCAAGTGGCCACCGTGGCGCCAACTGCGAACTATGAATGCGCTGACGGCCGCTTCGTCACCATTGGCGTGCCGGACGACAAGATGTTCGCGCGTCTTTCCACCGCGATGAGTGCGCCGCATCTGGCGGACAGCAACTCCAAATTCACCACCAACGCGCTGCGCGTCAAGCACAGGAACGAGATAGAGAGCATCGTGAGCACCTGGGTTCGTTCGCATGATCGCGATACGGTAATTCGCCTGCTCCAAGAGAGCGATGTTCCATGCGCGCCGATTCTAGATGTAGCAGAAGTCGCAACTCACCCCCAGGTAGCTGCCCGTGAAAACTTCGTGACACGTTCAGACGGCGCCGGCGGCACGGTCACGATGCAAGCACCCGTGCCCAAACTGTCGCGAACACCTGGGCGTGTAGTCACATCGGGTCCGTCGCTAGGCGAAGCGACTGACGAAGTGCTGCGAAGCCTGCTTGGCTTGAGTGACGCGGCGCTGGCGGACTTGCGCGCAAAGAAGATCATATGATCTACTCATCGCGCCAATGGTCCATGATCACATTGCATCGGCATGACAGTGTGCTCGTCGTACATCTGAATCGCCCGGATCAACTCAACGCGATCAACCGGACCATGCGGGAGGATCTGCGCCAGGTATTCGATCAAGCGGGGCACGATGACGAAGTCTCCGCGCTTGTACTGGCTGCTAATGGCAGGGCGTTCTGTGCAGGACACGATATTAAAGAACTGTTGACTCTCTCGCCGGCAGAAGCAAATGCCGTGATGCTGGAGATCGGCAGTCTCTATCGCGTTATTCGTGCTTTCCCGAAGCCCTTGGTCTCGGCACTCAACGGACTAACCCTAGGCGGCGGAGCGGCCCTCGCGCTGTTCTCAGATTTGCGCTTGGCTTCGCCAGAGTTTGAGCTCGGTTTCCCCGAGATTGACAGGGGACTGGTGAGCGCCTTAGCGCCGTGGTTGCTCGGGCTTTTTATGCCCCAAGCCCTTGCTCAACAAATCGTCTTGCGCGGCGCAAGCTTGTCCGCGGAGCACTGCAGGCAGATCGGGTTGGTCGAGGCGACGGTCCCGCGTTACGAGTTGCTCTCAAAAAGTCTATCAGCCGCGCTTGTGTTGGCAGAGAAACCGCAAGCGGCGTACTCACTCATGAAATCGCGATTCGCGGCAGTGACCGAAGCTGGTTTTCTAGAAGCACTCCAAGCCGGGGCCACTATGCAGGAACTTGCACGGGCACAGCGGGGATAAGGAGGTAATCGCTCTTCGTCACGTCACTCACTCGCGAAGTCATATCGACTGCCGACCCCTTACAGCGGCCATCCGCTTCAATGCACGATCTTATTAATCCATCGCGCCAAGCATCTCAATGACCTTATCGGGTCGACTAAGTGGTCGGGCAGGGCCGGGCCAAGCTCGGCGGTACATACCATGTGGCCACAATTTATCAAACAGGAGCTTATATGGACCAAGCGATGAAACTTCAACGGGAAGAATCCCCGGGCAACTCAACCGCAAGAATGGGCTACAGGGCCATGTTAGCAAGCGGAATCGGCCATTTTATGGAATGGTTCGAGTTCGCAACGTACAGCTACCTCGCCGTTGTCTTTTCCAAGAATTTTTTCAATTTTGCCTCTGATAGCACGTCGTTGCTGCTTTCCTTCGCCACGTTCGGAGTGGGATTCGTTGCGCGACCACTTGGCGGCATTGTGCTTGGACAATTGGGCAATCGCCTCGGGCGACGCTCGCTTCTGGTCTCGACCATGTGGATGATGGCCTTAAGCACATTTGCCGTCGGCTGTCTCCCCGCCTATGGCAGTATTGGCCTGTGGGCTCCAATCCTTCTCGTCACTCTGCGGCTGATCCAGGGCTTCTCACTAGGTGGTGAGTGGGGCGCGGCCGCCATGTACATGGTCGAATGGGCACCCGATTCGAAGCGTGGATTCTTCGGCAGCCTGCATCAGGTTTCCGGCGCACTCGGTCTCCTGTTCGGCTCGATCACGGTAGCCACGCTCAGCTCTCTGCTAAACACAGAAGCGTTTCACACTTGGGGATGGCGCGTGCCGTTTCTGTTCGCGGCGGTCATCGGTCCGATCGCGGTAGTGATACGCCGACGAATCGGAGAGACTCCAGCGTTCGAAAAGCTCAAAGCTGAGCGTACCTTGGGTCGCATGCGTGCCCCAGTGGTCCGCCAATCGAACAAGCTGAGAAACTCGATTGTGACGTTCAGCCTAGCGTCGACGTGGTCCCTGCTCTTCTATATCGTGATGAGTTTCTTGCCAGTTTTCCTGCAGAAACATGTGAAGATTCCCGCCTCGGAGACATTCTGGATCACCAGCATTGGGCTCGTCGCGCTGGTCGCTGCCACGCCGATCATAGGAGCGATCTCGGACCGCGTGGGCCGCCGCCCAGTGTTACTGGCAGGCTGCGGGGCATTCGCGGTGTTCACCTACTTCCTATTCTCGTTTCTCTTGGCCGGTGGCGGCTTTGCCGAAGCGCTCATCGTCGAAGTGGCTCTGGCACTGATGCTGTCGCTATTCTGCGGGCCAGGCACCGCCACGATGATCGAGATTTTCCCGACTGAACTTAGGAGCGGGTGGATGTCGTCGATCTACAGCCTTTCGACCGCCATGGCCGGGGGCTTTGCCCCATTCATCGCCACATGGCTCGTGGGTGTCACGGGGCTCAGTATTGCTCCGACTTTTCTAGTTATCGGCTTCGCTATTTCGGGCTTTGTCACGGTGCTTGCGATGCGCGAGACCGCCTTCAATAAGCTGTGAATGCCCGCCGCGTGGCTGATGCTTCCGAGACTCACTAATACCAGATACCAAATTTATGAATATGCCTCTTGCGTCCTCTGCCGCCATGGGTTGAGGTGGCGGCGCAGATCGTAGAACGTTGGCTTCAACGTCCAGACGGTAACTGACCGGAGGCTTACATTGCACGAGGTTGCGCCGTCTCATCAAAAGGACCGAACTGCCACACGGAGGGCCCGTCGATCTCGACGATCATGCAACCCTCCGGAACCCAATAGAACGCCACAAAATGGGACAAGGCTCTTTCATGGCACCGAGCTTGATAGTGGGTGGGAGCGAAATGATAGCGCAGGCTACGGCGAGTCAGCCCGGAGCGTTTTCTCGGTCTTCGACTTGCCGTCCGACAACTTCCAGCCCTTCGTAGGATGGGCCAATGGACCAATCCTGCCGATAGCGATACATCGCCATCCGAAATCCCTGGAGAACTCGCCAAGCTCAAGAAGCAGCAGTTTGGGCGCAGCTCCGGAGCTTCTCTGCCAACGCTGGATGATCAAGATGATCGCCTTCAATGATGTCCGCCGCGAGCCTGAAGAATCGGCGCATGACTTCCCACAGGCGCAGGGGCGTGATACCGGTTTCGCCGCCATCCAGGCTACCGATTAAGGGTGTAGCGGGGTTCCAGCGAGCGCGGCTGACAGGGAGCCCGCGCTCCAGCAGGTAGCGTGCCAGCGCCGCCCGCGCCAAGGGCGTCAATGTGACCCTAGCGGGCTTGCCGCCTTTGCCGACCAGGTGCAGCCAGTGATCGCCCGCGGCGTCGACGTCGAGGTTACGCAGTGCGGCATTGGCCAGTTCGCTGATCCGCAATCCCGTCGCGTATCCGAAATCCAGCAGGAAGCGAAGCCGCTGTGCGGCTGCGGCTTGCCAGCCGTACGACCACTCGAGGCCGTTGGCGATGGTGCGCACCCAGCCATTCTCCTTCGGTGAAGGCGTGGGTGGTTTCCATGGCCATGGCACGCTGGCTGCCGCTCACCTTGATGCCGGCAAAGGGGTTGGCCAGTACATAGCGCTGTTCCACCAGCCCACGGCCAGTGCATGGGCGACCAAACGCGCCGAGAGGTTGTCGACAAACGGGCGCCGGTCCGGCGACGTGCGTGGCGGTGGGGGTCCAACCCAGCGCTCGCGCGGCGTGGGTCTGCGCAAAAATGTCCGATAGTCGGTCGCATCCGTTGAGTCGCGGGACGAAGACGGCCGATATTGGGTCGGGGCGAAGCTGTCTATCGACGTCGGAAATGGGAGACGCCGTCATCGCGGAAATCGATCGCGTGCAAGCGGTCGCTCGACTTGGCAGGTTCCGAACCCTGTGTCTCGCCAACCATCTCGACCAGGCATAGATCATCATGCCTTGCTCCTTGTTCTCGTGTACGCCTTATCGTTCCGGACGACGATGCTCCGCTCGTGCAGGCGAGCCAGAGCACACACCAGCAGGTGAACATCTGCATTCCTGCCGTCGGAGGGCTAACAGCCGATGCGCCGCGGTAGGAACTCCGACAGTTTGGCGGTCGGGATTCTAGCTAGCTAAGGAATCGACGGGTGTTACAACCATCAGTAGCTTTGCTACTGACTCGCCCACGTTTTTTCCCCGGTGGGGTTTTTCGCAGTTGAAGTGCACGCAATCACCTGGCTCCAGGACGGCGACGTGACCATTAATTTCAAATTCGAGCCGTCCCTCTAACAAATACAGAACCTCCTCCCCCTTGTGAACGAGCGCTTCGTTGGGTAGCGACTCGCCGGGCATATAGCTCAACTCAAAGGCGCTCATCTGTTGGGCGGGCAAGGTACCGCTTGTCAGTCGATATGTGTACCCCTTGCCTTCCATGGGCGCGCCACGACTCCTATCGCTTGCTCGACTCACAACGAAATCGGGCTGCGCTTCCTCGCCGGAGCCTTCGAAAAAGTCGCGAAGCGGAATGCCGAGTCTGTCCGCAATCACAATCAAATTGGAGATTGACGCGTTGGTCTCGCCGCGCTCTAAGCGCGACAGAAACCCCGCGGACAGAGCCGTCTGTTCGCTCAGAGCGTCCAGTGTGAACTCCTTAGCCTTCCGGGCGGCACGAATGCGCCTTCCAAGCTGCCGCGAGACCGCTTCGACGCGTTGCTCAACGTTCATAGGGAGGTATCAAAAAAGTGCATGTCATGCACAAAATTGTACATGTAATGCACAAGAAAGGCGTCTGCGCCTCGACTGGTTAGTCACCCTTGACTCGGGCTCAAGATTAGGGAAAACCACGAATGTCGATTAATTCTGGCGTGAACTCGAAGAAATGGAGGGAAATATTCCAGTAAATCTTACTAAACCGATGAAAAATTTCACCGTTTAGCCTTTTCCTGATCGCCCACTTCGACAACATTCGCGCACGAAATGTTGTCTTGGACGAAAAAACATTTCGCAGTAGGCAATAGTGTGTACCATGCAATATGATTTGCATCCCGCGCAATTTCTCTTGCTACACCTTCAAGGAACCCATCATGTCGAGAATCCAGCAGGCCGTAAAGCTCCTAGCACGCAATCTTCTGGCAACCGTGCCGGTGGCGTTGGTTTCGTTTAGTGCACATGCACAAATTTCCGACGGCGTCATCAAGATCGGCATTCTCAATGATCAATCCGGCCCGTACTCCGACTTGGCTGGCAGAGGCTCCGTTGAAGCGGCTCGGCTCGCGATCGAGGAGTTTGGAGGGAAGGTTGCTGGCAGTAAGGTCGAACTGGTCGTGGGGGACCATCAGAACAAAGCTGATGTTGGCGCAACGAAAGCCCGCCAGTGGTTCGACCGCGACGGCGTAGATGCGATCGCAGACTTTTCTAACTCCAGCGTCGGCCTGGCGGTGCAGGGACTTGCCGCCGAGCGTAAGAAGATCACCCTCGTTGCTGCGGCTTCGAGCGAATTCACTGGCAAGGCTTGCTCTCCGTACTCAACTCAGTGGGTCTACAACTCGTACAGCAATGGCCACGGCCTGGCGAAGATGCTCACCAAGCGAGGATATGACAGCTGGTACCTGATGACTGTTGATTACGCATTCGGCCATGCGTTTGCCGCAGACATCCGCAAGACAGTCACTGACGCTGGAGGCAAAGTTCTTGGGGAGGTGAAATTTCCTCTAAATTCGCCTGACCTGAGTTCTTACCTAATTCAGGCCCAAAACTCCGGGGCCAAGGTGGTCGTGTCTGCGAGTGCAGGTAGCGACATGGCCTCCACCGTGAAGCAAGCCGCTGAATTCGGCATCACGCGCAAACAGTCCTTGGCTGCACCCGCCGTGTTCATCACTGACGTGAACAGTATGGGGCTGAAGAGTGCACAGGGTCTTCAGTTTCTGACGGCTTTTTACTGGGATCGCAATGAGGCTACCCGTGCGTGGTCGCGCAAGTTCTTCGAACGCCGCAAGGCGATGCCGACCATGACTCAGGCGGGTGTGTACTCCGCAGTGCGTCATTACCTGAAGGCTATCGAAGCGGCGAAGACCGACGACGCAGCAGTGGTGGCGGAGAAGATGCGCGAGCTTCCCATTAAGGACATGTACACCGACAACGGCTGGATCCGTCAAGACGGCCAGGTGATGCATGACATGTACCTCGTTGAAGTCAAGAAGCCCACTGAATCTAAAGCCCCTTGGGATTACTACAAGGTCATCGAAACGGTGCCGGCCAAGGAGGCATTCCAGCCTCTCTCGGAGAGCGCATGTCCTCTCGCGCGCAAGTAATCGAGACACCAGAACATCTTTCCACCTACCCGATCCAGGAGAATAGTTGTGCACTACGATATCCAGTTGAAGCTTGAAGAAGTCCACGCGCTTGCAAAACGTCTGCTTCTGGCGCAAGGCTTCAATGAACGCCATGCGACGGCTATCGCCAATACCGTGACCGCGGCGGAACGCGATGAATGCCGTCACCATGGACTGTTCCGCATCCCGTTCTACGTCAACGCATTCCGCGCAGGGCAAGCGTCGGGCGATGCTGAGCCCACGGTATCCAGGCTGGCGCCGGCGGTGATCAAAGTCGACGCGCACTATGGCTTCTCGCCGCTTGCACTGGAAGTCGCCGATGCGCCCCTCGCGGAGCTCGCCAAAGAGACCGGCATTGCTGCCGTGGCAATCAACAACGCGTTGAGCGTGTCGGCACTCTGGCCGGAGGTAGAGCGACTCGCAGACCAAGGCCTTGTCGGGTTCGCCTTTGTCGCCGCCAGTCCGTACGTCGCGCCCGCAGGTGGTACCAAGCCGCTCTATGGCACAAATCCGATGGCCTTCTCGTGGCCGCGCGCAAATCACCCGCCGGTCGTTTTCGACCAAGCTTCGAGCGCGAGCGCTCGCGGCGAGATTCAGGTGCGGCTGCGAGACGGTCGACCGTTAGAGGAAGGCTGGGCGGTTGGTCCGGACGGACAACCGACAACCGATCCCGCAACTGCACTCGCCGGCGCCCAGTTGCCATTCGGGGGAGTCAAGGGTGCAGCGATCGCCATGATGGTCGAACTGCTAGCAGGTCCGCTTGTTGGTGATCTGCTTAGCTTTGAAGCCGGGGAAAAGGACGTGGCAAACACCGGCGCGCCTTGTGGCGGCGAACTTATCATTGCCATCGACCCAGTTCGCTGCCTTCAAAACGGCGACCGTGCCGCTCAACTCGCACATGGTGAACGCCTGTTTACCAAGATCCTTGAGCAAAAGGGTACGCGCTTGCCTTCCGACCGCCGATATGAGGCGCGCAAGCGCACCGCGGTTGAGGGTGTGACTGTGCCGACCGCGCTGTATGAGCAACTCCTCGAGTACAGCACAGGCCAATACTCTGGCAAGCGGAACGCCTATGAAGGTGATGACCTGATCAAAGGGCCGCAAAAGGCTGAAGCTTGAGGTAAGTGCCGTGTCAGATTATCAGGTAACCGAGAATACCCACATCCACCGGCGTCCGGAGCGCGGACACTATGACCGAGAACTCGTGCACTCGATCATTGATGAAGCGTTGGTGTGCCACGTCGCCTTCGTGGCGGACGGTGCACCACGGATCATTCCAACCACGATTCTTCGTGTGGACGAGAACGTCTACCTGCACGGTAGTCCTCAGAATCGCATGTTGACAACGCTGGCGCAAGGTGTGCCCGCATGCATCTCCATTACCCATGTGGACGGCATCGTCGCTGGGCGGTCCGGTTTCGGATGCAGCGTCGATTACAGATCCGTGGTGATCTTCGGCAAGGGAGTCGTCGTCGACGATCCGGAGGAGAAGGCCAAGTTGCTCTACGCCGTCATCGACGATGTTCTGCCTGGGCACCGCGTGCGTCAGCACAAGGATAGCGAGATAGGAGCAACCCTGGTCCTGAAGTTTCCTCTCGAGGAGGTTTCCGCCAAAGTCCGCGATATCGGGGTGAAGGATGTCGAATCCGACTACGAACTAGAAGCTTGGGCAGGCGTGATTCCCCTAAGCATCGTGCCAGGGGATGTCCAGGACGATGCCCGGTTAAAGCCCGGGATCACAACCCCCGACTACGCCCGAAACTATCTCGGCCCGTCCCGTAAGCAGCGATAAGCAGGTAGCAGGGCCGCGAACGCGGCTCTGCCGTCATGGCCGCCAGAAGCTGGGGCCAGAAAACACATCAGGTACGTCAATGTCGTCGAATGTTTTGGAGGTTGAGGGGCTGACGAAGCGCTTCAATGGCTTTTGCGCGGTTGATGGCGTGAATCTATGCGTCCGGAAGGGAAGCATCCATGCCCTGATCGGGCCGAACGGCGCAGGCAAGTCGACTTGTTTCAACTTGCTCACGAAGTTCCTCGAGCCATCGGCAGGGACCATTCTCTTTGATGGTGTGGATATTACAAGGGACAAGCCGGCTCAGATTGCCCGACGAGGAATCATCCGATCGTTTCAGATCTCGGCGGTTTTCCCCCACATGAGCGTGCTCGAGAACGTGCGCATTGCGCTACAGCGAAAGCTTGGCACCTCCTATCACTTTTGGCGAAGCGAAAAGACCCTGAAGGTACTAGATCGTCGAGCGATTGAACTACTCGAAGAAGTGGGGCTCGCGGAGTTCGCTGAAACCGCGACAGTAAATCTATCTTATGGTCGAAAGCGAGCTCTTGAAATTGCCACGACATTAGCGATGGAGCCCGAGCTGATGCTGCTGGACGAACCCACGCAGGGCATGGGTCACGAAGACGTGGACCGCGTGACGCAGTTGATCAAGAAGGTGTCGGCCGGCCGCACCATCCTGATGGTCGAGCACAACATGAACGTGGTCTCGTCGATCGCCGACAAGATCACGGTGCTGCAGCGCGGCGCCATCCTGGCCGAAGGCCCGTACGCCGAAGTGTCGAAAGACCCGCGCGTGATGGAAGCCTACATGGGCACCGCCGACGCCGAACTGCAGGGAGCGCACTGATGACCGCGAACACACCTGCACTGGAAATCAAGGACCTGCACGCCTGGTACGGCGAGTCGCACATCCTGCACGGCGTGGACCTGACCGTGAATCGCGGCGAGGTGGTCACGCTGCTGGGCCGCAACGGCGCCGGGCGCACCACCACGATGCGCGCGATCATGGGTCTGACCGGCGCGCGCAAGGGATCGATCAGGATCAACGGCAACGAGACCATCGGCCTGCCCACGCACAAGATCGCGCACTACGGCATCGGCTACTGCCCGGAAGAGCGGGCGATCTTCTCCAGCCTGTCGTGCGAAGAGAACCTGCTGCTGCCGCCGGTGCTCAAGGGCGCCAAGGGTGGCGACACGCCGGGCATGAGCGAGGCCGAGATCTACGACATGTTCCCGAACCTGCGCGAGCGCAAGCAGAGCCAGGGCACGCGGCTCTCTGGCGGCGAACAACAGATGCTGGCCGTGGGCCGCATCCTGCGCACCGGCGCGAACCTGCTACTGCTCGACGAGATTTCGGAGGGGCTGGCGCCGGTGATCGTGCAGGCGCTGGCACGCATGATCCTGATGCTCAAGAAGAAGGGCTACACCGTGGTGATGGTGGAGCAGAACTTCCGCTTTGCCGCGCCGCTGGCCGACCGCTTCTACGTGATGGAGCACGGCGCCATCGTCGAGCGCTTTGCCGCCGCCGAGCTGCAGGCCAAGATGCCGGTGCTGAACGAACTGCTTGGCGTATAGGCCGGCACAACGAGGGAACCCGCTTCACATGAACTTCGATATTGGAATCCCCCTGCCGGCGCTGCTGTCCCAGTTGCTGCTGGGGCTCGTCAACGGTGCGTTCTACGCGATGCTGAGCCTGGGCCTGGCCGTGATCTTCGGCCTGCTCAACGTGATCAACTTCGCGCACGGCGCGCTGTTTATGCTCGGTGCCGTGCTGGCGTGGGCCGGCATGGAATGCGCCGGCCTAAGCTACTGGGTCATGCTGGTGCTGTCGCCTCTCGTGGTGGCAGTGATCGGCGTGGCGATCGAAAAGTCGATGCTGCGCTTCATCTACAAGCTCGACCACATCTACGGCCTGCTGCTGACGCTGGGCATCACGCTGGTGATCGAAGGCGTGATGCGCTCGGCCTACGGCGTCTCCGGCCTGCCCTATTCGCCGCCCGACGCGCTGCAAGGCGCCACGGACCTCGGCTTCATGGTGCTGCCGAACTATCGCGCCTGGGTGGTGGTGGCGTCCGTCGTGGTCTGCGTGGCCACGTGGTTCACGATCGAGAAGACCAAGCTCGGCGCCTACCTGCGCGCGGGCACCGAGAACCCCAAGATCGTGGAAGCCTTTGGCGTCAATGTGCCGCTGATGGTCACGCTGACCTATGGCTTCGGCGTGGCGCTGGCCGCATTTGCAGGCGTGCTAGCCGCCCCGGTGATCCAGGTATCGCCGCTGATGGGGCAGAACCTGATCATCGTCGTGTTCGCCGTGGTAGTGATCGGCGGCATGGGGTCGATTATGGGGTCGATCGTCACGGGCCTGGCGCTCGGTGTCATCGAGGGTCTAACAAAGGTGTTCTACCCCCAAGCGTCGTCCACCGTCGTCTTTTTCATCATGGTAATCGTATTGCTACTTCGTCCTGCCGGACTGTTTGGGAGAGACAAATAATGAATGAACCTACAGGACAAGTGATCGAGGTAAGGCATTCTTCGGCAGGATCATTGGAGGCTGAAGGATATAAATGGAAGGGGCGGGCCATCGCATTTCTGGTTGTGCTTTCGGCGTTGACTTTGGCCCCTTTTTACGGCGCATATCCAGTACTGGTGCTCAAGGTTCTGTGCTTCGCATTGTTCGCCTGTGCGTTTAACTTGCTGATCGGCTTCACAGGGCTGCTGTCATTCGGGCATGCAGCGTTCTTCGGTGGCGCCGGATACGCGGCCGGTTATGCAATGAAGGCGTGGGGCCTACCGCCGGAGCTCGGTCTTTTACTTGGGGCGGCAGCAGGGGCGGCACTAGGCTATGTGGTGGGGTCGCTGGCGATTCGTAGACAAGGCATCTACTTTGCGATGATCACGCTCGCTCTGGCTCAAATGCTGTACTTCATCTTTGTCCAGGCGCCGTTTACCGGAGGAGAGGACGGCTTGCAAGGTATCCCGCGAGGCAAGCTATTTGGCACATTCTCGCTCGACAGCGATTTGGCGCTCTACTACTTCGCTATCGCGATACTTGTGGCGGCTTTCGCTCTAGTCGTTCGAACCGTTCATTCGCCTTTCGGTCAAGTGCTGCGAGCGATCAAGGAGAACGAGCCGCGGGCAATCTCCCTTGGCTATGACACCGACAGATTCAAGCTCATTGCATTTGTGATCTCAGCCGGTCTATCTGCACTCGCGGGAACGCTTAAAGCCCTGGTGCTCGGTTTCGCAACTCTTACGGACGTGCATTGGACTATGTCGGGGGCTGTCATTTTGATGACGCTCGTGGGGGGACTCGGGACCCTAACCGGTCCAATTGTCGGGGCTGTCGTGATCGTTGCGATCGAAAACAAGTTGGGTGATGTCGGCGCGTTCCTTTCCAGTTCGACGGGTTTTACGTGGTTTGAGACGCTGGGCGAATCTGTGCCCATGGTAACTGGTCTGATTTTCATCGTATGTGTTCTGACTTTTCGGCAAGGCCTGGTCGGAATGGCGGCGCGGCTATTCAGGTCAACCAGGTGATCACCTCCGTCGGCCACCTACATCGGTTGAACTAGTTCGATACTGTGTCGCTTAAGTCGAGCTTAGAAACCCCAACTATCCGCATCACAATTCTGCTATCCAAACAGGAATCTTTATGACGTACGACCTCCCACAGAACGAACCAGTTCTCAGTTATGGCCCTTCCTCCCGGGAGCGGGCAGCTATCATCGCCGCTCTCAAGGAGCGCAGCGGTGTGGTTGAAGACATCCCCGTTGTCATCAACGGGAAGCGGTATAACGGTAGCCGCAAGCAGTCACTACATGCGCCCCATGATCACCGTCGCCAGATCGCTTCGGTCAGTCAAGCCGGTTCCGAGGAAGTAAGCCGGGCGATCTCCTCCGCTGTTTGTGCGCAGGGTGACTGGGCAGCGATGCCTTTTGAGGCGCGTGCTGCGGTTTTCTTGCGTGCGGCAGACATGCTCGCCGGACCTTGGCGACAAAGGCTCAATGCCGCAACGATGCTGGGCCAGAGCAAGACGGTATTTCAAGCCGAAATTGATTCGGCATGTGAACTGATTGACTTCCTGCGATTCAACGTTTCGTTCGCGCGTGACATGCTGCAGCAGCAACCGATTTCCGGCCCGGGCATGCGCAATGCCATGGACTATCGGCCGCTAGAGGGCTTCGTTTACGCCGTTACGCCTTTTAACTTCACTGCGATCGCGGGAAATTTGCCCACGGCGCCAGCACTGCTCGGCAACACCGTCGTATGGAAGCCGGCGTTGACGGCTTCACTGAGCAACTACTTGTTTCTGGAACTGCTTGAGGCTGCGGGTCTGCCTCCTGGGGTAATCAATTTTGTACCCGGGTCGGCCGCGACTGTATCGGAAACAGTTCTCGCATCGCCGGATTTCGCGGGATTGCATTTCACTGGCTCTACGGAGGTGTTTGATTCCCTGTGGCAACAAGTAGCGCGACGACTGCCGGCCTACCGTGGCTACCCTCGGCTAGTGGGGGAAACTGGTGGGAAAGACTTTGTGCTTGCGCATGTGTCTGCCGATCCGGAGACGGTAGCCGTCGCACTCCTTCGTGGCGCCTTTGAATATCAAGGCCAAAAGTGCAGCGCCGCGTCGCGCGCGTATATTCCCGCCTCGCTTTGGCCGCGCGTTAGGGCTCGACTGCTCGACGACTTGGCGACAGTGCGTATGGGTGACGTTGAAGATCTGGAGAACTTTAGCGGCGCAGTCATCGACAAGAAAGCTTTCGAACGAATTTCAGGCTATATCAACAATGCTCGGTCGGCCGGCGAGAACATCCTGGCCGGCGGTACGTGTGACGATAGTCACGGCTATTTCGTCACGCCAACTGTTATCGAAGTCAACGACCCGCAGGCGGTCACAATGCGCGAGGAAATCTTCGGTCCGGTGCTTTCGTTGATGGTCTACCCGGACCACGCGTGGAAGGAGATTCTGGCGACGGTGGATAGTACCAGTCCCTATGCTCTTACCGGTGCGGTCCTCGCCAATGACCGGCAGGCAATGGAGGAGGCTCGGCAGCACCTTCGGTTCAGCGCAGGAAATTTCTACTTCAATGACAAGCCGACTGGCGCAGTTGTGGGGCAGCAGCCGTTCGGAGGAGGACGCCGCAGTGGAACCAATGATAAGGCGGGCTCGGTACTGAACCTGCAGCGTTGGACGTCGCCCAGGACGATCAAGGAAACCTGGGTACCTGCAGCGGACTATCGCTACCCGCACATGGACTGATCATCTAGTCGCCCGCAATATGCAGCGCTGTTCAGAAATTGTAGCTCGGTTGAGAGACGACATACGGACCGGGCAGTTGCCGATCGGAACAGTGCTGCGTCAGGATGCGCTTTCGAAGCGGTTTCAGTCGAGCGTTACTTGTGCTAGCGGCCGAAGGACTTGTTCGCCAGGAGCGCTACCGTGGAGCGACCGTTGTGGGACCCGACGAGACGTTGCGCCGCGATTGGATTGAGTTGCGTCGGGTGCTTCAGTGTCGTGCGTTAGGTTCGGCGGTGCCTCTGATGGCGCCGACCGATCTGGACCGAATCGGGACATTGTTTGAACGGCTGTGCAGATTAGCTAATTCTACGATGGACCCGGCAGGATGTACTGAACTGGAGGTGGCGTTGCAACTGGCTTTCGTTGCAACGCATCCCAATCGAGGCCTGGTGATCGATCGCGCGATCTCGTAACGCGCTGTCGCTCGCAATGATCATCGCCTTCAGGGTAGCGATGTCGTCGGGGAGCGTGGCGGGATCGGTTTGCATGCCCCGCAGTGTAGATGCCGCAATGGGGAAGCGACAGGCATGGAGGAGATGTCCTCGACAGTCACGGGCAGCATCGTTGCCGAAGCGCCTTGCTCGCCAGCGAGGGCCATACGGCGCCACTTGAAGACCTGATTCGTGTTGAGGCCGTTGCCAGCGCAATCGCCGAGACCGACGCATTGGGCTGCATGCACCGCGCGGCGACATCGCGCTTGAAAGCCTCGGAGAACCGGCGTCGCTGGATGCGACCCTCCGAAGTAGGACCGGGCAGTGGCTTCATAGGTGTCCGCCTAATTTAAGCGGACGCCTATGCGACCCGCGAAGACACCCGAGCTTGCCTATACCGCCTCAATTGCAGAAGACGGTGCTAGCCGGACCGTTACCGACGTACGTGGGGCGAGGGCGACAAGCTGACGCGGCCGGTTGGCGGCCATGGGCGCGACCCAAGTCACTGCTCAACTGGATCTCCGAATCGGATCTCTTGGGCGATGAGCGTGCGCAGCGTCTCCAATTGATTCCCCTTCCCATCAAAATTGGATGGTGCCAGCCATCGGTCGTACGCCCGGCGTAGGGTCGGGTATTCGCCGTCGACGACGGAATACCATGCGGAATCGCGGTTGCGCCCGCGGGTAACAATAGCCTGGCGGAAAATCCCTTCAAATGTGAGGCCATAGCGCAGGGCGGCTGCGCGGGACGGCGCGTTCAGCGAGTCGCATTTCCACTCGAAACGGCGATAGCCAAGATCTTCAAAAACGTACTTGAGCAAAACCGCCATGGCTTCGGTGGAGAGGCGCGTGCGCTTCATCCGGGGAGAGTACGCAATATTCCCCACTTCAATCACACCGTTCGGCGCATCGATGCGCATGAGGGCGAGAGTGCCGACTGCTTTTCCACTGGCCAAGTCGATCACGGCGTGATGCATTGGATCCGGCAGCGTGGCGACCCCGGTTAGATAGGTGCGGTAACCCTCGAATGTGTCGAACGGGCCCACAAAGAGATAGGTCCAGTCGCGTCCATCAGTAGCGTCTTGGTAAGCCTCATAGAGGTCTGACGCATGCCGCTCAACGTCAATGCGCTCGAGCTTGCAATAGCGCCCCACGAGCCCATGAGCGCCGGGAAGCTGCGCACCTTGCCACCCCGGGAGAGCTGCGCCAATCGGCTGCTGGAATTCATTCAATCTGACTGTCACTGCATTCCCCTGATTGTTGGGTTTCGATTGGTGGCTTGTTCCCCCAAAGATTCTGCAACAAGTATCTCAGGAAGATTCGGAATCTCATACTTACGTCGACCCCCGATCCGGGTACCAGAGTCGTGGCATGGTGCCAGGCAGACGAGGTGACGTCCATCGATGGGGCACTTTCGACACGGGCACGGGTACCGCGCCCATCCGCCGGAATTTGTTGAATGCGCATTATCGCTGATCGCGTTGCTGTTGAGAGCCTGCCCATTGAGGACGCGCTTCACGAGCTCAGTTCGGCATCACGCAGACAGCAAAGCGCAGCGCGACCTCGTCTTCCCACCAATGCACTGCAAACGTGCGCCTATGCACCGGATCCGGCGCCGCAAATGCACTATCCGAGCGCCTCGAAATTCCCTGGTCAACTGGTCTCCGATTTCCATAGAAAGTGGCATACACAACGGCGGATCTTCGCCTGTAGATTTGCTTAATCGCTACAAGAACCTTAAGGAGTCCACCGTGAATCTACGCAAAGTCGTACTCAGCGCTGTCTTGGCTGCTTTCATTCTGCCGGTATCTGCACAACCTAACTATCCAGAGCGACCCATCAGGCTTATCGTGCCTTGGGCCGGTGGAGGTAACACCGATGGTATTGCACGCCTGATGGCCGAAAAGCTCTCCGCGCGGGTTAACCAGCAGGTGGTGGTAGAGAACAAGCCAGGAGCCAACGGTATCCTTGGCTCGACCATGGCCGCTCGTGCGAAGCCTGATGGATACACCCTCCTGCTGGCGCTTCCGGAAACGAATGTGCTCAATCCGTTGGTGTACAAGAACATCAGCTACACCGCCAAGGATTTTGACGCCGTGGCCTTCATCGGCGTGTTGCCGTTTGCGCTTGTCGCCAAGCCCACCTTGAAAGCCAACACGGTACCTGAACTTGTGAGGCTCGCGAAAGACAAGCCAGGTTCAATATCGGCTTTCAGCTGGGGCATCGGGAGCACCGCGCATACGGCAATCGCCCTGATGGAGCAGGCCACGGGTGTGAACCTTTTGCACGTCCCGTACCCCGGAACCGCCCCAGCGCTTGCGCAACTCATTGGCGGTCAGGGTGACCTCATGTTCCTTTCGGCCGAGCGGGCCGTAACGTACGCCAAGCAAGGGCAAATGAAAGTACTGGGCGTTACCTCCGCGAAGCGCATGGACGCGTATCCGGAGATTCCGACGTTCGCGGAGCAGGGACTACCTGAAGTTGATGTCGCGCTCTGGTACGGGATCGTGGCACCGGCAAAGACGCCGGCGGCTATCAAGGACTATTTGGCCAAGGAGATCCAGGCAGTTCTGCAGGATCCGGCTGTGCTGAGTAACTTGCGGACTCGCGGGATGGTGGTCCAGCCGCAATCTCCGACGCAGTTCGCGCAGTTCCTGCGGGACGAAGATGCACGCTGGGCCAAAGTGATCAAATCCAAAAACATTCACGTCGAGAACTGAGGAGAATAACGTTGGATATCGACTTCCTGCTTGTCGGCGGCCAAGTGGTCGCTGGTCACGGCCAGTCAGCACCATTCTTGGGAACTGTGGCGGTAGGTTGCGAACGTAATCCTTTGTGTGGCGCAGGGCATCGTCGATGTGGGCGGTCTGCGCGAGAAGATTGATTGCACCGGACTCATCGTCACGCCCGGCTTCATTGACATCCATACGCACTCGGACGCTGCACTGCTAGAAGACTCGCGTGTCCAGAGCCAGATCAGTCAAGGCGTCACAACCGAGATCACCGGCAACCGCAGCGCCAGCTGCGCACCCTGCAACGACCCCGCATTGCTGCGGACGCACTTGTTTGGCATCCTGGATTCGACAGAGATCACCTGGCGAACATTCCACGAGTACATGGACGCACTCGAGGCCACGCAGCCTGTCATGAACGTCGCGTCGTATGTGGGCATGGCACAGTGCGCCTTGCTGTCAAAGGAACGTCGAGCTCCGCGGCCAGCGCAGACGAATTGGCGACGATGGGTACGTATCTTCGTGATGCCCTCGATGCTGGAACAATCGGCATCTCAACGGGGCTCGAGTACGCGCGCGGAATGTATGCGGGTCCGGCCGAGCTGCTTCAGGTAGGTGCGATCACCGCGGAGTTCGACGCCATCCACGCGACCCATGTCCGCAACCGGGACTGGCTGATCGAGATGGGCATCGGAGAAGCGCTCGGAGTGGCACGAGCGAGCAAGTCGAAACTCCAGCTTTCGCACGCTGCGCGCAAGTACGGTGCGCCACAGGGCGCCACCGATCGCCTTCTCGACATGGTGCGTTGGGCCCGCGAGGACGGCGTCGACGTGGGTTTCGACGTCATTCCACACGAGTGGGGACCTACCAAGGTCATTGCTTCCCTTCCGTCCTTGGCGCTCGAACTGCAGAATCACGAGCTTCGGTCGCGGCTAAAGCCGGGGCCTTCTCGTCAGCGATTGCAGGTCAACGCGTTCCCCCAATTGGAAGCTTCTCACCGATGGCAGATGGGATCTTTTGGTGCTTTACCAGAGCGAGGCAAATCCGACCGACATGGGGAAGACGATCGAGCAGATCGCTGCCCAACGCGGGACATCCCCGTGGGACTGCATTTGCGATCTTCTGTTTGAAGAAGGAGCCGGGTTCTCGAACCTGATGTGGTGCGGCCGGGTATCGCAACGCGCGGATATCGACAAGTTGATCCAGGAACCGGATTGCATGGTGATCTCGGACGGGGTGTCTGTCAGTGAAGACGGGCCGTTGAAGGACTTCCGAATTTCGCCGATCGCGTTTTCCTGGGCAGCATCATTCCTGCAGAGCTACGTACGGGAGCAGCGTGTGCTCGGTGTGGGAGAGGCTATCGGCCGACTGACCTGGACGCCCGCAAGAAGGTTCAACCTCAAGGAGAGGGGAGAACTCAAGGCAGGCTACTTTGCAGACGTGGCGGTTTTCGATCTGGACCGAATCACCAGTCACTGCACGCTGGAAAGTCCGAACGTGAAATCGTCCGGCATGGTTCACGTCTTCGTCAACGGAGCCCTCGTGATGCACGACACAACGCTGACTGACGCCCGCCCCGGCAAAGTCCTACGACGCGGCGCCTGACAGCGTTACCTACAAGCCGTCCGTAGTTTATCCGCACATCGCCCGCTCCGATCCTTAGCCCATGCAATGCCTTGGCTGCTCATTTTAGGTGGAGTCAGTGAAGGGAGCAGCAGGGTTACCACCAACTCGCGTGCTATGGCTGAGTGCCCGCATCCACGCTAAGTGCTCGCACCTGTAGTTCCCAAGGGAAACGGCGCTGCCACGGGGCACCCTTGGAGCAACATGCCGAGCTCCGGGCTATCGTTGCCGCCCTCCAGGCAAATATGGGGGCATGGCCAGGACCCTGGCCATGCCCTCATATCCGGGAAGCTGTCTCGCACGCAACAGCGCCATTCTTTGCTGAGCGATTACAGGCTTACTGAGCGATTACAGGCTGTCCGAGCTGTTGGCGACTGTGTGTGACGCAACTACGGGGTTGACTTCGTAGTCTTTCACGTAATCAGGCGTCGGCACGTCCTGCCGGCCATTCGGGTCCTTGATGGTCCCGGCGCAGACCTGCTTGATCAGCTGCTCACCCGCCCAACACTCCCGATCAAGATCATGGTCGAAATCGGTGGGAGGACCGGAGCGCATTTTCGCAACGGCCTCGGTGATCGATCCGCATTACGGTAGTGCTATTCAGTTCCTTGTCGCTCGGCGGCCGAACGTCCTGAAACCTGCCGGGCAATACATGGCGTGCATAGGCCTCAAAAGAAGCGCACTTTTCGTCTTTGTCCGTAACTTCCTCGGGCCGACCAAAAATCACTACAGACCGATAGTTGACCGAATGATTGTAAAGTGCCCGGGCAAGAACCAAGCCGTCAACGTGAGTAACTAGAACACACACGTCGCCGCTCAACGCCGCCTTCAACATCGTGCTTTGGTTCGAACCGTGGATATAGATGTTGTCGCCAATACGGCCGTGGCCCGTTGGCAGCACGCGGGGCGATCCTTCGTGGATGTACGCCACGTTGCACATATATCCTTGGTCGAGAATGGCAGAATGGCGTCCTTGTCATAAATGCCTCTGTGTGGCCTGCGGGTCCGAGTGGTTCTGGAGGTGGTTTCGTATTTGTCGCTCATCATTGTTTCCAATTTTCAATGAAATTCAGTGTAGAGGGCCAGGACTGTTTCCCTTTGGAAATAGGACCAGTAGGGGATTCGCGAGTGAGCCACTCGGTCCATTGGGAAACGCGCCCTTCCGCCTGACACCATCGCGCTCTCCATTCCGCCATGCCGCTCAAGAGAGAGTGATCGTCTGCAGACGCAGCGCCAGATTCAGGGTTGACAAACCGGCATGCCACTTGCTAGGTTTGTCACGCGACTCGCGGCCAGCCACTTTCTCTAACAATCCGTCGGTCAAGGCCATTTCGAGAGAGAGGAACAGTGCGTGGGTAAGCCACTTGTTGAAGTTGCAGCAAGCCACTTGGAGCAGCAACCGAGAAGCAATCGCAAACCGAGAGCGTCCAAGGCAAGGTTGCTCGACCTGGTCACGGTAGATCGGTCGAACGACTCGACTATCGTTGACCAAATCGTTCACGCTGTCCGCCGCATGATCGCCAGTGGATCGCTGCAGCCGGGCGATCTACTGCCGTCTACCCGGGAGATGTCCCGGACTTTGCACATCGCGAGAACGACGGCTCTGGCGGTCTTCACGCGCCTGGATGAGCAGGGGTTTATCGAGACGCGTGTCGGCTCTGGCGCTCGAGTGCGCGCGAGGCAGTCCGACCATCTGCCAGATTTGAACATGCCAATACGCACTGGCATATCTGCGGCTCGCCCCAAGCTCCATCGTGAGGGGAGCGCATCGGCATATGATTTAAGAGACAAACTTCCCAGGCATGTTCTGATCGGTAACGCTCAGCAAATGAACATGCAAATGCTGTCCAGTGCAACCCCCTTTGCGCCTGGAATGCCGGCGATCGACCAATTCCCCTATCGGGAGTGGAGCGAATACGGCGCGAAGGCCTGGAGGAACGCGACTTCGGCGCTGCTAGAAAGTCGGGATCCCGCTGGTTACCGACCCCTCCGAGAAGCGCTCGCTGCCTATCTGGGAAGTGCTCGGGGCGTCCGATGTACTCCGGACCAAATCATCATCGTTTCGGGGGCTCAGCACGCGTTCGACCTGACTTTACGCGTCCTGACAGAGCCGGGTGACACTGCTTTGATAGAAGACCCCGGCTTTCTCGGGGCGCGAAATGCAATGCTTTCGGCCGGACTCACGCTAAGGGGAATTCCTGTCGATGATCAAGGCGTGATGGTCCCTTCCGACGCGGACTCTGCGGGAGTGCGGTTGCTCTATACAACGCCTTCGCATCAATATCCGATGGGCGTAACCATGAGCGTGCCTCGACGTGCCGCCTTGTTGGACTGGGCGTATCGTCAGCGATGTTTCATTTTCGAAGACGACTACAGTAGTGAGTTCCGGTATGGATGTGCGCCACTGCCAGCGCTCCAGGGCGCGGACGAAGCTTCACAAGTCATCTACGCGGGGACCTTCAACAAAATCATGTTCCCTTCCTTGCGAGTTGGCTACCTGGTAGTGCCTGACCGGCTGATAGACGTCTTTCTGAGTATGCGAACCTGGTCCGACAGTTGTCCCCCAGGTGCCATCCAGGCGGCCATGCTCGAATTCATTGAGCGGGGCACACTCTATTCACACATTCGGCGCATGCGTGAGATCTATGCCGGCCGTCACGCACTGCTGCGGGAGATGATCAGGGGCCGATTTGGATCCTTACTGTCCGTGGTTTCGGACGCTGCCGGACTCAACGTGGCAGCTGTTGCGAAGTGTCCGATAGACGATCTGGCCTTCTTTCGTTGCGCTCTCGATGCAAACATCGTGTGCCCCCCGTTATCGCAGTATTTCCTTGAAGCAGAACCGGTTCGAGGATTCCAGCTCGGATTCGCCGCGAGTAACGAAGCCCAGATGAAGATGGCGATGGACCGCCTTGAGGTTGTCTGGAACCGGAGCGACCTGGGCCAGCCTGCACTCTAGAGTGGTGTGGACATGTTGCTGTAGCTGTCGATGGGAGCGCGATCTGGCGTACGGCGGGAAAGTGAATCCCGGAAACGCCCGGCGCTCGACGCAGCCACAGATTGCACCGTCGAGCCAGGCGGGCATAAGCAAACCGGCTTGCCATGGAGGGGCGATGGGTCGCTGCAAATGGCCTGCACGGTTTGAAGTAACTGGCCCGTCGACCGGTATTCGGATGCCGTATCCTCCAGAGACTCACAACTCAGGATGCGCGCTATGCAGCAGACACGAATCGGATACGAGTTTCGAACCGATATCGAAACAATGGCCAAGCTGGCTCTGATTGTACTCAGGACTGATCGGACGCTCGAAGGCGAGATCCGGAGGAGCTTGCCTCCCAGTCCTGTCGCGCTATACCACAGCCGTATTTTCAACGAGTTCGACATCACGCCAGAGAGCCTGGCGGCAATGGCGGATCATCTGGGTCCCACCGCCGCCCTTTTTCCACGAGATTTCAACGCGCAGGTTGTCGCCTTTGGCTGCACCTCGGGCACCATGGTTCTTGGCGAGAAGAAGGTAGCCGACATCATCCGTAGCGTCCATCCGGAAGCGGCCGTCACGGAACCCGTATCGGCGTGTCTCGCTGCATGTACCGCCCTTCGGATGCGGCGAATCAGACTTGTCACGCCCTATCGGGCGGACGTTAACCGCAAGATCGTCGATGGGTTGCGTGCGCGCGGCCTCGAAGTCGATTCGATCGTGTCGTTTGAAGAGCCAGACGACAGAAAGGTGGGCCTGATCGCGACCCAGAGCGTGGTAGAGGCAGCTGTTCACGGTGGTGGTCCCATGTCTGCGGACGTAGACGGGGTCTTCATTTCTTGTACGACTCTGCCCACCTTTGAGGCCCTTCCTGCAATCGAAAGTCTTACCGGAAAGCCTGCGACGTCAAGCAATCATGCCTTGGCGTGGCACATGCAGAAGCTTGCTGGAATTGAACAGAAGCGACCATCGCTTGGTCGGCTTTTCGATCTTTGAAGCAGGGCCACCTCGTCGAGCCAATGTCGATGCTGCTCAGCGCTCCCTCGCAGGCGTCGGGGTCTCCCAGAAGCAGGAGCGCTGAGTCAGTGAGCCGAAAGCCGGAGACCTACATTGGGGCGATCCTGCTCTGCTATTAGCTTCCAGCCCTCCATTGAGACTCAACGCAAGAACATCTGATAAGCGGCGTTGTTTGTGTGATTGGTGAATTGATAAGGTTGATTTACGAGGAATTCCTGGAACTGGGCACGACCGTCGTACGACACTTGAATCCCAACTAGCACGCGCCCGAAATCAGCGCCCTGGTTGCGATAGTGAAAGAGGCTTATGTTCCATTCCGAATCAAGCTTCGAGAGGAACGTTGACAGAGCCCCTGGCTTTTCAGGAAAGATGAATTCAATCAGTTGCTCGTCTTCCGATTGCGCTGACGGTCCGGCGACCAGGTGCCGCAGGTGCTCCTTCGTCAGTTCATCGTCTGTGAGATCCAAAGTCCTGTAACCATTGTCAGAGAAGATGCTAGCGACGCGGGCAATCTCTTCCCGGGCAGCTATCGACAGCCGAACCAGCACGCGGGCGTCAGGTCTTTCAGACATACGATAGTTGAGTTCGGTCACGCTCTTCGTCCCAAGCAGTTGGCAGAACTTCTTGAGCGCGCCTCGCCGTTCCTCCATCGTGACCGCGAAAATGGCCTCCCGCTCTTCACCAATGACCGCTCGCTCGGCGACGAAGCGCAGGCGCTCGAAGTTCATATTGGCACCGCTGGTGATGGCGATGAACGTCTGGCCGATACCATTCCCGCGCGCTACGTACTGCTTTACCGCAGCGACGGCCATGGCGCCAGACGGCTCGAGAATCCCCCGTGTGTCTTCATAGACATCCTTGATTGCAGCGCATACGGCGTCGGTGTCCACAAGGACGAACTCGTCCACCAATTCGCGCACAAGGCGGTAGGTCTCGTTGCCAACCAGCTTCACGGCCGTTCCGTCGCAAAACAAGCCTACCTCATCGAGTTGCACGCGCATCCCCGCACTGACGGACTTCAGCATGGCGCTCGAGTCGATCGACTGCACGCCGATCATCTTTATCTCCGGTCGAACGGCTTTCACATAGCTGGCGACACCCGCAATCAGCCCGCCCCCGCCAACCGGGCAAAAGATCGCGTCGATGGGGCCCTGATGCTGGCGCAGGATTTCCATCCCGACGGTTCCCTGACCGGCGATAACCTCCGGATCATCGAACGGGTGTACAAAGGTGAGGTTCTCCGCTTCCTGGAGCATTACGGCGTGCTGGTATGCGTCGGTATAGCTGTCGCCAAACAGGACAGCTTCGCCACCGAGCGCGAGGACACCGTCTACCTTCACCTCAGGCGTTGTTGTTGGCATGACTATCACCGCACGGCACCGTAGCTTGCGCGCCGCCAGGGCAACGCCCTGAGCGTGGTTTCCCGCCGAGGAACAGATCACCCCGCGGGCGAGCTCCGCAGGCGTGAGTCGCGCCATTTTGTTGTACGCGCCCCGAACCTTGAAGCTGAAGACGGATTGCGTGTCCTCTCGTTTCAGCAGCACGGTGTGACGTAGACGCTCCGACAGCTTGCGCGCCTCCATGAGCTCGGACTCGGATGCAACGTCGTATACCTTCGCGGTCAGAATCTTCCGCAGATATTCGGCTCGGCTAAGCGGGGGAGACGGCGGGGATGCTGTCGTCTTCGGTAATTCGTTCATGTTGGTTTCTGCCGAGGCAATTAGTTAAAGGCGATACCGTTCAGAAAAATCGACGGTCGGATGGGGTTGGGAGGAATCGGCCGGCGACGCGGTTCGTATCGGATCAGAACCCGTGAGCGACATTACTGCGCATTTGGCGGGACTATCGCCAACGCTCCCGCACGCTTGACTTCGAACTGAGGACTCGGCCGCCATGCCCCCGGCCACACCCGCGCCCCTCCCTTGCGCATGGTGCGTATGACCGAAAGGGGGACGTCGGCAACGTGAAGCCCCAGGTATTCCGCCTTCTCCGCGGACGCACTGGGCGCGACGTCTAAGAGAACTCCGTCGCAACCTAACAGTTCCTCGCATGGTACGAAGATAGCCGCCCCGGAGAAGTTCGTGGCATGAAACGGCGTGTACGGAGTATTTCCAACGGCACCAACCACGCACACAGCAGCCTGAAGCTCGACGGCTCGGCTCTTTGCACAGCTGAATACTCGGTGGTAGCCATCGGGCGTCATTGTCATGCTCGGCACGAGTACCAGATCGATATCGAGTTGACTGACCTGGCAAGAAAGCCACGGTTGCTCGATATCCAGACATGTCAGGATGACGCATCTCCAGCCGTGGATGTCAAAGACCGAAAGACTGTCCCCGGCTTGGATCTGAAACTCGTTTCTCTCGACCGGCGTAAGACACAGTTTTTCGTGCGTAGCGACGACTCCGTGCCCGTCGACGAGAATGGCCTGGTTAGCCAAGCGATTTTCGACAATACGCGGAAAACTGCCTGCCAGAATCGAGATATTGTTTCGACGGGAGATCTCCGTGAGGTCGGAAATCAGCGAAGGAGACGCGCCGGCAATGGCCAAAATGATTTCCGCCGCAGATGCCGAAGGTCTCGATTGTAGATAGCTTGCCCAGTGCAAGCCGACAAGTTCTGGCAGTATCAAAAGTTTTGCATCGGCACTGGCGCAGGCTCCAGCGTATTTCTCAACGGAGCTCAGCCAATCTGCGTAGGAACTGCACGGCCCTTCGAGGTCATAGATCCATAGTGCGATCTTCATGTGAAATCCTGGTGTCCGCTGCGGCGCTGTCGCGCCCGACGGCGTCTTGTCGAGTCACCTGTTGTTACGGAAGATGGCTTCTGACTCAGTGGGTGAGTCCGGGTAATCCACCATAGTCAACGCAAATTGAATTGCTGGTACGGACAGTCCTTGATAGTCCGTCGGAGGCTTGCTCGCCTGAGTCTCTCATCGCGGAAACGTGTCTGACTGAGCCACTTCGAATTTCTTCAACAAACCAGTTCGGTTTGGACTACGTGGATGGAGTGCCTGGGCTGGTGTTCTCCGGAATTGAGTATTCGACAAAATTGGCTGCCGAATTCAGAATCGACTGGACGGAACGACAGCTCGGATTCACTTTCTACAATGCCCGCAACGGATGGAACAGACATGAAACTTGAGGAACGCGACGCCACTTCGAATGGACCCTTGACCTTCATTGGTGGGGGGCAGATGGCAACGGCGATGATTACCGGACTGATAAAATGCGGATGGCCCTGCAAGTCGCTATCGGCGGTGGAACCAGACCCAGCGCAGCGCGATTACCTGAGAACGCTGGGGATCGAGGCTGTCGAGCAAGCCAACGGGCAGGTCCGTGATGCCAGCGTGGTGATTTGGGCTGTCAAACCGCAAGTGTTGCGACAAGCATTTGAGGACGCGCGTCCTCATCTAGGTACCCCGCTGCATCTAAGCATTGCGGCAGGGTTGTCGCTCACCACCCTGAGACGTTGGCTCGGCACCGACCGGGTAGTACGCGCAATGCCCAACATGGGTGCCTTGATCGGCGAAGGCGTTACGGCTATGGCCGCTTCAGACGCTGTGTCTAAAGCGGACAGGGCGATAGCTGAACGCGTGTTGGCCTCGACCGGCTACTGCTTCTGGGTCGATTCGGATGAAAGGTTGGATGCGGTCACCGCCGTAAGCGGGAGCGGGCCGGCCTATGTGTTTCACTTTCTCGAGGCCTTTCAACAGGCCGCCCAGGCACAAGGATTCGAGCCAGCGGTGGCACGTGAACTCGTCCTTCGAACGGCTGCTGGCGCGATAGGGCAGGCGAAGCTCGGAGAAGGCTTCGATGTACTGCGAACTCGCGTCACCTCCAAACGAGGAACTACCGAGGCGGCTTTAAGTGTCCTGGACGAGCGGGGAACGCAGCAGGCGATGCATGACGCCGTCAACGCGGCTTTCGTGAGAGCGGGAGAATTGGCCCGCGCACTGGATACGTAGAAGCGGTGGCTATGGACGGCCGTGGATAGGGGCGGTGAGGCCTCGCATTTAATCACCGCAAGACCGAACGCTTGCTCCTCGGCCCGAAGACGTGAAACGGCTGGCGCAAGGTGAACGACAATCCGGCAACTGCCGCTGACCGAGGTCGTTGACCGCGACACACCCGGCGCGACGCCCGCCCGCAGTGGATCGCAGGCACCGCTATTGACGGGCGCCCGCATCCAGACGGTACTGACCGTGCGCGCGAAACACGTGATGCGCAAGCCGGGCGAGTTTCACGGTGACGACATCCGTCTCGCCTGCGGGCCGGGTACCGGCATCGACACGAAGGGCGGTGTCAAGGGCGTGTTGCACCTGCCGCGCGGTTTCTACGAACGGCTGTACATCTACGTGCACAGCGATCGCGCGCGCAAGCGTCGTCAACTGGCAGACGGCGGCGATCACTTCGACCAGCCACTCTTTCTGAGCCATCGCGGTGCGCCGCTCTACGAGGATCGCGCGACGCGCGGCCCGGTCAGCACTGGTCCGCAGGTGCGCCGGCGTTTGCAGCCGCCCGGAAAACCGTTGCCGATGCCGGGGGAAAAGTCCTGGGCGAAGTGAAATTCCCGCTCCATTCTCCCGTCCTCAGCTCTTATCTGATTCAGGCTCAGAACTCCGGGGCGAAAGTTGTGGTCTCCGCGAGTGCCGGTAGCGATATGGTTCAACTGTGAAGCAGGCCGCCGAGTTCGGTATCACGCGAAAGCAAGCCCTAGCCGCCCCAGCAGTCTTTCTTACTGACGTAAAGAGCATGGGTCTCAAGAGCGCCCAGGGCCTTCAGTTCTTGACTGCGTTCTATTGGGATCGCAACGACGCCACGCGCGCCTGGTCGATCAAGTTCTTTGATCGCCGGAAGGCAATGCCAACGATGACGCAAGCTGGCGTGTACTCTGCGGTGCGCCACTACCTCAAGGCGATTGAAGCAGCGAAGACCGACGACGCGACGGCAATCGCCGCGAAGATGCGCGAGCTTCCAGTCCAGGATATGTACACCGAGAACGGGTGGGTTCGCGAGGATGGGCAGGTAATGCATGACATGTATCTCGTGGAAGTCAAGAAGCCAGCCGAATCCAAAGGCGCATGGGACTACTACAGGATCCTGGAAACGGTACCGGCCAAAGTCGCTTTTCTTCCCTTGGCTGATAGCGCTTGCCCGCTCGTGCGCAAGTGATCCTGCCCCGAACATACTTTCCCATTCCCAAGGAGATCTGCTGTGCAATATGATGTCCAGTTGTCGCTTGACGACGTCCATGCCCTGACCAAACGCCTGCTGCTTGCGCAGGGCTTTAATGACCGGCATGCCACTGCCATTGCAATACAGTAACGGCGGCAGAACGCGACGAGTGCCGCCACCACGGGCTTTTCCGGATACCGTTCTATGTGAATGCACTCCGCGCCGGTCGGGCATCGGGCGATGCGGAGCCGACCGTGTCGAAGTTGGCGCCCGCAATCATCAAAAATCAAGGACTCGCTTATGACAACGCGATCGCCGATTGCCGCCATGACTCGCTCACTGATTTAGCGGGTAAGGGAACGACGTCACCGTCGCCCCCTCCCCAAAGAACCGTACGTGCGAGTTTCCTCGCATACGGCTCGCGCATGGCTAAAGCACCGTTGCCAGGTGCCGGCCTTGCCATACAGCACAAGACCTCCGCTTACGTCATATCGTTGGCCCATCTCATTGCTGAGACGGGGGCGCTGAACTGCCGTAAAACAACGACAGTCTCTTCCAAGCTGCCCCACGTTGGACCGCAAATACTGGCTCGCGACAGCCACACCTCGCGCAAGTCTGCACCCTTTCAGGTCAGAGCAAAGTTTGAACTCCTATCCGGACAATTACAGTCTGGCATTCGCTTTTTGCGCGTTCTCTTACCCGCTTCCCCAACAGCTTCCCTCACGGGTCGCTTGCCAACGATTCGATGTTCTGAATGTTGGCAGAGAATCGGGCTTACCACGTTCCCGTTCTGGCCGACCTCGGCGATACCTCCAGCCCGAGGGCTCTCCGTTTAGCGCCCGCCTATCCCCCGGCAGCCCTGATGACGACGTGCCCCTACTGATCAAAGGAGCAACCGGCTGCTTACCTTTTGGTCAGGGCCTACCAGCCGCTTTGGCCCATTGGAATTGACGAGGTTTATCAGCGATTCACATCTATTGCGCATGCGGAAATTTCCTAGTCCCTACACCGCGTTGCGGCTTGCAGCATCGCCACCATTCGTCGCCGAATCATGACGTCTTTCGACGGGTACATTGTCCCCGGAGCTTCAGACCCGACGATTACTCATCGCGCCTGTCCAGGTAGGAAACTGCTGGTCGTACAGCAGGTCACAGCACGCTAGTACCGTATGTGACAAGACAAGAACGAACTTCGCTGCCCGCTGAAACTTAAATACCGACACGCCGCGGGCAAGCAGCACGTGTCGCACAATCAGCACTTCCCTAAAGGGTTTTGCACCTCATTCTAGAGACCGCCCTGTGAGCCAATCGGCTGCATGCAGGCTCGACTCTGTCTTGTCGAAATGGAGCGGGAGAACTTAGGGGCTTTAACGAGTAAGACGTTCGATTTCGCGCAGTTCTGCGGCGAATACCGGCTCGAATTTCTCGCCCGCGGTGCCCACCGAGAGGTCAGTCAGCTTGTTCTTCTCAAGATACTCCGTGTACATCTGGCTGGTGCGTGCTTTCAGAAGTGCTTGTTGCAGCTCCTGGTATGCCTTCGGATTCTTCTCGGCAAATTCGGCCGACACCACATACACTCCATATCGTTGCAGGAACGTTGGGGAGGGCATTGACACGCCGTAGGCCGTCAGCAAATTCTTGAGCGTGTCGGCTTCTGGCCAACGCGGGCTCTTCCGGTCCCCGCCGATGAATAGCGCGGTCGTCTTGGAACGCAGGTTGAAGCGATTGAAGTCGTCACCAAGGTTGGCGGTGACGTCTCCGGCCAGCAGTGCGTTAATAGCTTCCGAACCGCCCTTGTAATTGACAATCGTGACATCAATCTTGAGCTGCTTCACGAGCCATTGCGCGTAGGTCTCCTGGGCGGTATTTCCGGCTACGGAAATCGACAGTTGGCCGGGATTTGCCTTCGCCTCGGCGACGAACTTGGCGAACGTGTTCAGCGTTGAATCGTTCCGAACGAGAAACACGCGAGGTTCATGCAAGTCTACAAGAATCGTGCGGAACTCATTGCCCTTGAAGTTTCCGGTCCCCTTCGCAATCACGAGACTCAAGTCCGGTTGATTGATAGCGAGGATGGAGGAACCGTCCTTGCCCTCGCGCAGGAGCGCGCTGGCAGCTATCTGGCCGCCAGCACCTGGTTGATTCCGAACGACAACGTTTCGACCCAGTACAGACTGGAGGGGAGCGGAAATCAAGCGTGCGAATGCATCCGTGCTGCCACCGGGCGGATACCCGACGATGATTTGAAGCGGCTTCTCGCCTTGCGCTGACGCCACACGAGGCAATACCGTTGCAAGTGCCGCTGCGCCAATCGCCGCAGTGAACTGTCGGCGGCCTTTCGATGCTTGATTCATTGCTTGCTCTCCGCTGATTGAAGACAGATTTAGCCCAGGAGGCGCTCGTCGTACGGGGTCGTGTTCAGTTGCTCGAAGCCATTGGCGGTGACAACCACCACATCCTCCAAGTGCGCTCCGCCCACCTCCGGCTGGTCCGGGAGCACGATGCGCGGCTCGAGGCACATGACCATGTTTTCTTCGACGACAAAGTCGACACGACGGTCAACGAGCGGCTCGCCATGAAGGCCATAGCCCAGTTGATGGCCCGTGTTGCCGGTGTAGACGTAGTCACCCCAGCCAGAATCCGCGATAACCTCGCGCGCCCGCGCATCAATCTCCTTTCCGGTCACTCCGGGGCGAATCATCTTCTTCGCTTCTTGAAGGGCGAGGTAGGTGGCGCGGTAGACCTCGCGTTGCTTCGCGGTGGGCTCTCCACAGATGACGGTACGGCCAAGGTCCGCCGTGTAACCCTTAACGACAGCGCCCAGGTCGAATATCACCATTTCGCCTGCCTGGATGATTTTCTCGGTCGCGATGCGCTCGAACATGGATGCATTTGCCCCGGAGGCCACCAGCGGGATGAAGGGCTCAAACTCGGAGCCTGCCCGACGCATCGCATACACGGCCTCCCCTGCAACGGAATGCTCGCTTACGCCTGGCTTGATTGCCTTGATGGCAGCCAGGGCACCCAGGTCAGCGACCCGCAGCGAATTGCGAATCAGGTTGACTTCAATCGGGTCCTTCACTGCAGTCAGTTGAAGCCACATGGACGAGACGTCGCCAATCTCCAGGTTGGGACAGGTCTCGCTGAGCCCCTTGTAGACCATGTGAGGCATGATGTCAGTAGCGACGCGGCCGTTCGCCACGCCGTAGTCGGACAACATCTTTGCAATGGTCTCGTGCCACTTCGACACGTGCGGGAGGCGACGTGCATCCTCAATGTCCGACTTGAAGCGGATACGCAGGTCATCGCTACCCGAGATGTAGCCGACAACCGGCGGCTTTCCCTTGACGACAAGAGCGACGTATTCGGGCTCCAGAAAAGGGCGAAATCCCTTCACGTAGAAATCTGACACCCAGCGGACGGCTTCTGCCTTGAAGAACAGGAAAGCGTCGAAGCCCGAGGTTTCCAGAGCCTTTTGAAGCTTCTTCTGTTTGATGGCATGCAGAGCGTCGCCGGCGTAGAAGCTGGGCGGCTGCTTCTCGAATTGGATTTCCTTGTTCATTTGGGGAACTCTCTTGATGAAAAGTTGAAATCTGGTCCGTTAGGATTTGCTGTCTCGGATCGCGGCCACCGCGGCGACCGCTGCGATGGCCTGGAAGGCCTGTACGGCCGCAGTGATGGACGACCCATCTATATGTCGGTGAGTAACGCAGCGGAGCAAGCTGGGCCCCCAAGGCCGTACCAACACATTGCGTGCGCGCAATTGGGCTTCCCAGTCCTTCGCGCTCATACCAGTGTTCGATACCTCCACCTGGACAATGTTGGTCTGCGGCTGTCGAATGCGAAGACCTTGAACGCTTTTCAGTCGGCAAGCCAGAGCTTTCGCGTGCTCGTGGTCCTCGCTCAAACGGTCAACCATGGTGTCGAGCGCCTCGAGTCCCATGGCAGCGGCGATACCAACCTGGCGTTGTGCGCCGCCAAGCAGTTTGCGAAGCCAGCGCGCCTTGCGAATGGTCTCCTCGGGGCCGACGAGTACAGCACCCATCGGTGCGCTCAGGCCTTTCGAAAGGCAGACCGAGATCGTATCTGCCTGATCACAGACGGCGGATGCCGGGACTTGCAACGCGACAGCGGCATTGAAGAGTCGAGCACCGTCCAGATGGACGTTGACGCCGGCTGCGTTGCAGGTCTCGTAGACCTTGCGCATCTGCTCGATCGAGGCTACGGACCCACCCTCGTTGTTGTGGGAGGTCTCCACACATACGAGACGGGTTCGCAGATTGCCCTTCGTCGAAGCAAGGGTTGCCGCCAACGCCGTGAGATCCAACGCTCCGTTGGGGTCCGGAATTGCTTGGTAGAAGGCGCCTGTAACGGTTGCTGCGCCGCGCTCCGCTGTGTAGATGTGCGATGCGGCGCCTGCCAATACCATCTCCTGCCGTTCTACTTGCGCGAGGATGGCCAGAAGGTTCGCCATGGTTGCGCTAGGAGCGTACAGGCCTGCTTCTTTGCCCAGAATAATAGCGGTGGATTGTTCGAGCGCTTGCGCGGTTGGGTCTCCGTCGAGACCATCGTCCCCAAGCGGGGCAGCCAGGACGCGCTCGTACATCGAGGTTGTCGGCAATGTCACCGTGTCGCTGCGCAAGTCGACGTGTGTAAAGGGTTGGGGCTGGGTCATGCTTTCTCGGCTCAAGGAGTTGGTGAGCGGCCTGTCTGTCAACGCTTTCCGGCCTTGGGTAGAGCAAAGTTTAGGGGTCCGTGAATTTGAAGAGAAGTGATAAACTAAAATTTCAACTTTGAGTTTTTCTTATGAATCTGAGTGCGTTTAATACACTTCGCGCGATCCTGGTGCATGGCAACTTCACTGCTGCAGGAGTGGCCGTGGGCTGTACTCCCAGCGCCGTGAGCCTTCAGATCAAGCAGCTCGAGCAGTATCTGGGGCAGCCGCTTTTCGACCGAAGTACCCGCATTGTTCGCCCCACGCCTTTCGCCATCGAAGTCGCGTCGGCAGCTTCAGAGTTCGGTGACCGCATTGAGGCAATGCGGTCCCGCCCCTCTCTCAAGGTGGAGGGCAAGCTCCGGCTAGGGGTTATTACCAGCATGCAGAGCGACCTGCTGCCCGCCGCGCTTCAGGCGCTGCGAGAGAACCACCCGGCACTGGACGTACGCATCCCGCCGCTCAACGACACCGATGAACTACTGGTTGAACTGCGCGCTGGACGGATAGATGCGGCGTTGCTGGTTAGGCCGGAAAACGGCGGTTCCACCAGGATGGCGTGGCATGACATTTGGCGGCAACCATATGTCATGCTGGCGCCGCCTCAGGTCTCAGGCATCGAACCCAAAGCGCTTCTGAGTAAATTCGGCTGGATTGGCTATGACACAAGCTTGTCCGGCGGTCGGGTGGCCGCACGCCACGTGCGTTCGCTCGTGCCCGGTCTCTCTCCGACGCTAGAACTTAGGTCGATGGATGCGATCGTGTCGATGGTCTCGCTTGGAATGGGCGTTACGGTGGTGCCACAACCGCGAAGGCCGCTTATCGACGCCTACTCGGTTACGGAAATCAGTTTGGGGCGCAGCGCACCATTTCGACGCATATCGCTCGTCTGGCGGCGCTCGGACGACGGTGACCGAAAAATCGAGGCAGTTGCGACCGTATTCGCGCGTATAGGTGGGCGATAAGGCACGTGCGGGCAGGAGACGTCCATAGTTGGGGCTGGATAGGAGGAGCGCAGCAGAGGCGAAGCGCGCTGCAACGAGGCGCTCTCGAGAAGTCTCAGTCGCGCCATCGTATCGGATCGGTTCAGTAGGGCTCAGGGACACACCGTCGGAACGGCGCTCGCAGAGGCTGCTGAACCCTCCGAATGCTGACCAAGCCGGGCATGTACGCGCAATGCCGCCAGGAAGGACGGTATGTTACAAAAATTATCCTTTCTAGGTGGGGAGGAAAACTCGGGTCGTCAAACGGCCAAATTCCATTCGATTACCCCGTCGCGCAGGAGCGGGCTAGCGCCACCGAGCGCCGCGCGCTGCTCGAGATCGACCAGGAGCGCACGCTGCGCCAGAAGGCTGAGCAGGCGCTCGCGGACCTGCGCGCTGAGCTGGCGGCGGTGAGGTGCGGGCGCAAGACGCCGCCGTCGCCGGCGCCGAGGCGTGGCGCGGCTGTTGGCCGAGCGCGACACGCTCAGCCGGCAACTGGCGGAGGCAGAGCAGGCGCTCGGGCGAGGGCAGGCGGCCCAAGACGAGCTGCGGGCGGAACTGGCAACGGCAGTACGGCGGGCCGAGCGGGCCGAGCGGGCCGATGCGGAAGCCACCGCGACGCGACGCCTAGTGTCGCCCAGGCGCCGGGTGCCAGCGACGAAAACCAAGTTCAAGCCGGGGCCAGCCTGAGGGGGGCCCCCGAGGGCAGGGATTTTTCCACCGCGAGATGGGATAAGCCTGTGGACAAACCGCACGAGGACAGATGCCCGGCGGGCTCCTCGAGTCTGATTAGTTTTTGAGCGGCGGGGTGACCACGTGATTCCCAATCCCCAAGGGAGCAGGTTGCTTTACACCAGCGATCCGCCGGAACAATGCCCAACGGTCTTTGAAACGACAACGCAGGATCCTGCTCCGCAGCTTCGTCAAATCTGTGCACCTAGAATGAAGTCGATCGAAATCGAGCGCGCCGAAGCAATTACCTGGGGATCCGCATCCAGATGGCCCAGCACGGCCTGACCCTGGCTCATCTGAAGGCCGCCGGCTGTTTAGCCGAGCCGCCACCGGCGACGTTGCCTGGGGCGGTGCGCTATCGCAACGCGCACGGGCAGGGCTGGGACGGCCGCGGCGCGATGCCGGACTGGCTGCAGCGGGCCGTCAATGCGGGGCAGAACGTAAAGTTCTTCTGGGTAGGATAAGAGCCTTCAAGCCAAGCACAAAGCGGGGTGCCGGAGTGCCGAAGCGAAGCACCGCCGCCGCCAGTGCCTCCAGCGTCAGCCCGTAGATTTCAGCTATTGCCTCTACAGTCCACGTGCGACGCGCTGACTTAGACGGGAGCGGCGTGATATCGGGCGCCACACCACTTCCCGTGTAGCGTGGCAGCACAGGACAGCAGAAGAAGGAGGAGAAGTCGTTCTGCCTGCGAAGACGCTCCGTATGCGTCTATGTCAATCAGCCCCGAGTGATCGTAGCGTGAGCGTTTCCGTATGCCGCAGGTGATGCTCAACTAGTTCGCAGGTTCTTTCGACGTTACGGCTGATCGCCATGCCAGCGATCTCACGATGCTCTTCTCGCAAGTCACGGCTTTCGTCCGACATTCGAACGTTGATCCAACGATAGCGCTCGCCTTGGACAACAAGCTGCTCGCGCACCCGCAATAGCCATGTGCTGTCGCACGCCCGGACGAGCGAATCATGAAATTGCGTGTGGGCGTCAATCCATCCCTCATCCAGTTCCGCAGGATTTGAAGGCGTTCGATTAAGTTGGTGCAGGGCAGAGACAACGCCCGCCTCCCACGCTACATCGCCGCGAGCGATTGAACGCCGAAGGCATACAAGTTCAACTTCGACCCGCGCTACCGTGAGATCTCGCACTTCGTCGGCCGTAACCGGAGTGACGCGAAATCCCCGCTGCGGCGAGGCCACAACAAGTCTTTCCGCAGCAAGCCGAGAAAGAGCCTCACGAATCACTCCCTGACTCACCTCCAGCTGCTCCGAAAGCTCTTGAATTTTGAGCTTATGGCCTGGCTTTTGCCTGCCGGACAGCACCTCAGCCCTAAGACGGCGATACGTGGAGTAGGTCAGGCTGGTGGCGTCGGCTGGGGGGTCGAGGGGTATTGTAGACATTCTTGGATCATACAGAGATTCCAGTCGCCCATCAATGAAAGTGTGAAATATCGATAATTTACTTGTTCGTCCTATTTTCGTGTGCTACGGTTGCAAGACGATAGCGAATCGACGCTACAAGGCGCCCTTCATAAGGAGACACACATGCCGCTAGTTCGTATCTCTCTTAACAAGTCCACGCCCGAGTTCACTCGCGGTGTTGCCGACGCCATCCATCAATCGATGGTTGACACGATTGGCATTCCAGTTGGCGACCGGTTTCAGATCGTCACGCAGCATGAGCCTGGTGAGCTCATCTATGACCCTGGCTTTTATGAGATTGACCGCACTGACGGCTTCATGGCCATACAGATCACGCTCGCCGCAGGAAGGTCGCATGATGTAAAGGCCGCTTTGTACCGGCGCATGGCCGAGCTGCTATCCGAGCGCCTTGCAGTCCGTCCGCAAGATGTCTTTGTCAGTTTGCTAGAGGTGGGGCCCGAGGACTTTTCGCTCGGAAACGGCAGGGCTCAATTTGCTGAGAATCTGCCGCCTCATCTCAAAGCTCTCAAGGCCAATTGATCCCGGAGTTAGCCACATGTCCACGACTACTGTTGGTACTCGGATGGGGCGCGTTGCGACGGCGAGTTTGGTGGGGACGGTCATTGAGTTCTATGACTTCACCATCTTCGGGACGTCTGCCGCGCTTGTCTTCGACAAGATCTTCTTTCCATCACTGGGAACAGCTGCTGCAATTGCTGTTGCGCTCGCAACTTTTGGCGTCGCGTTCGTCATCCGGCCGTTTGGGGCTGTCCTTTTCGGACATTTCGGTGACAGGCTTGGCCGCAAGAACACCCTAGTTGCGACGCTACTCCTAATGGGTCTGTCAACTGTGGGAATCGGACTTCTCCCGACCGCTCAGACCGTCGGCCCGATGGCTGCAGTACTGTTAGTCATCCTTAGATGCGTACAAGGCCTTGCAATGGGCGGAGAGTGGGCGGGCGCGAGTCTCGTGACGACCGAGAGTGCGCCCGCTCATGAGCGAGGCAAGTACGGGATGTTTCCCCAACTCGGACCTGCGATTGGCTTCCTACTCTCCAGCGCCACCTTTCTCATTACGTCCTCCACGCTGACAAACGCTGAGTTCTTGTCGTGGGGGTGGAGAATCCCATTCTTGACCAGTGCGGCCCTGATTGTTGTAGGGCTCATTATTCGGGTAACTCTCGAAGAGACTGACGTCTTCCAACACAAAGTCGTTGAGAAATCGGGCGTCGTCAAACTCCCCGTAGTCGAGTTGTTCACCACGCAGCGTAGAGAGCTGGTTCTCGCGACTGGCAGCACCATCGCGGTGTTCGGTCTCTTCTATCTCGGCATCACATACCTGATGAGCTATGGAACGCTAAATCTTGGTCTTAATCGCACTACTGTCCTATTAATAGGCATGGCAGGGGGTGTGTCGCTGGCAGTCACGACAATCCTTGGCGCCGTCTGGTCCGACAAGATCGGTCGCAAGCGAGTCCTGATCATTGGCAACAGCTTGTGTCTGATGGCAGCTCTTGGCCTTTTTCCGCTCATTCAAGGCGGCGGCACGGTTGCACTGCTGGCTGGCGTGATTGTTCTGCAAGCCGCGATTGGCCTCGCATACGGCCCGCTCGGTGCATATCTTCCCGAGCTCTTCGCACCCCGCTTTCGATACACAGGAGCAGGTCTCTCCTACAACATTGCCACGGTACTGGGCGGCGCTATCACCCCGATCGTGGCGAGCCAGCTATTAGAACGCTTTGGACCGCTTTCCATTGGCATCTATATGGCCGCGCTTTGTGGCATTTCGCTTCTAGCACTGCTGTTGTCAAAGGAAACGCGTTCCTCTCATCTAGGCGATGAAAACCACGCGTCAGACGTTGAATCTGTCCCGACTTAAAGGAGAAGACTATGCCCTTCTATCAATTCACCGTAACGGCAGGGAGCATTAGTGCTCAGCGCAAGGCAGAGATTGCTCGTGCCGTCACCACCACACATTGTGAGGTCACGGGAGCACCGTCCGACTATGTCAGTTGCTCCTTCGTTGAGGTGCCGCAAGGCAACTTGTTCCTTGCGGGGGAAGCCACACCAGGGACTCGTATGGTCGGCCTGATCCGACGTCGTTCAGAGGAGCTCAAGCGCGAGCTGCTGCTAAAGCTTGCGCAAGCTTGGAGTTCCGCGACAGGCGAACCCATTACCGAAGTGGTGATGTTCCTCGTCGACATTCCTGGCTACCAGGCGTTCGAGAACGGCGTCCTTCTTCCCGAAGCCGATCAAGATGTACTTTTTGCCGCGAAGTGAGGTCATTCGCCATCCCGGACACGGGAAGGATGAGGCCTGAATGACTAGTGATGCTGCTAAAACTCTTGAGGTGAAAGCATGACTGCAGTGCCCCTGAACGAAACGCATGACCCGGCCAGAAAAAGCTGGATCGAATCTGCGAACGACCCTGCCGGAGATTTTCCAATCCAAAATCTTCCCCTTGGAATCTTTAGCTGGGGTTCGGAAGATGCTCCCCGTCCGGGAATCGCGATTGGCGACCAGATTCTTGACCTCGTGGAAGCTCACAAACTAGGGCTACTGCCGAATTCGCTTCCAGAGGAAGCAGTACACTCATCGTCCTTGAATGCGCTGATTTCACTAGGACAGCCGGCGCTCTCGCAACTCCGCCGACACGTGGGAGAAGTGCTCGACGCTCACCAATCGGGCGAAGGTGTTCGCTCACATGCAACGCGTCTACTGCACGAGATGTCGGCCTGCAAGCTCCATAGGCCGACCTCAATTTCGAACTATACGGACTTCTATGCGGGGATTTACCATGCTATCGCTGCTGGTGCGCAGTTAACACCAGACGACCCGTTGCCGACCAATTACAAGTGGGTACCTATCGCGTATCACGGCCGAGCTTCGTCAGTGCAGGTGAGCGGCGCTATGGTGCGCAGACCTCTCGGTCAACGCCCGCCAAAATCGCGTGGTGAAGCGCCTGGATTTGGACCATGCGAGCGGCTCGACTTCGAATTGGAGATTGGATTCTACGTTGGGACCGGAAATCCTCAAGGCACCTCCGTGCCAATTGGCTCTGCCAGCAAACAGATTGCTGGCTTCTCACTCCTCAATGATTGGTCGGCGCGCGATATTCAGCGATGGGAGATGTTTCCATTGGGACCCTTCTTGAGCAAAAGTTTCGCGACGACCGTGTCACCGTGGATTGTAACCGCCGAGGCACTACTACCGTTTCGGGTACCCGTGCTGGCGCGTAGAGCCGACGAGCCCAATCCGCTCCCGTATTTATTTGATTCTGAAGATCAGGAATCCGGCGCTTATGACATCGGACTTCGCGTTCTTCTGTCCACGGAAAAGATGCGTGAGCGTGGGGATCTAGCCGTGGAAATTCTTAACTCAAACTCCCGGCATCTCTACTGGACACCCGCACAGATGGTTGCGCACCATACAGTCAATGGCTGCAATCTGTTGCCTGGAGACTTGATTGGTACAGGTACGATCTCCGGCCCGACGAACGCCGAACTGGGCAGCATGCTGGAACTGACGGTCGGGGGGCAGCAGCCAATCAACCTTCCAAATGGTGAGCGTCGAGCGTTCTTGCTTGAAGGGGACGAAGTCACTCTGCAAGGGCGATGCGAGAGGACGGGCTTTGCCTCCATTGGATTCGGATCATGTGCCGCGACAATTGTTGCGAGTCCGTGACTAGCGCGCGTCCACACTGAGCCCACTCATGCGAAAGCAGAGACGCCCAGCAGGCGAGCGAGCAGAGCGCGTCTCCGGAACAGGAGCCACGCAAACTACTCCCGGAGGCCGGCTGGCACATATTCCACGGCAGCCACGAAACTGCATGCCGACGATGCGCCAGTGCCGGTGCTTGCGCCGGGCAATGGCAAGAGGAAGACCGGACGGCTGTGGGTCTACGTGCGCGACGACCGGGACTCAGGCGACATGACGCCGCCGGCGGTCTGGTTCGCCTATACACCGGATTGCAAGGCCATCCACCCGCAGCAGTACCTCGGATCGTTCAACGGCACGCTGCAAGCCAATGCCTACGCTGGGGAAATCCGCACGCTACGTTCTGTGGGAACCGGAGGCGGGTGACTGCTTCCGGTGACCCGGTGCTGGGGGTGAAACTCCCCCGGCCTACTGTGTGTCCAGCGCAGGCTGGCGTGTTCAGCAGGGGTTAGTCCTGCCGGGGTAAGAGTCAGGCGCCCCGTAGCTTGGATAGCAGGGTGACGGGAAACCAAAACTCTGGAGCCTAGCGACAAGCTTCTCCTTGGGAGGCGTGCGAGTCATCGGGCCGTAACAACAGTGAACGTGATGTGGCCTTGAAAAGGGGAAGATCCGAGGGCCGAGCCTCCAGTAGACGGGCGAAGGAGGACGTAACACGCCGGGAAGCCGCCGAGATCGAATTGGCACATCAAGCGTCGCTTTTCGGCAGTGCAAGCTGAGCGAGCGCAATCATGACGAGCGACGAGTTAAACCGTCTGTTGGGTCATAAGTAGCTCCGTCAGTTCGGACTGTCGCCGCTCTGCTGACGTTTTTACGGCTCTCCCGCGCGCGTGGCGGCACTCACGCGAACGAACGCTATGGACTGAACGTTCGCGACCGTGCGCTGCCGCGCGGCATTGCGCGGGCGTGTTCCTACTCGTTGATTAGCAGGTAAGCAAACGCAGTTCAGTTTCTAGCCAGCTCAAAGGCGCGGATTTGAATTGAACGACGCCTCGGACGGTGGTTGCGAGACGTTCTTGTCCTCCGGATGTCTCACGTCACTCGGCGTCCGGCCTGTCCACCTTTTGAAAGCCTTACGGAAGTTGGACGCGTCTGAGAATCCTGTCTGCTCCGCTATCTGCTCGATCGTCATCGTGGTTTGCTTAAGGAACCGGAAGGCCAGTCTTTGGCGCACCTCATCAACGATTGACTTATATGTGACGCCTCCGGCCGCGAGGCGGCGATGCAGCGTCCGCAGGGACAGTCCCAGTCTTTCGGCTACAGAATCGATGTTTCCAATGTCACCCTTTTGATTCATAAGCATGGCGGTGATGGTAGATACCAGGTCAAGGCCTTTGGCTTCGTCTATTAGTGGCGGATCCCACGAGAAAGACTGAAGGATGCTCGTGGTCATCGGATTCGCGTTCGGCAGCACCAGATCACGCGCTAGCGCGTCGTAGTGCCATTCGTTGACCCCCGCATCGAATTCGATGGGGCAGCCGAACTGCGTCTCGTACTCGCGCCAATACGAGGGGGCGGGATAAGAGACGAGCATCCGAATCGAGGGAAAGGGCGCCTCCAAAATATTGCAAAACAAACCATTCATCGAGCTGCACCAAAACTCGCTAACAAACGGCAATGCGTCTCCTAAAAACGTGGCATTGGGCGCGAACAAAATGCCGAGGTCGCCTTCGATGCGAGAACCTAGTGGAACGGTATGCGTGGCGCGCGGAAACTGCTTTAGGCCCAGATCGAGTGCGTCCCCCAGCGTGCGGCAGCTTGCCATTGCGTATCCGAAGACGCAGAAATCGCTCATGCGTTGTCTTTTACCAGCGTAGATCCCTAGATCCGGCCGACCGGATAGACGATGCGCATTGTCATAGACTACTAGCCGTTGTCGGCGCGAGACCAGGGATCGGGGGTCACTTAGCTGGTTAGTCGTTATCCCAGAGCCCGCCAGCAACTGGTCGGCCGGCACGCCTTGGTCTGCGAGTTCTGCAAATAATGCGCGTAACCCAAACACCCTCTGCGTTGGAGCATCCATCGCCAAATTTCGCAGGTAGTCGGGAGAGGCCGGCGGCGGGTCATCCGATGACATGTTAAGCACAAGGTTTCTCCGAAGAAAGGTCCGGGCTCGCTGATTTCACAAGAAGTGTTCGATGCTATCGGTTACAAGCTACGTCCAGTTGAGTCGTTGTCGCCGCCCTTGCACTGATTCAATATCGCGCCGCCACTGTCGGTAATTTGACACCAAATGACCTCTACGTTGGCACCGTCGAACCTCGCCGGGTCTCATAGCGCTACGTATCATCCGCTCATAAGGTAACGGTTTCCTATCAGGGATAGCCCCTAAGAGATCGACAACCATAGAACTGTCTTTCACCCATCGGTGACGCGATCGCCACACATTTACTGGTCGAATGAGCTTAAGAAGATGATTTCGGCTGATTAATCGGTCAACCGCTATTCGCAGGCGTGAGTGCGTCGTTAATGGCGAGCACGCGTCAATCGTTACTCAATGACGAACAGGTAGGTGAGGGTTAAAAGTTAGTCGCGGCAGGTAGCGACGGGTTCCTTGCTAGAAGCAAGGTAGTTGTTAATACGTTGGTCGACATGGACTGGAGAGAGACTATGCCATTGTGGAAGATTTATCACCCGGCCGGGGCTTACGCTGCCGAGGACAAGAAGGCTATGTCCAAGGTAATTACCGAGGCGTACGCGCAGATACCGATTCCGCGGTTTTATGTTGTCGTAATCTTCGAGGAGCTAGAAGAAGGTTCGTGCTTCGTTGGCGGAGAACCACGCAACAACTTTGTTCGGTTCAAGATCGACCAGATTGCAAGGACGATCCCAAGCCCGATTGGGCGGGAGTTTTGGATGAGGACGATCGACGAACTCGTTGCGCCCTGGGTGCGAGATCGAGGTTTCGACCGCGAGTTCTCGATTGCCGAACTGCCTGTTGACCTGTGGACGGTTCAGGGCGAAATTCCTCCTCCCTTTGAATCTGTAGCCGAGAAGCGGTGGATCGAAGAAAACAAGGCCGGTCCGTTTACTTTCGCGGAAAAGATCCCCGCGAACATGAAGTCTCTGGGGACAGGGCCCGGAATGACCGGAGCCTAGCGGATTGATAAGCGCCCAGCGGCTGGGCGCTTCCCAATTGCCCGAATCAGGCTTTGGCGCCCCGTGCGAAAAGTAATGCGATCAGCCATTTCCATAGTTAGTCCAGCATACAACACCTGCGCGCAAAAGTGACAAGTGAGGTGAAGTCCGCCGCGGCATGTCTTGGCTCATTTTCGAACTGCTACGGGCCGGAGACAGGTCACATACCTGCCGCCCCGGACTGCCGTTCTAATCACCGGCGACAACGTCCCGCGCATATCAAGTTTGTGATCCTCCGAGGAGACGCTCCATGAGCGCAGAAAAACGCAAGGTAATCATTACCTGCGCCGTAACCGGCTCTATACATACACCGACGATGTCGGAGTACTTGCCGATTACTCCAGAACAGATCGCAGTACAGTCTATTGAAGCGTTCGAAGCCGGCGCCGCTATTCTTCACTTGCACGCTCGCAATCCGATAGATGGACGCCCTTCGCCCGCCCCGGAGTTGTTTGAACAGTTTGTCCCTCGAATAGCCGCCGAGACCGACGCCATCATCAACATCACAACGGGGGGGGGCTCCTCTATGACGCTGGCCGAACGACTCGCATATCCGCGAATTGCTAGGCCAGAGATGTGTTCTCTTAACATGGGTTCCATGAATTTTTCGATTCATCCGATCGCAAGCAAGATCAGGAAATGGAAATACGACTGGGAAGGCCCAGCGGTCCAAGCGACCGAAGACGCGATTTTTAAGAACACGTTCAAGGACATAAAAAACATCGTCACAGAACTGAGCGAGCACGGCACTCGCTTTGAGCTCGAGTGTTACGACGTCGGCCATCTCTACAACCTTGCGCACTTTGTCGATGAAGGGTTGATTAAACCGCCTTTTTTCATCCAGTCCATTTACGGCATTTTGGGCGGTCTCGGCCCGGATCCTGAAAATATCACAATGATGCGCACTGTCGCGGATCGCCTTTTCGGTCGGGAATCGTATGAATTCTCTGTACTAGGCGCGGGCCGCCATCAGATGACACTGCTTACCGCTGGGGCAATCATGGGTGGCAACGTCCGGGTCGGCTTGGAAGATAGTATCTTCATTGAAAAGGGCAAGATGGCTCGTTCGAACGCAGAACAAGTCAAAAAGATTCGTCGGATCTTAGAAGAGCTTTCCTTCGACATTGCTACACCAGCAGAGGCTCGTGAAATCCTCCGGCTGAAAGGCCGAGAGCACGTCGGGTTCTAACTGACCTTGACGATTCTCGCTCGCCCGAGGCGATGCTGAGCGAACCGGATGAGCGGACGTGCGCAAGCGTCTTCGCGCCGTCATTGCGGTGCTGCGGGTAGCTGCATTGGCACCAACTCACCCCATTTTTGGCATTCCTCAACCTTGTGACGCCCGTCTCACGGTCACAGAATCACTACGCCGGCTTATGGATGCGGCGCGGCGCAAAGCGTGCCGTCGTCCTGCATTGGAAGGTGCGGGCGCTTCGCGTCATCCTTCGGATTGTTCGAAGGCGGCTTAACGAGAGCGGGGAGATGGCCGTTATGGTCCGAGAGTAATCGGTCCACCACGGTGTAGATAAAACCACACAAATAGCTAGGAGGCACGTGCTGTGAGACAAGATGTTAGCTTTAACGCAGAGGGCGTGACATTGCGGGGATGGCTTTACAAACCAGGCAGCGGGACGTCGGCATGCGCCGCCGTCGTGATGGCACACGGCTATTCAGCGGTGAAAGAAATGTATCTCGATAGCTATGCCGACGCTTTCTGCGATGCCGGTTTTGCCGTCCTGGTTTTCGACAATCGAAACTTCGGAGCTAGCGACGGTACTCCTCGATACGAAATTGACCCAATACAACAGGTTCGGGACTATCGTAATGCCATTTCTTTTATAAGCAGTTTGGATGGCATTGATAAGAATCGGATTGGCGTATGGGGATCTAGTTACAGCGGTGGTCACGTCCTGATGCTCGGCGCGATCGATAGGCGAGTCAAATGCGTCGTGTCACAAGTTCCCTTTGTGTCGGGGAAGCAGCTCATTGATCGAGCTGTCCGCCCTGACCATCTTCCTGCGCTGCGGGCCACGCTCGACGAAGACCGAATGCGCCGTTTCTCTGGTCAGATTCCCGCAATGATTCCGGCGGTAAGTGAAGATCCGGCCTTACCAAGCGCGATGCCTCAATCGGACGCGTGGGAATGGTTCTCTGTAACGGCGCAGTCTCGCGCACCGGCATGGAAAAACGAGGTGACCCTTCGGTCAATCGAAATGTTGATGGAGTATGAACCGGGCTGTTACGTGTCTGCCATTTCTCCGACTCCACTCCTCATGGTTGTGGCGGCTGCCGATCACGTGAACCCCGGCGACTTGCAGCTAGGCGCATTCAATCGGGCACTCGAGCCCAAGAAGCTTGTTGTAATTCCAGGTGGTCATTTCGATGCGTATGTGGGGCCCAGTTTCGATGTCAGTAGTAGTGCGGCAGTGGGCTGGTTCAAGCAGCATCTCTCGCCGACTGTATCGTGATGTCCGCGACTGGCGATCAAGGTTGGGGGCGCGGCGATAAAACAATGGAGACAACGATGGGAAAAGTTTCATTTGAAATCAATAATCAAATTGCGGTCGTCAAATTCTGCAATCCGAACAAAGGATTCATGGACTTTGACATGCTCGCCCAGCTTAATGGGGTTATGGACACGCTAGAGGCCGACCCCAACGTGCGTGCAATTATCTTCACCGGCGGACAACCGGAAGAGTTTGTTCGGCATGTGTCCGTTGAGGATTTGCTTGCATTTGGCCAAATGGTCCGCACTGGCCGGGAAGCTGGCCTGCCGGACCCGTTGGGTGCGCGCAGCCCGCTGCGGGCTGGTTGGGAAAAGATTGAACATTCTCAAAAGCCTACGATTGCCGCTATTAACGGCTACTGCATGGGTGGCGGACTCGAAATTGCGCTTTGTTGCGACATTCGGATCGCAGGACCCGGTACATACACAATAGGACAACCGGAGATCCAGATTGGCCTTATAACGGGTGCCGGCGCTTCAGTGAGGCTCGCTCGAGCAGTGGGTGCTGGGAAAGCTCTCGAATGGGTGTTACGTGGCCGCCTTTTTTATCCCGAAGAAGCTGCGAAAGAAGGTCTGGTTCACCACTATGTGACTGAAGACGTGGTCACGGCAGCGCTGCAGATAGCGAACGAGTTTCTCGACAAGCCCGCCGCAGCGCTCTCATTCTACAAACAGCTTGTACGTTCGAGCGAGGATCTACCCCTGTCGGAGAGTCTAGACCGTGAAGCTGCTGGCTTCATACACATGATGTCCTACGACAAACAGGCGATACAAATGATGAAGGACTATGTTGCAGGAGGCCACAAGCTCAAGAAGGTCTAGCGGTCAATATGACTGCACCGGCCCCAAACAACCGCGTTTGATATCGGGCCGTTGCCTTGGGCAAGGGTCACTAAGTGAGCAACTGATAAGCGCCTGAAGCGGTCCGTGAGTTGGTTGGGAGCCGTCTCAAACGCCCCCGTCACGACGCCCTGTGCAAAGGCCGAAAAGATGGCACTTACGATCCAACAGCTGGATGGGACGATCTGGAAGAAACTCAATGATCGTCGACTCGTTCTTGGGCAACGATCTGCCTTGTAGTGCCGACGTATTAATAAGCTATGCGAAGGAGGTGCTGACGGTTTGGAAGCCAAAATCGTTGCGCACGATGGGCCCCTGATTGGCTCGAGCCGGATCCCGTGACAGGAATTCGAATTACGGAGTTCAGGAACAGGTGAGCCAAACGACAATGCTATGTCAGGGTTGAGACGGTCAAAGATGAAATGGCGGTCGCTTTGTATTTCTTCCGTCATGAAGACGGCCCCCGTGGCGCGTTTTTCCACCGGCTCCAGAGCGTCCCGCAATGCGCCTGATATGAACTGCGAGAACGGTCTCAATCAAGAGCGCGAGAGGGAAGCGAGTGGACGATGCCTACGAATTGTGGCGGTGGATTGGGTGTGAACGATTAGCTGGCCGGTAGGCCGATTTTTCCTGAAAGCACATACCGCGTGGCGCAACGAAGCTGTGGCGTCGGACAAAGGATCGATAAAAACATTGGAGACGGCTTTGAAGCATTTGAAAACAATGACTACGTTCTGCATGGTGGCCGCAACTCTTCATCCATGTTGTGTTCGTGCGCAAAGTGCAGGAAGCTTTGTGACTACGTTGGGTGCATCATGGCTCGATTTTCCGAACTCAAGATCGCAACCGATTGTCAGCTCTTCGGTATTTGGGACTTTTACGTCGCCGGGAACAAATACTGTAGTTCATAACGCGGTTATGCCTTCGATGCTTTTTACCTATTTCATAACCGATCATCTGGCAGTGGAAGGAGCCGTAGCTGTGCCGCCAAAGCTGGAAGTTGGTGCCCAGGGAAATGTGGCGGCTTTCGGAGTCGGGGGTCCTGTTTTACCGCTTGGTGAAATTCAACCACTCTTCACCGTGCGGGCGTGGGCGCCTATAGTTGTCGCGAAGTACTACTTTGGAGGGGCGGAGAACAAGATAAGGCCCTTCTTGGGAGTCGGCGTTAACTATTCATGGTTCAGATCGGTCCAATTGAATCCGCTATTTTCCGGAGCATTAAGTCAGCTCGCAGGTCCGGGCGGAAGCGTCGAGACGTCGTTGAGTTCGTCGTGGAATCCGGTGCTTGCGGCTGGCTGGGCGTATCGGATCAACGTGCGCTGGATGCTCACCGGGTCGATGACCTGGTTTCCGCTCAAAACCAATGCGAGCTTCAATGCAGTAAATGCGAACGGGCAAGTCGTTCTTTCGAACAGGACCCGCATGTCGGCGGCTCCACTAATTGTGAACGTCGGTGTCGGATACGAATTTTGAAGATGCGACATAAGGCGCTTTTCCGGTCGTCTTCGGACGCGAAGACAGTGGTTGATAAGCCGAAGATCGGACCGAAGCGCTTGATGTCCTGACCAGAGAACAATGATGACGAACGTGTCGACGTTGATTCGATCGACTGGAGAAATGTGCTGCCGGACTACGTGCAGGACCAGAGGATCCTCAGTGGTAAATGGGGACCCTGTCCGTTCTGCTCTGGCAATTCGACGTTTCGAGTTGTCTGGGAACGTCGCGGGAAGGGTGGTTCGGGATGGTATTGCGCCAAGTGCGAAACCGGTGGGGATCTAGTGCATCCCCTTATACACCATTTGATTACACACATCTCAGTCGTCAAGTTCACGGGCGTACCGAAGACCGGCGGCGAAATCCACCACTCGCTGCAGGCCTTGCCAGATAGTCTTGACTCCGGGTTCGCCGTCGCCTTTGCGCGCCAGGAAGCCGCCGAGCATAGCGACCAAGCGCACGACCTCATTCAGACGCGGTGACGTCTTCGGCGGCTTCTTCTTGTTGAGAATGAATGCCGCGCGCCATTCATCGCGCTCGAACAACAGCCCTGCATCCAGGTCCGGGCAAGTTCGACCCAGTCGCATCAACCGAGCGATGCGCCATGCCACCACCATGAACAGCGCCAAGGCACGCTCAAGCCGTGCCATCGATGCGAGTTGCAACGCCTCGACTCGACAGCCGTTCTTGAGCACATGAAAGAACAATTCCACCTCCCAACGCGCGCGGTACCAGTCAATAAGCTGTGCGGCCGCGTCAAGGTCGTCCACCTCGCGATTACTCAGCAGTCGCCATTCAATCGGCTTGACGCCTGCCGGCGGGTCGACCTCCCGGGCGACGATACAAGTGGCACTCACCACGCCGCCTGCAGCGTCAGGCAGGACTGCCCTTATAGCCGCGCTGCTTGAGTTCTTGCCAGATCAGTTCAGGAAAGCGACAGCCCTGGATGATTCGTTCCTCGATATAGTCGCGATAGGGATCCAAAGGCGTCGGACCCCGCGCCTTGGATGCGCGCTCGAGGAATGCCCCAGCATGGACGAACTTCTGCACGGTTGCTGCGCTGATTGAGAGTTCACGCGCGATTCCTCTGATCGTGCCGCCCTGGGCGCGTAGCGCCATCACCTGCTTGTACAACGCCAGCCGTGTGGCGCGTCGCTGATCGCTCAGACGCTCCCATGACCGTTGTGAGCTTCGGCGCAGACCCTGCCGGCCCAGGGTCACCCTACTGACGTTTACTTGCTGGGCGGCTTGGCGCATTTGTGGCCCGAGTCGGTATAGCAGCCGCTCGACGTTGTCGCGCAGGTTGCTCAGCAAATGCCAGCGATCCGAGACTTGCTTGGCTGCCGGCAGCGCGAGGTCGACCGCTTCGGAATAGGCCCCGGCCCGGTCCCTGGCGACGATCTCGATCGATGGGTGCGCACGCATCCACGCAGCCACCGCAATGGCGTCCCTACCTGCGAACACTTCGATCGGCTCACGTCGCTCCAAGTCGACGATGATCGTTCCGTACTGGTGACCGCGCGCGATCGCCCAGTCATCGATGCCGACGACCCGCGGTTGTGGTTTGCGCTTGCGCTCAGGTACTCTGCGCAATTCTCGCAGCACGGTGTCAGCACTGGTGCGCAAGCCCAAGGCGTCGGCAAGCCGGGCTGCTGCCTCACCACCGAGGGCGTGGCCCAGCGCGTACAACGCCCGAGCCTGCGATCGCGTACGACGCTGATACCGACCGGCCAATGCGTGGATATTCTCGGCAAACGTACGACGGGGGCAGTTGGCGTTCATACACTTGAAGCGACGCACCTCAATAGCGAGAACGACCCGCTGCTCGAGCATTGGACGTTCTTCCAGCTTGCGCACATAGCGGCCGTGGAGTCGGTGACTCCAACTATGGCAGGCCGGACACGGTGCTCCGCGGACTGTACTGCAGGCTTCGACAGTAATGGTCTCCCCTTGCACGTCCTGGAGACGAAGCGCTTACCCACACGGGCGAGAATACGATCGATCCCACCGAGAACTTGCCTCATGGTAACGATCAACGTACGGCCAAACCGGCGGGAAATCAAGCCCTCGACTCGGCCGTCACACAAAGTGCGGGAGACCCACGATTACTACAGTTCACGCGGTGCGAAAAGATATGGCGCAAAATACGAGATGCACTGTGGAGAGGCCGAGCGGCAATAGGTATAGAGTTGACCAGGACGCGCGCCGGACGTTGGCTGCCTCCATGAAAGAGGAGGCGTTGAAGCGTGAAAGCTTCTATGGCCCTGCCGCAGCGACTACATTCGGTGCTGCCAATCGACTCCTCAGTTTTCTCCAGAACAACGCAGCCATCCTTGTTGACTATGCGCGCGCAAGGCGGGCGGGGAGGCGAATCTCTACCGCTCCGGCAGAATCACTGATGAATCATTTGATCAACCGTCGCCTGTCCAAACGTCAGCAGATGCGGTGGTCTGTCAACGGTGCGCACTACCTTCTCCAAGCGCGAGTCGAACTGCTGGGTGGCAAGCTGGAGGAGCAATTCATCTACAAGTACCCACACTTTCGGTCGCCGTAGATCCAACTGAGCACGTAGACGGGCGCATCCCCCAACTTAGTTCCACTCCCCCAATCCCTCGCGCTGGTGGCCAACTACGCGTTCTCCAAGCGGACCGACGTCTACCTGACCACGGCCCGCCGGACTGATGAATTCTGTCGCGCAGACCGCCACGGACGAGGCGGCGCGCCAGGCTGTAAGACTCGACATCGGTAAGCAATCCAGCTTGCTGCGGTGGCCCCGTCGATGCCTTGCCGCATTGCGTGGGTACAGCCGCGCAACTCATGCATGTCCGACCGTCGTGTTCACTGTTGCTATTCTTCTACGGCACATGAGCAGCAATGCTGCAGTCATTGATTTCTTCAACCTTGTCTCCTGTTCCCGATATTTCCGAACCAGCAGGAATGTCGTCAGGCTTCATGCGCGATCACGCCGGTATCACGTGGTGGCAGGGTCAATCCTTGTGGCCAGCCACCGGTTGGGCGATCCCGGGGTTGCATTGCCTGGCCACGATGGCATCCACGTCGCTTGCGGCACAACCGGCGGACTCAAGCACCTCACGGGTGTGCTGACCAATGCGTGCGATCGGCATGCGAGGCTGCAGCCGTGCGCCATCCAGGGTGAAAGGCAGCAGGGGAACTTCAGTGGTGGTGCCGTCATCGACCTGAAGCTTCGCCAGCCCGCCACTCTCCTTGAGATGTGGATCGTCGAAGAGTTCTTCGGGACGGGTGATTTCGGCGAACGGTACGTTGCCAGCTTCAAACGCGGCCGTCAGCTTTTCGGGACGGAATGCCTTCAGCGTTTCTCCAAGCGTCGGCAACAGCCAGTCTCTTGCCAGTACCCTGTTGTTATTGGACGCCAGGCGCTGGTCCTCAAGCAGATCGTCCCTGCCGATGATGCGACAGAAAGTCCGCCACTGGGCGTCGCCCGTGGCGGCAATAAACATCTGGTGGCCATCGCCCAGCTCGAACACGTCGTAGACGGCCCAGGCACTGATCCGTGCCGGCATGGGGGCTGCCGGCTTCCCGGTCACTGCGTACTGTTGCATCTGTTGCGCAGACAGGAGGACGCAGTTCTCGAAAAGGCCAGATTGAATCTCCTTGCCTGTTCCGGTGGCGTTGCGTTCGTACAGGGCCGCGAGGACGCCAATGGCGCCGAACATGCCACCCATGATGTCATTGACTGAGCTGCCGGCACGCAAGGGGCGTCCGATCGGGCCTGTCATATAGGCCAGCCCCGCCATCATCTGTACGACTTCGTCGAGAGCAAGACGCTTTTCGTATGGCCCGCTGAGAAATCCCTTGTGCGAGACATAGATCAACTTCGGGTTGCGCTTGCGAAGTGTTTCATAGTCCAGGCCCAGGTCTTTCATGCGGCCAGGCTTGAAGTTTTCAAGAAAGACATCGGCGCTGTCGATCAGCTTCAGCAAGGCTTCCATGTCCTTGCTTTCGCTCACCTCGACCGCCACGCTTTTCTTGTTCCGGTTGAACGCCCGAAAGAACCCTGCGCCCGCGCCGAGCAAACGGCGAGTGCCGTCACCTTTCGGCGGCTCGACCTTGATGACCTCCGCTCCGAGGTCAGCAAGGACGAGCCCGCATGCCGGACCCATGACCATGTGAGTCATTTCAATGACTCGAATTCCGCTTAGCGGCAGACGTTGGGCTGCCGAAGAATTTTCGCTACGCATTGATGTGCTCCGTATGCGCCAAGGCTTTGGGGAAATGCACCCGGTAGCAGGCGGGGGCGGGCCAGGAGCCATGCGGTGGTGCACGCTCAAATTCCCACAAACGATCTGGGCCTCCCCGCACTAGTTGTCTAGTTTCACCCCCGACTGCGCGACGATTTCCTTCCACTTGACGTAGTCTGCCTGAACGAAATCGGCAAACTCCTTCGGTGACATCTGCTTAGGCTCCGCGCCCTGCTCATGGATGGCTCGAATCACCGAAGGAGAAGAGAGAACCTTGTTGACCTCGGCGTTGATGCGGTTCACGATCTCCGGCGGGGTCTTCGCCGGCGCAAATAGTCCATACCACGTGCTCACATCTACCTCTTTGTACCCGCTTTCGGCGACGGTCGGGACGTCTGGGAGAGAGGAACTTCGCTTCGCAGAGGTGACAGCTATCGGTCGCAGTGTGCCCGCTTTGATTTGCGCAAGGACGGACGGGACCGAGGCCACCATCAAGTCAACGTTTCCGGCGATGGTGTCCGGGATCCCGGCACTCGATCCCTTGTACGGAACATGCAATAGTTTGATGCCCGCTGCACGGCTGAAGATCTCGGCCGCCAGATGGATCGTTGTACCACTCCCGGCAGAACCGTACTTAAGCGAGCCCGGCGCGGCGCGCGCAGCGTTCACGACGTCAGCAAGTGTCTTGAGCTTGGAATTGACCGATGTAACCATGACAATGGGCGTATAGGCTACATGGCTGACCGCGACAAGATCGCGGCCTGGTACATAGGTTACGGACTTGTAGATCCACGGAGCCACCGACAGATTGTCCTTCTGGCCCATAACCAGGTCATAGCCGCCTGGCGCGGACCTTACAACGTCTGCGATCCCGACGGTCCCGCCAGCCCCAGGCTTGTTCTCTGGCACGAAGTTCCATTTCGTCGCCTGTGACACTTCTGTAGTCACCAATCGAGTCAGAATGTCCGAGCCACCTCCAGGCGTCCATGGAATCACGACACGGATTGGCCTCGTCGGCCAAGGTGAATTGGCCTGCGCTTGCGCGCTGGTGAGTCCGCACGCCATCAGAAAGATGGCAAAGATTGTCTTTATCATCTTGTGTCTCCTTTAGTTTAAGTCGTGATGCCGCGGAGCATTTTTGGCTCGATGGCATTGCGGTGTACTGCGCGGTGCGAGGTCGTCAGCCGAAAGCCCGCTGCTGAGGGCGATAGGATCGTTTAGCGGCCTCAGATTGATTTCTGGAAACCCTTCAGCTTTAATTTCTCGGGGGGGTCGTCTCACGCTTGCCGGGCTTTGGCTAGGTGTAGCTCAGTTCCATGTCATCTGGCTGCCTTCAACCTGAATTCCGTCTAGTCATTGGTTCCTTGGATACTTGAAACGGTAACCGCGTTAGCCGCCTGATAACGTTCTGAGACTGGTCCCCTGCCAGATTCGATCCTTGACCAGATCCGTCATAACGCCTTGGAGCAGCTCATAGACCGCCTCAGTCGCAGCGCTGGATGCATTGAGAGAGGAGGTACAAATTGAGAGGGGACGCGTGAATTGCTGGGTACGCACCTTCAACACCTGTACGTCACCGGCAGCTTCCTCCTTCGCGACCACTGCCCATGGAAGGAATGTCGAGGCGATGTTCTGAACCACACACGCCTTCAACAGCGTGAGCGAATCCAATTCCGCAATCGGCTTGAAACTAAGCTCAGCGATCGTACAGGCGGTATCCACCACCAGACGCATGCTATTGCCAACGGCAGGCATCACGAGTTTTGTCTCCAACGCCTCTTCCAGGCTGATACCCGTCCGCACCTTATCCACGAAACGGCTATTCGGTGGGCAAACATAGAAGAGCTCCTCATCCAGCACTGTCTGAATATCAAGTCCTCTTGGCGCATGATCGAGGAACAAGATAGACATATCGAGTCGACCGCTTAACGTGAACTCTTGTAGCAGAACACTCAATCCTTCGACAATCTGCAGGCGCACCAGCGGAAGCTGCTCCTGGCATGCACGGATCATTGCAATGCCAAGTAGCTCTGCCATGGCGGAGGGTAATCCGAGGGACACTGTGCCGCATGGTTCGGCACTAGCGTTGGCCACGTCCTCTTGCGCGATCTCCGCCTGACGTTGAATCAGCCGAGCGTGGCGATACAGAAGACGCCCGGGCTCCGTCAACGTTACACCTGTGGAGCGACGCAGGAACAGTTGGTTGTGGAGTTCGCTCTCCAGTGCAGCGATTTGGGTGCTGATTGCCGATTGGGCAACGTGCAGTTGGTCGCTAGCCTTGGATATGCTTCCCAAATCAGCAACTTTCAGAAAGTACTTCAGTTGTCGCAAGTCCATCGTCGTCTGCCTTTCCAGCCGCCGGGCCGTGTGCATATTCCTCGAGGTAGCGATGCGCATCGAGGGCAGCCATGCAGCCTGTCGCGGCGCTAGTAATAGCTTGACGATACACCTGATCCTGAACGTCGCCCGCTGCAAACACCCCCGGGACGCTGGTCATGGTCGCGTAGCCATTGAGGCCTGACCGCGTGATGATGTAGCCATTGTCCATCTCTAACTTGCCAGCGAAGATGCCGGTATTCGGGGAATGACCGATGGCAATGAAACAGCCCTTTAGGGGTACCTCTTCAGTTTTACCATCGGCAAGTTGGCTGAGGCGCACTGCGGAGACGCCGTCCTCGTTCCCTAGGACCTCATCGAGGACGGCACCAAGCTTCAAGGAGACGACACCCTCTCGCACTTTGTCCATCAGGCGAGCAACGAGAATCGGCTCGGCCCTGAGCTTGTCCCTCCGATGGACGAGAGTGACCCGGCTGGCAATGTTCGATAGCAGCAGTGCTTCCTCGACTGCGGTGTTTCCACCACCGATCACGCAGACGTCTTCACCCTGGTAGAAAAACCCGTCACATGTGGCGCATCCGGAAACGCCGCGCCCCATGTAGTCCTTTTCCGATGGCAATCCAAGCCACTTGGCAGATGCGCCAGTCGCGATAATGAGCGTGTCACATGTGTAAGTTCCACCCTCGCCGTGAAGCGTGAATGGTCTTTCCTCGAGCGATACAGAGCGGACGTGATCCTCCACAATCGTCGTTTCGAACCGTGCAGCATGGTCGCGCAACCGCTGCATGAGCTCCGGACCTTGTACGCCGTTTACATCGCCAGGCCAATTCTCCACGTCCGTCGTCGTGGTCAACTGCCCGCCCGGCTCCCGCCCGGCGATGAGCATCGGTTTGAGATTCGCTCGGGCCGCATATAGGGCGGCGGTGTATCCGGCAGGCCCCGAACCGACGATGGCGACCTTGGCATGTTTGATAGCGTTCATGCTGCAATCCTGATGACAATCGATTCGAACCGCTCTTTCTCGAGGCGGCCGCGATTTAATGAAATTCGCTGTGTGAGGTGGTGCGGATTATTCCCACAGACCTTGCGGCATTGGCAGGCCTTCGTAGTCCTCCTCAGACAGGGTCACTGGCAGCTCAACCCCCTTTTCCGTGAGCAAGGCAATCAATTGGCGCGTATGCTGGGCAGAGTGCCACGTGGAGCGCTCCAGGAATTGGTGCAGCGGATGTTCGCCGTAGAACATTTTCAGCACCTGGGTGCATGACTTATCGTCAAGCTTTGCCCACCATGCCTCCACCCTTGCCTTGAGTTCAGTGCCCTCTCGAAGGATGGCGTCGATGCTCCTGATGCGGTCCGGTGCGTCAACGTTGGCAACGATTGTCCAGTCTTCGAGCCCCTCGAGTACCGTTTGGAGAAATGCATCTACGACCTGGAAGATGTGATAGCTTAGGTCCCGGTAGGTACGCGGCCGGCCCGGAAATACGGGGCTGTTGAACAATTCCTCCGGCATCTGCGGTGTGATGGCGAGCGCGACGGTTAGTACCTTCATCCACTTCTTTACCAAGACGTCGGGTGGCAGCCGGTCCATGACAGCATCGAGTCGGTCAACGAAGCGTGCCACGTCCTCGATAGACTGCGCGTAGACGTATTGGTCCCCTTTCGAAACCACTGGAACCGACCTCGCGCCGAGCCGGCGCAATTCATTTCGACCATCGGTATCCGACAGCACGTTGACGGACTTGAACGGGATTTCGAGGTGGGTCAAAAACTCCTTGACGCGGACACAGCTCGAGCAGCCGGGTTGCCAGAAAACGCTATACGGGTGGGTGGCACTGTCCATTTGTACTTCCTCTCGCTTAATAGGTTGGTAGAAGTATCGTAGCCATGAGCTCTTTCCCTCGGAAGCATGGTTTCCCGATGCCACTATCTGAAAAACAGATGGCGGTTAGGGTCACCCCGGGCGATCCTGGTCCATAGCTGTCCGGTAAATGTGTCGCAAAGAACATATTTTGAGCTTGGTGAGGGTGTGAAACGGGTGCTCCACCTCGGCGCGGATGCGAGCTTTGACCCGTTCGAGTTCATCGCGCAGCTTGCCCACCGGCGCCTACCTATCCAACGAGCGGCGCTTGTCCGGGGCGCATCGCCACATGCCAGTTGACCGTGATGTCTTGCGCCTCAATGCGCCTTTCAACGCCTTGGTATCCGGCATCACTGAACACATTGCTTTCCTCCCCATGCAGCAGCGCATGAGCTTGCGTGACATGGTGGCCTCCGAGGCGCGGTACAAGCCGACAAACCTGCGATAAGGTTCAATCCCCCGAATGCGCGAACTTTCTCAGGCCTTCAATGTTCAGGATTTGCACCGCTCCGTATTCGGCGTGGATGAGACCCGCATCAGCCAATTTGCGAAGAGCTCGATTTGCGTTTTGACGAGAAAGGCCAGAGAGTCTGCCGATCTCCTCTTGGGAGTAGGCCAACGTCATCGAGGTACCAGGATGCAGCTGCCGGTTAAAGAGCTCGCTCAAGCAAAACGCTATGCGGGTCGGGGCGTCGTGTATGCGCAGATGGTGGACTAGACCAATGTAATAGCTGCATCGGGCATTGAGCTGGTCAATGATGTAGCGGCTGAACGTGTGGCTATTCTCGAGGAGCCACAGAAAGGTCGAGCGAGGCATCAAGGCCAATCGACTGTCCCGGACTGCGGTGACAGAGTAGCCGCGAGGTTCGTCTTTCAAGACGCTGCCTTCCCCGAACCAAGAGCCTGCTGGGATGCCAGCAAACGTTACTATACGACCCTCTTTCGAGCCGGTATCGACTTTGACTATTCCTTCGATTACACCGAGCCAGTGGTCCGCGGCGTCACCCCGATGGCAGAGGATTGCACCGGGACTGTACGACCGATCAAAGCAATCGCGCTTTACCACCTCCCTTTGGCCGGCGGTCAGACTGCTGTACCAGGAACATCGCATTAGGAAGTCGTCAACGGAAAGGTCTTTGGATTTGCCAAGATCTCCGTCGCTTCTGCGTGCGCTGAGCTCCGTCGAGCGACCAGGCGTTATGCCCACGGCCAGAGACGCCTCTTCCCGCTTTACCGAACCCATTTCCCGCATCGCCTGATCGATTGCGCTTCCGGTTTTCATTACATGGCCCTCCAATTTTTCAAAGCCGCCTTGCAGAACCTTGCTGTCAAGCCGCTGGTACATCGAAGACAAAGCAGGTGGTGGTCGCATGAGCGTAGAGCTTGCCTTTCGCATCTTCGATGCGCGCCTCCGCGGTTGCTACCTGACGACCCGCGTGAACAACCGTGGCGATGGCACACAGCGGACCAGTCTTGTGCGAGGCTGACCGTACGATCTTTATGCTGAGTTCAACCGTCGTGTAGGTACGCCCTGCCGGCAGCGTGGTTTGTACTGCACAGCCAAGTGCCGAGTCCAGAAGGGTGGCAAACCAGCCACCATGCACCGTGCCCAGCGGGTTGTAGTGCTGCAGCAGCGGGATACCTTGGAACATGGCGCGGCCATCGCCCACCTCCAGCAACGTCATGTTCATGGTTTCATTCATGGGGGATACGGCAATTCGCCAGACATCATGGCGTCCAGAATCTCTCGGCCGCTTTTGCCGGCGATCTGCCCCATTCGGGCGAGGCCTGCTACTCCACCGCCTTCGTGTATGCTTCGCTTTGCGTCGGACAACTGGTTTATCCAGGCAAGTGATTTCTGATCGTTTTCCATCGATGTCTCCAAGGCGGTATGCAGGAATTTCACCCCGTGGCTTCGTGACTCGATACCGAATCAGGCGTTTTGGCGATGGCCGGGGGCAACGTGTTGACGGGCAGGCACAGCGCCGCGGTCAGAAGGGCCAAGCTCATATGGCACAGGTAGAGCGCATTGAAGTCGGCACGTTGCAGACTCGCGTTACCAAGCAGCAGCACTGTCAGGGCCACTCCCATGACGGATCCGATTTGCCGTATTGCCTGATTGATTGCACCGCCCACCGCGTAGTGGTCCGCAGGCAAGCGACTGACTGCGGCACCCGACAGTGACGGCAATACCATGCCCACACCGACACCACTGAGCAGCATGCCTGGCAGCCACCGTGTGAAATAAGCCGGTTCTGTTCCTGGCACCAGCAAGAACCACACTGCACTGGTCGCGTAGAGCACGCTGCCCGCAACCAACAATGGACGGTGGCCATGCTTACTGGCAATTCGGCCTGACAGAGTGGCCACTGGAATCACTAGCAGCGGCCCCGGCGTGATGGCAAGGCCCGCCATCGGCAACGAGTAATGCCAGATCGACTTCATGTAGAAGAAGAAGGCGAAGAACATCATCGAAAACGCGATGCCGAAAGTCAACGTTGCCAGGTTGACGTAACGGTAGGTCCGGTTACGGAACAAGCCCAAGTCCACCAGCGGTGCGGTGGCAACGCGCGCCCAGGCCACAAATCCGAGGATGCACATCAGCCCAATGCCGGCAAAACCGAGCAGTTCATGGCGCGACCACCTGGTCGACTCCGATTGCACAATCGACAGTGCCAAAGCGCCAGTCCCGACACTCAGCAGGCCCATTCCGAACAGGTCGAGCGGGCGGTTGCTGGTGTGCTGCTTTGTCTCGGTCAGCAGTGTCGCGCCGCGCCACATGGCAGCCAGGCCTAAAGGCACATTCAGGTAAAAGGCCCATTGCCAGCCGACCGATGCGATCACGAATGCCCCGAGGCTGGGGCCTACCGCTGCGGCCAGGGCACCGACGGCTCCCCATAGACCGATTGCCACGGCGCGCTTGCTGCTCGGAAACGCCGCCAGCACAAGCGAAAGCGACGCGGGTGTCAGCAAGGCAGCGCCAATGGCTTGCAACACGCGTGCCGCAACGAGCCACGCCACGCTGGCGGCCAAACCGCACGCAACAGAGGCCGCCAGAAACAACGCAACACCGCCCAGAAACACCTTCTTGCGCCCATGCCGATCCGCCAATCCGCCCGACGGAATGAGCGTTGCAGCGTAGGCGACGGTGTAGGCATTGAGCACCCAGGAAAGGTCCGCCGCCGTGGCTTGAGGAAACCCTGCGCGTAAGGCACTGAAGGCGGCGAACAGCATCGTGCCGTCCATCGAGACAAGGAACACCGCCACGCTTGCGATCCAGAACACCGGCCAAGGTGATGCAGTGTTGAGCTGCGCGTTGGGTAAAGCCGGAGCAATCGTGGCGGAGGTCGCAGTTGCTGAACTGTCTGGATTTGTCATGGGGCTCTTCCGATGATGTATGCGCAGGATCTGTTTGGGGTGACGCGCTTCAGGAGAGCCCGAACGTCTTCCGCAGGCTTGCGTCGACGGGGCCCGCCGGCATGAAACGGCGCAGCTTGCTCAGAAGGGCGGCCTCGCCTTTGGGTGTACGGCGCATTTTCCACGCGCCCAAGGCGGCGTCGACGACCGTGCTCGCGACGCCGTCGGGCGCCGGTGCTTTTTGGACACTTTCTTGAATTGCCTGCGAAACGACGCTGCGCTCGTCGTCGTAGGCGGAGACTTTGGAAACCGCATGGGGGGCATTGATATCCAGGCTGGTCTTGGTAAATGAGGGTTCCACAAGCACCACGCGGATGCCGAAATTGCGCACCTCATGGTCCAACGTCTCGGACATCCCCTCCACGGCGTGTTTGGACGCCGAATAGAGACCCATGTACGGCGCCGGCAGAAAGCCGAGCACCGAGCTGATGTTGATGATTCTTCCCGAACGTTGCGCGCGCATGTGCGGCAATACGGCTTGCGTGGTGCGCAAGATGCCAAACACGTTGGTGTCGAACAGCGCCTGCGCTTCGGCGATCGACGTTTCCTCGGTCGCGCCGAGCAGCGTCACGCCGGCACTGTTGACCAGCACATCGATGCGCTTGGCCTGCGCGATGATGCTCTGGATTCCATGCTGAACCGACGCTTGATCGCAGATATCCATCTCGACCAGTTCAACGCCCGGTATCGGCTGCGCTTTTGCGAGGTTGCGCACGGTGCCGAACACCCGACAGCCCCGCAACGCAAACTTCGCCGCGGTGGCACGGCCGATGCCCGAAGACACACCGGTAATCACGACAACTTTGGAATTGGACATGACAGTTACTTTCTGTGTAGTGAATTGGCGCTGCGGCAAATCGGCTGTTGCGATGAGCCGTGCCGGATGCGCAGCCTCTTCGCTGGTCGACTATTTGCTTGCAACGGCGGTCGATTCGTCCGGCTGCCAGCCACCGCCCAGCGCTTTGAATGCCGCGACTGCGGCGCGCGCGGATTCCGCTTGCGCCTGGGCGCGCGCGTCTGATGCACGCAACAGGCTTTCATCGGCTTGCAGAACTTCGATCAGGCTGACGACGCCTTTCTGGTAGGCGGCAAACGAAGCGTTTCGCGCGCGGCCGAGTGAATCAACCCCTTGTGTGAGCACGGCCGTTTGCTCCTCGCGCTTGACCAGGGCAGAGAAGGCGTCTTCCACGTCCTCCGTGGCGCGCAGCACGGCGAGCCGGTATGCGGCCAGCATCTCCGCCTCTTGACCCTTGGCTTGATCGATTTGCGCATTGATGCGGCCGAAATCGAACAGACGCCAGCGCAGGCCCAGCACGCCGGCAAATTGACTGGCGCCGCTGCTGAACAGGCTTCCGGCGCCCACGGATGTGGCGCTGCCGAGCAGGCCGCCCAGCGAGAACTTCGGGTAGTACTCGGCAATGGCGACGCCAATGCGCGCATTGGAGGCCGCCAGGCGACGCTCGGCGACGATGAGGTCGGGGCGGCGCCTCAGCAGCTCGCCCGGCGATCCGTCGATCGCAATTTGCGGAACGGCCGGGATGTCACCGCCTTCTGCCAGTTCGGCCCGGTGCGTGCCCGGCAGCGAGCCAAGCATCACGTCCAGCGCGTTCATCGTCGCATCCAGACCCGTTTCAAGCTGGGGGATGGAAGCGCGAACCTGGGCGAGTGCGCCTTCGGCCTGCCTGACCTGAAGCTCGGCCGCCAGTCCTTTGCCGTACAGCAGGTTAACGGTGGAGAGCAATTCCTCTTGCGTCTTTACCTGGTGGCGGGCCACCTTCAGGCGCGTCTGCAAGCCGCGGATGGTGATGTAAATATCGGCAGTCTGTGCGGCCACGGCCAGCCGTGTGGCGACGGCGCCCGCCTGGGAGGCCTGGTAGTCGGCCAGTGCCGCCTCCCGGCCACGGCGCAGGCCGCCGAATACGTCCAATTCCCAGCTTGCGGTGACGTCGGCCTCAAAAGCGTTGCCGTAGCGGTCGAAGCCGGGTCTCGAATTCAAGACGCGGCCCAACGGGGTTTCGACAGACTGGTACGCGCGCGCAGCCTGACCGGAGATGTTGCCGGAGGGCAGCAACGCGGCATTGGCAGCGCCAAGGCCCGCACGGGCTTGCGTGACGCGGGCGAAGGCCTGTGCAAGGTCCAGGTTCTGATCCAGCGCGAGCCGCACGAACGGCGTGAGTTGCGGATCGCCAAAGCCAGACCACCATGCGGACAGATCGGCCCCGGCATCGGATGTGCGCTGCTCGACCGCCGTCTGGCCTTGGAATCGTTCCGGAACCGGCACATCAGGCTTTATATAGTCGGGGCCGACGGCACAGCCCGTTACCAGGCTGGCAACGAAGAGGGCCACAACGGAGTGTTTTGGCAACATGGGGTTATTTCATCGGAATTTTCAGTGACTATAGTACAAAATGGTTACTAGTTGTTCAACTTTCGCGACTCGCGTAAGCTGGAGCCCATGAAGACCACCCCTTACCCCGTTCCCGCCCGCGGCCCGGCCGACCATGACGTGCGAGACCAGATCGTTGCCGCCGCTACCGAGCACTTCAGCCGCTACGGCTACGAGAAGACCGCCGTTTCCGATCTGGCCAAGGCCATCGGTTTTTCCAAGGCCTATATCTACAAGTTCTTCGAATCCAAGCAGGCCATTGGCGAGATGATCTGCGCCAACTGCCTGCGCGAGATCGAGGCCGACGTCAACGCTGCCCTGGCCGAGGCCAACTCCCCGCCCGAGAAGCTCCGGCGCCTGTTCAAAGCCTTGACTGAAGCCAGCCTTCGGTTGTTTTCCCACGACCGCAAGCTGTACGAGATCGCCGCCTCGGCGGCGACAGAGCGCTGGCAGGCAGTGATCGCCTACGAAGAGCGCATCCAGCAGGTGCTGCGCGATGTGCTGCAGGAAGGCCGCGAGACAGGGGACTTCGAGCGCAAGACGCCGTTGGATGAGGCTACGACGGCCATCTACCTCGTCATGCGCCCGTACATGAATCCATTGCTTTTGCAGTACAGCTTTGACTACACGGAAAGTGCGCCCGGGTTGCTCTCCAGCCTTGTGCTTCGGAGCCTTTCCCCCTGACGTGCAGATTTCTCTATGTGACTATTGACTAAAATGGTCACAAGAACCAGAATGAAAGCCCGGATCACCTTGTCGAGGGGGCTTTCATGCTTTCGCGTCGCTTTGTTACCTCTACCGTTATTTGTGCGTTGCCGCTCGCTTTGGGCGCTTGCGGCGGGAGGGCCCCTGCCGATCCGCGCACTGAGGCGCCTTTGGTGCGCGCCACGATCGTTCAGCCAGTCGCTTCCGCATCGCGCTCATTTACGGGCGTCGTCGCTGCCCGGGTGCAGAGTGACCTCGGATTCCGTGTGTCGGGCAAGGTGCTGGAACGGCTCGTGGATGCGGGGCAAACCGTCAAGCGCGGGCAGCCGCTCATGCGCATCGACCCTGTCGATCTGAAGCTCGCCGCGCAGGCACAACAAGAAGCCGTGAGTGCCGCACGGGCACGCGCGAAACAGACGATGGAAGACGAAGCCCGCTACCGCGACTTGCGCGGAACGGGCGCAATTTCGGCCTCGGCCTATGACCAGGCCAAGGCTGCGGCGGACGCCGCCAAAGCCCAGTTGAGCGCGGCGGAAGCGCAGGCCGATGTCGCGCGTAACGCCAGCCGTTACGCGGAGCTCGTTGCCGATGGCGACGGCGTGGTCATGGAAACGCTGGCCGAGCCCGGTCAGGTCGTCAACGCCGGGCAGGCCGTCGTACGGCTGGCCCACGCCGGCCGTCGCGAGGCAGTTGTCCAGTTGCCCGAAACGCTCCGGCCGGCGCTTGGCTCTGTCGCACAGGCCACACTTTTCGGTAAGGAAAGCGCCGGCGTACCTGCCAAGCTGCGGCAGCTGTCGGATGCGGCCGATCGGCTCACCCGCACTTATGAGGCGCGCTATGTGCTCGATGGCGAACTGGCCAATGCACCGCTGGGCGCCACGGTGACGATCCAGATTCCCGATCGGCTTGCCACTGCGCAAGGCGATCTGCAGGTGCCGCTGGGTGCCGTGTTCGATGCAGGCAAGGGCCCGGGCGTGTGGGTTATCCAGGGGGATCCGGCCAAGGTGTCGTGGCGATTCGTCACCATCGAACGCTTCGGCGACGAAAGCGCCCAGGTTACTGGCCCAGTCAAGCAAGGAGACCGGATCGTCGCGCTTGGCGCACAACTGCTGCGTGAAGGCCAGCAAGTTCGTGTGGCAGGTCAGGGCCCCAGCACCATCGCGGAGGTGCGCCGGTGAGCCAAGGTCGTTTCAACCTATCGGCCCTCGCCGTGCGCGAGCGCGCCGTCACGCTGTTCCTCATCTGCCTGATCTCGCTGGCGGGGCTCATTTCCTTCTTCAAGCTGGGTCGTGCGGAAGACCCGGCGTTTACAGTCAAGGTGATGACCATCATCACCGCGTGGCCGGGCGCGACCGCCCAGGAAATGCAAGACCAGGTGGCCGAGAAAATTGAAAAGCGCATGCAGGAGCTGCGCTGGTACGACCGTACGGAAACGTACACCCGGCCGGGCCTGGCGGTCACAACCTTAACCTTGCTCGACAGCACGCCGCCATCGGAAGTCCAGGAGGAGTTCTATCAAGCGCGCAAGAAGGTCAGCGACGAGGTGGTCAATTTGCCGCCCGGCGTGATCGGACCGATGGTCAATGACGAATATGCGGACGTGACCTTTGCCCTGTTTGCGCTCAAGGCGCAGGGCGAGCCGCAACGCGCGCTCGTGCGCGACGCGGAGACGCTGCGCCAGCGCTTGCTGCACGTGCCTGGTGTGAAGAAGGTCAACGTCATTGGCGAACAGTCGGAACGCATTTATATCGAGTTTTCACATGATCGACTGGCGACGCTTGGCGTGAGTCCACAAGACGTCTTTGCCGCGCTCAACAGCCAGAACGCCCTGACGGCTGCCGGTTCAGTAGAGACGAAAGGGCCGCAGGTCTTCATCCGCCTGGACGGTGCGTTCGACGGGCTGCAGAAGATTCGTGATACACCCGTTGTATCACAAGGGCGCACGCTGAAGCTGTCGGACATTGCCACGGTCAAGCGCGGCTATGAAGACCCCGCCACGTTCATGGTGCGCAGCGGGGGGCAACCCGCCTTGCTGCTGGGCATCGTCATGCGCGAAGGGTGGAACGGCCTGGACCTGGGCAAAGCGCTGGACGAGGAGGTCGGCACCATCAACGCTGAAATGCCGCTTGGCATGAGCTTGACCAAGGTGACGGACCAGGGGGTCAACATCAGCGCTGCCGTCGATGAGTTCATGCTCAAGTTCTTCGCCGCGCTGCTGGTGGTCATGCTAGTGAGTTTCGTCAGCATGGGCTGGCGCGCTGGCTTGGTTGTCGCCGCAGCCGTGCCATTGACACTGGCGGTCGTCTTCGTGGTGATGGCTGCAACGGGCAAGAACTTCGACCGCATCACGCTTGGGTCTTTGATTCTGGCGCTGGGCCTGCTGGTGGATGACGCCATCATCGCGATCGAAATGATGGTGGTGAAGATGGAAGAGGGCTACAGCCGCGTCGCTGCTTCGGCCTATGCGTGGAGCCACACCGCCGCGCCCATGCTGTCGGGCACGCTGGTCACTGCCGTCGGCTTCATGCCCAACGGCTTTGCCCGTTCCACCGCAGGCGAATACACCAGCAACATGTTCTGGATCGTGGGCATTGCGCTAATTGCCTCCTGGGTCGTCGCGGTGGTGTTCACGCCTTACTTGGGCGTGAAAATGCTGCCAGACGTCAAGAAGAACGAAGGTGGTCACGATGCGATTTACGACACGCCGCGCTACAACCGCTTCCGTGCATTGTTGGGGCGCGTCATTGCCCGCAAATGGCTGGTCGCGGGCTCGGTAGTGGGTCTCTTTGTCTTGGCCATCCTTGGCATGGCGGTGGTCAAGAAACAGTTCTTCCCGGTCTCGGATCGCCCCGAAGTGCTGGTCGAGGTGCAGATGCCCTATGGCACGTCGATCAACCAGACTAGCGCTACCACCTTAAAGCTGGAAGCGTGGCTTGCCAAACAGAAGGAAGCCAAGATCGTGACGTCGTATGTTGGCCAGGGAGCGCCTCGCTTCTATCTGGCGATGGGGCCGGAACTGCCGGATCCGTCGTTCGCCAAGATCGTGATACGCACCGATAGCCAGGAAGAGCGTGACGCGTTGAAGCAGCGCCTGCGCCAGGCCATTGCAGATGGTCTGGCCCCCGAGGCGCGCGTGCGTGTCACGCAACTCGTGTTCGGTCCGTATTCGCCGTTCCCGGTCGCCTACCGCGTGACTGGTCCGGATGCCCAGACGTTGCAGCGTATCGCGGCCGATGTCCGGCAAATCATGGATGCCAGCCCGATGATGCGCACCGTCAACACCGACTGGGGGATGCGCGTACCCACGCTGCACTTCACTTTGCAGCAAGATCGCTTGCAGGCCGTGGGATTGACCTCCAGCGCCGTCGCGCAACAACTCCAATTCCTGCTCAACGGCATTCCGGTAACGGCCGTGCGGGAGGACATCCGCACCGTGCAGGTGACCGCGCGCTCGGCGGGAGACGTTCGGCTCGACCCCTCCAAGATTGGCGACTTCACGCTGGCTGGCGCCAACGGGCAACGCATTCCGCTCTCGCAGGTCGGAAAGATCGACGTTCGCATGGAAGAGCCCATCATCCGCCGGCGCGACCGCATGCCGACCATCACGGTGCGCGGCGATATTGCCGATGGGCTGCAACCGCCTGATGTGTCGACAGCCATCAGCAAGCAGCTTCAGCCGATCATTGAGAAGCTGCCAAGCGGATATCGCATTGAACAAGCAGGATCGATCGAAGAGTCGGGCAAAGCAACGAAAGCCATGCTCCCGCTGTTCCCGATCATGCTTGCGGTGACCCTGCTGATTCTCATCTTTCAGGTGCGGTCCATCCCGGCGATGGTCATGGTGTTCCTGACCAGCCCGCTGGGGTTGATTGGCGTGGTGCCAACCTTGATTCTGTTCGGGCAGCCGTTCGGCATCAACGCGCTGGTCGGCTTGATCGCTTTGTCGGGAATCTTGATGCGCAATACGCTGATCCTGATCGGGCAGATTCAGCACAACAAAGACGAAGGACTGGATCCGTTCAGAGCCGTTGTTGAAGCGACCGTCCAGCGTGCGCGACCCGTGATTCTCACCGCATTGGCCGCCATCCTTGCCTTCATTCCGCTCACCCATTCGGTGTTCTGGGGGGCACTCGCTTACACCCTCATCGGCGGGACGCTCGCCGGAACGATCCTGACCCTGGTGTTCCTGCCGGCTATGTATTCCATCTGGTTCAGGATCCGGCCCGGCAATGCGGCCGATGCCCAGCACGAACGGCATGCGGCTGCGCAGTCCGCTGGACAGCTGGTGCCCGAGTAAGCCTGAGTTGCAAGGGCATGTGCCGACCACCGTTGCCCTTGATTCACTTCACTTGTGCCGAACTTGTCGGCGGGACATCAAAAATCAACTTACTTGGCCTGACGTTGGCGCCTTCTACGTTAGGCGTGATCAAAACTCTTTTGCCCCGCCTGCCCATTTCTACCTCCGTGGTCTCTCTTCCTGCGGGCAGGCGGCTCTTTATACCAATGATGCTATCTCCTCAACAATGGCATGGCATGCCGTGGTCAACGGTGCGAGCCTGCCTTGCAGCACGGAGCACAATGCTGTTGTTCGATAGAGGCATCGGCCTGCGGTCCAGTCGCAGGTGTCGCCATCAACATAGGTCAGGATCCGGGGTTTTCGCATAGCGTACAAGCCACGAGTTCATCTGCAATCTCGTCAGGCGATAAAGGACCTTCCGGGCTGTACCAACGTACCGTGCCATGCAACGCGCTGAGGAAGAAGCGGCAGGCCATCGCGTCAGCACGTCTGATGTGGCCGGCATCCTTGAGTCGGGCGAACGCGGCTTGCCACAATGCCTCGAAGCGATGGCGTATCGCCAGCACGGCTTCGAGATGCGGGCCTTCCAAGTAGCGCCATTCATCGACCACCATCGGAACCATCCCTCCCTGCGTTTCGAGCAAGCGTCGAAGATGGGCGCGCGCCAGCGCGCGGAAGTAATCCCGTGCCGACATTGCCTGCGGATCGATCGCCTCAAGGTCGGCCAGGCATCCCAGCAGTCCTTCTTCCACGCCGGCGAACAGCAGATCCTGCTTAGTGGCGAAATGATAGAAGGGGCTGCCCGCCTGCATGTTGATGGCCCGCGCGATATCGCGCATGGTCGTGCCGTGGTAGCCCTTCTCCTTGAACAGCAGCGCCGCCGCGATGACGAGGTCATTGCGGCGGTTGACGTCATTGATGTCTTCGCGTTTCGGTCGCGCCATATCTCTTGCTCGATATCACTCAGTTGGGGGCGGGCGTCATTCTAGACGGGACGCCTGATGCCATCGCTTTAGGACATGTTTTTGACCCAGCTCCCCTCGGTACCACGGTCTGAAGTGTAGTCCACAATTAAACCAATCGCTTGCTTTTTTAATTCCGCACTCCTAGACTTCCTCACACCTCAACCGGGGGCGCGTCACTCGCGCCCGAGTCCGACCAGAAGGAGGAGGCAAGTTGAACGAGGATTTCCGCGCTGAACGCAGTGGGCATGTGCTTACGGTGACGTTCGGATCGCTCGAAGCACGCAACGTGATGAACGAGGCGTGGTTTTGCGAACTTGAGCTGCGCCTCTTTGAGGCGCAGCGGGACGAGCAGACCCGCGTGGTTCTGCTGCGCGCGCAGGGCGAAGCATTTTGTGCCGGCGGAGACCTGCGTGGCTTTCAGGCCGGGCCGCTGCCGGAGGGCTATGTCCGCTCGGCCTTCGCTCGGCTGCTGATGCGCCTGGACGACTTTGACAAGCCCATCGTTGCCGCCGTGCACGGCAGTGCGATCGGCGGCGGCACGACGCTTCTGTTGCATTGCGACTTCGTTTTCGCGGCCGCCGGGACGACGTTCCAATTGCCATTTACAAAACTTGGCCTGGTGCCCGAATTTGGCTCCAGCTACCTGCTGTCGCTGCATGCCGGCATGCGGCTGGCGAACGAACTGGTCCTGCTGGCCCAGCCTTTTGATGCCGAGAAGGCCTTGCGCGCCGGCATCGTGAATGAAGTGCTGCCTCCGGATGCGTTGATGGCACGGGCCAATGCGACGGCGGCGGCACTGGCAGCGCTCCCGCCCGCCTCCATGCGGGCCAGCAAGCGCCTGCTCCGGATGGGCCACCGCGCGGGCCTGGCCGCCGCCATAGCGGCCGAAGGTAAAGCGCTCGAGACCTGCTTTGCCTCCGAGGAAATGCAGGAATCCATCGCCGCCTTCTTCGCACGGCGCCAGCCCGATTTCTCGCGTTTTTCCTGATTGGAGAAAGTCGATGTCTGAATCCATTGTTGTCGAGCGCCGGGACAACGCGCTTTGGCTCACCCTAAACCGGCCGGACGCCCACAACTCGCTGAATCGCGCTATGACCGGGCAACTGGCCGACGCGTTCCGTGACGCGGCCCGCGACGACGCCATTCGCGCGGTGGTGCTGACCGCGGCGGGGGACCGCACCTTCTGCGCGGGGGCCGACCTGAAGGGCGATGCCGGCAGCACGTTCGCCACGGGGCGCGCGGAGAATCCGCTGGTTCAGGTGTACCGGGCCATGCGCGCCTGCCACAAGCCGATCATCGGGCGCATCAATGGCAGCGCCCTGGGCGGCGGGCTGGGGCTGGTCTCGGCCTGCGACCTCGCGCTTGCCGCGGCACACGCACGCTTTGGCACGCCAGAAGTCAAGGTAGGCGTGTTCCCGATGATGATCACCACCTACCTGATCCGCCAGCTGCCACGACGCCGCTATTGGGAGATGGCCTTTCTGGGCGAGCCCCTGAGCGCGGAAGAGGCCGAGCGTTACCACCTGATCAATCGTGCCGTGCCGGCCGAGGACCTGGACCGCCATGTCGCGGACGTCATTGCCCGGCTCGAAGCGAACTCGCCCAATGCGCTGCGACTGGGCAAGCAGGCACTTGACCTGATGCAGGACATGTCCGTGGACCAGACCCTCGCCTACGCCGAACTGATGATCGAGCGGCTTGCCAGCAGCGAAGAGGCCCGCGAAGGCATGGCCGCCTTCGCCGAGAAGCGCAAGCCGCGCTGGGTGCATGGCTCGGAGACTCATCATGGCTGAGCGCAAAGTTGCCATTGGCTGCTCTTCGGGCTTCTGGGGAGACAGCAGGCAAGCTGCGGCGCAACTGGTCGGCAGCGGCCGGATTAACTACCTGGTGTCGGACTATCTGGCCGAGATCACCATGTCGCTGCTCGCGCGCGCCAGGGCGAAGAACCCGGCGCTGGGCTATCCCCCGGATTTCGTCGAGACCCTGGCCCCGCTGCTCCCCGCCATTGCCGAACGCGGTATTCGCGTTGTTTCGAACGCCGGCGGGGTCAATCCGCGCGCCTGCAGGGAGGCGCTCGCCGAGGCGGCAAGAGCGGTCGGCGTGGCGCTGCGCATCGCCGTGGTCGAGGGCGATGACCTGATGCCGCGCATCGATGAGATCAAGACCCTCGCGCCGGCGGAAATGTTCACGGGGGCGCCGTTCCCCGAGCGCCTGCAGAGCTGCAACGCTTATCTGGGCGCACGCGCCATTGCCACCGCGCTGGATGCCGGCGCCGATGTTGTGCTGACCGGCCGTTGCGTCGATTCGGCGGTGACGCTAGGCATCCTGATGCACGAATTCGGCTGGCGCGATACCGACTACGACTTGCTGGCCGCCGGCAGCCTGGCCGGCCATGTCATCGAATGCGGTCCGCAATGCACGGGCGGCCTCTTTACCGACTGGGCCGAGGTGCCGGGCTGGGAAGACATGGGCTATCCCATTGTCGAGTGCTCGGCCGACGGCGCCTTTACTGTGACCAAGCCGGCTGGCACCGGCGGCCTGGTCACGCCCGCCACCGTGGCGGAACAGATCGTCTACGAGATCGGCGACCCTGCCGCCTACATCCTGCCGGACGCGGTCTGCGATTTCACAGACGTAAGACTGGTGCAGGACGGCACTGACCGCGTGCACGTGAGCGGCGCCCGCGGCCGCGCCCCGACGCCGACCTACAAGGTCAGCGCCACCTACGCTGACGGCTGGCGCGTGATCGCCACCATGATGGTGGCCGGGCACGATGCGGCGGCCAAGGCGCGCCGCATGGGGCAGGCCATTATCGAGCGCACGCGCCGGCTCAACCTGGCGGCCGGGCGCGCGGATTATCGCGAGACCTCGGTCGAGGTGATCGGCGCCGAAGATACCTATGGGGAAACCGGCCGCTTTGCCGCCTCCGCCCGCGAAGTGGTGCTGAAGATCGGCCTGCGCCACGACGACAAGACCGCACTTGAAGTCTTCAGCCGCGAGATGACACAGGCCGGCGTGGCCATGGCGCAGGGCACGACCGGGCTGTTCGGCGGACGGCCGTCACCGTCGCCGGTGGTGCGGCTGTTCTCCTTCCTGCTCGACAAGGGCCGGGTGCCGGTGCAGGTTGAACTGGACGGCACCGCGACCTCCGTGACGGTCGCGCCCGGCCAGCCGCTGGAATGGCGCGAACCGGCGGCAGGGGCCGATGAACCTGTCCCCGCGGATGCCGTGGAAGTGCCGCTGATCGCCCTGGCCTGGGGCCGCAGCGGCGACAAGGGCAACGACGCCAATATCGGTGTCATCGCACGCCGCCCGGAATTCCTGCCGGTGCTGCGCCGCGAACTGACCACGGAACGGGTCGGTGCCTTCTTCGGGCACTACATCACCGGCGCCGTGCGCCGCTGGGAGCTGCCCGGCTTCCACGCGCTGAATTTCCTGCTGACCGGGGCGTTGGGTGGCGGCGGTATCGCCTCGCTGCGCTATGACCCGCAGGGCAAGAGCTACGCGCAGATGCTGATGGACCTGCCGGTCCGCGTGCCAGCCGCCTGGCTCACGGCGCAGGGGCCGCTCGCGCTGTACGCGGCGGGCGCCAAATCAACGAACGTCAAGAAAATCGGAGCCTGACAGCCATGCCTGCCATCCATACGGTGCTGATCGCCAACCGCGGCGAGATCGCGGCGCGCATCATCCGCACTTGCCGGCGCCTGGGCAAGCGCGCGGTAATCGTCTATCACGAGGCGGACCAGGACTCGCTCGCGGTGCGGCTGGCCGACCAGGCCTACCGTATCGACGGCCCGACGCCCGTGGCCGCCTACCTGTTGATCGACAATATCCTTTCCGCATGCCGCGCCACCGGCGCGGATGCGGTGCATCCCGGCTTTGGCTTCCTTTCCGAGAACGCGGACTTCGCCCGCGCGCTCGACGCCGCGGGCATACGCTTCATCGGCCCGGGCGCCGATGCCATCGACGCCATGGGCGACAAGATCCGCTCCAAGCGCCTCGCCACGCAGGCCGGGGTCAACACCATTCCCGGCTATGACGGCGAAATCCGCGATGCCGACCATGCACTCGACGTGGCAACCGCGATCGGCTTTCCGGTCATCCTCAAGGCCAGCGCCGGCGGCGGCGGCAAAGGCATGCGCGTGATCCACGACGCGGACCCTGCAGCCTGCCGTGCCGCCTTCGAGCGCACCACGAGCGAGGCGCAGGCCGCGTTCGGCGATGCGCGAGTGTTCCTGGAAAAATACATCGAGCGCCCGCGCCATATCGAGATCCAGGTACTGGGCGACTGCCACGGCAATATCGTTCACCTCGGCGAGCGGGAGTGCTCGATCCAGCGCCGCCACCAGAAGGTGATAGAGGAAGCGCCCTCTGCGTTTGTCCACGAGCCGCTGCGGCAGGCAATGGGCGCCCAGGCGGTGGCGCTGGCCAAGGCCGTCGGCTATGCGTCGGCGGGTACCGTGGAGTTTGTGGTCGATACCTCGGGTGCGTTCTACTTCCTGGAAATGAACACCCGCATCCAGGTGGAGCATCCCGTCACCGAAATGATCACCGGCCTGGATATCGTTGCCGAGCAGATCCGCATTGCCGAAGACGATCCGCTGGGTTTCGGCCAGGATGAGGTCCGGTTAAAGGGACATGCCATTGAGTGCCGCCTGTGCGCCGAAGACGCCGAGCGCGATTTCATGCCGGCCACCGGCAAGCTGCGGGTATTCCGCCCGCCGGAGGCAGACGGGTTCCGCCTGGATGCCGGCGTGCAGGAGGGCGACACCGTGACCTCGGCGTTCGACCCGATGCTGGCCAAGCTGATCGTGCGCGGCGCCACCCGTGCAGAGGCGATCGAACGCATGCGCGCCGTGCTGGAGCAGACCATTGCGCTGGGTGTCACCACCAACGCCGCCTACCTCGAACGCGTACTGGCCCATCCTGAGTTCGTGGCCGGCAATACCTACACCAGCTTCCTGGAAGAGCACAAGCCGGCGCTGCAGGTTCCGGCGCCTACGCCGGAACAGGCCGCCGTGGTGCTTGCCGCGGCCTTGCTGACCAACCGCACGCTGACCGATTCACGCTTTGCGCCGCCTGCGGTGCATGGCGCTATGCATGCCTGGAGAAACTGATGAAGCTGACAGCGGAAGTTGGCGCCGGTGCGCGCCACCAGGTCGCGCTGGTGCGCGATGCACGTGGCGGCCGGGTCGAGGTCGACGGCGCAGTGTTTGACGTAATGATGGAGAACAAGCCGGATGGCGCGCTGGGGCTCACGCTGGACGGCCGCACCCATGCCGTGTGGGTTGCCCAGCATGGCGAGACCGCCTATGTGCATGCCTTCGGGCGTGCCTGGACCGTCACGCTGCGCGATCCGGTCCGGGGCGGCGGGGCGGATGCCGAGGAGGGCGATCTCTGCGTGGCTCCAATGCCGGGCACCGTGATCGAGGTCGCGGTCGCCGTGGGCGACCGCGTGAGCGCGGGGCAAACCATGATCGTGATCGAGAGTATGAAGATGCAACTCAACCTGGAAGCGGCCCGCGATGGCGTGGTCGCGGAAATTCCCTGTGCAAAGGGTGACCTGTTCGATCGGGACGCCTTGCTGGTGCGGCTCGAAGCAGGGAAGGAGTAAACATGCGCCGCATCGAATCCCGTATCAACACGCGTTCCGAGTCCTTCCAGGCCAACCGTGCGCACAACCTGCGCGTGCGCGAGGAATTCCTGGCGATGATGCAGGACGTCCGCCACCACCGGGCAGAGCGCGACATCAAGCGCCTGCGTGACCAGGGCAAGCTGCTGGTGCGCGAGCGCCTGGACCTGCTGCTGGATCCCGGCACCCCGTTCCTGGAACTGTCAGCGCTCGCGGCCAACCATGCCAAGTACGACGCGCACATCAAGGGCGCCGGCGTGGTCTCCGGCATCGGCGTGGTCAACGGCCGCGAAGTGATGGTGCTGGCCAATGACAGCACCATCAAGGGTGGTGCGGTCTATCCGCTCGGCGCAAAAAAATCCATCCGCGCGCTCAAGATCGCACTGGAGAACCGTCTGCCAATCGTGCACCTGGTCGACAGCGCGGGCGCTTACCTGCCCATGCAGATGGATATCTTCCATGAGGGCGGCCATATGTTCTACAGCCAGTGCCGCCTGTCGGCCGCCGGCGTGGAACAGGTCGCCGTGGCCATGGGCCATTGCACTGCTGGCGGCGCCTACGTGCCCACGCTGTCCGACTACTCGATCATGGTGCGCGGCTCCAGCGGCGTCTTCCTGGGTGGCCCGCCGCTGGTCAAGGCCGCCACCGGCGAAGACATCAGCGCGGCCGAACTGGGCGGCGCGGATGTGCACACGCGCATCTCGGGCACGGCCGACTACGCGGTGGACTCGGAAACCCAGGGCATCGCGCTGGCTCGCGAGATCGTCGGCACCCTGCGCCGCCGCCCCAAGCAGGCGGTGGACATGCGTGAGCCGGAAGCGCCGTACTACGACCCGGAAGAGCTCTACGGCATCATCCCGGACGACATCAAGAAGCAGTTCGACATGCGCGAGGTCATCGCGCGCCTGGTCGACGGCAGCCTGTTCCACGAATACAAGCCCGACTACGGCACCACGCTGGTGTGCGGCTACGCCTACCTGTGGGGCTACAAGATCGGCATCCTCGCCAATAACGGCGTGCTGTTCAGCGAGGCGGCAGAGAAGGCCACCAACTTCATGGAGCTGTGCGACCGCGACGGCGTGCCGCTGCTGTTCCTGCACAACATCACCGGCTTCATGATCGGGCGAGACTACGAGCATCGCGGCATCACCAAGGACGGCGCCAAGATGATCATGGTCCAGAGCAATGTGCGCGTGCCCAAGTTCAGCGTCCTGTGCCACGCCTCCTTCGGCGCCGGCAACTACGGTATGGCCGGGCGCGGCTACGATCCGCGCTTCCTGTTCGCCTGGCCGCATTCGCAGTGCGCGACCATGGGTGCAGAGCAGGCCGCCAAGACGCTCTCGCAGATCAGGATCGCCGCGCTGGCGCGGGAAGGCAAGCAGCCCGATCCCGCCGAGATCCAGGCGATCCATGACCAGATTCAGCAGGACTACACCCGCAGCAACAGCGTGTACTACCAGACCTCCGAGCTGCGCGACGATGGCGTGCTCGATATGGTCGATACGCGCAACGCGCTGGGGGTCGCGCTGTCCGCATCACTCAACGCGCCATTCGCCGAGCGGCAGCAGGGAATTCTGCGCATCTGAGCCGTATCCGCAAGAAGAAAGGAGACGCTGTGACGACATCACTTTCCCAGTTCGAGCGCTCGCCGGAACAGCGCGAGGTTTACGAGCAGGCTTTCCGCTTCGCCAAGGCCGAACTGGCGCCGCTGCTGCCGCGCATGGACGACGAAGACTGGTACCCCGAGCAGTTGATGCCGATGCTTGGCGCCGCCGGCTACCTTGGTATTACCGCACCGCCAGAATACGGCGGATCCGGCATGGACCTGTTCTCCGCCGGCATGGTGGCGGAGGCGTTTGGCTACTGGAACGCCAACGCCGGTTTCATCTGGGGGCCGCACGAGAACCTCTGCCTGAACAACATCCTGCGCAATGGCAACGACGAGCAGAGGCAGCGCTACCTGCCGCGGCTCTGTTCGGGCGAGTGGGTGGGGGCGCTGGCCCTGACCGAACCGGGGGCCGGCTCGGATGCGCTGGGCAGCATGCGCACCACGGCGCGGAAGGACGGCGACGACTACGTGCTCAACGGCCGCAAGATGTTCATCTCGAACGGGCCGGTGGCCGACGTGATTCTGGTCTACGCCAAGACCGATCCGGCGCAAGGTGCCAAGGGCATCTCGGCGTTCATCGTGGAAAGGGATTTCCCTGGCTTCAGCGTCGCGCAGAAGCTCACCAAGATGGGCTGGCGGGGCGCCCCGACTGGCGAACTGGTGTTCGACGAGTGCCGGGTGCCAGCCCGCAACCTGATCGGCGGCGAGAACCGCGGCGTGGCGGTGGTGATGAGCGGGCTCGACATCGAGCGTGCCTTCCTGGCGCTGCCGTGCATCGGCGAGGCGCAGCGCTGCCTCGACCTGTCGCTCGACTATGCCAATACGCGGCAGCAGTTCGGCAAGCCGATCGGATCGTTCCAGATGGTGCAGGCGATGCTGGCCGACATGTACACGGAGCTGGAAGCGGCACGTTCGCTGGCCTATCGCGCGCTGATGGCGTGCAACGCGCTGGAGCAGGGCGGTGGTGGACGGGGCGATCTGCACAAGCTGTGCGCGGCCTCGATCCTGCGGGTCGGGGAGATGCTGCTGCACGTGACCGACAAGGCGGTGCAGATCCACGGCGGCACCGGCTTTATCTGGGAGACCGAGGTCAACCGCCACTACCGCAACGCCAAGCTCGCCACCATCGGCGGCGGCACCAGCGAGGTTCGCCGCATGATCATCGCCGAGGAATTGCTGCGCGCCGCCCGCTGACCCGCACCCGTAACCAGCCGCTTTCGACAGGACATTGCCATGACCGTATCCTTTGACTTCGCCGGCCGCCACGTCTTCGTGTTCGGCGGCACCACCGGCATCAACCTCGGCATTGCCCATGCCTTTGCCCGGCACGGCGCCAATGTGACCGTGGCCAGCCGCAAGCAGGAAAACGTGGACGCTGCGGTCGCCGCGCTGGCGGCGCACGGCGCCGGGGTGCTGGGCGTGACCGCCGACGTGCGCGACTTCGACGCGGTCGGCCGCGCCTTCACCGCTGCGCACGACCGCTTCGGCAAGATCGACGTGCTGGTCTCCGGTGCCGCCGGCAACTTCCTGGCCGAGCTCAACCAGCTCTCGTCCAACGGCTTCAAGGTGGTGGTCGATATCGACCTCAACGGCACCTTCCACGTGATGCGACAGGCCTTCCCCTACCTGGCCAGCCCCGGCGCCTCGGTCATCAATATCACCGCGCCACAGGGTGCGATCCCGATCCGCTACCAGGCCCACGTCTGCGCGGCCAAGGCCGGGGTGGACCAGCTCACGCGCGTGCTGGCGATGGAGTGGGGCGCCGCCGGCGTGCGGGTCAATGCCATCTCGCCGGGGCCCATCGCCGACACCGAGGGCATGCGCCGGCTCTCGCCGCAGGGCACGGAGGGCGGGGCGCAGGTGCGGGCAATGGTGCCGCTTGGGCGGCTGGGCACCAGCGAAGACATCGCCAACCTCGCCATGTTCCTTGGTTCGCCGGCGGCATCATTTATCTCGGGCGCGATCATCCCGTGCGACGGCGGCGGCGCCATCGACAGCGTCAAGCCGATGATCGAGGCCGCGGCCAGAGAGCAGGCGGCGCGCCCGGCTGGCTGATTCCGCCGGGAGAGCGGGACACTACAACATCAAGAGGAGACAACCATGCAAGTACCAGAGGCATCGGCAGTAAGCCGTCGCATTCGCCGCGTAGCACTGGGCGACATCGTGCATCGCACGGCCGTCAAGTACGGAGGCCGCACTGCCGTGGTCGATGGCGAGCAACGCCTGAGCTACAGCGAACTGGACGCACTCAGCTCGCAGTTCGCCCACTACCTGCTTGAGGCGCATGGCAGCGGGATCCAGGTCGCCACGCTGTGCGCCAATTCGATCGACATGCTGGCCGCGCTCAATGGCATCCACAAGTCAGCCAATGTCTGGGTGCCGGTCAATATCCAGCTCGACACGGAGCAGATCGGGTACATCCTGCGCCATGCCGAAGTCTCCTGCGTCGTTGCCGACGAGGCCATTTGCCAACAGCCGCAGATGGCAGCGTTGCTGCGGGATCTGGGGCTGCCTGTCGTCGTCACCATGAGCAGTGCGTCGGGCACGGCCGGCTTGAAGTGGCCGGCGCTGGCAGCGCTGACACAGGGTCGCCCTGCCACGCTGCCGGAGGTGGACATCGACGGCGACCAGCCCGCGCTGATCATGTACACCAGCGGCACCACCGGCAACCCGAAGGGCGTGGTGCATTCGCATGCCTCGGTCTGCAGCGCGGTGATCGGCAACCTCTCGACCTTCGGCTTTACCGAGCAGGACGTGGTGACGGGCATCCTGCCGCTGTTCCACTGCGGCCAGCATGTGGTGGCCGCGTCCACCTGTGCCGCCGGCGCCTGCGTGGTGATCAGCCGGGGCTTCCAGCCGGGCCTTGTCGTCGACAGCGTCGCCAAGGAGCGCATTTCCGTGCTGGTGGCGCTGCCGATGATGTACGGGGCCATCCTGTCCGATCCCAGGGCCGCCACGGCGGACTTCTCGTCGCTGCGCCTGTGCGTCTACGCCATGGCGCCGATGCCGCGTCCGCTGGTGGACCGGATCGCGTCGAGGCTAAGCCCCAACATCATGCTCGTGACGGGCCAGACAGAGATCTATCCGGTCACCATGAACTTCCGCCCGATCGAGCATCCGCAGCGCGATGCCAACTATTGGGGCGTTTCGACCGTGGGCTGCGAAACCGCGATCATGGATGACGACGGTAAGTTGCTGGCGCGGGGAGACGTGGGCGAGATTGTGCATCGCGGGCCCAACGTCATGCTTGGCTATTTCAAGGATCCCGCAGCGACCGAAGCGGCGCAGCGGTACGGCTGGCACCATACGGGCGACCTTGGCACGATCGATGACGGCGGGCAGTTGCTTTTCCTCGATCGCAAGAAGGACATGATCAAGACTGGCGGCGAAAACGTGGCCAGCATCAAGATCGAGTCAGCGATTCTCGGTCATCCCGCGGTCGCTGGCGTCGCCGTGGTTGGGCTCGCTCATCCCCATTGGAGCGAAGCCATCTGTGCGATCGTCGTGCTCAAGCCGGGGGCCATGTGTAGCGAAGAGGAGCTGATCGCCCATTGCCGCGCCAATCTTGGCAAGTTCGAGGTCCCCAAAGCGGTGAAGTTCCTCGACGCGCTTCCCACAACTGCCACCGGGAAGATCCAGAAGCATGTCTTGCGCAAGCGGTATGAAGACTGCTTCGCGAATGAGGACCGTGAACCGCAGGTGGCTCCACCAGGACGCATCATCATTAAGGGACATACGCGCATATCAGGGAGCGAGCATGATTGAATCGACCACCATCGATCGCGTCTGGATGGCACTCAAGCGGAATGTGGCCCTGCAACCGGACCGGGCCGCACTGATTTACCAGGGGCGTGCAGTCACGTTTGCGGACCTCGACCGGGATTCGGATCGTCTTGCGTGCGGCCTGCTCGAGCTGGGCTTTGGCAAAGGCGACAGGCTGGGGATGCTTGGTCTCAACCAACCGGAATGGCTGCTGGCGTACCTGGCGGCGGCGAAGATCGGGGCAATCCTGGTCGGGCTCAGTGTGCGGTACCGTGATAGCGAGATCGAATACATCATCAACCATGCGAAGGTGAGGGCGATCATAGCGCCAGCGATGGCGGGTGACATGGATTACGTCGCCTACTTCGCGAGCATGGGCGAACGGCTACCTACCGTGCAGCACTACTTCTTCATGGGAAGTTCCGCCGTGCCGGCTGACCAGCGGTTTGACTCGCTGCTCGCCACGGTGGTAGAGCAGACCAGGATTGACCGAGCTCAGTCCGGCATAGCTCCGGAAGATCCGCTGGTAATCATCTACACGTCCGGAACCACAGGCCGGCCAAAAGAGGCGTTGATTACGCACCGCAGTCAGCTTGCCTCGGCGTCAGCCCAATGCAACCACCTGGGGCTGAGTCCGGGCGACCTGATGACGCTTGCTTTGCCGCTCAACCACGTCGGTGGCCTGACCTGCGGCTTCCTTGCCATGCTGTTGGGTGGAGGCACCAGCCTGCTGATTCCGGCCTTCAGTCCCAAGCAGGTCATTTCGGAGATGCTGTCATTTCCGCCCACTATCATCGTCGGCGTGCCGACCATGCACACGCTGCTGTTGCGGGAGGAAGCAATTGAGCAGCTCGATCGGCAGCGAGTCAGGCTCGTGATAACGGGTGGCGCGAATGCGGACCCCAAACTCTTGCAGCAACTTCAGCAAACTTTTCCACAGGCAAAAGTGATGAATCTCTACGGCTTGTCGGAAACTTCCGGGGCCGCGTTGATGTCGCCATGGGACAGCGATTTCGAGGCGACTGTTCGCTCTGTCGGCAAGCCGCTGCCGGGCGTCGAATTGCGGATCATGACCCCTGACGGGCGCGATGCGGCCGCAGGGGAACCGGGAGAACTGTGGATCCGTGGTGAGCTGACCGTTGTCGGGTATCTGGATTTGCCGGCCGAATCGGCCGCCGCCTTCTCCGACGGGTGGCTACGTACCGGAGATGTCGGTTGTCGTGATGACGATGGTCTCGTGACGCTGATGGGACGAAGCAAGGAGATGTATGTGCAGGGCGGCTTCAATGTCTACCCGATCGAAGTGGAGAATGTGTTGTTGCGTCATCCGGATGTGCTCATGGTCGCTGGCATTGGCGTTCCCGATCCGGTGCTGGGAGAAGTAGGGCACTACTATGTTGTGCCTAAGCCGGGCGCGCAGCCATCAGAGCAATCTCTGATCGATTATTGCCGCACACTGCTGGCCGACTACAAGGCACCACGACAAATTATATTCCGCGATTCCCTGCCAATGACACCAACGGGAAAAATCGCGAAGGCCAGGCTTTTGGAAGAACCTCCGGCAACTTCGGCCAGCACTTAAGGCTGATGCAAGGACGGCACGCGCGGGATGGTGCTGTCGAGCTGACGGGGAAGTCAAGCGAACAGAACGGGGCATGAAGAAAGTCCCCGTTTCTGTTCTGCCGTCGGACGACGCACCGATTTCGTTTGGCGGCGAACGAATAACTGGAGTCGACTATCGAGAGCACAGGGCGCTGAGCAATCGTGCAAAGGAATTCTGGGTCTCCCGCACTTTGTGTGACGGCCACGTCGAGGGCTTGATTTCGGGCCGATCTGGCCCCATGTTCGTTGTTACCATGAGCCGAGTTCTCGGTGGGATCGATCGTATTCTCGCTCGTGTGGGTAAGCGCTTTGTCCCTAGCGACGCGTGCGGGGAGACCATCACTGTCGAAGCCTGCAGTACGGTTCGCGCGGCACCTTGTCCTGCCTGCCATCGTTGGAGTCACCGAATCCACGGCCGCTATGTGCGCAAGCTGGAAGAACGTCCAATGCTCGAGCAGCGGGTCGTTCTCGCTATTGAAGTGCGTCGCTTCAAGTGTACGAACGCCAATTGCCCCGTCGTACGTTTGCCGAGAACGTCCACGCCCTGGCCGGGCGGTATCAACGTCGTACGCGATCGCAGGCTCGGGCGTTGCACGCGCTGGGCCACGCCCTCGGTGGTGAGGCGGCAGCCCGGCTTGCCGACGCCTTGGGCTTGCGCACCAGTGCTGACACCGTGCTGCGGGAGTTGCGCAGAGCTTCTGGGCGCAAGCGCAAACCACGACCGCGGGTCGTCGGCATCGATGATTGGGCGATCGCGCGCGGTCACCAGTACGGAACGATCATCGTCGACCTGGAGCGACGTGAGCCGATCGAAGTGTTCGCCGGCAGGGAATCCATTGCAGTAGCAGCTTGGATGCGTGCGCACCCATCGATCGAGATCGTCGCCAGGGACCGGGCCGGGGCCTACTCCGACGCGGTCGACATCGCGCTGCCGGCAGCCCAGCAAGTCTCGGATCGCTGGCATTTGCTGAGCAACCTGCGCGACAACGTCGAGAGGCTGCTGTACCGACTCGGGCCGCAACTGCGCCAAGCCGCGCAGCAGGTCGAGGTCGCTGGCGTGACCCTGGGCCGGCAGCGAGTGCTGAGCCGCGATTCACTGTGGTCATGGCAGCGCCAGAGCGATCAGAGCCGCGCCGCGCGGCTGGCGCTGTACGAGCGGGTGATGGCGCTACATGCCCAGGGCGGCACGATGAAAGGAATCGGGCTCGAGCTCTCGATTGACCAACGAACCGTGCGCAACTTCGTCACTGCGGGAGCCTTTCCGGAGCGCGCACCGAGGGCGCGGGGTCCGACGCCTTTGGATCCCTGTCTCAGCTATATCGAGGAACGAATCGCCCACGGCTGTCGCTGTCCTGAACTGATCTGGCAAGAACTCAAACAGCGAGGCTATATGGGCGGTTGCGCCGCCGTGCGGAATTGCGTGATTCGCCTTCTCTTTCCGCAGGGTAAGGAGCCGCTTGCCCAAGCACCCGCGCGCACGATGCCGTGCCCATCGTCCAGGCGCGTGTTCGGATGGCTTGTCGGATGGAGGAGGCTCGCGGTCGAGGAGCCCAGGAGCGCTTCGTGCAGGCGCTGTGCAAGATCGAACCCGTGGTCGGCGAGATCCGCAGCCTCGCGCGGGAGTTTCTCGGGCTTATGCACCGGAGAAGTCCGCGGCAGTTCGATCGATGGTTGAAGCGTCTGTCTCGCTGTGACGCAGCGGAAATGCGCAGGTTCGCGAAAAGCCTGCGCGCCGACTTACCGGCGGTGCGGGCGGCCTTCAGGCTGCCATGGAGCAATGGCCAGACCGAGGACCATGTCAATCGGCTCAAGTTCCTCAAGCGCCAGATGTATGGCCGCGCGAATATCGAGCTTCTGCGGCTGCGGGTATTGAAGCCAAACTGAATAGCGGGCTGCGCTGCCTTGTCCTACTGGACACGCTAGACCGATCGCCATCGCGGGCGAGTGAGCTCGCGCAGCCGGCACGAGGCTGGCGGGCTCGCCCACGTTTTTCAACAAGCAGAAGAATGGTGGTAGGGGGGGAGACGACGGCAAGGTCCTCCAAGCGAGTTCGCCGTCGTCACACAAATTGCGGAAGACCCCAGAGGGGAGGACCTGCGTGGATAAAGCAAAGCCGTTTTGTATTTCCAAACGTGAAGTGTGGGAAGCGTATCAACAGGTGAAGGCCAACCGTGGGGCGGCGGGCGTGGACGGACAGTCGATGAGGGAATTCGAGGCAGATCTGAAGAACAATCTGTACTACGGTCGGTTCTATCGGTCTGCGCTGGTGCAGGTGCTGCGTTCGGTTGACGCTGCGTTGGTCCGCTGGGCCCAGCGGAAATACAAACATCTTCATGGTCGCAAGGTGCGTGCAGCGGCCTGGCTGAAGGACGTCAAGTCTCGACAGCCGCGCCTGTTCGCGCACTGGGCCATGTAGACGACGGTGGACGATAAGAGCCGGATGAATCGAGAGGTTCATGTCCGGATCTGTGAGGGTTGCGCCTTGCAAGCGCATGAAATTCAGTTGCCTGAAATGGCAGCCGCGGCAAAGCCTAGCCAGCAGCCGCGTACCGAGTCTTGCGTGGTGCCCGGTAACGGTCACTGCGAAGCGTAGACAGGGAGGTTGTAGGCCGGAACATCAGTGAACGGAAAGATAGCCCCGAAATCGATCGTGGTCGAAGTAGCCGACTCTATCTCTCTATGGGGAAGGCGGAATTCCGGTACACGTCATGGCAAGTGTACTGGGGTGCTTCCGGGGTTCGTACCGCCAGCATGCAACCGAAGGATTTTATGTGAACAAGGGAGATCCGTCAGGTTCAAGCGATGTCTGCTTGTAAGGCCAGACGAGCCGAGAAGGTAGAACGGCCTGATGACCTGACGGAAGTCAGACTGGCTGATAGTACTCCGAGGTCGGGAGAACCGATTACATGGGGAAGCGGCCAGCAGAAGTTGAATCGTTCGTGGGCAACATGGACTCCATACAAAGGGAGATAAGGTCTTTTATGCAAAGAGAAGAATCACCGGCCATGGAAACGGGACTCGAACGAGTAGCAGCGAAAGCTCGGTGTGAACCAGCCCTCCGATTTACCTCGTTGGCCCATTACATCACGAAGGACCGGGTGTGGGCGAATCTGTGGAAGATTCCGAGCCACTCGGCCGCAGGGGTGGATGGCCAGAAGGTAGCGGAGGCGAAGGAGAGCTTTGATGGCTGGATTGAGCCGATGCTTCAATCTGTCCACCGCCGGGGATATCAGGCGCCCAATATCCGGCGTGTGTATATCCCCAAGCCCGGCAAGCAGGAGATGCGCCCGTTGGGTGTGCCGACTGTCGCTGATCGGGCGCTCCAGCGAAGCGCCGCCGAGGTTCTGTCCGCCATCTATGAACAGGATTTTCTGCCGTGTTCATTTGGCGGGCGACCGGAGCGGAGTGCTCACAAGGCATTGGCAACTCTCAATGAAGTGATTGCCGGTGGCAAGGTTAGTTGGGTGCTGGAGGCGGATTTGAAGAACTTCTTCGGGAGTCTGGATCATTCGTGGATACTCCGGTTTGTTGAGCACCGAGTCGGGGATCCGCGCTTGATCAGTCTGATCCGGCGCTGGCTGAAAGCAGGCATTCTGGAAGATGGGAAGGTGCATCAAAACGAAGAGGGGACCCCGCAAGGCGGTTCGATTAGTGTCCTTTTGAGCAACGTGTATCTGCATTACGTACTTGACCTGTGGTTTGAACGTGTGGTCAAGCGTCACCTGCAGGGCGAGGCTTATCTGGTGCGCTATATCGACGATTTTGTGATGTGTTTCCAAAATCAGGCCGATGCACTTCGTGTTCAGGATGCCCTGCGCAAACGATTGGAGAGATTTGGTCTGGCGCTCGAACCGACCAAAACCAAGCTCGTGGCATTTGGTCGTTTTGCACAACGGTACGCAAGCCATCACGGGAAGCGGCGTCCAGAGACGATTTACTTTCTGGGCTTCACCCTGTACTGCACGCGCAACCTGAAAGGCAATTTCAAGATAGGGATGCGTACGGAAAAGTCTCGACTCCGGCGTAGTCTGGCTAGCTTGCAAGACCTGATGCGGCAAGTGAGGCATTTATCGATTCGAGAGCAAGCTGAAAAGCTCAATCGGGTATTACGCGGCCACTACGCCTACTATGGCATTGCCGGGAACTTCCGGGCGTTGCAGAAGGTACATAGAGCAGTGGAGCGTTACTGGCGCAAAATGCTGAGTAGCCGGAGTCGTTCAGGCGGCATCACCTGGGAGGCATTCCAGGAAATCAAGAAGCGGTTCCCATTAATGCGACCAAAGCTGCATCTTCCCTATCGGGCGTTGCAAGCTATCGCGGTGCTGTGAATCAACTGCTGAAGAGCGTAGTGCGGGAAATCCGCACGCTACGTTCTGTGGGAACCGGAGGCGGGTGACTGCCTCCGGTCACCCGGTCGTGCGGGTGCGATTCCCGTGCGCTACTCGACATCTGGCGGTAGCCAGCCGGGGAGCCGCTTGCAGCAAGGCTTCGTGGCCGTCCGCACTTTGTGCGGCAGCTGTTCTTGCAAACCATTGATCTGTATGAATTTTTGGTGACCAACCGCCAGATTTCGCACCGATAGTACGATCACCCCAAGACGGACCTTGACTGAACGGCATTACACCCGATGGGGCCCTCTTCATTCAAACGAAGTGCACTCAGAACTTGTGGCGGATACCGATGGCAGCGCCGAGCATCGAGCTCTGGCCATTGGCCAGCGCATAGCTGTTGCCAAGGGAAAGGCTGGTGGCGTACGTGGTTGCCAGCGATTCCATCGTGAGGCCGGCGTTCCTGGCGTAGGCCGTGCTCAGGTAGACATCGGTACGCTTGGAGAAGGAGTAGCTCGCAATGAAGGCGATTTGCCACGGGTTGGCAACGTGCGTGTCGCCGAACAGGCTCTTGATGTTGTCGTAGTTGTACTCGAGCGTCAGGCCGACGGACGGGGTGACCTGGTAGTTGGCGCCGATCCAGTAGAAGTCGTCACGCTGGATCAGCACGTCTACGTTGTTCTTTTGCTGGCCCCAACGGTAGCCGCCCATGATCTTGGCCGGACCCCACGAATAGCTTCCTGCGACCGAAGCCTTCTTGACGGTGCCGTTGCCGGTACCGATGGTCGGATTCCACTGGTCGTAGCCAACGGTTGCGCCGAACGGGCCTGCAAGGTAGGTGACAGCCGCACCGTAGCCCGTATCGCGCCGGAACGCGCCCGGGACTTCACCGTTGCCGCCGATCGGAGTTGCCACGCCAACCGTAGCCGGCAAGGCTACGCCAGTGCCGAACGACCAGTGGGCCCCCGCCGTGAACGGACCAAACTTGCCCGTGTACTTGATGGTGTTGTCTTCGCGGTAGTTCGGGCCTTGCTGCAGCACCACAGGTTCGTACTGGGTGGCGTAGGCAGTCGGCGAGAAGTTGGCCAGGGCGTCGAACATCGAGACGTACTGGCGGCCGAAGGTGAACTGCCCAACGCTATCGCTTTGCAGACCCACGAAGGACTGGCGACCAAACAGGCGGCCACTTTGCTGCAGGCCGCCGCTGTCGCTGCTGAAGCCGCTTTCGAGCACGAACACGGCCTTCAGGCCGCCGCCGAGATCCTCAGTGCCGCGCAGGCCCCAGCGCGAGCCGGACAGGCCGCCCGCATCCATACGGGTAACGGAATGGGCCGGGCCGCGATTGAAGCCGTTTGCGGCAACGGGTACAGCACCAACGTTGTTGACGTATTCGATGTTGGCGTCCACCACGCCGTAAAGCGTCACGCTCGATTGTGCTTGTGCCGCACCGGCAAACGCGCCCAATGCTGCCAGCGCGATTAGCGATTTTTTCATGCTCAAGGATCTCCATTGATGATTGTTATATGGCTGCAGGGAGACCTCCTTAGTCTCCATTCCCTACTGCCAAACTTTATAAGTCGCTTCGAAATACTTGACCATCCGGTAACACCCCCCCGCCAAAGTGGCGGGGAACCGGATAGGGATATAGACGCTATGGTTGAGGTATCTAGAAGGTAGGCAACACATGAATCCAGACGTACTTGGAACGCCGACACACCCGCTGCGCCGCTCACCTCGGGCCTGGTCGGCGAGACGATAGAGAGCGCACCATGATCCGCCCTTTGCTGGAAGCAGCTTGAGAAAAGCCTGCGGGAAGCGAACTGCACGGCCGACTAGCGCCGCTTATCCGCTTCAAGCTGAGGAATTCCACCATGATCAGCGATACGTTCCTTGCGCCCAGTTTGTTCTGGGGCGCGATATTAACCGTGCCGTCCATCGCCGCTGGGCTGCTGATGCTCCGCTTGTGGCGCGGCAGCGTATTCGGTCGGCATCAAGGTGAAGCGTTTTCTCACTGGTCTGGGGCTCGGCCACCCCAGCGCGGCCTACCAATTTTTGCGACAAGAATTCTTGAAAACTATCTAATATGACTCGTACCGCCACCGATACCTTGCCTCCTCTCCTGCTTGAACGGCGGGGCGCTATTGCCACACTGCGCTTTAACAGGCCCGATACAATCAACGCCATCGATGTACCCTTGGCCCGGGCCCTTTTGGCGGCCGTGCAGACCATCGCCGCCGACCACACCGTGCGCGCCGTTGTCCTACGCGGAAATGGCCGGGGCTTCATGGCGGGTGGTGACCTGGCCACGCTGCGTGCCGACCCAGTGCAGGGCGCCACTGAGCTGCTCACGCTGCTCAACGAAGCGCTGCCCCTGCTCATGGGCATGAACGCTCCCGTAATAGCTCAGGTACACGGCGTTGCAGCTGGTGCGGGCCTGAGCCTGATGCTCATGGCAGACTACGTACTAGCGGCCGAAAGCACAAAGTTCAATCTCGCCTACATACATCTAGGCACGAGCTGCGACGTGGGTGCTTCGTGGGCGCTGCCGCGTCTTGTAGGCACTCGAAAGGCACTGGAGATTGCATTACTCAGCGAGCCGTTCTTGGCAGATGAAGCCCTGCGCCTGGGGCTCATTAACCGGGTCGTACCGGCCGCCGATCTTGACGCGGCAACCGACGCCATCGCCGAACGCCTCGCCTGCGGCCCAACGCTGGCTTATGGGGCGATGAAGCGGCTCATTCGCAGCTCCATGAATCGCACACTGCAAGAGCAGTTGTCAGCAGAAGCACAAGATTTTGTGTACTGCGCGGGCACACAAGACTTTCGGGCTGGTGTGGATGGGTTCTATGCGCGCGCGCCTGCGCTCTTTCACGGAGCTTAGGCGCAGCCATCAGCAAACACCCCGCCACAAAAATGCCGAGCAAGCGCCCGCATTCCTATTTCAATCACGGAGATAACGTTTCATGGCCGCCACCATCAGCGAGCGCGAGCTCTCGTTTCTGCTCTATGAGTTTTTGGACACCGAGTCCCTGCTGCAGCGCGAGCGTTACGCCGATCATTCACGCGAGGTGTTCGACGCGACGTTAGAGACGGCACGTCAGCTGGCCGAGGAGCTGCTGGCGCCGCACCTTCGTGACGGTGACGAGCACGAGCCACAATTCATAGGCGGAAAAGCCAAACTGATTCAACCCACTGCGACCGCTTGGAAAGCCGTGGCGGATGCGGGCTTCATGAGCGCGCACTGGGACAACGAAGAAGGTGGCCTGCAACTGCCGGAGGTGGTATTGCGCGCCGCGATGAGCGCCTTCTATGCAGCCAACGTAGGCACGGCGGCTTACCCAATGCTCACGATCGGCGCGGCCAATCTGCTGCGCAGCTTCGGCAGCGATGCCTTGAAGGACCGTTACTTGGCGCCGATGGGCGATGGTCGCTTCGCGGGTACGATGGCTCTGACGGAACCGTCTCAGGGCTCGGCGCTGGGGGATATCAAGACCACGGCAGTGCCGCAAGCCGATGGCAGCTACCGCATCTTCGGTCAGAAGATGTTCATCTCCGGGGGCGACCAGGACCTGACAGAGAATATCGTGCACATGGTGCTGGCACGCATTCAGGGCGCGCCGGCGGGCGTCAAGGGCATCTCACTGTTTTTGGTGCCCAAGACTCTGCCCGGTGAAGACGGCGGTGCCGGCGCACGCAACGACGTAGCATTGGCCGGTCTGCTTCACAAGATGGGGTGGCGCAACACCACCTCCGCCGTGCTGTCGTTCGGCGAGACGGATGGCGCAGTGGGTTGGCTGGTCGGCCGCGAGCACCAAGGCCTGGCGCACATGTTTCAGATGATGAACGAGGCGCGCATCGGCGTGGGCGTCATGGCGTCTAGCATTGCCTGGCGAGGCTTCAGCGAGTCGCTCAACTACGCTCGCGAACGCCCACAGGGCAGGCTACCGTCGAGCAAAGATCCGCTGTCACCACAGGTCAGGCTGATCGAGCACGCCGACGTGCGCCGTCTGCTGTTGGCGCAAAAGGCCTATGCGGAAGGAGGCTTGGCCCTCTGCCTGTACGCCTGCCATCTGTTCGAGGATCAGCATACACATCCGGACGAGGTCGCGCGCGGCGACGCCCGACGGCTGTTGGACGTGCTCACGCCTGTGGTCAAGTCTTGGCCGGCGCGCTATGGCGCGGCTGCCAACGACATGGCGATCCAGGTGCTAGGCGGCGCAGGCTATACACGCGACTATCCCCTGGAGCAGCTCTATCGTGACCAGCGCCTGAACATGATCCACGAAGGGGCTGAAGCCATCCACGGCATCGACCTGTTGGGACGCAAGGTGGTGATGGAACAGGGCGCCGGGCTGCGGCAGTTCATCGACATCGTGCGGCGCGACGCGCAGCGTGCAGCCGAGGTCGGACTCAAGGACGAGGCACGCGCATTGAGTGCTTCTTTGGATCGGTTGGCGGGGATCAGTGACCAGTTGGTGGGACTGCAGCGCAGCGAGCCGGACTTGGCGCTAGCCAATGCGACCGTGTACCTCGATGCGTTCGGCCGCGTGGCTCTGGCGTGGATCTGGCTGCAGCAAGGGTACGTGGCGACGCTTGCATTGCCGGGCGCCACCGTGGAAGCGACGGACCACTACTGTGGCAAGTTGCAGGCCATGCGCTACTTTTTCCAGTGGGAGCTTCCCCAGACCGAAGCCCAATGGACCTTACTCGCGCAAGTTGATCGCAGCGCGTTCGATATGCACGACGACTGGTTCGCTTGAACCGCGTCGCACTCCCTTCCTCCCAAAATCGATTGCAAACCTCATGAGTCAAGCCGTCATTGTTTCCACTGCGCGCACCCCCATCGGCCGCTCCTACAAAGGGGCATTCAATGCCATCAAGTCACCCACGCTACTGGGCCATGCCATCGAACATGCCGTGGCGCGCAGCGGCGTCGTTGCGGATGAGATCGACGACGTGGTGGTCGGTACGGTGCTGGCCGCCGGCACCGCGGGTATGAACCTGGCGCGCAACGGCGCATTCGCCGCCGGACTGGGTGTCGGCGTCAGCGGCCAAACGATAGATCGGCAGTGTGCATCCGGCCTGATGGCGGTGGCCACTGCAGCCAAGCAGATCATCGTGGACGGCATGCGGGTTGTGGTTGCGGGCGGCCAGGAGAACATCTCCGCGGTGCAGAAGCAATACTTTGACTGGGCTTCTGCGCAAGCCGACCCCGCGGTCAAGGCCAAGGCGGCGCACGCCTACATGCCCATGCTGCTGACAGCCGAGTTCGTGGCGAACAAGTACGGGATCAGCCGCGAGGCGCAGGATCTCTATGCGCTGCAGTCGCAGCAGCGCACGGCAGCCGCGCAGCAGGCGGGCCGTTTCAACGACGAAATCGTGCCGCTGATCTCACACATGGCCGTGGTGGACAAGGAAACCCAGGCTGTCAGCTACCGCGAGATGACCCTGACCAAGGACGAGGGCAACCGCCCCGAAACCACGCTGGAGAGCCTGTCCGCGCTCAAGCCGGTAATTGAGGGGGGGAGCGTCACTGCCGGAAACGCCAGCCAACTGTCCGACGGGGCTTCCGCTTGCGTGCTGATGGACGACGCGCTGGCGGCGCAGCGCGGCCTCAAGCCGCTGGGCATCTATCGCGGCATTGCCGTGGCAGGCCTGGCGCCGGAAGAGATGGGAATTGGCCCGGTTTTGGCCATACCCAAGCTGCTCAAACAACACCGCCTGTCGGTCGACGACATCGGTCTTTGGGAGTTGAACGAGGCCTTTGCGTGTCAGGCGCTGTACTGCCGTGACAAACTGGGCATCGATCCCGAGCGCTACAACGTCAACGGCGGTGGCATTTCGGTGGGGCACCCCTATGGCATGACGGGAGCTCGGCTGGTGGGTCACGCACTCATCGAGGGGCGTCGGCGCGGCGCCAAGTACGTGGTGGTCACAATGTGCGTGGGCGGTGGAATGGGTGCAGCCGGACTGTTCGAGGTGGTGGCATGAGCGGCGTCAAGAAGCCCCTGGCGGGCAAGACCCTGTTTATCACCGGTGCAAGCAGGGGCATCGGACTTGCGATCGCGCTACGGGCCGCGCGAGACGGGGCCAACGTGGCCATCGCAGCGAAAACCACCGAGCCGCATCCAAAATTGCCCGGCACCATCTACACCGCGGCCGAAGAGATCGTGAAGGCTGGCGGTCAAGCCCTGCCGCTGGTAGTGGACGTGCGCGACGAAGAACAGGTCCAAGCAGCTGTGACCCAGACCGCTGAGCGCTTCGGCGGCATCGACGTCTGCATCAACAACGCCTCGGCCATCAACCTGGCAAAAACCGAGGACATCGATCTAAGGCGCTTCGATCTGATCCAGCAGATCAACATGCGTGGCACATTCGTCACGTCCCGCGCCTGCATTCCCTACCTGCGCCACAGCAGCAACCCGCACATCCTGGCACTATCGCCGCCGTTGAACATGCGCGCCGACTGGTTCGCGCAGCACTTGCCTTACACGATGTCCAAGTACGGCATGTCAATGGTGATGTTCGGGCTGGCTGAGGAACTGCGTGAGGCCGGCATCGCCTGCAACGCGCTTTGGCCGCGCACCACCGTGGCGACTGCTGCGGTGGAGTTCGCGCTTGGCGGAGACGACATGCTACGGCAGTCTCGCAACCCGGAGATCATGGCCGACGCGGCCTACGCTATCCTTTGCCGCCCCTCGCGCAGCTTCACTGGCCGCTTCGTACACGACGACGAGGTATTGGCCGACGAAGGCATCTCCAACTTCGATCTTTACCGCAACGATCCTACCAGCCCATTGCTGGCCGACATCTTCGTCGATCCGCTGGCACCGCTTCCGCCCGGCTCCAGCTACTTGGCCATCAATTGAACCGCCCGCTGCTTGCTGCCATGACATCACCCATTACCTTCACACAAGAAGGCCGTATCGGCCTGATTCTGATCGACACCCCCCCCGTCAACGCCATCTCTGGCCCATTCATCACCGGCCTGGCCGAAGCCCTGGACCGCTTCGAGGCGGCGGATCACCTTGACGCCGTGGTGCTTTACTGCGCAGGGCGTACCTTTGTTGCCGGTGCCGACATCGCTTCGTTCGAGGATCCTGCTGGTTTCTCCGCCAAACCCTTCAACACGGTGCTGGCGCGCCTGGAGGCCCAGGCGCGGCCGGTGATTGCAGCGCTGCATGGCACCGTGCTCGGCGGCGGGCTGGAACTGGCAGTGGCCTGCCACTACCGGGTCGCCCGTCCCGGCACGCGTCTGGGCCTTCCCGAGGTGAAGATTGGCATCATCCCCGGTTCGCTCGGAACACAGCGCCTGCCCCGCCTCGTGGGAGCCGAGTTGGCCCTGGAGCTGGTCACCACGGGCCGCATGATTGGCGTGCAACAGGCCCTGCGGGCCGGCCTGGTCGATACGGTCACCGAGGGTGAGCCACGTGACATTGGCCTGGCGGCCGCCGAAGCACTGCTGGCGACAGAATCGCCGGTCCGGCGCACCAGCGAACTTGACGTGTCGCCTGCGCCTGCCGAGGCGCTGGCGAAGGCCGAGGCCGCAGCGGCGAAAAGGCCCGGCTGGCCCCAACTCGCGGCGGCGGTGCGCTGCGTGCGCGCGGCCCAGGAACTGCCGTTCGCCGAGGGCGAGGCCGTCGAGGCCGCCGAGTTCGCGCGCCTGCTGCCCACGCCCTCGTCGAGAGCGCTGCGCCACCTGTTCTTCGCCGAGCGCGAGGCGGCCAAGATCCCCGGCCTGCCGCGCAATGCGGCGCTGCGTCCCATCCGCAAGGTCGGCATCGTCGGTGCCGGCACGATGGGCGGCGGCATCGCGATGAACTTCGCCAACGCCGGCATTCCTACCGTCATCATCGAGGTGTCCGACGCCGCGCTGCAGCGCGGCCTGGGTCTGGTGCGCAAGAACTACGAGGCCAGTGCCGCAAAGGGCCGGCTCACAGCCGGGCAAGTGGACGAGCGGATGAGCCTGCTGCAGGGCGCGCTCGACTACGCCGCGCTAGCCGACTGCGATTTGGTGGTCGAGGCCGTGTTCGAGAACATGGCGCTCAAGCAGGAGATCTGCGCCAAGCTGGGCGCCGTGGCCAAGCCCGGCGCCATCATCGCCACCAACACCTCCACGCTGGACGTGAACGTGCTGGCGCAGGCCACCGGCCGGCCAGCTGACGTTGTGGGCATGCATTTCTTCAGCCCGGCCAACGTGATGCGACTGCTCGAGGTAGTACGGGGCGCCGCCACCGCGCCAGATGTATTGGCGACCGTAATGAAGCTGGCCACCACGATTGGCAAGGTGCCCGTGGTCTCAGGTGTGTGCTACGGCTTCATTGGTAATCGCATGGCCGAGGTCTACATGCGCGAGGCCGAGTTCCTGATCATGGAAGGGGCCGAACCCGCTGACGTGGACGCTGCGGTGGAATCGCTGGGCTTCGCAATGGGCCCGTGCCGCATGCTGGACATGGCCGGCGTGGATGTGGGGGCCAAGACCGTCATCGAGTACGGCAAGGCCGGTGGGCTACCGGACGATCCGGGCTATCGGGCGCTTGTGCAGAAGCTATTCGCAATGGGCCGTCACGGTCAGAAAGCCGGTGCAGGCTACTATCGCTATGAAGGCCGGTCGCCCTCGCCCGATCCGCAGGTCAAGGCCATCGCGGAGCAACTGGCAGACCAGCACGGAATCGCGCGCCGCCAGAACATTGGCCGCGAAGAGATCACAGAGCGGATGTTGTATCCCCTCATCAACGAGGGGCTGAAGATACTAGAAGAGGGAATCGCGTACCGCCCCGGCGACATCGATGTGGTCTGGGTGGCTGGCTATGGATTCCCGGACTTCCGTGGCGGACCGATGTGGATGGCTGACAGCATCGGGTGGGACGTCATCGCCCAGCGACTGGCGCACTACGCTGGGCAGCGCGGTGATGCATACGGATACTGGAGGCCGGCCACATTGCTTGGGCAGCTTTGCGGCGGCATGCGCCCGGTGCATTGGAAAGCTTAGGTTTTGCACCGAGGCCCCTCGACAGGGCAAAGCATTGCTCCGCCGGACGGCAACCCATATCGCCCGAGCAATTTTGATGGCGGCGCCCTGTCGCACTGGGGTGCCAATCGTGGATTCAAGCCGTGGGCGGGGTGGACCGAAGACGAATCGTGTGGCAACTTCGCAAGTGATTTATCGTATTCTTGGAGCGGAGAACTCGATGAAGAAGCGAATTTCCGACGAGCAGATCATCTGACGGCTTGAAGGAGTTCAGCCGAGAAACATGAACATTCCAACGGGCCGGCGCGAGGCGCTGGAAGTCCCGACTCGGCGAGATCGCTCGCAAACTTCTTCGGCTGCCTGAACTCATAGGTTGCCAACCAGCGGCCGAGTCCCCGGTAACGACATGCCTTTCGACAGGCGCCTGTGCAACGGGGTGCTGGCGGCATCGTCGTCAGCATTTCTCGGCCGTTTCATCGCCGAAACCTTGCAGGTGCTGACATCTTGTATAGTTCCGAAACGTTTTCCGCCGCCGGAACTCGGACGCCAAGTGTGGAACGCAGAGGCTTGCTCGCCAGGCTCGATGCTCTCGCAAATCGCAAGCTGACGATTATTCGGGAGGAGCTAGCTTCGGCAAGACAACGCTCTTGAGCTATTAGAAGCCCACATGCTTGGCATCACTTTCGTCTAGAGGCTGGGAGTCCAAGACCATGTAACTCTAGACTGACGAATACCGACAAAGGGGACAACCATGTCGTCAGCAGATTTCTCGCCCGTTCCACCGACGGCACCCATTGATGCGGAGCATGCTCAGGTGCTGACATCTTGGATAGTTCCGACACGCTTTGCGCCGCCGGAACTCAGAGACCAAGCCGTGGAGCGCAGAGGCTTGCTCGCCAAGCTCGATGCTCTCGCAAATCGCAAGCTGACGATTATTCTGGGAGGAGCCGGCTTTGGCAAGACAACGCTTTTGAGCCAGTGGCGAGAGCAATGCATTTCAGCCAAGCGTGAAGACGTGGCCTGGCTCACCGTGGGAAGCGGCGAAGGCGATCTAAGAAGCTTCTTTGCATACGCTTTTGAATCGCTACAGCGTGCAGGGGTCGAGTTTGGTCAGATCCTACCAGTCTCGCTCTTTAGCACAGACAAGGTAGGCATGCTCGCGTTCGTATCTGCGCTGGTGAATGCGATTGCGGAGCACCCAAAGAACCTTCACCTGATCGTGGATGACGCGCATCATCTCACCGATCCGCTGGCCCGATCTGCTTTGGGTGAGTTGCTGGAACAGTCTACAGACAACTTCCGGGTCACGCTGGCAGGGCGCCAGGTCCCGGCGTTTCCCGTTAGCCGATTGCGTCTACGAGAGCAGGTGGGAGAGATCGGTCCGGATTTGCTCGCGTTCGATGCCAACGAGACAGCAACCTTCTTCCAAGAGCGGGTCCCGACGCCATTCTCGATGCAGCAGTTGCATCACGTGCGAGAGGCGTTGGAAGGTTGGCCTGCGGGGATGCAACTGCTGTTGCACGCCTTGCTTCGCCACGAGGGCTCTGACAGCATTATGGAACTCCTGCAGCACGATTCAGGGTTTCATGAATACATCACAGAGAACGTCCTTTCGAAACTGTCCTCTCAGCAGGTGAGCTTTCTTGAGAGGCTCTCCACAGTCCCTCGATTTTGCGATCGCCTAGCGGCGGCGGTCACTGGCGATGAGAACTCTGAGCAGAAAATTCAGGAATTGGTTCAACTTCACCTGTTCGTTTCCAAGTTTGAGCTCTCAGAAGGAGAGACCTGGTACAGCATGCACCTGTTGTTTGCGGAGCCACTTCGGACGCGACTAGCTGCCCGGGAAGCGGACATGCGTGAATGCCACTGGCGCGCTGCGGCCTGGTTCGCTGCGAACGGCTTTTTGTTGGACGCTGTCGGCCACGCAAAGGCTGCAGGCATGACTTCCTCGATCGACAAGCTGATTGAAGACTCGCCAATGAGCCTGCGAAGTCTTTCAGGGCTCGGCAGCATGCGGCGCATTTTTGATGCCATCGACCCGGCCACGCTGGCCACCAACTCGAAGCTGCTTCCGATGGGAGCCTGGGCATTCTTGCTGACCGCGCAGATACGCCGAGCCAACAGGTGGATCGAATTCATCGCACCTGATGGAGACAGGGAGAGCATGCTGCAGAGGCAGATTCTCGAGGCGGGCGTCGCCCTGTACGAAGACGACACTCCACGTGTGCGGCGTATCGCCATGGGATTGCATCCGGCAGACATAAAGCAACCATTTCTCAGCCAGTGCCTGGCAACGGAGTTGATCTCGGCGGCTCAAGGAGCCGGGGACTATGACGAGGCCGATCGGGTGACGGCGGAACTTGCGTCCTCCCTGCGTCATGAGAAGCACGAGATGGCGTTAATTGTTCACGCGCTCGGTATCGTCAGTCGACTGGAAGCAGGCCAAGCCTTGTCAGCCGAGCAGCACGGGCTGAAGGTGTTGCGACAGGCAGAGGCGGTTGCTGGCCGCCGCTCGGTGAGCTCAGCAATTGCTGCGGCCTTCCTTGCGGATGCGCAATACGAACTCGGTAAGCTCGCGGAGGCGCGACAGACCCTGGCAGGGCGTTGGGACATGGTCTACTGGTCGCCCCCGGATGCCATGGTTCGCGGTGTCATCACGCAGGTCAGACTTGCAGCCGATTTCGGCGGTCCTCCCGCCGCCTTCAATCTGATCGATTCCGTGCTGCCTCGGTTTCAGGGACGAGGCTCGGATCGTGCGGTTGCCTGTTTGCTCGAGGAGCGGTGCCGCCTGGAACTGGAGCAAGGCAGGTTGGGGTCGGTAAACCTGACTATGATGGCTCTGGATCAACTGGCGACGCGCAATGCCGGCAACCAGGGGTTCGCGTCGGAGATTGAACTGATCTGGGAAGTCACACAGGCGCGGGCACTTCTCGGTGAGGATCGACTTCTGGAAGCATTGGCTCACCTGAAGTCTGCAAGAGAAAAGGCATCATCGCTGCGGCGCACTCGATCACTTGTCACCGTATTGCTCCTGGAGGCGCAATGCCACTCCCGACTGAAGCAGATGCGGGAGGCCGACGCGGAAGCACAACAGGCAATTGATCTCTGTGAGGCAGGTGGACTGCGTCAGTCAATGCTCCGTGCAGGGGCGGAACCGGCGAACCTGCTGCTGGGGCGTGCTTCCAAGCTGAGGTTGTCTCACGAGCTGCAAGAGTTTCTGAGTGTTCACAAGCACAAACTGAACATTTCGCCGGCCTCTGGCGTGCCAGGCGCTGATGGGCTGCTTGAGAAACTCACTCCTAGGGAGGTGGAAATCATCCGGCTCCTTGGACAATCGATGTCCAACAAGCGCATTGGCGCGACATTGGGCATTGCCCCTGCGACCGTCAAGTGGAACCTGCAGAACGTGTTCCTCAAGCTAGGCCTTAACACCCGGTACGACGTGCTCGCCTGGATGCGCAATGCCGAAGCAGCCTCCGATTTGCAGTCTCACGCAAGTCGGTAGCGCACCGAGCCGTCTTCGTCCGCTGTCGCCACGATTTCTCCGCGCTCGGCGAGATAATTTAAGTGGGCGAGTGTCTCTCCGGTGGCGAGATTGAGGTGCATCTGTTCTGCAACTACAGATGATCGGTACAGGGAGCGAACCAGGTCGATGACTTTCAAAGGCTGAGTGAGTTGTTGCCTGACGCGATCGGTTCCTCTCAGGGCGCTCGCACGCAGTTGCTCCAGCCTGACGTGCAAACCATGAAAGGGCTCGTTGTGGGCAGGCAGGACCAAGGCGCTGTCCGGCACTCGCTGCATGAGCCGGTCGATGGAATCGAGCCATCCCTGCAGGGGGTTCGCCTGAGGCTCCGTAGGATAGACGGACGTGTTAGAGCTGATCCTGGGCAGAACCTGATCCCCCGATATCAATAGATCCAGTTCGCGCGAGTAGAAGGATGCGTGCTCGGGTGAATGGCCTGTGCCGACAATGACTTCCCATTCCTGGTCCCCGATCCGCAGCATTTTTCCGTCCGTGAGCCGCACGAAGCTGTCAGGCAGAGGATGGATCATCTTGCCGAAATCACCGAACCGTGTGCGGTACTCGTCCACCTCGGTTTCGCTCCATCCAGCCCTTCGATAGAAGCGAACGCCATCAATCGGAGCCTCTCGGCCTGTGTCGGCGAGCATCACCCGGCAGCTCAGGTACTCGTCCCGCGTCATCCATAGCGCGCTATCGAAGCGACGCGTCAGCCAGCCGGCCATGCCCACATGATCCGGGTGCATGTGCGTCGCCATCACGCGGGAGATTGGACGGCCGGCAAGCGGGCCTGGTGGCGCGAGCAACGTCATCCATGCCTTTCTCACCTCCACGCTGCAAATGCCCGTGTCCACAATGGTCCAGCCAGAACCATCGCTCAGTGCCCATAGGTTGATGTGATCCAGGGCGAAGGGAAGTGGCATGCGCAGCCACAGCACACCTGGTTTGATTTCCGTGGCGTGGCCGGGATGCGGAACATCCTGGAACGGATACGAGAGTGCTGCTGCTGCGTCGGTCATGATGGTCAGTTCACGCTGCGTTGGCTGTCCTTCCAGTATTTTTCCCTCACAAGCCTGCGCAGCACCTTGCCGGCAGAAGACAACGGCAGCTCCTGCACAATAGCGATGGTCTTCGGAGCCTTGTAGCTAAGCTTCTGTTTGCTAAAGGCGACCAACTCCTCTGGCGTCACAGTCTTCCCCGGTCGAAGCACAACTTCTGCATGGACGGCTTCCCCCCATTCCGCATGCGGAACACCGACAACGGCACTTGCGGAGACGGCAGGATGCTCGCTAAGTGCGGCCTCCACCTCGACGGCGTAGACGTTGAAGCCACCAGTAATGATCATGTCCTTCTTGCGGTCGACGATGAAGAGGTACCCGTCCTCGTCGAGATATCCCATGTCGCCAGACAGCCAGAAGCCGTTGGCCAGTTCACGAGCGGTGGCTTCCGGGTTTTCATAGTACCCACGGATCGTCGCCCGGCAGCGGATTCGGATTTCGCCCACTTTGCCGGCTGGCAGTTCATTGCCGTCGTTATCCGAGATATAGAGTTCCACGCCAGGGGTGACGCGGCCTGCCGAAGAGAGACGCGTGACAGCGCGCTCGTCTGCCAGTACGTGGTTGGACTTGGGCAGCGATGTAACGAACTGGATGGATTCTGTGGCTCCGTACAGTTGGATGAAGATCGAACCGAATTCCTCGATCAGTTGCGACAGACGCGCAGGGGCCATCGGCGCAGCACCGTAGGCAAGCAGCCTCAGCGAGCTCAGGTTGTAGCGCCGTCCGGCCTCGGAATCGGCCAACCTGTACATCAACGTCGGCACCAAGAAGCCGTGCGTGATTTTCTCGCGCTGCACGATCTCACACCACAGTTCCAAGTCCGGCATGTTCATCGTGTACGTGGTGCCACCGGCGAAGAATGTCGGCCAGAAGAACAGGATGCTGCCGTGAGAGATTGGCGTGAGATGCAGAAACCGGGTGTCCGATCCGAAGCTGAAGTCGCCGCAGGCGTAGGCTGCGTCCCTAGTGCCTGAGAAATTGTCGATAGAGTACATCGCGCACTTTCCCTTCCCTGTCGTGCCCCCGGTGAAACGCAAGACAGGCACATGCTCATGCACGTCCAATTCGATACCCGGGTTCGCATCGGAAGCTGCATTGACGAGATCCCAGAATGACAGGACACCAGGTAGCCGCTCTGCATCACTCAGCGGATCCATGGCCACCATCGTGCATCCACGTTGTGTGAGGTCGGCATGGTAGAGAGGAACGAGCTTGTTCTCCAGGAATGCCACCTTCGCCTTGACCAGATCGACCTGCCACAGGTGCTCCGTATGGCTGTCTCGGAAATTGCTGAAGGCGACGGTAGCCTCTTGCTTAAACACCGTAGGGAAGTGCAGCAGGGTGAGGTTGTCGTTGTCCACCATGGCGATGGCGACATCGCCCTTCCCAAGTCCCAACGGTCCGCGCATCGCGTTGGCGGCTCGATTGGTCACGCGATGGTATTCATCAAAGGTGAAGCTGCGTTCGCGCTCCACGTTGACCACCGCCTTGGCGTCCCGAAACCGGGTAGCCATCAAACCCATCACTCGACTGAAGTCCATTTTCATGACAATTGCTCCTGCTTATTTACCGTTCTTGGCCGCCGCACACTTGCCTTCGGCAATGCCGGGAAAGGCATCTCCACCGGGCACTTCGGAGAGAACCTTCAGAAGGTCAAACTGACTCTTCGACTCTGCAGGCGTCTTGACTTGAACGAGGTAGAAGTTGTGCAGCACACGACCATCAGCGCGCACGCGCACATTCGAATTCCAGAAGTCGTTTACCGGCAACTCTTTCATCTTCTGCGTGACGGCACGAGCGTCGACACTCCCGCTTGCCTGCACTGCCTTCAGATAATGCAAAACGCCAGAATACGACGCGGCGTGGGTCATCTCCGGCGCAAAGCCCGTACGTTGCTGAAACCGGCGAGCGAAGGTTCGCGTGGCCTCGTTCATATCCCAATAGAACGGGGTGGCAGCATACAACTTTTGCGCGATGGGCAAACCCATGGCTTTGATATCTGACAAGAACAGAAGGGACGTCGCCATCGCCTGCTTGCCATCCTGACCGACCTGGAACTCCGCAGCCTGCTTCATCGTATTGATCGTGTCTTTGCCGGCGTTGGCAGCAACAATTACTTTTGCCTTGGATGCCTGGGCCTGCAGAAGGTACGACGAGAAGTCCGTAGCTTGGAACGGGTGGAGCACACTGCCTACGACTTTACCATTCATCTTCTCGACCAGAGGCACGATGGAAGATTGCAGAGCATGTCCGCCGGCGTAATCCGCGGTGACGAAATACCAAGTGTCCCTCCCTTGCTTGACCAGGGGGCCGACAATGGTACGAGCGACAGCATTCGTGTCGTATCCGAAGTGCACGCCGCTGTCAGAGCACTGCTCGTTGGTGAAGACCGGCGATCCCGCTGAGGTGACCAGCATCACCCGATTCTTGGCCTTTGCTGCGGCCAAGGCAGCTGCCGTGGTGGCCGAGTTCGTACCTTCGGCCAACGCTTGAACGGTTCCTTCCTCGAGCCATTTCCTGGCCACCGCGCCGGCGATGTCGGACTTGTTTTGGTGGTCTGCCGTGATGATGTCCACAGGCCGGTTGAGCACCTTGCCGCCGAAGTCGTCAATCGCCATCTTGGCTGCTTCGATCGATCCTTTCCCCGTGATGGCCGAGTACGTTCCCGACATATCGGTAATGATGCCGATAGTGAAAGGAGCGGTACTCTGAGCGGCGGCGACGCTGGCTAGCATCGATACGCCAATAGCGGCGATAGTCCTTTTCATGTCATTGTCTCCTATATGTTTCTTTTATGGCTCTGGTTTTACTAACGATGAAAGTAGGAATGCAGGCTGGCTTATCTACTCGGCGCCGCCATGTTGGCAGGGAGGAGACTGCGAAATTGAGGAACGGCGAGTTTCATCTTCAACCAGCAATCGGGCCTGTCTGCGGTGAATCCACTCCCCATAGATTCCCCGCCTGAACAACACAACGCACAACACAAAAATGATTCCGATGACCATTTGCGCTGGAAGATTGACCTCGGCAGAGTAGCTCTCGACACCAGTAAGAAGGACTCCTCCCAAAATGGGGCCTGCCAACGTTCCAATTCCCCCAAGCAGCGTTGTCAGAACCACTTCGCCCGAGACATGCCAAGACAGATCTGCAAGCACTGCGAACTGAAAGGCCAGCGCTTTCAATGCACCAGCCAGGCCGCTGAAGGCGGCGGAAAGAACGAACGCAATCAATTTATAGCGCTGCGTGTGGTAGCCAAGCGAGGTTGCTCGCTGCTCGTTCTCTCGGATCGCGAGAAGAACCTCTCCGAAAGGCGACTGGACGATCCGACGGATTGCGAGGATCGCAATGACGACGATGGCCGCGATCACGTAGTAAGTCGTCAACGTATCTCGCAGGTCAAGGACACCGAGCAGCATTCCTCTTGGAATGTCCTGCACACCGTCTTCTCCCTGCGTGTACTGATTCAGCGGGGGCTGCAATGCCAGGAAGAAAACCAGTTGACTCAGCGCCAGGGTCACCATGGCAAAGCCGATGCCATGGCGTTTGATGGCGACGAGACCAAACGCAAGGCCCAGTAGCGCTGCTGTAATCGTTCCCACTGCCACCGCCGTAAGTGGTTCGAGTTGATGGCTTTTGGCGACGAAGGCGAAAGCATAGGCGCCGGTTCCAAAAAACGCTGCATGGCCGAATGACATTACGCCGGCATACCCGAGCAGCAGGTTGAACGCACAGGCAAACAGGGCGAGGCAAAAGGCCTTCATCAAGAAGCCCGGATACACGAAATGCGGCACGAGCACGATGGCAGCCCCCACCAGGACCACAAAGAGAATGTTGCGAAAAGATGCTTTCAAGGTGAGTCTCCCATTCTATTCTTGGCGCCCGAACAGCCCTTGAGGCCTCACGGTCAGTACAAGAATCATGACCACGAACACGATCACGGATGAAGCCGGTGGATACAGCACCTTCGTGAGTCCCTCGATCAGCCCCAGCGCTAGGCCCGACACAGTCGCGCCCAGTATGGAGTTCATGCCTCCGATCACTATTGCGGCGAAGACGGTGATGAGCAGCCCTGATCCCATGGAAAAACTGACGCCATAAATGGGGGCGGCAAGTACGCCGGCGAGCGCGGCAAGGCCTGCGCCAGCGCCATAGGTCAGGGTCAGCATCAGCGGCACGTTCAGACCGAAGTTCTGGACAAGAACAGGGTTATCAGTGGCCGCACGCAGGTAGGAACCTAGCCGCGTGCGCTCGAGCGCAAGCCACACTGCGACGCACAGGACGAGAGATACGCAAACGATCCAGGCACGATAGGTCGGCAGGAACATGAAGCTGAGCTTAGTCCCGCCCTTCAAACTGTCCGGCATTGGATATGGAATGGCAGTGGCTCCCAGCCAGTGGAGAATTGCGCTCTCCGCGATCAGCGCAAGACCGAAAGTCATCAGCAACCCATAGAGCGGGTCGGTGCCAGTGAGCCGGCGCAACAGCAGCCGCTCAATCACCATACCCGCAGCGGCGACCAGAGCCGGAGCAATGATCATCGCTCCCCAGTAGCCAATACCCAGGTGCGTGAGAAGGAAGTAGGCGAGGACCGCGCCAAGCATGTACTGAGCACCGTGTGCGAAGTTGATTATCCTTAGCATGCCGAACACGAGCGAAAGCCCCAAGCACATGACTGCGTAGAACGCTCCATTGATCAGCCCGACGAGGATCTGGCCGAACAACACCGGCAATGAGATTGAAGTAAAGACTCCGTCCATGTCAAACTCCCAGGGCCTGCTCGAGCGACTCTCGGCGCGACGACAGTTCATTGCTGCCCATTTCGTCGACGACCCTTCCCTTCTCCAAGACGTAGAACCGATCCGAAACGGCTGCTGCCACGTCGAAGTTCTGCTCCACGAGCAACACAGTGAATCCTTTGCGCTTCAACTCGCCGATGGCCGCCGCGATCTCCTCAACCACAATGGGAGCGAGGCCCTCGGTCGGCTCATCGAGCAGGATGAATCGGGCTCCGGTCCGTAACACGCGGCCGATGGCGAGCATCTGCTGCTCGCCTCCCGACAGACGAGTACCCGAGGTGTTGCCTCGCCCCTTGAGGTTGGGAAATAGGCGATATACCTCCTCCACCGAAAGGCCTCCTTTGTGGAACGACGGCGGGAGCACCAGGTTCTCGCTGACACTCAGCGATGAGAAGATTCCGCGCTCCTCGGGGACATAGCCAATACCAAGACGGGGGATCCGATACATCGGCATTGACAAGAGATCGACGTCGCGAAACCGGATCTCTCCCTCGCGGCGAACGTAGGCCCCCATGATGGACCGCAGGACCGTGGTCTTCCCAGCGCCGTTGCGCCCCAGCAGAGACACTGTTTCACCCTCATGGATCTGTATGTCGACCCCATGAAGTACATGGCTCTGCCCGTAGTACGCATGCATCCCTCGGACTTGAAGCAGCGGGAGATTTGTCGAAGTACTGGTGGTCATTTCTTCGCTTCTCCAGAGCCCAGCGTCCCACGTCCCAGATACGCGCGACGAACGTCGTCGTGTCGCGCTACATCGTTGTAGGTGCCCGTGATCAAAACTTGGCCGCGGTTCAACACAGTCACCCTATCGCACAGTTCGGCGATCGCGGGTAGGTGGTGCTCGACTAGAACCACTGTGCGCCCATCCGCAAATCTCCGGATCAGCGCCGCCAGGCGAGGTATTTCCTCAACACCCAGGCCCGCCATGGGCTCATCGAGCAGGAGTACTCGTGGATCCGCAGCCAACGTCGTTGCAAACTCCAGAGCCCGCTTTCGGCCATACGAAAGTTGCGCTGCTGGACGCTTGGCGAATGTGTCGAGGCCGACATCGTGCAAGAGCGCCATTGCGCGCTCATCCAGGTGGCGCAATGCCTTGGAGTGCGTCCAGAAAGCGGAGCTCCCGCCTTTGACGCGTTGCAACGCCAAGCGCACGTTCTGTAGCACGGTCAGAAGGGGAAAGACGGCGCATATCTGGAACGAGCGCACGAGCCCGAGTTCCGCCACCTTTGCTGCTGGATGGTCAGTGACGTCTTTGCCATCCAGGCAAACGCGGCCCTGGCTCGGGCGCACAGTGCAAGTCAGGACGTTCATCAACGTCGACTTTCCAGCGCCGTTGGGTCCAATGACGCCGTGGATAGAGCCTTGGCGCACGTCGAGATCGACGTTGCACAATGCCTGGAAGCCCTTATAGTTTTTGCTTACCTTTTGCGCGCTGAGCACGGTGGTGCTTGTCTCCACTGTTCTTCCTTTTTTTGATCAGATCACGCTCTTGTTTCGCAACGCCTCCATTGCCAGATCCGACAAACCCAGCTCTTGCAGAATCTCGACGGTGTCGGCGCCCGGTAGTGGCGCTTCCCTGACCGCTCCTGAGTGCGCATCTCCGGAAAAGCGCGGTGCCGGCGCGGCCTCCAAGAAGCCGCGGCTACTGGAATAGATACCGCGGGCGACGTTGTGCGGATGTCCCGCAGCTTCGCCGGGAGTAAGAACGGGAGCGAAGCACGCATCCGTTCCCTCGAGCCTGTCGCACCATGTGTCACGCGTCGCGCTCGCGAAGATCTCAGCCAGCCTTTGTTCCATCCTGGGCCAGGTGGAATGATCGAATTGGGCACTAGGTCCGAACTCCGCCTCCAAGTCAAGCAAACGCATAAGCGTTCCAAAGAACTGAGGCTCCAGCGCACCAACCGAGACGAACTTCCCGTCTTTGCAGGGGTAGCACCGATACCACGGGCTGCCGTCGATCCAGCTGCGCCCTCGCTCGTCCGACAATTGGCCTGCCGCCCTGAGCGAGAGCAGTAGCGTACTCAGGTGTGCAGCTCCATCGACGATCGCTGCGTCCACCACCTGCCCGATGCCTGTCGACCGGGCATTGAGCAAGGCGGCGAGCACGCCGACGGCGAGGTACATGGCACCACCGCCGAGGTCGCCCACCAAGGTGGGGGGCGGAACAGGTGGCATACCGGCTGTCCCTGCGAACCACGCTGCGCCGGAAAGCGCAAGGTAGTTCAGGTCGTGCCCGGCTGCCGCTGCCAGCGGACCGCTCTGCCCCCAACCGGTCATCCTGCCGTAGACCATCCGGGGATTTAATTCCCTGAAGGCCTCCGGGCCGAGTCCAAGCCGTTCGGCTACACCTGGCCGCATGCCTTCAATGAGGGCATCGCATTTCGCGCCGAGCTTCAGGGCAAGTTCAACGCCATCGCCGCTCTTGAGATCTAGCGTCAGCGAACGCTTCCCTCGGTTCATCAGGCGTGCTGTCACATCCTGACTCCGATTTGCCGCGCCGGCCCTTTCAATCACGATGACATCCGCCCCAAGATCGGCCAGCAAGGTCCCGCAAAAAGGCACCGGGCCAATTCCGGCCAACTCAAGGATTGTTACGCCAGAAAGGATTGCACTCATGGTTATGCCTTCCGAGCAACGCTGCGATTGATCGCTTTCATAGCCGCTTGAACTTGGGAGCGCGTTTGTCGATGAACGCTTGCATGCCTTCCTGGACATCGCCACCTGTCAAGTGCCCAATCGTCAGGGCGAGCTCGTAGCGTGTCGAGGCTTCCCAGGGCATCTCCGCTTCGTCGTTGGCCATTTGCTTCATGCGTGCCAACCCTGCGGGACTGCGCTGCGCCAGGAGCTCCACCAGTTCATCGACGGCCTCTTGCAGTTGGACTGCAGGAACGACCTTGTTTACGAGTCCCCAATCGAGCAACTGCTGTGCGGTATATCTGCCGCCCGTGAACATCATTTCCTTTGCGCGCATCATGCCAAGCGTACGGATCAGTCCCTGTGCGCCACCGACGGCCGGGAGCAGTCCGAAAGTCGCATGCTGATCGCCCATCAACGCGCCTTCGACAGCGACGACAAGATCGCAGCAAAGGAGTGTTTCCATGCCGCCCGCCATGCAGAAGCCATTCACAGCTGCGATGACTGGCTTTCGGCTTTCACGATACCTGCGAAGAAGCTGCTTCAGGGGAACCAGGAACTCGTTGACCACCCGGTCTACATCGTCTGCCAGCAGTTCGCTGTTGACCTTCAAGTTGGCGCCTGCGCAGAAGGCACGCCCTGTTCCAGTCAGTACGACAACCGCGACATCAGGGTCTCGCTCAGCGATTGTGAGCGCTTCGCCAACCTCTGCAATCTGCGTCGGAGAAATGGCGTTCATGTTCTCTGGATCGTTGTAGACAATCCACGCGGCCCGGCCGCGGCGTTCGTATTTGATCAGACTGAAATTCATGCTTAGGCTCCTTCGTCGGTAAGCTCGAAGCTGAAATCGGTGATACGACCTTCACGCTTGGAGCTGAAGACGACGCGAACGCGTGTACCTGGAACTATGCGTTTCATGGCGACCTTCGGGTCGCTCAGATCCAGTCCATCCACGTAGTTGGCAATCGCAGAATCCGTCCCGTCCAGACGCACGAAAGCGATCGCCTGGGGCGTCTTACGCTTGCCCTCATAGCCGCGAATGACAATGGTAGATTGCTCAATTACGCCACTGTGGCCAGCCTCGACCCATGCGTCGCAGGGTTCGAAGGATTGCTCACAGAAGCTGCGCGGGGGCAGGTACGTCAGACCGGATTTGGAGCAGTGCGTGGCGAGGATTTTGCCCTCCTTGAGGGCGTCCATGAACTTGCCAGCCACCTCTCCGAGGGCGTAGTTATAGCGCAGGGAGATGGTGTCCGAGATCACTTGATCTTGGTTGTTGGAGTCAGTCATCGCATTCCTTCCGACGTGGTTCAATGAGAGGTCGGCTCGGCGCCGAAAATACTTACGCTGGCAAACTGACCGATCCCGCCAAGGGCGGTGGACAGCGCGTTGCGCACGTTAGGGACTTGCATGCTGCCTGCGGTCCCCATGATCTGAGATGCTGCATCGATCGCTCTGACTAGGCCAGTGATCGCGATAGGATTCGTGCACAACGTGCCGCCAGACGGATTCACGGCGACCTGCCCGCCTTTGACGTCCCAGACATGCTCTCGATCAAGGCGAGCAGCAATTCCGGGTGCACAGAATCCGAAATGTTCCAGTTGTTGGTAGCCGACGCAACTGTAAGGGTCGTACAATTCGACCAGTTGAATTTCCCGCATGGGGTCGGTGATCCCCGCACGCGCAAACGCTCGCTTTGCAGCAATCTCGGTAACCTTGAGGCTGCTCCAGTCTGTGCGGGACGTAGGGGTGATTCGATCGCCGATCCAGTATGTGTCTGTCACGCCACCAATTCCATTGATGAAGGCGGGTCGGGTCTGAAACCGCTTCGCGACAGACTCGTCCCCGACAATCATTGCCGCCGAACCCGAGGACCGTGGGCAGATATCAAACAGCTTGAGCGGCAGTGCGATCGGCGTGGAATTCATCACGTCATCGATCGTGATCTCTCCTTTGAGGTGCGCATGCGGGTTGGCCAAAGCATTGCGCCGTTGCCGCACCACCGACTGCGCCATGTCCTCCTCCGTGAGGCCATGGGTCTGCAGATACCGGCTCAGCTGAAGGGCGACGCTGGTGTTCGTGGACAGCGGCATATCCCGTTCGTAGAAGGCGTCGAAGATGAGGTTCAGAACCTTCTGGGCATCGGGCGTTTCAGCGATACGCTCCGCTCCGACAATGAGAACCGAGCGTGCGAATCCCGAGGACACCAGCGCATGCGCGGCATGCACAGCCGAGCCTCCCGTGGCGCCCCCCGTGTGAACACGGAAGATCGGCTTGCCTGCGGCGAAGACGTGATCCACACTCCAACGGTCCGCATCGGCCACGCCCATGAAGAATGTCGGCGCCAGCGAAAAGACCACCGCATCAATGTCGTCGGGAGTCATCCCCACCGACCTCATTGCACCGACGGCAGCCTCCTGGGCTTGCTCGGGGAAGGTCTTGCTTGAATCGCTCGTCTTGAAATCGGACTGGTACGTTGCGATGACGGCGACACTCATGACTTGGACTCCACACTTTCAAAACATACGATCGAGTTGCCCTGCTGTGCATATCCGTGGCACGAATGGGCTGCGGCACGCCTCACGTTTGGTCGCTGTACGCCTCCAGCGCGACCGCCAACCTGCAGCGCAGCCTCGACGGCACCGATCAGGCCCGTGCAGAACAGTGGATTCTGTGCAAAGGGACCGCCCGATGGAGACACTTTGACCTCATCCTGAATGCCGAGCGCGCGCACGAATGCAGCCTCGTGCCAACCGGTCTGACTCTCGAGTTCGATCACATCGAAATCGTCCGAGGACTTCGCCCCAGATTGAGCCATGGCTTGAGCCCAAGCCTTCTGAAGCGATTGCATTGATCGCAGGCGTGAGGCACTCAGTCGGTACGAATCGGACGCCCAGCCGACACCGGTGATGCGTGCGAGCGGCTTCAAATGCTTGTTGCGCCGAACGAAATCCTCAGAGGCCAGGACGAGCGTCGCAGCCCCGTCTGTCATTGGTGCTCGATGCAGAGCGCGCAACGGCGTTGCCGCATACTCCGAGTCCAGCACTTGCGACATGCTTGGCACTTCGTGCCGCAGAGAACGAGGGTTGCGTCGAGCACGCTCGAATCCTGCGACCGCCCGTTGTGCAGCCTCCAGCTCTGTTACGCCGAAGGCCTCGGAAACGGCCTGTGCCAGCAGGCCATCGGCCATGGTCATATCAAGCCCGATGGGCCGGGAGAAGAAGGGGTCTCCCCGCAGCCGCATGATGTAGTCAACGTCGGTCTTCGACGTCTTGCACCAGCTGGAGACCAGGCCAAGGTGGAACTCACCGCTCTTGATGCGGGCATACCCTAGGCACAGGGCCATGGCCCCGCTGTCGGTGACCTTCATTTCGTCGGTAAGAAATCCGCCCGCTGGTGCGGCCATTAGCATGCTCGAGATGGGACGCCCATCCAACTCATCACATGCACCGATCGTCAGATGATCGAGTTGCTTGCGACTCACACCTGCATCGTCCAGCGCCGCGTGCGCGGTGTGAAATGCAATCTCTTCCAAGCGCTTTCCGCGGTGGTCCATTGCCGGCGGGTGTGTCGCCGTTCCAAGTACGTATACGTTCATGTGTTGTCTACCTGATGTATGCGCAAAGCATAGCTTTGCGGTACCTAGATGGCTCCCCGCCGCTTTGGCGGGGGCGTTTGCCCCGACACCCAGATTGTCGGCAGAAGCCAGCTGCTTCGGCTTGTCGTGTTCGCGGCCATCGGAGGCAGATTCAAGCAACCCCCAGCTTTCAGATCCTGGATCCTCAGTCCGGTTGCCACCGTGGAGAACCGCAAGACGCCCTCTTGAGCTTCGCCAGAAGCCGCGCCGTTGGCGCAGCCGAGCCAACCCTGACGCTGCCGTCGAAGTACGCAAGACGTGGTCGGGTCGCGGTCGCATGCTGAGCTTGCTGGATAAGAGCCGCGCAGCAAATAGAGGTCGGTACGGCGACCCTGGGGCGGCAGGGCGGCGGACTAAGCCGCTTCAACTCACTCAGGTCATGGGAGCGTCTGAGCGATCAGAGATGCGCCTCGCGGCTGGCGCTGTACGAGCGGGTGATGGCGCTGCGCGCCCAGGGCGGCTCGATCAAAGGAATCGCGCGCGAGCTTTCAATTGACCAACGAACCGTGCGCAAGTTCGTCACTGGGGAGGGATTCCCCGAGCGCGCACCCAAGGCGCGGGGTCCGACGCCTTTGGACCCCTATCGCGACTATATCGAGGAACGAATCCTCCAGGGCTGTCGCTTTCCTGAACTAATCTGGCAAGAACTCAAGCAGCGAGGCTATAAGGGCAGTCCCGCCTGCCTGCAGAGTTGCATGGCCCGCCTTCTCTTTCCGCTGGGCAAGACGCCGCATGTCCAGAAGCGCGTGCAAACGATGCCAATTCCGTCGGCCCGGCGCGTGTTCGGATGGCTTGTCGGATGGAGAAAGCTCGCTGTCGAGGAACCAAAGAGCGCGGACCACGAGCGGTTCGTGCAGGCGCCGTGCAAGATCGAACCTGTGGTGGGCGAGGTCCGCAGTCTCGCGCGGGAGTTTCTGGGGCTCATGCATCGGCGAAGTGTGCGACATTTCGATCGATGGTTGAAACGTCTGTCGTGCTGCGACGCTGCGGAAATGCGTGGGTTCGCGCAAAGCCTGCGCGCCGACTTACCGGCTGTACGGGCGGCTTTCACGCTGCCATGGAGCAATGGCCAGACCGAGGGTCATGTCAAACGGCTCAAGCTCCTCTGGGGTTGCCCCGCTTCATCGGACAGATCTGCATTTGAATTTTATGTCGATGGGTTTTCTCCTTGTGATGGGGCAGTGTAGGCCCGGTGTAGCGCCGGATTCCTGCCATTGACGGGCAGCTTTTCAAATTCCTGCGGAGACCGATAGCCCAGAGCGCTGTGCAAGCGATGCGGGTTGTACCAGCCCTCGATCCAAGTGAACAGTGCCCGGCGTGCGTGATCGTGCGTGGCGAAGCGCGAACGCATCAGCAACTCGCATTCGAGCGTGGCGAAGAAGGACTCACACATGGCGTTATCGTAGGCATCGCCCACCGAGCCCATCGAAGGCTGAACACCGGCGTCCCGGCAACGTCGCCCGAAGGCAACAGACGTGTATTGGCAGCCTTGATCCGAGTGGTGAATGACATCCTCTGGGCGGCGCTGCGCGAGCGCCATATCCAGTGCCTGCAACATCAGCTCGGTACGCAGATGGCTGCCCATGGCCCAGCCCACAATGCGCCGGCTGTACACATCCAACACCACTGTGAGATAGAAGAAGCCCGCAGCGGTCGGAATGTAGGTCGCATCGGCGACCCACAGACGGTTCGGCACGTCAGCTTGGAAGTGGCGCTGCACCAGATCCGGAGCCGGTCGTGCACCAGGTGCTCGCCGCGTGGTCTTTACCCAGCGTCGCCGGCTCACGCCGCGCAGGCCCGCTTCACGCATCAGGCGTGCCACGCGCTTGCGCCCGACGTGTATGCCTTGCCGGGCCAGCGTCGCGTGAATGCGCGGCATGCCATAGGTGCCGTGCGAGCGCGTGTAGATGGCCCGGATGCGTGCCAGCAGGTCCCTATCCCGCTGTGCATGGGCCGATGGTCGGCGTTGATTCCACGCATGGAAACCGCTGCGCGAGACCTTGAGCAGCCGTGCCATGGTCGCCAAGGGCCAGGTGGCCTGATTCGCCTTCATGAATTCGAACCCTTGTCGGGTACCGTTCCGGTCTCCCGGGCGAACCAAGCCGCGGCTTTTGCCAATATATCGCGCTCCATCTTGACCTGCCGAAGCTCTCTACGAAGATGGGTCAGTTCCTGGCGTTCGGCTGTGCTCAGGCCATCGTGACGTTTGCCCGCGTCACGGTCAGCCTGTGCGACCCAGTTGTAGATGGTCTGGGCAGTGGGTTCAAATTCCTTGGCCAGGTCTTCCGGCGTTCGGCCGGCGTGGACGAGGTCAATCATTTGCTGCCGGAAAGCAGCGGCATACGGCGCTCGAGTCTTGGCCATGATGGGTACCCCCTACGGTTCAAGATAGCGGGTGTCCAAAAAAGATGGAATGAACGCGCCCCGGCCCTTCCCGATGAAAGGCGCTGTGGTTCAGTTGCACATCTGGCAAAGATGACAGGGTAGGCGGGTCCCCCATCACGAAACGGCATCGATGTGCCAGAGTGGAAGTTGTCACAATCCACACAGGATGGAGGAACCCAAGATGAATACTACGTCCTACGGCCTGGACATCGCAAAAACTGTCTTCCAGCTCTATTGGGTCGAGCCTGACGGGAAGTGTTTCAACCGACATTTCAGTCGACCGAAACTGATCGAATTCCTCGCCCGACGTGAGCCGGGACGCATCGCGCTGGAAGCATGCGGCAGCGCACACTGGTGGGCTCGCCAGCTACGAGCCATGGGCCATGAACCGGTGCTGCTGCATGCCCAGTACGTACGCCCGTTCGTGCAGACCAACAAGACCGATGCGGCCGATGCCAAGGCCATCTGGACCGCGGCTCAGCAGCCAGGCATGCCCGTCGTGGCGCCCAAGACCGAGTCCCAACAATGCGTGCTAAGCCTGCACGCCATGCGTCAGCTGCGCGTGAAGATGCGCACCATGCTGGTCAACCAGCTGCGCGGCATGCTGTTCGAGTTCGGCGTTCATTTTCGGCGTGGACTGCGAACAGGCCTACATGAAATCGTCGAGCGCATGGCCGAAATCGAGCAAGACGTGCCGCCTATGCTGTTCGAGTTCGTGCGCGAACAATTGCTAAGCATCGAGCAGCTCGACCAAGAGATTGCCCGCCTCGATCAACGCATCGACGCCTGGGCGCGGCAGAATCGCGCCTGCCATGCGATTCTCGCCATCCCCGGCATCGGCATGCTCACCGCTACCGCCATGATCGCAACCATTGGCGACGTGCACACCTTCAAGTCCGGCCGGCAACTGGCGGCCTATTTTGGCCTGGTGCCGAAACAGACCGGCACTGGTGGCAAGGTCTGGCTGGGCGGCATCAGCAAACGTGGCGACCCCTACGTGCGCACTTTGCTCATTCATGGCGCTCGGGCCGTGCTGAATCATCTGCGCAGGAAGAATCAGCCCGGCTGGAGCCTGAGGCTCGCGCAGCGACGGCCTGCAAACGTCGTTGCCGTCGCCATGGCCAACAAGATGGCACGCACAGTCTGGGCGCTGTTGGCGCATGACCGAGCTTATGACCGAGACTATGTCTCGGTCAGGCCTGCCTGACCGGCAGGCCCGGCTGGCAGGGAAGAAAGGCAGGACCCCCGTCCACAGGTTGCGACGGTTAGATGAACATCATGGCAAGACAGGTCGGACCGCGGGAGCGCAAGCCCAATGACTCGCAGGTGCCTCAAAGCACGAAAAAAAGGTAGGGACGCTCCCGGCGGAATATCCATGATGGCCCGCAGGCGTCGCCTGCAACCCAAGGCCGGATATAAGTCTGCAACCAGTCCTGCTCAAGCCAAGCGATGGTCGTCTTACCTTGCAAGCCGGGGCGCGTTCATATAAACCAGTCCTGCTCAAGCCAAGCGATGGTCGTCTTACCTTGCAAGCCGGGGCGCGTTCATATAAGCGGGTCATCTCCAATTACCCGGCAAAGGGATTCACATGGCCGCACTGGTGGCCGCAATTGCCGCCATGGGCGCGACGAGTGCGGCTCCCTACCCGGAACACCCTGTCGAGCTTGTGGTGCCAAGCGCAGCGGGCGGTGGTACTGACACGGTCGCGCGAGCCTTCAGCGAAGCCATGCGAAAGTACCTGTCGCAGCCTCTAACCGTCGTCCGCCACGTCAACGTCGGCGCGACGCTCGCCGATGGGCGACGGACTTGCTGGAATCAGTTCAGCCTTCCAACCAGCCAGACTATGGCAAGGTAGGTCAGCACGTGCGCGTACTGGTCCAGGCCAAATGCCCACCAGAACTGCGGCAGATTCGGCGTCAACTTTGCGCGTCTGCCGAGGCGCACCTTCGAGCGGTCGACCATGTAGTGGATGACAGTGTCGAAGATGCCCAGCCAGAGCCAGTGGGTTACACCGAATCCTCCGAGCAGCGCAGCCGTACAAAGGCCATGCAGGCCCGCGTGGGCATAGCCGCCCGGGCTCCGGAAGTCACCCTTGCCGGCTAGCATCCAGCTCGGCTGCCACAGGAAGTCGCATACGAGGTGCTTGGTAAACAGCGCGAATAGCAGCAACAACGCCATGATCAGCCCTCCACCCGATGTTATGCCGGACCGTGCCTCTCTCGGCCCAGACCGACATCGTCACGCCGCTGGCCGATCCGAACCCGAGGCCATTGCCGACTAGATTGCGCGTGACAACCTGCGCCGGGCGCTGTCCTTCGGAAAGAACTGCGCGATCGCTCCCTGAGCCTCGCCACATTCTGCCGGCGGTTCCGCTGGCGCCACGCTATGAAGCCGGGGCATCCGGTACCGCGGCCACGGCAACTGCCAGATCTACTACCTCGTGGTCGGCGATCCCCGTGCGCGCATCGACGCGCTGCACGCCTGCATAGTGGCCCACAACTACGCCGCGCTGTTGTTCAACTTACGCGCGCCGCGCCGCAGGCAAGGTTGGTGCCGGCGTACGATAACCTGTGGACCGGTAGCTCGGAGGGATCTCTTACTTTCCGAAGCGAGCTGGTGTGTATCACGTTAAGCAAAGACTCTTCCTATGCAAGTTCGGCTGGCCTTACGAAACGCTCTGTACATTGCTGTGCTGGTCTATTGCCTGTTATTGGGGTGGGTGTATGTGCGCCAAGACCACTTCATCTACTTCCCGATAACGACCGAGGCATCACTGTGGCGGGAAAGGGCCGTGCATGCCGGGGCTCAGATTATTCCAGGCGTTAACGCGATTGTGGTGGAGCCTCCAGTCGTTGACGCATCGACGAAAACAGCCCTCTTCTTTCACGGAAACGACGGCGATGCCTTCGAGCGGCTCAGCCTGGCCAAGGTCTTCAACAATCGGGGGTACCGCCTTGTTCTGGCAGAGTATCCCGGGTATGGCCCCAACCCGGGAAAGCCTTCACAGGCCACCATTGTTCCCGCTGCGATGGCTTTGATGCGTGAGATTTCCCAACGCTGGCCTGGCCGCGTGACGCTGGTTGGTGAGTCCCTGGGGAGTGGCGTGGCGGCGCAAACTGCGGCTGCCATGCCTGAGAGCGTAGACAAGCTGGTGCTCATCACGCCGTTCACAAGTCTGCGAGAGACGGCGGCTCGGAAAATGTGGTTTGTTCCAGTCAGCCTGCTATTGAAATCTCCGTTTGATTCCAGCGCGGCGCTCAAGAGTTATCACGGGCCTTCTTCCGTGCTGGTAGCGGGTCAGGACGAGCTGGTCGGCCCTCAGGCGGGGCTAACACTTTACAAGCAACTCGCCAGCCAGGGGGCGTCCAACTTACTGGTATTGCCCCAGGCGAGACACAACACTTGGATGTCTGGCCTTACAGAGGAGCACTGGGACCTGCTGCTACGGCCCGCGCCTCGATAACCTCCTCAGGTGGCGCAGTTGTCAGGTGGCGCATGGATTGCTTGACGGTTTTGGTCGCCACCCGACATCTACACCTCTTGCCCTCATTTCCGAAGCAGCTAGACAGCGCACGGAGGAAGTCAGCTGCGACGAGCCACCCTAAGTTTGGCCAATCCCCGGTAGACCGGGTTGCCGTTCCAGTGCGGTTCGGTGTCTACGAGCGAAAGCGCGGGCCAATGGCGCAGAATCGCCCGGAATACGATCTCCGCCTCCATCAGTGTCAGCGCGGCGCCGATGCAGACATGTGGGCCATGCCCGAACGAAAGGTGGGAGCCTTCGCGTCGAGTGATGTCCAGCTCGTCCGGGTTGCGGAAGCGTGCCGGGTCGCGATTAGCGGCGCCGATCAGGACAACGACCAGATCGCCGCGCCGCAGCTGCCGGCCATGCAGCATCAGGTCTGTGGCAACCCGGCGTCCTGTGTACTGGACCGGGCTCTCATAGCGCAGCAACTCGCGCAGGGCGCTGGGCAGCAATTCCGGGGTCTGCTGCAAGCGCTGCCATTGCTCGGGATGGCTCAGCAGCGCGTGCAGTCCGTTGCCAAGCAGATTGCGCGTCGTTTCATGACCGGCAAACAGTAGCATCGCGCATTGCGCCAGTAGTTCGGCGCCGGCCTCGATTTTGCCTTCGGCCTCGGCGTACAGCAGATGCCCGATCAGGTCCCGGTGTTGCGGCTGCGAGAGATCCGTATCCCGTGCCTTGCGCCGTGCCAGCATTGATTCAAAGGCGGCCGCCATCTTGAGCAGGCTGACCTGGGCGCGTCGTTTCAGTGCCGCGTCGGGATCCGGTGCGCCAATGAAGGCGGCCAGGTCTTCGGACCAGGCGAGGAAGTCCGGCTGGTTCTCGGCGTCCATGCCGAGCAGCCTCGCGATGACCATCGCCGGCAGCGGCCTGGCGATCGACTCCATGAAATCGAACTCCTCGGCACCTGCGAGCTGCGCAATCAGCCCGGCGGTCAATTGCTCGATGGTACCGGCGAAAGCGCGCAGGGCAGCCGGACGGAAGGCGGCATTGAGCACTTGTCGCAGCCTCGTATGATCGGGCGCGTCCAGGAACAGCATGGCCCGGCTGAACAAGCGCTGGAAGGGGCAAAGCTCCTGGCGCTCGCCTTCGCTGCCACGCATCACCCAGCCTCCCGTACGCCGCGCGGAATACCGGGGGTCGCGCAGCACGGCTTCCACATCCTCGTGCCGGGTCAGTAGCCACGCACCCCCGAAGAACTCTTCACTCCAATGGATGGGCCCGAGCGCGCGCAGCGCGTGGTAGGCAGGGTAGGGGTCACGCAGGAAGGCGCCGTCGACCAGGCGGTCGCAGGGGACCGACGCTCCGGCCATCGATGCCTGGCTGTGGGACCGGTGTAGAGCCCTCGAGGCGAGAGTGGTGTCCGGGTTGGTAGCAGTCATGCTGTCGGCAATCCTGGTCATTGTGGGATCCTGCTTTGGCAGCCAGACACTGTCGGGGTTCGGTCTGGCTCAATTCGGAAGCGACGGCAATGAGGCGAGAGATTTTTCATGCCTCTCCCCGCCGGGCCATGATGGCGGATAGGCTATCCAGCAAGCGTGTCACGTCGGCTGCGGTATGCGACGCCGATAGTGTGATGCGCAGGCGCGACGTACCACTGGGCACGGTGGGCGGGCGGATCGCGGTAACGCGGATGCCGTCGTTCTCAAGCGCTTCGGATAGCAACAGCGCGGCCTCGTTGTCGCCGACGATCAAGGGCTGGATGGGTGTACTGCTGTCGGCGAGTTGCCAGCCGGCCTGCGGATGCCGGACTTGAAGGGTTTGAAGGCCATTGCGCAACTGCCCGATCAATTGCACCAGGTGGCCGCGGCGCTCGCGTCCTTCATGGCCTGCGATCAGCGCCAGGCTGCTCAGGAGCGCATGGACGATCGCCGGCGGCGCAGCCGCGCTGTGGAGGTAAGGACGGGCCTCGTTGGCCAGATGCTCCACAATCGTCCGGTGCGCAGCGACAAACGCTCCCGCCACGCCCGCTGCCTTGCCCAGCGTGCCGACATAGATCAGGCGCTCGGAGGTCAGCCCCAGGTGCTCCAGGGCACCGCGGCCTCGCTCCCCCAGCACGCCAAAGCCGTGGGCATCGTCCACCACGATCCAGGCGTCATGGTGCTCGGCCAGCGCCAGCATTTCGGCGAGCGGTGCCATGTCGCCATCCATGCTGAATACGCTGTCGGTCACGATCAGCTTGAGCGGGCTGCTGCAGGCAGCCAACTGCCTGGCGAGCGCGGTGATGTCGCAGTGTGGGTACCTTTTCATCGTGGCGCGAGCCAGCAGCGCGCCATCGATCAACGAGGCATGGACGAGCTTGTCGCAAAACAGGGTGGCGTCGGCCGCGCCCAGCGCGCTCAGCACTGCCAGGTTGGCCATATAGCCGGTGCAGAAGTAGAGCGCCTGCACGTTGGGAATATTTGGCGCGAACCACCGGGCCAACTCGATTTCCAGTTGCTTGTGGGCGAGCGAAGGCGCATTGGCGAGGGGGAAAGCGCCGCTACCCGCACCGTAGCGCTGGGCCCCGTCCGCAAAAGCCGCGATCACCGCCGGGTGGCTTGCCAGCCCGAGGTAGTCGTTGCTGCAAAAGCTCAGCAGAGGACGTGCTTGACCGTCCTTGACGCTAACCGTCTGGTGCGGCGCGCAGGCGGTGTGCGCAGCGCGCCGGCGGCGCGTCAAGGCACCGGCGGCCCGCTCGGCCGCGGCCTGGTTCAGTTGGTCAATCAGCAATGGCCGAACTCCTGCACTACAGGCTGCTCCGCAGGTAGTGCAGCCAGCGCATCGCGGCGGTCCAGCATGCGGGTATGTCGGCCGCTTGTGGATGTATTTCCCATCTCACCTCCTGTTTCGGGTCATCCTCGGCGCGGTCGTTTCACGAAAAGGCCGAGCACTGGCATGAATAGGAGAGGGGATGTTAGTCGGGGCCCTCGAGTGCCGCAAACTGGCGCACTCAAGCGAGTTGAGAGCGGGACGGTGATAAAAAACCGACAAAGCCGACAAATGGAAGGGCGATGCGGCAATTGGGCTTCATGCAGCACTGCGGCTCCCTCGGGTCGATTGGTCTTCATGAACGTCACGGAATATAAAGCGCAACTAACCGCCAGGACAAGAAAATCTACAACCTATGTGCCGGCAGGCGACCAGCCCTTCGTTGCCGTTGCGGTCATGGCCGCCAACACCTACGCCAAGGCGTAAGCGGAAAGAACATGGAAGCACGCGGTCGCAGGCACAACGCGCTCGGGACCCTTGATTTTCAAGAACGCTGCCTTGGCTTGTTGCCTGCGACCGACGGATTCCAGCTGCCAGCGCTGGTTCCCCTGCGCGTCGCGCGCAGGGGATCTCAGTGCTTTCAGTCCAGCCTCCCAACCAGCCAGACAATGGCAAGATAGGTCAGCACGTGCGCGTACTGGTCCAGGCCAAATGCCCACCAGAACTGCGGCAGATTCGGTGTCAACTTGGCGCGTCGGCCGAGACGCACCTTCCAGCGATCGATCATGTAGTGAACGACAGCGTCGATGATTCCTAGCCGGGGTGATCGTACTTTTGGTGCAGATTGATACGGCGACCGTCCGGAAAGCCGCTCGCGACACGGCTTCCCGACTTTCCTTTATCTCGAAAATGTCGTTGACTTTCGTCAGCGTGCGGCCGTGTCTTTTCGTCAGCGGTGCGCTACGGAGCACTTATCAAGCAGTATGTCAAAGCTCTCATGTCGGACATCGTCGCCGATGACTCCATCGTGCGAGAGGGGCTCACCGCAGGCCACTGGGCAAGCAATTTGGCCTTCTCCTTGCTGTGGGTTCAGGAGAACGCAGCAGGGATTGCTAGAGCGCCCCGCCTAGATGACATCCCAACGTTCATGGATGCGGTCATCTCTTACGTGAACGACAACATAGCGTCCGAGCTGGCCAGAGAAGACTTAGTGGTGGTCAGTGGTGTCCCGTCCAGAACCTTGCATTATTGGTTTAAGAAGATCTTCAACACTGGACCCATGGAATACGTCAGAGAGGTGCGCCTGCGAAACGTGAGAGAGGAGCTCATGCGATCCCAACCACGGGACGTCTCCGTCGGTGATGTGGCTGCCCGATGGGGCTTCTACGACGGAAGCCGGTTTGCTGCGAACTATCGCCAGTTCTTCGGCGAGTTACCATCAGATACGCTCCGACGCCACCATCTCAACTGACTGCCATGGCCTATCCGACTATGGCCTGTATTTTATGTCCTTAGCGGGCGCGTAGCCGCGCAAGCATGCGCGACAAGGTTGAGTTCTGAGTGGCTTACCATTGGCGTAGTCTGTACGCCTTTCCCCACCTCGGACGTGGAGCTGCGACAAGGCAGCGTACCGCGGGTACTGCACCTGGAGCTAAGCTCCACATGGAAGTAACCTTACGGCGATTTGCTTGCGCGGCTGCGAGCCCGCGCTTGTGGTCGTTCCAGCGCACCGGCTAGGAGAAGCGCTGCCAAGTTGTCAGCTACCTGGTCGAGTGTCTCACGCTCCGGCCTGAACCATTCGAACGTCCAGTTCGCCGCACCAAAGAAAAACATGGCAAGGTGCCGCGCCGGAATGGTGCCAGTGTGCGGCTCGCCGCCCGACAACAGTTTGATCCAGAAATTTTCATAGGCGCGCCGGCCGGGCCGTACAGCATCGCGCAGATGCTGAGGGACGTGCGCGTAGATCCGGATGTTGGCCGCCGGAAAGCTTCCGGGTTCGAATAACGCAGCAATATGTGCCCGCACAGCCGCACGAATGGCCGTGCTCCTGTCGGCATCCGAAGGTAGGGACCTAATCGCGCGCTCCACCTCCTCGTACACCCGCTTGTGTCCTGTATCTAGGATCTCTAAGACTATCTCTTCCTTGTCGCGAAAGTAGTGATAGAGACTACCTGTCGTCACGCCTGCTTCAGCCGCAATCGACCTTAGGGTCACTGCAGAGTACCCCTTCTCTTGGAACTGACGCGCTGTCGTCCGCAACAGCACTTCCTTCAAGTCCGTCTCGCTCATCCCCTGCTCCCTCGCTTAAGCGCCCGACTAAGTGCATCTCTCGCACCAATTATAACAATCGTTCGGTACCGTGTTTCCGCCTCTTGACGCCGTTGGTCTCAATGCCTATAGTCCATAACACACGTTACGTAACATACGTTATGACGCGTAAGCGTATTTATCAATCACTTATAGAGGTGGCAAATGGGAGACCAAGGAAATACTGTTGAGCGCCAAACTGGCGGGACCGTTGTCGCACGAACTCTTCTGGAGAACGGCGTCACACACATGTTCGGCATTCATGGGTATATCAACAATGTCCTCGAAGAAGCCTGCCGACTCGGCGTGACGAACATCCACTTCCGTCATGAGCAGTCAGCAGGTTTCGCGGCCGATGCGTACGGTCGCATTAAGCAAAAGGCAGGAGTATGCTACGCATCCTCCTCAGGCGGCATGTCCAACTACTTGGCGCCCCTGTCGCAAGGCATCGGTGCATTGAGCCCGATGGTGCTGCTGGTAGGCCAGCATGGCACCGCGGGTGACGGCCTGGAAGTCTTGCAAGAAGGTTACGCTGCCGACTGTTTTAAGTCCGTCACGAAGTGGACCAAGCGTCTGACGGACTGGGAGATGAATTCCTACTGGACCCAAAAGGCGTTGCGCGACGCGGTTAGCTATCCGCCGGGTCCGATCTGCTTGGAAATTCCCCTCAACAACCAATGGCGCTTCGGCCCCGAGCCCCAACGCAAATACCTCCCTGCGGGAGAACAGCCGCGAGTGCCGCTGTCCGCGGGCGATCCGGAGACAGTTGCTCGTATTGCAGATCTTCTGATGTCGGCGAAACGACCGTTGATCGTCGCCGGAGACGGTCTCTACTGGTCCCAAGGCGCTGACGCGCTCCTGTCGTTGGCAACAGCTTTGGAGATTCCAGTAAACTCCCGCCGCACTGCTCGCGGCGCCGTATCAGAAGAGCATTTCCTTGGCCTGCCATCATCTGCTCGCGGCGCGATGCTGGCCGACGCCGACCTCGTTGTCTTGATCGGCATGCGCGCCGGCGAACTGGAGTCGTGGTTCGAAGCGCCTGACTGGCCGCGGCGCAGTGTCACATATGTGCAGATCAACGAAACAGGCCAAGAACTCTGGCACGCACTGCCGACGAAGGAAATGGTTGTTGGTTCGGCACGACTGGTAATCGAACAACTTCTGGCCCTATGCGTGACTTCTGGAACGAAGCACGCAGACCGCAGCGAATGGATGGCAAAGCTGGAAAAGGTCCGAGCAGACGTCGCAAACAAGCGCGCGAAACTTCTTCAAAAATACCAAAACCAGACGCCTATCCATACCTTCGAGCTGACGCACGTGCTTGCCGACGTTGTCGACAAGGACGCATCGATCATCTATGACTCGTACTCAGGCTCGCTCTACCTCACCGATGCCGTACGAGCTCGATTCGCCGGTCAGATCCTCGATGCCGGTCCCCGAGTGGCACTGGGTCAGGGTATCGGCATGGCGATCGGCGCAGCCGCCGCACGTCCGGGTAAGCAGGTGGTCACCCTGGTCGGTGATGGCGGCATCGGCATTTCTGGACCCGATATCGAGACCATGATTCACTACAATATCCCGGCCGTCGTAGTTGTGCTAAATAACAGCTCTTGGGGCGGAAACTCGCTCCAAGGTGACGATATTCACCCGAACATCGACTGGTCCGTCGGGCAGAACAACCGCTGGGACAAGGCATTCCAGGCGCTGGGCGCCCACGGCGAATACGTGGAACGAGCGGAAGATTTGGCACCTGCGATGCGGCGAGCGCTGGAGAGCGGTAAGCCAGCAGTGGTCAATGTAGTCGCCGACTGCGATGGCACCGAATACTCGCAAGCCTGGCTGCGTCTGAAATCGGGCGATATGTACTCCCGAGGTTTGGAAAATATCGGCGAGAACATCCGACAGCATTTCAAAGTGTCACCCGTCAACGCACTGCGAATTCGCAAGGCAGCCGAAGACAACGGAACCCAGATCCCGTTGGAATTCATTGCCGAACTTACCGGCAACCAAGTGGAAGAGCTGCGCAAAGTCGCCGCGGATCGGTTCTACGACTTGGGAGGCGCGTGAGCCAAATTTTAACTGCTGACACGATGGATGTCGTCAGCCGGCTCGACGGGGCGGTTGCTCACATCCGTTTCAACCGCCCCAACAAGCTCAATGCCATCAACCTGATCATGGCCGCTCAGTTCAGGCAAGCTTGTGAAACGCTGACCGCGGATCGCCGGGTTCGGGCTATCGTCGTAAGCGGCGAAGGACGCGCATTTATGGCAGGCGGCGACATTGCCGAGATGCATGCCGATTCCACTGTGGCGGGTCGCCTAATTGCGGACATGCATCACAGCTTGACGTTGCTGTCGCATGCCTCGGTTCCGGTGATTGCCAGCGTGCATGGCTCAGTCGCCGGCGCAGGGTTGGGAATAGCGCTTTCTTGCGACCTATGCGTTGCGGCCGAGGATACATCGTTCTGCATGGCATACCCCCTTATCGGTGTTAGCGCCGATTGCGGGGCAACCTGGGGCCTTGCTCGCTTGGTCGGCTTACGCAAAGCGATGGAAATTGCGCTGCTGAGTGAGTCGATCAGAGCAGAGCAAGCGCGCGATATGGGACTCGTGAACATTCTTGTCCCTCAAGCGGATCTTTTCGACGCAACGAAACGACTGGCTGACCGACTTGCGGAGGGGCCGACAAAGGCGTACGGGCAAATCAAAGCCTTACTCCGGGAAGCAGCTTCACGCGATTTTGTCGGACACCTGAAAGCTGAGGCTGCATCCTTCTCTCGCTGCGAAAGTACAGCGGACTTTCAGGAAGGAACGAAGGCTTTCTTAGAAAGACGACGACCTCGTTTTTGTGGGCGCTAACCCGACCCGACAGGCCTGCTAATGGGCCTGTCGGGCGGCATCATCCTAACCCAGGGGAATAGTGGTTAAGGCAAGCAGGAGCGACGCCATCATAGATCGTCCTTCTGTCAAAGCTCTATTCATCCGGACTAACGGTAATGGCAGTTGGAGTGTATTGACGATGAGAAACAATGACGTTTTCGTTGTGGGTATGGCTCGCACGGCAATCGGCAGCTTCGGGGGCGCGCTCAAGAAGAGCCCTTTGACCCAGTTGGCTACGACTGTGGTATCGGCCTCGTTGGACCGGTCTGGAGTGGACCGCGCCGAAGTCGGCCACGTCGTCATGGGCAACGTTATTCCGACGGAACCCAAAGATGCCTATCTCAGCCGAGTTGCCGCATTGGATGCGGGCATCCCCAAAGAGACGCCGGCTTTCAATGTGAACCGATTGTGCGGATCCGGGCTCCAAGCAATCATATCGGCCGCTCAAACGATCATGTTAGGGGACGCATCACTCGCGGTCGGCGGAGGCGCTGAGTCCATGAGCCGAGGCCCGTATATTGTTCCTGACTTGCGGTGGGGCACACGCCTGCTCGACACGAAATTGATCGACGCCATGAACGGCGTCTTGCACGACCCGTGGAAGACCGTACACATGGGAGTCACTGCTGAAAATGTCGCAAAGCGCTACCACATCAGTCGTGAATCCCAAGACGAACTGGCGCTCGAAAGTCAACGGCGCGCGGCACATGCTATCGCTGACGGACGATTCAAAGATCAGATTGTTCCCATCGACGTTACCGTCAAGAAAGAAGTTCGGCACTTCGACACAGACGAGCATGTCAGGCCAAATGTCACCTTCGAAGATTTGGCGAAGATGCGGCCCTTGTTCGCGTCGGATGATGGAACGGTCACCGCCGGAAACTCCTCCGGCATCAACGACGGTGCCGCCGCCATTGTACTCTCCAGTGAGGAACACGTTCGATCTGCTAGCCTCCGTCCCCTCGCACGACTTGTCGGCTATGCGCACGCAGGGGTTGAATCCGATTATATGGGTATTGGGCCTATTCCCGCGGTCCAGCTAGTACTGAAGCGGACCGGTCTGCGCCTCCAGGATCTCGACGTCATCGAATCCAACGAGGCATTCGCTGCCCAGGCCTGCGCTGTCATCCAGGAACTAGGATTTGACCCCTCAAAAGTTAATCCTAACGGCTCGGGCATCTCACTAGGGCACCCCGTCGGAGCTACCGGTGCGATCCTGACGATCAAAGCTATTTCGGAGTTGCATAGAAGCAAAAGCCGCTATGCCCTCGTGACAATGTGCATTGGTGGTGGACAAGGAATCGCGGCAATCTTCGAACGAGTATAAGGAAACCGCCATGGACATTCGTAATATTGGCATCGTCGGCGCTGGCACCATGGGCAATGGCATAGCGCAGATTTGCGCTTCCGCCGGCTTCAACGTCGTCATGGTTGACGTATCGCAAGCGGCAATCGATTCCGGGATCGCCACACTGACCTCGAATCTCGATCGCATGGTAAAAAAAGAAAAACTTAATTCTGATGATAAGAAAGACATCATCGGTCGAATCAAAGGCGGAACAGACTATCGATTTTTCTCCGGAACCGACCTTGTAATCGAAGCGGTAACAGAAAATGAGTCGTTGAAGGCGAGAATCCTGAAAGATGTCGACGCGAACATCAGCGCAACGACTTTGATTGCAACGAATACGTCTTCCCTCTCAATCACGAAACTCGGATCCGCGGTAACCCAGCCTGAACGCTTCATTGGGGCGCACTTCTTCAACCCCGTGCCAGTGATGCCGCTCGTTGAGTTGATTCGTGGGCTGCGCACCTCCGTCGACACGCTGAACTCAATGCGCTCTTTTGTCGAGAAGATTGGAAAGACACCAATCGAGGCGCGCAACCGACCGGGATTTGCAGTCAACCGAATTCTGTGCCCCATGATCAATGAAGCGATTTTCGCTCTCGAAGAAGGACTCGCGAACGCTGAGGACATTGATAAGGGCATGAAGCTTGGCGCGAACCATCCCATTGGGCCACTCGCTTTGGCCGACTTGATTGGACTAGACACCCTTCTCTCCGTCCTGAACTCATTCTGTGAGTCCTTTAAGGATTCAAAGTACCGACCCGCCCCACTTCTGGTCGAAATGGTCGACGGTGGATTTCTAGGTAGGAAAAGCGGCCAGGGATTCTTCATATACTGAAATTCAAAGCCTATTTGGATTTCAAGTCAAATAATAGTACGAGGCCATGATATTTACAATAAAGAACCTATTTATATTGTTTTACGATAAATTGACGTAGTTTTATAGCTACATTTAACGCAAAAATATAATGAAAGGAGACTATTATGCTGAAAGGCCTGATGCAGGATCTGCCTCTTATGATCTCAGGACTACTGCAATATGCAGCGGAGAATCATCCTGAGCGGGAGATTGTGAGTAAGCTTCCCGATGGCAGCGTACATCGATACGGATACAAAGACGCACACTCGCGGGCGAAGCGGCTGGCTTCCGCACTCCTCGCGCATGGCATAAAGGAATCAGACCGTGTCGGTACCATCGCGACGAACAGCTACAGGCACTTTGAGTGTTTCTATGCCGTTTCTGGAATTGGCGCCGTCCTTCACACGGTCAATCCGCGGCTTTTTGAAGGGCAGCTTGAGTACATCATTAACCACGCCGAAGACCGTATTATTTTCGTGGATATGCCCTACCTCTCGCTGGCAGAGAAGTTAGCTTCGAAGTTGCCAAGCGTTGAGCGCTACGTCGTTATGACCGATGACGCGTCGATGCCCCAAACCACACTGCCGCAGGCAATCAGCTACGAAGCTTTTATAGCTGATCATGACGATTCTTATGAATGGCCCGTATTCGACGAAAGGGCCGCGTCATCCCTTTGCTATACCTCAGGAACGACGGGCGATCCCAAAGGAGTGCTGTACAGCCACCGGTCGACGCTGCTTCACGCCATGCACGCAGCGCAACCTTCTGTTCTTGGCATTGGACCAACAGAGAATTTGTTTGTGCTGGCTCCGATGTATCACGCAAATGCTTGGTCGGTCCCCTACCTTGCGCCGATGGTCGGCGCAAAGCTGATTCTTCCTGGCATTGATATGAGCGCGCCGGGGCTGCACGAGTTGATGGTCGGCGAACAAGCCACGTTTGCCTGCGCGGTCCCGACTGTCTGGACGACCATGTTGCAGCACGTGGATTCCAACGAATTAACGCTTGGAAAGCTAAGCCGGGCAGCAATCGCCGGCGTTGCAGTCCCTCCGTCCATGATCGACCATCTTCTGGAGAAGCATGGCGTGTCCGTGCTCCAATTCTGGGGCATGACGGAAATGAGCCCGATTGCCACCATCTCTACTGAGGTACCGGCGCTACAGGAGTTGAATGCCGAAGATCGCAAGAAGGAACTCGCCAAGCAGGGCCGGATTGCTTTCGGCGTCCGCCTTAAGCTGGTTGACCCAGAAGGGAAGATTGTGCCCAGGGATGGAAAATCGGTCGGCGACATCTGGGGAAAGGGACCTTGGATCGCAAATGGCTATTTCAAGCGAGAAGAGACTGACGCCCTGGATCGGGATGGTTGGTTGCCCACTGGCGATGTCGGCTTTATGGACAAATTTGGCTATTTGCAGGTGACCGATCGCAGCAAAGACGTCATCAAGTCTGGCGGCGAATGGATTAGCTCCATCGATTTAGAAAATTCCGCCCTACGGCACCCTGCTGTCCTGGAGGCTGCCGTGGTCGGCGTATACCATCCCAAGTGGGATGAGCGTCCCTTGATGATCGTTACCATTAAACCAGGTAAGACATTGGACGAACCCGCTCTGATGGAGCATCTGCTGGGATCCGTTGCCAAATGGTGGCTTCCTGACGCTGTTGTTTTTGCCGACGCATTGCCCTATACCGCCACGGGAAAGATCCGGAAGGCCGATCTGCGGGAGAAATATCGATACCACCTGCATCAACCTCAACATGGTTAATGTCACCAAAATGATTTTTGGTTTCGTATAAACGGAGGAAGGAAAAAATGCAACAAGTCGATATGCTCGAGTTGGCGAATGAATCCACATTCAATGGATTCCACAAGCGGATTCTATTCTGGGGGCTGCTAATCCTTATCTTGGATGGCTATGACCTCGGCGTCGTAGGTGCGGCGCTTCCCTCCATTATGAAAGACATGAAGGTGGACGCCTCACAAGCTGGCTTCATGGCTAGCTCTGCACTGTTCGGCATGATGATAGGTGCAATGACCTTCGGAGCACTCGCCGACAAGATCGGCCGACCGTTGATGCTGGCAATCGGCGTGGGAATGTTCAGCATTTTTACCGCGGCGGCGGGGCTCATGTCGGAGCCACTCTCCTTTAGCGCATGTAGATTCCTTGCCGGGCTTGGTATTGGCGGCGTGCTACCCATCATTACTGCGCAGATGGGAGAGTACGCGCCGGGCAAGATCCGCGCGAGACTCGTCAGCATCATCTTTGCCGGATACTCCATCGGCGGCGTCCTTGTTGCCCTGACAGCAAAAGGCCTAATTGAATCTTACGGTTGGCCGTCGACTTTCTTCGTCGCCGTGATTCCTGTGCTGCTCATCCCCTCCATCCTAAAGTCCATGCCCGAATCTATGGCCCAACTCATCAAGAAGGGCCGGCAGGAAGAGCTGACCGTCATCGCACGGAAACTATCCCCTGGCCGAGGGATCACAGGGGATGAGCAGTTTGTCTTGCCTGCCTCGGAACGTATGGCTGCTGCCCCGCTGGCAATGCTCTTTGCCGAAGGACGATTCTTCAGCACTATCATGATCTGGATCTCCTTTTTCATGGGCCTGTTCATGACCTATGCTTTGGGATCCTGGTTGGCCAAGCTAATGGCCATGGCCGGATATAGCCTCGGATCGGCGCTCAATTTCGTGCTCGTACTGAATGTCGGTGCCATTGTTGGTGCGATAGGTGGAGGTTGGCTGGGTGACAAAACGAACATTAAGTACGTTCTAGTTGGCTTCTATATTCTGGGAGCCCTTTCGCTCGCGTTGATGGGGCTTACCAGGGAAACCTGGCTGCTCTATATCGTCGTATTCATCGTGGGTGGATCGACACTTGGTACGCTTCTAATGTCTTACGCCTACGTTGGAGATTTTTATCCCGTGGCGATCCGATCCACCGGCGTGGGCTTTGCCTCTGGCATGGGGCGGTTTGGTGCCATCATCGCACCGGTCCTCATCGGCTTCTTGGTGTCGCTGGAACTCCCGCTCGAACAGAACTTCTTCGCTATTGCCATCGTGGGTCTGATGGGAAGTATCGCGGTGCTGATGGTCAAAGATTCGATGAGAGTCGGCCGACAACGCGATGAAGCCAAGTCAGCGCAGACTGCCACATAACCGACAACATGCGCGGGCACCCGCGGGTGCCCGGCGATCGTGGTCGACAGCGTCGCTTCCGGCGTGCTCGCTTGCACGGCGCCAGTGATGTCGACCACGAAGCCGACTTCGTTTCGCCCTCGTACGCAGGCTCCCATTCTGAGGGCGAGCATGAAGGTCGGATCCACGGCCCGAGCGACCGCTTCGGTTTGGTCAGGGCCCCGCCCGAGGACATCGAGCCGCTTCTTATTGAAGCCGGTGATCGGTGGACTCTGGAAAGCCACGCGTTTGCGCGGCAAGCGAAAATCCAACTCGGCCACCTCAGGTTGTGCCACCTCAGCTTTGCCGACGTTCTTCACTTCTATGTACGCATCAACGCCGCTTCGGCGAATCCGTCTTCGTTTGTCACGCGCCTGAATGCCATCCAGGACCGGCAGGCTCGCCATGGCACCTGTCGCTGTCGGTGGAGGCTGACCAAGGAGGGACGGCTCTCGCACTGGGTCAGCGTGCGTCCAGAGGAGGGGTCCCGCTGGAGCCTGATCTGTCCATACGATATCGCGCTCAACGAACTTCAACTCGGCTGGGGCCGTTCGGACCTGGCGCTCTCCAATCGGCCGGCGGAGCAGGAAAGGCGGCGCTTTTGCAGCGTTTCTCACGCGATGCGCGACTTGGGCCTCATCCGCTATACGCGGGATGCAGCGGTCGGTAGCGCCGGCGGGCTATCTATATGCCGATCAGGACGTCTGGACCTGCTGCGAGTGGGTTCGGGAGTCGGCGCTAACCGCGGTGCTCGATATGGCGGTCGCGTGGGAAACCGAGCTGACATTCGACGCGTTGACCACTTGGCTAGATGACATCGATCGGGGTGTTGATCCGCTTGAGCGCGACGATTCCAAATCTTGCGTCCGCCTGTGCGAAACCGACGACGGGCTGTTGCTGATCAGATGGACGCAGGCAGAAGGGTCCGCGTCGCAGACGACTCCGTTCTGAGCGCGACGTTGGGCACGAGCTCGGCACGGAGCGGGCCGCCATGGGCCGTATCCAGCGCCGGACGAAGGGCGGCGCCACGAACCTTGATGCCGGCAAAGGGGTTGGCCAACACCTACCGCTGCTGGTCCTGCACGTCGAATCGAGAATCGTTTGCAACTGACGGTCGAACGTAGCCGGCGTCATCACGGCGGTCGAGAGCGACCCGGCGATGTCTGCATCCAGGTGATGGGGCGTGTGCGCGGTCATCATCGCTGACGCACATTGCGTCGGCCGGTGTGGTGCTTGGCTCGCTGTCGCTGCGCATAGTTGAACAGCAGGAGGGCGGTGCACCTCTGGTGGGCGCGGCAGCACGACGATTTTGCTCCAGGGGGCACGGAACAAAATTAGTTTAACAATGGATACAAATTTAGTTTAACCAACGGCGGTGCAGATCAGCGGGGCAATCCAGTTAAATTAATAGACATAAGCGCAGTTATGTCTAAGAATATGCCATTGTGATTGTATAAATCACGTATTACGTAGTAATATATATAGAAATCTCACTCACTTTTTCCCGATGCCGGCCGCCGACCTCGATCTGACT
>NZ_JBYOJP010000018.1:135898-161296 GCF_057798975.1 Cupriavidus sp. 21MJTG02-4 | reverse complement strand
ATCATCGAGGTGTGCATCGCGCGTTCCCACTGGGCCGACGGCTTCTTGCCGTGCAGCAGGTGCAGGAAGTGGGCGCCGATGGAGTCGTCGTCGGTCTCGACTTCGATGCGGCGGCCGTTGTGGCTGAAGTGGTACCAGTACAGCAGCATCGAGCCCAGGCTGGCCATCAGCTGGTCGGCGATGTCGCGCGCGCCCGGGGTGTTGTGGTCGTCCTTCTCCGGCAGCACGGTGCCCAGCACCGACACGCCGGTGCGCATCACGTCCATCGGGTGGGCCGAGGCCGGCACGCATTCCAGCGCGGCCTTGACGCTGGCGGGCAGGCCGCGCAGCGACTTCAGCCTGGTCTTGTAGGCGGCCAGTTCGGCCTTGTTCGGCAGCTTACCGTGGACCAGCAGGTGGGCGATTTCCTCGAACTCGCAGGCGTCGGCCACGTCCAGGATGTCATAGCCGCGGTAGTGCAGGTCGTTGCCGGTACGGCCAACGGTGCACAGGGCGGTGTTACCGGCAGTCACGCCCGACAGGGCAACGGATTTCTTGGGCTTCGGGGTGGCGATCGGTTGTGCTTCGGACATCAGGGTCTCCTTGTGAGGTACGGTTCGGCTGGCCTTACTTGGCCTTGCCCTGGGCAAACAGGGCGTCGAGTTTCTGTTCGTAGGCGTGGTAGCCGATGCTCTCGTAGAGTTCCGAGCGCGTCTGCATGGTGTCGACCACGTTCTTCTGGGTGCCGTCGCGGCGGATGGCGGTGTAGACGTTCTCGGCGGCCTTGTTCATGGCGCGGAAGGCCGACAGCGGGTACAGGACCATCGACACGCCGGAGCCGGCCAGTTCGTCGGTGGTGAACAGCGGCGTGGCGCCAAATTCGGTGATGTTGGCCAGCACCGGCACCTTCACAGCATCCACGAACTTGCGGTACATGGCCAGGTCGGTCATGGCTTCCGGGAAGATCGCGTCGGCGCCTGCCTCGACGCATGCCACGGCGCGCTCGATGGCGCTTTCCAGGCCTTCCACGGCCAGCGCGTCGGTGCGCGCCATGATCACGAAGTTCTCGTCGGTGCGCGCATCGACGGCCGCCTTGATGCGGTCGACCATCTCGCCCTGCGTGACGATTTCCTTGTTCGGACGATGGCCGCAGCGCTTGGCGCCGACCTGGTCTTCAATGTGCATGGCGCCGGCGCCGGCCTTGATCAGCGAGCGGGTGGTGCGGGCCACGTTGAAGGCCGACGAACCGAAGCCGGTGTCGACATCGACCAGCAGCGGCACATCGCATACGTCGCTGATGCGGCGCACGTCGATCAGCACGTCTTCCAGGCCCGAGATGCCCAGGTCGGGCAGGCCCAGCGAGCCCGCGGCCACGCCGCCGCCCGACAGGTAGATGGCGCGGTAGCCAGCGCGCTTGGCCAGCAGGGCGTGATTGGCGTTGATGGTGCCCACCACTTGCAGCGGATGCTCTTCGGCCAGGGCCTGGCGGAAGCGGGCGCCGGCCGAACGGGCCAGGTCGGATGCGGAATAGGTCATGGTGCGGTGTCTCGTTGTCAGGGGCAATGAAGGAACGGGACCAATAACGCAAGGGCTATGCCAGCCTCTCGGGCGAACCTTGTGTGCGTTCTTAACCAATTGATTTTATGGATAATTTTCATACAAACGGTGAGCGCTCAAAAGCGCTGAAAGGCATTTCATCGCACTATTGCATTGCATGCGTGGAGTTCGAATTTCACAATTGAAATTCATGTCCGCCGCGGGCACAATAGCAGCACTTTACCGTCGAAGCACCATGCCACCCTCAGCCTCTCCTTCCGGCCTGCCGCGCATCTGGGCCCTGGGCATCAGCCGCCTGCAGCGCGCCTTCGCGGAACTGATTCCCGCCTATTCCCATCTTGCGGAGTTCCGCATCGTCGGCCGCGCCTACGACTCAGCGGCCGACGCCATTCGGCGCGAGGCGCGCGAAGGCAAGCTCGACGTCGTGGTCTCGGGCGGCTCCAATGGCGCCTACCTGCGCCAGCACGTGGACCTTCCGGTCGTGCTGGTCAAGGTGACCGGCTTCGACGTGATGAGCGCATTGTCGACCGCGCGGCGCATCTCGCCCCATGTAGCGCTCGTGACGCACGCGTCCACGTACGCCGAGGTCGACGAATTCACGCGCGCGTTTTCGCTGTCGATCCCCGCGTATACCTATCTGACCGAGGACGACGCTACCGCGCGCGTGCAGACGCTCAAGCAGGAAGGCGTGAAAGTGGTGGTCGGCCCAGGCCTGGTGACCGACCTGGCGGACCGGCTCGGCCTGATCGGCGTGTTCCTGTATTCGGGCAATTCCGTGCGCATGGCGCTGGAGGATGCCATCGAGGCGGCACGCCTGCGGCGCATCGAGTCCGGGCGGCGCGACTACGTCAACAACATCCTTGCGCACCTGAACGAGGGCGTGGCCGCGGTCGACGGCGAAGGCCGCATCCAGTCATTCAACCCGGCGATGGAGCGTTTCCTCGGCACGCCGGCCGCGAGTGCGGTCGGACGCAAGCTGCAGGCGCTGTCGCCCGGTCTGTCGCTGGATGACGTGATCCAGAGCGGCGCGAAGGAACTCGAGGCGATCCAGAAAGTGGGCGACCGCATGGTCGTGGTCAACCGCATCCCGCTCGTCAACGAGTCGGGTACCACGGGTGCGCTGCTGACCCTGCAGGACGCCACCGCGATCCAGCGCGTGGACCGCAACCTGCGCTCGCGCAGCCGGACGCGGCTGCCCGGGGTGCGCTACAGCCTGGAAGACCTGGCTGGCACTTCGGACGCCATGGCGCACTTGCGCGATCTGGCGCGGCGTTATGCGGCCGTCGATTCCACCGTGCTGATTGGCGGCGAGAGCGGTACCGGCAAGGAGGTGCTGGCGCAAGGCATGCACGACGCCAGCCCGCGCCGCGCTTTCCCGTTCGTGGCCGTCAACTGTGCGGCGTTCCCCGAGGCGCTGCTCGAAAGCGAGCTGTTCGGCTATGAAGAGGGCGCCTTCACCGGCGCGCGGCGCGGCGGCAAGGCGGGCCTGTTCGAGTCGGCCCACAACGGCACGCTGTTCCTTGACGAGGTTGGCGACATGCCACTGGCGCTGCAGACGCGACTGCTCCGTGTGCTGCAGGAAAAGCAGGTGCTGCCGATCGGCGGGCTGGAGGCCGTGCCGGTCAACGTGCGCGTGATCGCCGCCACGCACCGCGATCTCCCGCAGCGCGTGCGCGAAGGCAGCTTCCGGCAGGACCTTTACTACCGGCTCAACATCCTGCGCATCGAGGTGCCGCCGCTGCGCGAGCGCGCCGGGGACTTGCCGGAACTGGCGGACTTGCTCTACCGGCGCGCGCTGGAACGTTTGGGGCTGGAGCATCAGGAAGGCCTGCCGGAAGTCGCTCGCCTGCGGCTGGCTGGCTACCACTGGCCGGGCAATATCCGTGAACTGGAAAACGTCACCGAGCGCATTGCCGTGCTCGTGGCGGGCCGCCCGCTGGAGCCCGCCGAACTGCAGCGCGAACTGCATGCCGCGGTGCCGGAATTGTTCGGCGATGATGTGGGGATCGCACCCGAGGCGCGGATTGTCGTCGACATCCCCGCGCAGGAAACCACGCGCAGCAGCCCTCAGCGCCGTGTCGGCCGTTCGCTGGCGGGTGTCGCGCAGGCGAGCGAGACCGAGCATATCCGCCGGGTGCTGGCCGAATGCGGCGGCGATCGCAATGCGGCCTGCCATATCCTGGGGATCAGCCCCACCACGCTGTGGCGGCGACTCAAGACGGACTGAGGCTCAGGCCGGCGTCTTGCGAAAGGCGATCGCAAACCGGTTCCACGTGTTGATGGCGTTGATCAGCAGCGTGAGGTTGACCAGCTCCGCCGCTTCGAAATGCGGGTGCACGGCTTCCCACACGGCGTCCGGCACATGGTCTTGCGACACCAGCGTCACGGCCTCGGTCCAGGCCAGCGCGGCCCGCTCGCGCTCCGTGAAGAACGGCGTTTCACGCCATACCGACAGCGTGGCAAGCCGGCGATCGTCCTCGCCGCCCTTGCGCGCGTCGCGCGTGTGCAGGTCGATGCAGTAGGCGCAGCCGTTGATCTGCGACGCACGCAGGCGCACCAGTTCGACCAGCGGCTGTTCCAGCCCGCTCTTGCCGATCTGCTCTTCCAGCGCCATGACGGCCTTGATGGCGGCCGGGCTGGCCTTGTAGAAATCCAGACGTTGTTGCATCGTTTGCTCCGGTTCGGTGTGTGGGTGGCGCGGCGCCGGGGGCGCTGCCATGCGATCAAGAGTAGGACAGCCGGTGGCTATTCAAAATGGCCGATTCCGACGGATTTTAGGTAACCAGTGAAACGCACGCTCACGCTGCGTCCTGGCGTCGGCCGGCAAGGGCGCCGGCAAGACGTGAGAGCCCGGCATGGATCGCTTCGACGCCGATGCCACCGTAGCCGAACAGCAGGCCCGGTCGTGGCGGTTGGCTGGCAAACATGCCAGCCACGCCGTAAACCCCGACCGACTCTGCCGCCGCCCGCCGGATCACATCGCTTTCATCATGAGGCGTCCGGATGGTTGCCGCCAGGTGGATGCCGACTGCGCAGGGCAGCGGGCTGAGCCACGGCGCCAGGTCGCCGCGCAGATGTTCGAGCAGCGCGGCGCGGCGCGAGGCGTATTCCTTGTGCACGCGCCGCAGGTGCTTGGCGAAATAGCCATCGAGCATGAACTTGGCCAGGGCGGTCTGCGTCAGGCTGCAGCTGTGCCAGTCGCCGACCTGCTTGGCCCGGCGCAGTGCGGCGCCCAGCGGCGCGGGCGGAATGACATAGCCCACGCGCAGTTCCGGGAAGATGGTCTTGGAGAAGGTGCCCACGTAGGCCACTACCCCCGCCGTATCCAGGCTCTTGAGCGATTCCATCGGGCGGCCTTCAAAGCGGAACTCGCCGTCGTAGTCGTCCTCCACCACCAGCGCGCCGTGGCGCTGCGCCCATTCCAGCAGGGCCAGCCGACGCTCCAGGCTCATGGGCAGGCCCAGCGGAAACTGGTGGGACGGCGTGACATAGACCATCCGTGCGTTGGCTGGCAGCGCGTCGACCACCAGCCCTTCCTCATCCACGGGCACCGGCACCACCTGCGCGCCCAGCGCAGCGAAGATGATGCGCGCGGGGGGATAGCCGGGGTCTTCCATGGCGACCACCTCGCCGGGCCGGACGGCGACCTTGGTCAGCAGATCCAGCGCCTGCTGCGCGCCCTGCGTGATGACGACCTCCTGCCAGTGACTGACCACGGCGCGGCTGAAGGCCAGGTAGCTCGCCACGGCCTGCCGCAGTTCCTGTTCACCGGCCGGATCATGGTAGGCGCCGCGTCCGCGCGCCTGCACGCGCAGCGCGTGGCCGACGCAACGGCGCCACTGGTCGAACGGAAACAGACGCTTGTCCGTGACGCCGCCGACGAAATCGTAGGCTGGCGGGGTGTCTGGTGGCGTCATCGGCAACGCGTCTTCCAGCTGCGCCCAGATCGATCCGGTCGCCGGTGATGTGGCCGGCATGGGCGGCGGCGGCACAAGCCGCGTCATGGCGTCCGCTACGAAGGTGCCATCGCCCGCGCGCGAGCGCAGGTAGCCCTCGGCGATCAGCCGTTCGAACACGTCGAGCGTGGTCTTGCGCGAGACGCCGAGCTGCAGCGCCAGTTCCCGCGTCGAAGGCAGCCGCTGGCCCGGCGCGAGCCGGCCCTCCATCACGCCGGCGCGCAGTTCGCGATAGATCTGGCCGGCCAGATCCTGGCGGCCGCGGATCGTGAGGTGGACATCCATCTGGTCGGCTTGCGGGTGGTTGGTGAAGGCATGGAAGGGGCGCGGCGAGCGTAGCCGCCCGATCTGACCGTCGGCCGCCATGCTAGCCCGCATGCGGCAACGTGTGCGCGAATGGCGCGGGAACCAGGCCCTTTCCGGCCAGCCAATCCTGATTGAACAGCCGCCCGAAGTAAAGATCGCCGCGGTCGCAGAGCAGGGTGACGATGCGATGGCCCGGGCCCATTTCGCGCGCCAGCGCGACGGCGGCCGCGACGTTGATGCCCGTGGAGCCGCCCAGGAACAGCCCTTCCTCGCGCAGCAGGCGATAGACCATGTCGACGCAGGCCTGGTCGTCGACCCGCACGGCGTCGTCGATCACGGTGTCCTGCAGGTTCGCGGTAACGCGGCTGGAACCGATGCCCTCGGTGATCGAGCCGCCTTCGGACTTCAGTTCGCGGTGCTTGACGAAGTTGTAGAGGCTGCTGCCGCAAGGATCGGCGAGCACGATGCGCACGCGCGGATCGTGTGCCTTCAGGCAGCGCGAGATCCCTGCCAGCGAGCCGCCGGTACCGGTGGCGCAGACGAAGGCGTCGAGGTGCCCGGCGGTGTCATGCCAGATTTCCGGGCCGGTGGTTTCGTAGTGGGCCTGTCGATTGGCCACGTTGTCGAACTGGTTGGCCCAGATGGCGTTATCGGTCTGCGCCGCCAGCCGGCCGGCAATCTTCTGGTAGTTGTCCGGGTCGGCGTACGGCTTGGCCGGGACCGCGCGCACCTCGGCGCCGAGCATGCTCAGGCGCGCCATCTTCTCGGGGGACTGGGTATCGGGAATGACCACGATGCACCGGTAGCCGCGCGCCGCGCAGATATGCGCCAGGCCGATGCCGGTATTGCCCGCGGTGCCTTCGACGACCGTGCCGCCCGGCCGCAGCGTGCCACGGCGTTCGGCATCGCGGATGATGTATAGCGCGGCGCGGTCCTTGACCGAGCCGCCGGGATTCAGGAATTCAGCCTTGCCATAGATGTCGCAGCCGGTCTCGGCGCTCAACCCGCCGAGCCGGATCAGCGGCGTATGTCCGATCGTGCCGACAAAACCATCCCTGACATCCATGGCGCACTCCTGCCACGCCCCGCAAGGCATGGGGCGTCATCCAGAGTGATAGACCGGGCAGCGGAGATTGACAAGACAGGCGGTACGCAGCGCCTTGCGCGCCGTGGGCACCGTTAGGCCGCGTTCAGCCAGCGGAAGTCGAAATCGCCTTCGACCAGCTCCTGCCGGGTGGCGTGGAAGTCACGCATATATTCGCGGTTCAGGTGCGATTCCAGCGCGCCCTTGGAGTCCCAGACCATGTAGACCACCACAACCTGGGCATCCTCGGCGTCCTGTCCGACGTGGTAGTTCAGGCAGCCCGGCTCCGTCAACCCGCGCGAGCGCAGCGAATCGAGCTGGGAAACCAGAGCTTCGCGGCGATTGGTCTTGGCGCGGGCAATGCCGACTAGCGTGTACGTTCTGGACATGGGATGACCGGCGAGCGTCTGCGGGCGTCTGGTAAGCGATTGGCGGGCCATTGTAGCCGGGCCGGGCCGTGTGGGCGGAATGCCCGAGGAGCCCGTCTGGACATTGTCCGTTGGCTTGACAGCGGCGGCCGGCTCGGTTCCAGCTGCATATTTTTCTAAAGTCCTGGCCGCGGCTGCCGATATGGGCCGGGAACGAGGCACCATTTGACACGGGGCAATGCATGTTGAGACGAATCAAGGCGGAGCAACTGCAGGTCGGCATGTTCGTTGCCAAGCTGGGCGGACCCTGGCATGCGCGGGCATTCTCGCGATCGAAATTCCTGGTGACCAGCGAGGATCAGGTCGGCCAGATCCGGTCATCGGGCGTGCAGGAACTGTGGATCGACATCCTCAAGGGCCGCAACGCGCCAACGCCGCCGGCGGCGCTGAACGCCTGGGAGACGCCGGAGCCGGAGCCGGATCCCGCGCCAGTCCCCGCCATCAGCCTGGAGGCCGAGTTCGGCCACGCGCGCGAGTTGCTGCAGTCGGGCAAGTCAGTGATCGGCTCGATGTTCACCGACGTGCGCATGGGGCGCGCGCTGGAGGTAGACGGCGCGCTGCTGCTGGTGGACTCGGCGTCGCAGTCGCTGTCGCGGCATTCGCAGGCGCTGATCGCACTGGCGCGGCTCAAGGCGCGCGATGACTATAGCTACATGCACGCCTTCGCCATGTGCGTGCTGATGGTCGCGGTCGGGCGGACCATGGAACTGCCGCCCGAAGAGGTCCGCGACCTGGGCCTGGCCGGCCTGGTACATGACATCGGCAAGCTGACGCTGCCCGAGGCCGTGCTGCACAAGCCCGCTTCGCGCAAGCCCGGCGAGGACGAGGAGATCCGCCGCCATCCGTCGACGGGCTACCGCATCCTGAACGAAGCGCGCGTGAACGCCAACGTCGTGCTGGACGTCTGCGTGCACCACCACGAGCGCGTGGACGGACGCGGCTATCCGTTCGGGCTGATGGGGCGGGAACTGAGCGTCCACGCCAAGATCGCGGCCATTTGCGATACGTACGATTCCCTGACTTCCAGCCGCCCGGGCCATCAGGAATGGTCGCCCGCGCGCGCCATGGAATACATGGCGGTACGCGTCGACACGCTGTTCGACCGCCGCGTGTTCAAGGCCTTTACGCGCACCGTGGGCATCTACCCGCTCGGCACGGTGCTGCGGCTGCGCTCGAACCGGCTGGCGGTAGTCTGCGCCCAGCATGAATCCGAGCCGCTGCGGCCGCGCGTGATGGCGTTCTACTCGGTGGCGGACTCCCGTGCGCTGCCGTCGCAGGTCATCGACCTGCGCCACAGCGACGACAGTGTGGTGGCCTTTGAAGACCCGGCCGACTGGGGCTATACCGACGAACAGTTGCTGGCGATGTACGCCGGGCAGGGGCAGCTCGGCGCCGCGGAGGCAATCGCCACGGCGATACCCGCCGCCTAGCCGGCAGGGGGCAAAGGAGGCCCGCTCGCGCGCTGCCGCCGCGTTTTTGTACACTGAGCGGCTGAGTGAACTGCCTTTCCCCGCCTTCATGGACATCGATGCCCTGCCGGACCTGATCCAGCATTCCATGCCCACCCGTCCGTGGGCGCAGAACCTCGTCTACATGGCGATCCTCATCCTGGTCGCCACGGTCTCCCAGTGGCTGGTGGCCAAGGTGGTCTCGCGCATCGCGCACCGGCTGCTTGTCATGGCCGGCAACGGCCGCTGGAGCAAGGGGCTCATGCGTCACCGGGTGTACCGGCGCTTCGGCTATGCCGTGTGGTTCGCGGTGATTACCGTGGGCGCCGACGAGGTGCCGAATATCGGCCGCTACGCGCAGGCCGTCGAACGGATCACGCATGCAGGCACATGGGTCTGCATCTTCATGATGATGATCGGCGCGCTGGGCGCCTGGCAGGACGTTTATGCCGGCAGCACGCGCGCGCAGACACGCTCGATCAAGGGCTACGTGCAGGTGGGGCGGCTGGGCCTGTGGCTGGTGTGCGGCGTGCTGGTGCTGTCGATCCTGATCGACCGCTCGCCGCTGTGGATGCTGTCGGGCATCGGCGCGTTGTCCGCGGTGCTGCTGCTGGTATTCAAGGACACGCTGCTGTCGCTGGTGGCCAGCACGCAGCTGACCTCGAACGACATGCTGCGCATCGGCGACTGGATCGAGATGCCGCAATGCAATGCCGACGGCTACGTCAAGGACATCGCCCTGCATACGGTGAAGGTGCAGAACTGGGACAACACCGTGACCACGGTGCCGACCTACAAACTGTTTTCGGAAAGCTATCGCAACTACCGCCAGATGTTCGAATCGGGCGCGCGCCGCATCAAGCGCACGCTGCGCCTGGACGCCGGCAGCGTGCGGTTCCTGAGCGACGACGAGGTCCATGCGCTGATGCGCTTCCGGCTGCTGCACGACTACCTGGAACAAAAGCAGGCCGAGGTCGACGAGGCCAACCGGCTGCTGGTCGAGGCCGGCGGCGATGCGGTCAACCGCCGCCGGCTGACCAATATCGGGACCTTCCGCGCGTATGGCATTGCCTACCTGAAGGCGCACCCGGAGATCCACCAGGACCTGCTGCTCAACGTGCGCATGATGGAGCCCGATTCGCACGGCATCCCGGTCGAGGTCTACTGCTTCACGCGGCTGACCGGGTGGATGGACTACGAACGCATCCAGGGCGATCTGTTCGACCACCTGCTGGCGATCCTGCCCGAGCTGAGCCTGCGCCTGTACCAGGCGCCGTCGGGCGCGGACCTGACCGGGGCACGCACCAATTCCCTGCTGGCCGCGGCGCAGGTTGCGGCGGCGCAAGTGGCGCAAGTGGCGATACCCGAGAAGAAGGCATCGCCGATGCGGTAAGCATCAGCCCGCCACGCGCGGCTTGACGCGGCTGGCCGCCTCCTTGGCGCGCTCGCGTGCGGTGTCGACATCGTCGGCATAGGCCAGCGCCACGCCCATGCGGCGCGTGGCGAAGCTTTCCGGCTTGCCGAACAGGCGGACCTCGGTCTGCGGCACGCGCAGCGCCTCGGCCACACCGTCGAATACGACGCCCCGGGCCTCCACGCCGCCGTAGATCACGGCGCTGGCGCCGGGACTCTTCAGCGCCGTGCTGACCGGCAGGCCCAGGATGGCGCGCGCGTGCAGCTCGAACTCGTTCTGCCATTGCGTGGCCATGGTGACCATGCCGGTATCGTGCGGGCGCGGGCTGACTTCGCTGAACCAGACCTGCTCGCCCTTGACGAACAGTTCCACGCCGAACAGGCCCTGGCCGCCGAGGTCCGACGTGACCGCGCGTGCAATGTGCTCGGCCTTTTCCAGCGCCGCCGGGTGCATCGGGTGCGGCTGCCAGCTTTCGACGTAATCGCCGCTGACCTGGACGTGGCCGATCGGCGCGCAGAAGTGGGTTTCGACCTGGCCATCGGCGCCGAGCGCGCGCACCGTCAGCAGGGTGATCTCGTAGTCGAAGTCGATAAAGCCTTCCACGATGATGCGGCCGTGGCTGACGCGTCCGCCTGCCATGGCGTACTCCCACGCAGCCTTGACGCCTTCGGGGCCGTCGATCTTGCTCTGGCCTTTACCGGAGCTGCTCATGACCGGCTTGACCACGCACGGGTAGCCGATGCCGCCGTCGATCGCGGCTTGCAGTTCTTCGAGCGAATCGCAGAACTTGTACGGGCTGGTCGGCAGGCCCAGGGTTTCAGCGGCGAGCCGGCGGATGCCTTCGCGGTCCATGGTCAGGCGCGCGGCGCGCGCGGTGGGAATCACGCGCACCACGCCGGCGGCTTCGAGCTGCTCAAGCATCGGCGTGGCGATGGCCTCGATCTCGGGCACCACAAGCTGCGGCTTTTCCGCCTCGATCAGCGCCTTGAGCTGTGCCGGGTCGCTCATGGCGATGGTGCGCGCGTGGTGGGCGACCTGCTGGCCGGGGGCGTTCTCGTAGCGGTCCACGGCAATCGTTTCCACACCGAGCCGCTGCAGCGCAATCAGCACTTCCTTGCCGAGCTCGCCGGAGCCGAGCAGCATGACCTTGGTGGCCGAAGGGGAAAGGGGGGTTCCGAGGGTCGTCATGGGGCGTGGTGGCGCGAAGCTGGGAAACCCCGCATTGTAGTGCAGGCGGGCGGCGGATCTGGCCACATGCCGCCGAGCAACGGTGCCACGAGCGCACGCGCAGGCCATGCCGTTGAATTCGTGCTTCGAAAAGTTTCATGACGGCAGGCCACGTCTGGCCGCCATGCCGGGATACATTCGGCCTTGACCTCAAACCACGGCGTGCGGCAAGCCGGACGCACACATGGATCAGCATGAGAACCCTGCCACCATCTGCCCGGAACACGATGGCCGCGCTACTGGCCGCGCTACTGGCCGCGCTGGGACTGGCGACCTGGGGTCCGGCGCTGGCGCAGGACGCCGCACCACCAATGGCACCGGCGTCGTCAGAAGCGAAGCCCGCGCGCAGCCTGTCCTTCTTCGATCCCGAGGACGGCATGTTCGACGCGAGCGACTTCCTGCTCAACCACAAAGGTGCGCTGCCGGTCCCGACCGTCATCACCGAGCCTGCGGTGGGCTATGGCTTCGGACTCGGGCTGGTGTTCTTCTCGGAGTCCATGGCCGAAGCCGCCGCCAATGCGAGGGCATCCGGCAAGGGCCCTGCGCCGCCGAATATCACGGTGGTTGGCGGGGCCTACACGGAAAATGGCACCTGGGCGGCGGGCCTGGGCCATTTCCACACCTGGGACGGCGATCGCTACCGCTATCTCGGCGCGATTGCAAAGGTGGATGCCCAGCTCGACTACTTTGGCCAACTGAACCAGGCGCGCGCCTACGAATTGCAGGGCAACTTCCTGGTACAGCAGTTCCTGGTCCGCATCGGTGACTCGCCCTGGTACGTCGGGCCACGCTACGTCATGTTCGATTCATCGGCCACGTTCAAGTTTGGCAACGCCACCGAGTTGGGAAACATCGAAAAGGACCAACGTATCGGCAAGGGCGGCATCGTGGTCGACTACGATTCGCGCGACAACATCTTCTATCCGAATCGCGGCAGCTATGCCGAACTGGAAGCGCAGTTCGCGCGCGTGGGTTTCGGCAGCACGCAGACCTTCAATATGTACAACGCGCGCGGCTTCACCTGGCTGCCGCTGGCACGCACGCTGATCCTGGGCCTGCGCGCCGACACGCGCTTTTCCACCGGCGATGTCCCGTTCTACGCGCAGCCTTACGTTGACCTGCGTGGCGTGCAGAAGGGCCGCTACCAGGACCGCAATGCCGTCATGGCGGAAATGGAGCTGCGCTGGGATGTCACGCCGCGCTGGTCGGTGCTGGGCTTCACCGGGACCGGCAAGGCCTATGGGCGCTGGAATGACTTCTCCGATGCCAGCAACGTCTACAGCGTGGGGGCGGGCTTTCGCTACATGATCGCGCGCAAGCTCGGGGTATCGATGGGCATCGACGTCGCCCACAGCAAGGGGCAGAACGCCTTCTACATCCAGGTCGGCAGCGCGTGGCACTGAGCCGTCGCGGCGCGACGGCTCATGGTGACAGGCCTGATGCCGGGACTAAGTGGTGGCGAGTGCGGGCGGTCGGCGCTGCGTCGCTACGGCAAAGGCGATCTGCGCCAGGCCCGCGGTCAGGCCAAGCCCCACGCCGACCTGCCACGCCAGCGTGTACGATCCCAGCGCGTCATACACCAGGCCACCACCGAACGCGCCGACAAAGCTGCCGATCTGGTGGCTGAAGAACGCCATGCCAGCGATCATGGCCTGCCAGCGCAGCCCGAAGGTCTCGCCGATCCAGCCCGCCACCAGCGGGGCCACGCCAAGCCAGAGGAAACCCATCACGGCCGCGAACACCAGCGTGCTCGCCGGCGTGGGTGCCGACGAGAAATACCAGGTCAGCGCCAGCGAGCGGATGGTGTAGATGCAGCCCAGCAGCAGGAGCTTGTTGACGCGCCCGCCGGCCCAGCCGAAGAAGATGCTGCCCAGCACGTTGAAGCCGCCGATGACGCCTAGCGCCTTCGCGCTGAGCATCGGGTCCATGCCGCAGATATCGAGGTACGAGGGCAGGTGCGTGGTCAGGAAGACCAGCTGCATGCCACAAACGAAATATGCCATCGCCATGACCAGGAACGGTACGTGGCGCAGGGCCGATCCCAGCGCCTGGCGCGCGTTGCCCTGGTCCGCTCCTTGCGGCGTAGCGACAGGCAGGCGGTCCACGCGGCCGGCGAACCAGGCAGCGGGCAGCATCACCAATGCCAGGACGACGAACGCCGCCACGCCGGTGCGCCAGCCGAACGACTGCGAGACCACCTGGCCAATCGGCGCGGCGATCAGCGCACCCAGCGAGCCGGCGCCCGATACCAGACCCAGCACCGTGCTGCGCATGGCCGCCGGCACCGGCCGCGCCGCCACCGCCATGGAGATGGCGCTGCCCGTGCAAGCCATCGACGCGCCAATGGCCACGCCTGCGCCGAGTGTCACGCCGACCAGTCCATGCGAGGTGCACAGCAGCACCAACCCGATCACGTAGAGCAGCGAGCCAGTCATCATCAGCGGCCGGAAGCCAACGCGCGTGGCCCACGCACCCGCGAGCGGCTGCAGCAGCCCCCAGGCCAGGTTCTGCACGGCAATGGCCACCGTGAAGTCGGACACCGAAATGCCGATGTCCTTCGTCAGCGGCGGCATGAAGATGCCCAGGCTCTGGCGCAGGCCCATGGCCAGGCTCAGCATGACGGAGGCGCCGATGAGAATGGGGAGCGCCGGGCGAAGCGCGTCGAAGCGGGAGGGCACGGGGAATGTCTCGGGTCGTTATTGTTTGTCCCGATGACCCGCGCCATTTCAAATGGGGATTAAGCAGACGCTGAATTCACCGAGTGAAGCCAGCGTAGGGGCTGGCCGGACGGGTGTCAATGTGGCTGGCACCCGCCCGGTGGCTCGCGGCAAACTCCTGTGCGGCTATCGGTCAGGTCCGCGCAGACCTCGCGCGCAGGCGTCGCGAAGGTCCCTCAGTCGAGGCTGACTTTGGACGCCTTGATGGTCTCGCCCCAGCGCTTCACCTCGCTGTCGACGAGCGCGGCGAACTTCGGCTGTGGCTCGCCACCGGCGATGCCGCCCATCTCGCGAAACTTGGCCACGATCTCGGGATCGCGCATGGCCTTGACCAGCGCCTCCTGCAGCGCGGCAACGACCGCGGGCGGGGTCTTCGCCGGCGCGAAAACGCCAAGCCAGCCCATCACCACGAAATCCCTGATTCCGGCCTGTTCCATGGTCGGCACATCGGGCAGGCCGGGCAGGCGCTCGGCACTGGTGACGGCCAGCGCGCGCAGCTTGCCGGCGCGGATATGCGGCAATGCCTGCGTCATGTTGTCGAACATGAACGTCGTTTCGCCTGCGAGCAGCGAGGTGGTGGCCGGCGTGGACCCTTTGTACGGCACATGGATGACTTCGGTGCCGGTACGCAACCGAAACAGCTCCGAAGTCAGGTGCGTGGTCTGGCCGATGCCCGCCGAGGCATAGGAGTACTTCCCGGGCGACTTCTTCAACTGCGCGACCAGATCGGCCACGGTCTTGTACGGCGACTGCGCGTTGACGACCAGCACGTTCGGGAAGGAGATCATGTCCGTGAGCGGCACGAAATCCTGCGGCTTGTAGGTCAGTTTGCTGTAGGCGCTGTAATTGATGGCATGCGAGCCGGTGTTGCCGACCAGCAGCGTGTAGCCGTCGGCGGCCGCACGCATGAACGTCTGCGTGCCGATGATGCCGCCGCTGCCTGGGCGGTTGTCTACCACGACGGGTTGGCCGAGCAGGACTGACAGCTTCTGCGCGACGAGGCGCGTCGGGATATCGGTGGTGCCGCCGGGCGCGCCGGGCACGATGATGGTGATGGGCTTGTCGGGCCACGCGGATGCGGCATGCACAACGTGGGGCAGGGCAGCCGCGCCCAGGATGCCCGGAAGCATCAGCGCGGCGGAAGTCTTGAACAGCGATTGTGGCAGCCGGGTGATCATGGTTGTCTCCTCCATGGTTTTGTCTGTGGTGCTGCAGTGCTGCAAGGCTGGATGGCAATGCGGCCGGCGCAAAAGGCCGGCCGCACGGGCAAGGGTTACCGCTTCATGCCGCTTATATGCCGCTTACTTGCCGGTCCACACCGGCTTGCGCTTCTCCGCGAACGCGGCCGCGCCTTCGCGGGCATCGGCCGACGAGAACACCGGCGCGACGATCGGGCGCTGGCGCTCGAACATCTCGGCCGCCGACCAGTCAGCCGATTCGCTGACGATCTGCTTGCTGACCGCCACGGCCATCGGGCCATTGGCGCCGACTTCGCCGGCCAGCGCCAGCGCGGCTTCGAGCGCCTGGCCCGGCTCGGTCAGGCGATTGACCAGGCCGTAGGCATGGGCCTGCTCGGCGCCGAGCATATTGCCGGTCAGGGCGTACTCCATGGCGATGTGGTACGGCATGCGGCGCGGCAGGCGCATCAGGCCGCCAGCGGCGGCCGCCAGGCCGCGCTTGACTTCGGGCAGGCCGAACTTGGCGGCCTTCGACGCCACGATCAGGTCGCAGGCCAGGGCCATTTCAAAGCCGCCGGCCAGGGCATAGCCTTCGACGGCGGCGATCAGCACCTTGCGCGGCGGCGCCTCGGTCAGGCCACCGAAGCCGCGGCCCGGCAGGCTCGGGCGCTTGCCCGCCAGGAAGCCCTTCAGGTCCATGCCGGAGCAGAAGGTGCCGCCCGCGCCGGTCAGGATGGCCACGCTCAGGTCGTCGCGCGACTCGAGTTGGTCGAGCGCCGCGGCCAATGCCGTCGCGGTCTCGAAGTCCATGGCGTTGCGGGCCTCGGGCCGGTTCATGGTGATCAGCAGGATGTTGCCGCGTGTTTCGAGTTGCAGCGTTTCGCTCATGCTTGTCCTTTGTTCCTTGGGATCGGTCGTAAAGAGATCAGCGGCTCAGCGCGGTGCCATGCGGATGGCGCCATCCAGGCGGATGGTTTCGCCGTTGAGCATGATGTTCTCGAGGATGTGCAGGGCGGTCGAGGCGTACTCGTCCGGCGCGCCCAGCCGCGCGGGGTGCGGCACCATGGCGCCCAGCGAGGTGCGTACGTTTTCCGGCAGCTTGGCCAGCAGCGGCGTGTCGAACAGGCCCGGGGCAATCGTGCAGACGCGGATGGCGCGTTGCGCCAGGTCGCGCGCGGCCACCAGCGTCATGCCGACGATGCCGGCCTTGGCCGACGAATACGGAATCTGTCCGATCTGGCCCTCATAGGCGGCCACCGAAGCGGTCAGCACGCAGGCGCCGCGCTCGCCGTCCACGATTTCATTCTTGGCCATGCGCGCGGCACCGAGGCGCAGCGCGTTGAAGGTGCCGATCAGGTTGATGCGCACCACCGATTCGTACTTCTCCAACGAGCCCGGCGAACCGTCCTTCTCGACCACGCGCACAGCGGCGCCCAGGCCGGCGCAGTGCACCAGCGCGCGCAGCGGGCCGAGCGCTTCGGCTGCGTCATAGACAGCATTCATCTGCTCGGTGTCGCAGACATCGGCCTTGACGAAGCGCGCCTTGGGGCCGAGTTCGTCGACGGCGGCATGGCCACGTTCTTCGGACAGGTCGGCGATCACCACGCTCACGCCACGCTCCATCAGGCGGCGTGCGGTGGCCAGGCCCAGGCCGGACGCGCCGCCGGTCACGACGGCGGACATATCAGCGGTCAGTTTCATCTTGAGTCTCCGGTGCTGTTCAGGAATTTGGGTGTTCGGGAAATACAGCGCAGGCCGCGAAAAATCCCGGCCTGCGCAAAAGCGTTACAGGCGTTCGATGATGGTCGCGTTGGCCATGCCGCCGGCCTCGCACATCGACTGCAGGCCGTAGCGGCGGCCGCTGTCTTCCAGCGCATGCAGCATGGTGGTCATCAGGCGCACGCCCGAAGCACCGAGCGGGTGGCCCAGCGCAATCGCGCCGCCACGCGGGTTCAGGCGCGCAGCGTCGGCGCCCAGCGCCTTCTGCCAGGCCAGCGGCACGCAGGCAAACGCCTCGTTGATCTCGTAGTGGTCGATCTGGTCCAGCTTCAGGCCGCTCTTCTTGATGGCACGCTGGATGGCGGGGATCGGCGCGGTCAGCATCATTACCGGATCGTCGCCACATACGTCGAAGGCCACGAAGCGCGCGCGCGGCTTCAGGCCCAGGCGCTGCGCCATCGATTCGCTCATCAGCAGCATGGCCGAGGCGCCGTCGCTGATCTGCGAGGCATTGCCCGCGGTCACGTTCCAGCCGATCTGCGGGAAACGCGCGCTCAGTTCGTCATTGCGGAACGAGGCCTGCAGCGTGCCGAGTTTCTCGACCGTCGTGCCGGCGCGGATGGTCTCGTCATGCTCGATCACGCCGTTGGGCGTGACGATCGGCAGGATCTCGCGGCGGAACGCGCCGGCTTCGCGCGCGGCGGCGGCCAGTTCGTGCGAGCGGGCCGAGTAGCCATCCATCTGTTCGCGCGAAAGTTCGTACTTGGCGGCCACCAGTTCGGCGGCGACGCCCTGCGACACCAGGCCCGGCGCATAGCGCGCTTCCATCGACGGGCCGTAGGGATTCTGGCCGATACGCGCCGAACCCATCGGCACACGGCTCATCGACTCGATGCCGCACGCGATCACGATGTCATAGGCGCCGGCCATGATGCCCTGCGCGGCGAAGTGCACGGCCTGCTGGCTGGAGCCGCACTTGCGGTCGATGGTGGTGGCCGGCACGTGGTCGGGGAAGCCAGCCGCCAGCCAGGCCACGCGGCCCGGGCCGGCGGACTGCTCGCCGGCCTGCGTGACGCAGCCCGTGATGACGTCGTCCACCAGGCCCGGGTCCAGCTTGTTGCGCTCAACCAGGCCCTTGAGCACCTGGGCGAGCAGTTCGGTGGCGTGCAGTTCGGTGAAAGCCGAACCCGGCTTGGAGCGGCCCATCGGGCTGCGGATGGCGTCAACGATGACGGCTTGTTGCATGAGGTTGTCTCCTGAAAAGCAGCTTCGGATAGCGAGTGACGATAGCGAGTGACGAGCGACGAATCGGATATTGAGACGTCAGTATCGAAAAGTGATCGTCGGATACGATGATTTGGGATTCTCGCGTCGGAAATCTGCCACGTAAACCCAAAATACGGGATTTGACTTCGGAAAAAGCGAAGGGCAACATCCGGGTTTTGAGACGCTGGTATCAAAAAACTCCAGACTCCGACATTGATATGGCTAATGAATCACAGATTTCGATGACGTCGCCGCCTGTTGGGGGTGGTGAGGCCGAAGGCGAAGCTCGCCTGGTCAGTGCGCTGGCGCGCGGCATTTCCATCCTCAACTGCTTCTCGCCGACCGTGCAGGAACTGAGCAGCCGGGAACTGATGGAGCGCACCGGCCTGGCCAAGCCGACCCTGTTCCGCTTGCTCGACACCTTGTGCGAACTGGGCCTGCTGCATTATTCGGAACGCCTGTCGCGCTACGTGCCGGGCGTCGGGCTGGTGAACCTGGCCGCGCCGGCGCTGGCGCGCATGACGGTGCGGCAGCTCGCGCGCCCGCTGATGCAGGAGCTGGCCGACCACATCGAGGGGCAGGTGGAACTGATGGTCGGCTACGGACACACGCTAACTTATGTGGAGATCGCGCAGGGCGCCCGCAGCCACGTCTATCGTCCGGAGGTCGGTACGCGTGTGTCGATGTCGCGCACGGCATCCGGCCGTGCCTATCTGTCGATGATGGGCGATGCGGAGCGCAACGCATTCCTGGAGCACCTGCGCGTTACGGATCCACAGCGTGAAACCTGGCTGCGGGGAAGGCTGGCGGAGGCGGCGCATGACCTGGAAGCGCACGGCTTCTGCCGGGGCCACCGCGACCTGCATCGGGAAATCGAGTCGATCGCCGCGCCGATGCGCGCACGCCGCGACGGCGAGGCGTGGCTGTTCGCGGCATCGGTGCCGGTGTTCAGCCAGCAGAGCAAGCAGTTGCTGGAAGACGTCGGGCCGCGGCTGGTCAGCCTGGTGCGGAATGTGGAGGGTTCGCTGGGGGCAGCGGGGTAGACGGAATCCGTAACGGTTGACGGGACAGAGGCGGCTACCGACGCTTCTGTCCGCGATACACCAGGATGCCGGCGCGGAAGACGACGGCAATACCGGGACGCAATCTTAGGCGGCCACGCCGCCCCGTCACACAAACTCAGTTCCCCGTAAACACCGGCTTGCGCTTCTCCAGGAACGCCTGCACCGCTTCGCGGTGATCGGCGGTCTGGTGCGACAGCGCCTGGTAGCCGGCCGAAAGTTCCAGCAGCGTATCCAGCCGCGTATGCATGCCTTCGCGCATCAGCCGCTTGGCCAGCCGCACGGCATGCGGAGGATTGGCGGCAATGCGCTCGGCCAGCGCGTTCGCCGCGGGCATCAGTTCCTCGGCCGGCACCACGCGTGACACCAGGTTCCACTCCAGCGCCTGCTGGGCGCTGATGGGCTCGCCCGTGAAGATCATCTCGGCAGCGCGCGACAGGCCGATCACGCGCGGCAGCAGCCATGCGCCGCCATCGCCAGGGATGATCCCCAGGCGCACGAACGACTCCGCAAACTGCGCGCGCTCCGAGGCAATGCGCAGGTCGCACATGCAGGTCAGGTCCAGGCCGGCGCCCATGGCCGCGCCGTTGACGGCGGCGATCACCGGCACCTCCAGGTTGAACAGCGCCAAAGGCAGGCGCTGGATGCCGCAGCGGTAGTCCTGGCGGATCTCCATGCCGCTGACTTCGCCCGAGGCCTGGCGTTCCATGTCGTGGATATTGCCGCCCGACGAGAACGCGGTGCCCGCGCCGGTGATGATGACGGCGCGCACGCTGCGGTCGCCATGGATGCGGTCGATGGCCACCAGGAACTCGTCGACGGCGGTGTTGCCCGTCAGCGGGTTGCGGCGCTCGGGCTCGTTCATGGTCAGGGTCACGATGTGGCCCTGCTGCTCGTAGCGAAGGAATTCAGCCATGTTGTGTCTCTCCGTTTCTGAATCTGACTAACGCCGCAGTGTGTCCGCGCCGTCTGTGCCGCCAAGGCTAAGGGGAGCGGCATGGCTTCGTCCAATATTCATTTGTTGGTGAGTGATATCCGGGAGATATCAGTGTCGAGCAAATGAATATTGGACACCGATGCCGGGGCACTTCTAAGCTGAGCTTCGGCTGTCCGCCTGGACACGCCCGGGCAGCACAGACCCGAAACACGAAGGAGACACATGAAGAAAGCCCTCGGACACATCAGGGTGCTGGACCTTACGCGCGTGCTGGCCGGCCCCTGGGCCACGCAGAACCTTGCCGACATGGGCGCGGACGTGATCAAGATCGAGCGGCCCGGCGCCGGCGACGACACGCGCGCCTGGGGCCCGCCGTTCCTGCGCGACGCGCACGGGGAGGAAACACGCGATTCGTCTTACTTCCTCAGCGCGAACCGCGGCAAGCGCTCGGTGACCGTGGACATCGCCACGCCCGCGGGCCAGGCCATCATCCGCGACCTCGCGCGCGAGGCCGATGTGGTGGTCGAGAACTACAAGGTCGGGACGCTGGCGCGCTACGGGCTCGGCTACGAAGACCTGCGCGCCATCAACCCGCGGCTGGTGTACTGCTCGATTACCGGTTTCGGCCAGAGCGGGCCGTATGCGGCGCTGCCGGGCTATGACTTCGTGTTCCAGGGCATGGGCGGGCTGATGAGCATTACCGGCATGCCCGATGGCGAGCCCGGCGGCGGCCCGGTCAAGTCGGGCATCGCGATCACCGACCTGCTGACCGGCATGTACGCGACCACGGCCATCCTGGCCGCGCTGGAGCACCGCCATGTGAGCGGCGTGGGCCAGTACATCGACATGGCCCTGCTGGACTGCGTGGTGACCATCAACTCGTACCAGGCCATCAACTACTTCCTGTCGGGAAAGGTCCCGCAGCGCATGGGCAATGCGCACTCGAACATGGTTCCGTACCAGGTGTTTCGCTGCAAGGAAGGCGATGTCATCGTGGCCGTCGGCAATGATGGCCAGTACCGCGCGCTGTGCAAGGTGATCGGGCGGCCCGATCTGGCCGAAGACGAGCGCTTTTCCACGGCCGGCAACCGCAACCGCAACCGCGAAGTACTGATCCCGCAGGTGGCCGAGGCCATGCTCGCGCGCGCCATGACCGAATGGGTCGAGCTGCTGGAGGCCGCCAACGTGCCGTGCGGCCCGATCTACAACATGCAGCAGGTGTTCGAAGACCCGCAGGTGCGCCATCGGGAAATGCAGGTGTCGCTGCCGCACAGTGCCGGAGTCGATGCTCCCGGCCTGGCCAATCCGATCCGGCTCTCCGATACGCCGATCCGCTACCGGCATTCCGCGCCGACGCTTGGCGAGCACACCGACGAAGTCCTTGGCGGACTGGGCTATGACGCGACGCGCATCGCAGCGCTGCGCAAGGACGGCGTGCTGTAGGGGCGGCCGATGGCCGCTGCAAGCAGATACCAACCAGAGGAGACAGCAGTGAAGACCAGATTCCCGTTGCGCCTCGCAGCCGCCGTTGCGGCAGCTGTTCTGGGCGTCATGGCCACGCCCGCAGCGGCGCAGACACGCGCGCAGCCGATCCGCTTTGTCGTGCCTTATCCGCCCGGCGGCGCGGCGGACCAGATCACGCGGCTGGTGGCGCAGCAGGCCAGTGTCACGCTGGGCACGCCGATCGTGGTCGACAACAAGGGCGGCGCCGGCGGCATCATCGCCGCCGAGACCGTGGCGCGGGCCGAGCCCGACGGCAAGACCTTCCTGGTGGGCTCCAATGCGCCGCTGGTCATCAACAGCGCGCTCTACACCACGCTGCCGTACGACCCGGTCAAGGACTTCAAGCCGGTGGCGGGCATGGGCAAGTCGCCGCTCCTTCTGGTCACGCGGCAGGACCTGCAGGTAAAGTCCGTGAAGGAGCTGGTGGCGCTGGGCAAGCAGTCGCCCGGCAAGCTCACCATGGGGTCGGCCAGCAGCGGCAATATCACGCACCTTGCCGGCGAATACGCGGCATCGCAGCTTGGCTTCAAGGTCACGCACGTGCCGTTCGCGGGCAGCGCGCCGGCCATCATCAGCCTGATGGGCAAGAACATCGACATCATGTTCGACGCCTTGCCTTCGTCGATGCAGCAGGCCAGGAGCGGCAAGCTGCATGCGCTGGCGATCCTGGACCGCAGCCGCTTTCCGCTGCTACCCGATGTGCCCACCATGCAGGAGCTGGGCTATCCGGGGCTGGAGGCCAGCGCATGGTTCGGCGTCGTGGCGCCGGCGCGAACGCCTGATACGGTGGTGGCGGGGCTGAACCGTGCCATCAACGACGCGCTGAAGCAGCAGGATCTGCAGGACAAGCTGCACGCGATCGGCGCGCAGCCGATGCCGGGTTCGGCGGAGGCGTTTGGGCAGTTCGTGCGTGATGAGCGTGCGCGGTGGATTCCGCTGGCGAAGACGCTGGGGGTGAAGGCGGATTAGGGGCGAGGAGCACGCCGAGCGCATGTTTTCTCCCCTCTCCCGCAAGCGGGAGAGGGGAGCAGGCCGGCGGTCAATCCTCCGCCACGAAGCCAGTCGCCTCCACGATCGGCCGCCACGCGGCGCGTTCCACCTGGATGCGATGCCGCGCTTCCTGCCCGGGCCTGGCCACGACCTCGAGCCCCAGCGCTTCCAGCTTCGCCGCGGTGGACGGGTTCGCCGATGCGGCCAGGAACATCTTCTCCACTTTGGCCAGTACATCCGGCTGCGTGCCGGCAGGCACGAACACGCCATACCAGCTGGTGGCGTAGTCATACTGGCTGAAGCCCTGTTCCTTCATGGTGGGCACATCGGGCAGCGCCTTCGCGCGCCGCGTGCCGCTCACGCCCAGGAACTGCAGCTTGCCGCCCTTGTAGAGCGGCATCATGCTGGCCACCGCATCCCAGCCGATCGACACATTGCCGCTGATCACGTCGACGAGCATCGGCGATGCGCCGCGGTAGGCGGCCGGCGTAATGGCCACGCCAGCCGCCTTGCCCAGCGCGACCGTACCGAGGTGGCCCGCGCTGCCGATCGTAGCCAGGCCCAGGCTGGCCTTGTCCGGATTGCGGCGCGCCCAGTCCATGTATTCCTTCATGTTCTTGTAGGGCTGCTGCACGCCGGCGGCGACGACCGTTGGCACGTCGGTCAGCACGGCGGCCGGGACCAGGTCCTTGTCGGCGTCATACGACAGCTTCTTGTAGGTCAGCGGGAAAATGGTGAAAAGCGGCGACGGGCCGATGAACACGGTCTTGCCATCGGGCTTCGCGCGCTTGACGTAGTCCAGCGCCAGCCGCGCCGAGGCGCCGGGGCGGTTTTCCACGATGACCGTGCCGTGGCCATCCTGGCGCAACTGCTCGGCATAGATGCGCGCCAGGCTGTCGGCTGCGCCGCCCGGCGCGTAGCCGACGATGATGTGCATGGGCTCGGCATTATCCGCGGCGAATGCGGTCGCGGCGGGAACGGCCATGGCGACGGCGGACATCGCCAGAACGGAGAGCGAGAACTTGCGGCGTGAGGCTTGATACATGGCAGTGGGGCTGGCTGGCGAAGCGTTGAGAGCAGGAGACACGGCGGGAAGGCGGACAGTCATGGCAGCGCCGGCCACTGGCCGGTCAGGCCGTGCGCGGCTTCGAACAGGGCTGCCACGCGCAGCAGTTCCGCATCGCCGCGGAACCGGCCCACGAGCTGGAAGCCGATCGGCAACCCGTCGCGGCCGAACCCGCAGGGCAGGCTGATGGCGGGGTGGCCCGTCATGTTGAAGGGCATGGTCCACGGGAACCAGTGGGCGCGGACGTTTTCATAAGCCGTTCCATCGATGTCGATGGTGCCGAACAGGTCCTGGCCAATCGGCAGCGCCGTGCGCGTCAGCGTGGGCATGGCGAGCAGGTCGCCGCGCTGCAGCAGCGCCTGCACGCGCTGGAACAGCCTGGAGCGCTCGAACATGGCCTGCTGGTATTCCACGCCGCTGAATTGCGCGGCCGATTCGACCTGCCGCACGAAGGTGGGGCTGAGGTCGCTGCCATGCCGGGCGACGATATCGACGAAGCGCGTGCGCCAGACGGTGTGATTGATCGCGCGCCAGATCGGCTCCACGTCGAAGCCTTCGCCAGAGAAGGGCTCGAGCTCCGCGCCCAGCTCTGCCAGCTTCTGCAGGCTCGCCTCGAACGCGCTGGCGACATCGGCGGATACCGGCCGCCCCGGCGGCGCCGCGCAATACAGGACGCGCCGGCCGCGCAGGTCGCCGCGAGGCTGCGCGGCGTCGACATAATTGGGCGTGGGGACGCCGATCGACCACGGATCGCACGGATGTTCGCCTGCCATGGCCTGCATCATCAGGCCGGTGTCCGCGACCGTGCGCGTGGTCGGGGTGACGTAGGTCTGGTTGCCGAAGAGATCCTGCGCCTGGCTGTGCGGGATCACGCCCTGGCTCTGCTTGATGCCGACCACGCCATTGCAGGCCGCCGGAATGCGCGTGGAACCGCCGCCGTCGGTCGCCACGGCCAACGCGGCGATGCCGGCGGCCACGGCCACCGCGGCGCCGCCGCTGGAGCCGCCGCTGGTCCGTTCGGCGCTCCACGCATTGCGGGTGCGCCCGAACAGCGGGGAATCGGTCAGGCACTTGGAGCCGAATTCGGGCGAGGTGGTCTTGGCCACCAGGATGGCCCCGTGGTCACGCAAGCGGCTGACCGCCACCGCATCCTCGGCCGGCACGTTGTCGCGCATGGGCACGGCGCCGAAGGTGGTGCGCACGCCGCGCGTATTGACGATGTCCTTGACGGTGAATGGAATGCCGTGCAGCGGCCCCAGGGGCTGGCCGGCCATCACCGCGTGCTCGGCCTCGCGGGCCGCCGCCAGCGCCTCGTCGGCGCATACGGTGATCAGGCAGTTCAGCTCGGGCTGGAGGCGGGCGGCGCGTTCCAGCACGGCCCGGATCACTTCCACCGGCGATACCTCCTTGCGCCGAATCCGGCCCTGCAGTTCGACGGCGGACAGAAAGCAAAGCGTGTCGCTCATCGTGATGGGTCTCCTGTGTTCCTCGAATGACAGGCGGGGCGGGGGGGGTTGCCCCCGGCCGGCCCCCCGCACCCCAACGATAAAAAAAGCCGGCCG
>NZ_JBYOJP010000018.1:80329-135888 GCF_057798975.1 Cupriavidus sp. 21MJTG02-4 | reverse complement strand
TTGTGTTGTTTGTGGTCCCCTCGTTGTGGGGGGGGGGGGCGGCGGGCCCCCCCCCCCCCCCCCCGCCAGACCTCAAGGATACACAGGCGCCGGCTGCCGGGGCCGCCTTGCGCCTGTATCAGAAGACCAGTGTCGCGGTCCCCATGAACGTCCTGGTGCTGTCGATGCGGTTCTTGCTCGCCACGGTGGGGACCCAGCGCAGGCCCAGCGACAGCTTGCTCTTGGCGCCAACCTTGGTGTCATACGTCACGATCGGGCCCAGCGCCCAGTCGTGCCCGCGAAAGCCGTTGAGCCGGTCGGCGGTCGGGCCGCTGTCGCTGCCGAGCTGCTGCGTGGTGCCCGCCACCAGGCCAGCGCCGAAGCCGTTGGCAAAGCGCTTGAGCACCATGGCATCGAGCGTGAACAGCGGGGCGTTCTGGTAGTCAGTGGCGTTGTTGCGCGTGTAGAACTGGAGGCCGGCCACCGCGTCGAATTCCAGGCCGTGCTCGGGCAACAGCTTGGTGAAAGCCACCTGCGGAATGAAGGTCCAGTTGTTCAGGCTCGGGTTGGCCAGCGCGTTCTTGTCATATTGCCCGGTCGGTGCCCAGATGTTCAGGCTCAGCGCCATGTGCGCCGTCTGGGAGAAGTGGTAGCCCGCGATCAGCGGCGTGAACGTGATATCGAACAGGTTCGATGCCCGGTCTTCCGTGCGTCCCTGCAGGCGGCCGGCATTGAACGTCGCGCCGACCTGTGTCCAGACATAGGGCAGGGTGAAGCTGGAGGCGAAGTTCCACGCGCCCGGACCGGTGTCCCAGACCTTCATGATGGTGGCCAGCGTGAACGCGATCTCCGCGTCGATGCCGACCGAGGTCTGGCCGATGACGGGCACCTGCCGGCCGCCACCGACCGACCCGTTCAGGTAGATCTCGCCAAGGTTGACCACGGTAACCGGCTCGGGCGCAACGATGCCGGCATTGGAAAGCACGCTGGTCCCCGTGACCGGCCGTCCCAGCGCGCCTTCGGTGGCCCGGGCGGGCACCCAGGCGGCGCCCAGGCAGGTGGCCAATGCCGCCGCGAGCAGGCGGGGCGAAAGGAAGCGGCGCGTGGGCCGGGCTGGCACGTCTGGCATGTTCTGTCCTCGGTTGCTGGCTGAGCAGGGGCGGGGCATGGCGAATCTGGACTTCTGGAATGTACTAAATTTAGTTTTCCAGCTACGCGCATTGTGGCCGTCGCGCGACGCGTCATGAAGTCAATGTTTTTATATCCGCATTAACAATGTCCCGAGGATGGGACAGAGGACGCGCGCATGTTCGACGCCTTCGGCCACGACCTCGAAGCCGAGTTTGTGCGCCAGCGTTGCGCATTCAGAATCTTTTTGTGCGGCAGTGAATTTTTTCGTGTGCCGCGCGAAGATGGGCCGTTCCGCGAGCAGGGCGGGCACAATTCAATGATCCCGAGGGCAGTATTGCTCACGCCCGGTGGCCGAGCGGGTCGTTTTTGACTCGATTCATGACCCGTTCGGGTTGACCGGTGAAGCCGGTGCCGGAGTCCTCGCCATGACCGCAACCGGGCCGGCAATCGCGACAGGCCGGCACAGGCGCCATGGCAGCGGCGCTCGCCAGGCTGCGAACTGACGGAGGATGCCGATGGTGCTGGTCCTGCTGATCGCGCTGCCGCTGGTTGCCGCCGTGCTGACATGGCTGGCGGGCAAGCATGCCGTGCGGCTGGTGGCGCCGATTATCATCGGTTTTCCGCTGGCGGCGCTGATCCTGCTGCTGCGCGCCCGCGAAGCCGTGTTCGAGCAGCCCGGGCACGCGCTGGCCTGGCGCGTGAACTGGCTGCCCGACCTCGGCCTGAACCTCAGCCTGCGGCTCGACGGGCTGTCCTTCCTGTTCGCGCTGCTGGTCATCGGCGTGGGGCTGCTCGTGGTCCTGTACGCGCGCTACTACCTGCCGCGCAATGCCTCGTCGGTGCGCTTCTTCTGCCTGCTGCTGACATTCATGGCGGCCATGCTCGGCGTGGTGCTGGCCGATAACCTGCTGCTGCTGGTGATCTGCTGGGAACTGACCAGCATCCTGTCGTTCCTGCTGATCGGCTTCTGGTCGTGGCGCGAGGACGCGCGCCAGGGCGCGCGCATGGCGCTCACCGTTACCGGCGGGGGCGGGCTGGCGCTGCTGGCCGGCGTGCTCCTGCTCGGACGTATCTGCGGCAGCCTGGAGCTGTCCGACGTGCTGGCCCAGGCGGGCAGCGTGCAGCACCATCCGCTGTACCTGCCGATGCTGGTGCTGGTGCTGCTGGCCGTGTTCACCAAGTCCGCGCAGTTTCCGTTCAGCTTCTGGCTGCCGCATGCCATGGCCGCGCCCACGCCGGTATCGGCCTACCTGCACTCGGCCACCATGGTGAAGGCGGGCGTGTTCCTGCTGGCGCGGCTGTATCCGGTGCTCGATGGCACCAACGCGTGGTTCTACCTGGTCAGCATGACCGGCCTGGTCACGCTGATCATGGGCGCGGCGCTGGCGTTGCTGCAGCGCGACCTGAAGGGGCTGCTGGCCTATTCGACCATCAGCCACCTCGGGCTGATCACGCTGCTGTTCGGGCTCGACACGCAGTTGAGCACCGTGGCCGCGCTGTTCCACATCATCAATCACGCCGTGTTCAAGGCGTCGCTGTTCATGGCCGCCGGCATCATCGACCACGAAACCGGCACGCGCGACCTGGACCGCCTGCGCGGCCTGGCGCGCTACATGCCGCACACAGCGGTACTGGCCAGCGTGGCGTCGCTGTCGATGGCCGGCGTGCCGCTGTTCAACGGCTTCCTGAGCAAGGAGATGTTCTTCGGCGAAACGCTGGCGCAGGGCTTGCTCGGCGATTTCAACTGGGTGATCCCCGCGGCCGCGACCGTGGCCGGCGCCATGACCATGGCGTATTCGCTGCGCTTCAGCTACGGCGTGTTCCTTGGCGGCGACAAGCCCGACGTGCCCAACTATCCGCCGCATGAACCGCCGCGTTTCATGAAGTTGCCGGTGGAGTTGCTGGTCGTGATCTGCCTGGTGGTCGGCCTGGCGCCGGCCTATACGGTGGGCAACCTGCTCGCGGCCACGGCGCTGGCCACGCTGCGCGCGCCGCTGCCCGACTACAGCCTGCACCTGTGGCACGGCTTCAACCTGCCGCTGGTCATGAGCCTGGTCTCCATGGCGGGCGGGGCGGCGCTGTTCTTCCTGCGGCGCGATGCGCTGCGGCGCTGGCAGCGCGTCATCGAGCCGCTCAGCGCGCGCCGTTCGTTCGAAGCCGCCATCGCCACGCTGGAACGACTGGCCCGCACGCTGACGAGGCGCATGGAGAACGGTTCGCTGCAGCGCTACATGGCCTGGATGCTCGCTACGCTGCTGGCCGTACCGGCTGCGTTTCTGGTGGATCTCGACGCGCTGGCCGGTCCCGCCCCGGATGGCGCGATCGATCCGATGGGGGCGGCCTGCCTGGTCTTGCTGGCGCTGTGCGCGGTGGCCGTGGTGGGTGCGCGGCGGCAGCGTGTGGTAGCGCTGGTGTTCCTGAGCACGTGCGGCCTGCTGGTGTCGCTGATCTTCACGCGCTTTTCCGCGCCCGACCTGGCGCTCACGCAGATCTCGGTCGAGGTGGTCACCGTGCTGCTGCTGGTGCTCGCGCTGTTCTACCTGCCGCCGGAGCCGGTGACGCCGCCGGCGGCCGCACGGCAGTTGCGCGACCTGGTGCTGGCGCTCGGCGGCGGTGGCCTGCTTGCCGCCTGCGCGTATGCGGTGATGACGCGGACCTATGATCCGGTGTCCGGCTTCTACGTGGACAACGCGGTGCCCGGTGGCGGCGGCCACAACGTGGTCAACGTGCTGCTGGTCGATTTCCGCGGCTTCGACACCCTGGGCGAAGTCTGCGTGCTGCTGGTCGCGGGGCTGGCCGTGCAGGCGCTGCTGCGCGGCATGCGCCTGCACATGCCCGATGCCGGGCCGGACGGCAAGGCCTGGTCGGCGCAGCGGCATCCGCTGCTGCTGGCCATGCTTGCGCGGCTGATGCTGCCGCTGACGCTGCTGGTCTCCGTGTTCCTGCTGCTGCGCGGGCACAATTTGCCAGGCGGTGGCTTTATTGCCGCGCTGATCACTTCGGTCGCGTTGCTGCTGCAGTACGTCGCCAATGGCGTGCGCTGGACCGAGGCGCGCATCGCCCCCGACTACCGCGCGCTGGCTGGTAGCGGAATCCTGGTGGCGGGGCTGACAGGGCTGTGCAGTCTCGCCTTCGGCTTTCCGTTCCTGACCACGGCCTTCGGCCATTTTCACGTGCCCGGACTCGGCGAAATCGAACTCGCGTCCGCCATGGTGTTCGACCTTGGCGTCTATGCCACGGTGACCGGCACCACCTTGCTGATCGTCTCGCATCTCGGTGTGCGCAACACGCCGGCAGCGCTTGGCCGCCCACAGCGCGGCAAGGAGCGTGCATGATGGCCGCGCTTTATTCCGGCGCCATTGGCGTGCTCGCCGCGTGCGGCATCTACCTGCTGCTCAGGGCCCGCACCTTTACCGTGGTGCTCGGGCTGACGCTGCTGTCGTATGCCATCAGCCTGTTCCTGCTGGGCATGGGCCGGCTCGTGATCGGCAGGCCGCCCGTCATTGCGGACGGCGCGCACTACGCCGATCCGCTGCCGCAAGCGCTGGTGCTGACGGCCATCGTCATCGCGTTCGGCATGACGGCGTTTGCCGTGGTGCTGTCGCTGCGCTCGCTCGGCCTGACCGGCAGCGATCATGTCGATGCGGCGAGCCAGCCCGGCCGCGACGCCGCGGAGGACGCGCAGACCACGGAGCCTCGCTCGTGAACCACGTGCTGCTGCTCCCCGTCCTGCTGCCGATGTTCGCCGGCGGACTGCTGACCGCCATGCCGATGCACCGGCTGCGCGCGCAGCGCGTGGTGTGCATGACGGCCACGCTGCTGCTGGTGCCGGTGGCGGCGCTGCTGGTCGGGCGCGCGGCGGACGGCGGCATTGACGTCTACCAGCTCGGCAACTGGCAGGCGCCGTTCGGGATCGTGCTGCAGGGCGATCGCCTTGGCGCGCTGATGCTCGCGCTGACCGCGCTGTTGGCGCCCGCGGCACTGGCGGCGGCCGGACCGAAACTGGTGCGCGCGGGGCGCCATTTCCATGCCTTGTTCCAGTTCCAGCTGATGGGCCTGAACGGTGCCTTCCTGGCCGGCGACCTGTTCAACCTCTTCGTGTTCTTCGAGATCCTGCTGATCGCGTCGTATGCGCTGCTGATCCACGGCGCGGGACGCGAGCGTATCGGCGCGGGGCTGCACTACGTGCTGCTCAACCTCGTGGCCTCGTCGTTCTTCCTGGTGGCCATCGGCATGCTCTATGGGCTGACAGGGACGCTGAATCTCGCGCACATGGGTCTTCGCCTGCAGGGCCTGCCCGACGCCGACGCGCCGTTGGCCGCGGCGGCGGGCGTCATGCTGATGCTGGTCTTCAGCCTGAAGGCCGCGATCTTTCCGCTGTACTTCTGGCTGCCGCGCGCCTATGCGGGCACGGCGGGCCCGGTGGCCGCGCTGTTCGCGGTCATGACCAAGGTCGGCCTGTACGCCATGCTGCGCTGCGACGCACTGGTGTTCGGCGGCGCGCAGGGGCTGCTCGTGGCATTCATGCAGGCGTGGCTGCCGGTGCTGGCGCTGGCCACGCTGGCAGCGGGCGCCATCGGCGCCCTGGCTGCCACCAGCCTGCGGTCGCTCACCAGCTACCTGGTGCTGGCATCGGTCGGGCTGCTGGGCATTGCCGTCGGCATGCAGACCCCGGCCGCCTGGGCCGCCGCGTTGTACTACCTGCTGAGCACCACGCTGTGCACGGGGGGATTGTTCCTGCTGGCGGATGCGCTGGAGCCCGCCGACGCGAACGGGCAGGGCGCGGTCGTGGCCGGCACGCGGCTCGCCGGCTTGCTGTACCTTGCTGGCGCGGTGGTAGCCGTGGGCCTGCCGCCGCTATCGGGATTTATCGGCAAGGTCATGATCCTGCGCGCCGTGCCGCCGGGCAGCGCGATCGTCTACTGGCCCGCCATCCTGGTGTCCGGACTGGTGCTTCTGGTGGCGGCGTCGCGCACCGGCACGCGCCTGCTGTGGCGCCTGCCGCATGACAGCGCGAACGCGGTGCAAGAAGCGGGCGCGCTGGTGCCAGCGCGCGTACGGTCGCGCCCTGAAGGGCGCAAGCTCGCCTGCAGCGCGTACCTGCTGGCCTGCAACGTCATGCTGACGGCGTTTGCGGCGCCGGTCAGCGCCTATGTTTCCCAGGCGGCTGCGCAATTGCAGGACCGCCCGGCCTACATCCGTGCCGTGCTGCCGGCCGGCGTGCTGCCACCGCCGCAGAGGTAAGGCCATGCTCGCCCGCCAGTTTCCTCATCCATGGCTGAGCCTGATCCTGCTGCTCATGTGGCTGCTGCTGTCCAACAGCCTGGCGCCGGCACACTGGCTGCTGGGCGCGGTGCTGGGATGGGGGCTGGGGCGGCTGGCCGACCTGTGGCTGGTGCTCAGCCCGTTCCGGCTGTCGCGGCCGGGCCTGATGCTTCGGCTTGCTTTCCATGTGCTGATCGACATCTTGGTGGCCAATATCGAGGTCGCCATGCTGGTGCTCGGACGCACCGCGCGGCTGCGGCCCGCTTTCATCGTGGTGCCGCTCGATACCGAACACGAACTCGCCACCACTGCGCTCATCAGCATCGTCTCGCTGAGTCCGGGCACGCTGTGCGCGGAACTCAGCGACGACCGCCGCAGCCTGCTGGTACACGTGCTGGACCTGGACGATGAAGCGGCGCTCGTCGCGCGCATCAAGTCCCGCTATGAAACGCCGCTGAAGGAGATCTTCCTGTGCTTGCCATCGTGATTCCCGTTTGCCTGGCGATCCTGGGCCTCGCTTTCCTGCTGACCTTCGCGCGCCTGGTGCGTGGGCCCGCGCTGGTGGACCGCATCGTGGCGCTGGATACGCTCAATATCAACGCCATCGCGGTAATCGTCGTGCTCGGCATCGGCCTGCGCTCGTCGATGTTCTTCGAAGCGGCGCTGCTGATCGCCGTGACGGGCTTTGTCGGCACGGTCGCGCTGACCAAGTACCTGCAGCGCGGCGACATCATCGAGTACTAGCCATGCAGCCGAACCTCGATGCTTCGCTGGGCACCATCGCCGAACTCGCGGTCTGCGCGCTGCTGCTGGTGGGCAGCCTCTTCACGCTGGTCGGCGCCATCGGCCTGTTCCGGTTGCCAGACGTCTTCATGCGATTGCACGGACCTACCAAATCGACCACGCTGGGCGTGGGCGGCGTGGTGGTGGCCTCGGTGGTGTACTTCAGTTGCCAGGGGGACAGCACCAGTTTGCATGAACTGCTGGTGACGGCCTTCCTGTTCCTGACCGCGCCGATCAGCGCGCACATGCTGGCCAAGGCAGCCATCCAGCGTCAGCTTCCGGTCGATCCACGCACGCGTGGCGGCCCGTGGGCCGCGGTAGGGCGGGAAGAAGGCGAGCCGGACACATCAGCCGATGGCGCGGAAACCAGCGGGCAAGCGGGCGGTTAGAATGGCCGGCTGATTTTCACCATTGCCTCCCATGGTTCCATCGATCTCTCGCCGCACCTTGCTCCTGGCCGCCGCCGCGGCACCGATTGCTTCCGCATGCGCCGGGCCTGCGCGCGTTGCCGCGTCCGACGCGGGCGAGGAGCTGGCCGCTCTGGAGCGCCGCGCCGGCGGCCGTCTTGGCGTGTTCGCGCGCCACACCGGCAATGGCCGCGAAGTAAGGCACCGTGCCGAAGAGCGCTTCCCCGTCTGCAGCACCTTCAAGGTGATCCTGGCCGGCGCCATCCTGCAGCGCAGCGCCGCAACGCCAGGGCTGCTTGAACAGCATGTCCGCTATACGCGCCAGGATCTCGTGGCCTATTCCCCGATCACGGAAAAGCATGTCGCGGACGGGATGACGGTGGCGCAACTGTGCGCCGCCGCGATCCAGTACAGCGACAACGGCGCGGCAAACCTGCTGATGCGCCGCATCGGCGGGCCGGCGGGTGTCACGGCGTTTGCCCGTTCCATCGGAAATCCGACTTTCCGGCTCGACCGCTGGGAAACCGAACTGAACACCGCCATTCCCGGCGACCCGCGCGATACCTCGACGCCGGCGGACATGGCAGCCAGCCTGCAGGCGCTGGCATTGGACAACGCCTTGCCACCCGCACAGCGCAGCCTGCTGCAGGATTGGCTGCGCGGCAACACCACTGGCACCGCGCGCATCCAGGCGGCCATGCCCGCGGGCTGGCACATCGGCGACAAGACCGGCAGCGGCGACTATGGCACCACCAACGATATCGCCGTGCTGTGGCCACCGGCCGGTGCACCCATCGTCATCGCGATCTACTTCACGCAGGCCGCGCCCGATGCGAAGTGGAGCAACGAGACCATCGCCAGTGCGGCGCACATCGCGCTTTCCGGGCTGGGCTGACACCAACGCTGGAAGACGCCCGGCTGGCGGCGTTACCATGCAGGCAGGCCACTGGTCACGCAGAGGGGTGAGTGAGCGCACGGATGCTTCGTCCCGCGGAGGCGCTTCTCGGGACGTCCTGCGCCGGCGGCCGGCACAAGAGTTTTGCGCAGGGAGCAACAGGTGAGCGCAATCCGTTTGTTCCTGTGCGGCGATGTGATGACCGGGCGCGGCATCGACCAGATCCTGCCGACACCGGGCAATCCACGGCTGCACGAATCGTATCTCCGTTCCGCCACCGGGTACGTCGAGCTTGCCGAGCGCAGAAACGGCGCGATCGCACGGCCGGTATCGCCGGCCTATATCTGGGGAGACGCGCTGCCCGAGCTGGAGCGTCATCGCCCGGATGTGCGCATTGTCAACCTGGAAACCGCCGTAACCACCAGTGACGACGCCTGGCCCGGCAAGGGGATCCACTACCGGATGCATCCGGCGAATGTCACCTGTCTTGGCGCCGCCGGCGTGGATTGCGCGGTGCTGGCGAACAACCACGTACTGGACTGGGGGCGCGCGGGCCTGGAGGAAACCGTGGCGACCCTGCAGGCGGCGGGGATCGCCGTGGCCGGTGCCGGGCGCAACGAACACGAGGCGGCGCTACCCGCCGCGCTCGCCGGTCCACATGACAACCGTGTGCTGGTGTTCGCGTGCGCGATGGCCAGTGCAGGGACGCCGTCCAGCTGGGAAGCCACCAGCAGCCGCCCCGGTGTTGCCCTGTTGCACGATTGCTCCGCCGCGAGCCTCGCGCGCCTTCGCGAGCGGATCGGCGCGCAGCGCCGTGATGGTGACGTGGTCGTGGTGTCGATCCACTGGGGGCCGAACTGGGGGTATGAGGTGGAACCCGAGCGGCGCCGGTTCGCGCGGGCGCTCATCGACCTGGCGGGCGTGGATGTCGTGCACGGCCATTCGTCGCACCACACGATTGCCATCGAGCTGCATGCGGGCAGGCCGATACTCTATGGCTGCGGCGATTTCATCAACGACTATGAGGGGATCGGCGGCTACGAGGCCTTTCGCCCGGATCTTGCGCTGATGGTCTTCGTCGCGCTCGATTCCGCGGGTGGCGCGGCCGACCTGAGGCTGGTCCCGCTCAAGCGGAAGCAATTCCGGCTGGGCTACGCGCCACCAGACGATCTGGACTGGTTGCAGCAGATGCTGTGCCGGGAAGGCAGTGCGTCGGGTACCCATGCGGCGCGTTCCGGCGAGCATGAGCTGCGAATCCGGGCAGATTGAGACCGAGCGCCCGTTTGCGCTACCCTCTGGCATTGTCCAAGCCACCTCGGGAGTCCCTTGCGCCATGGAATGCCGGCCGCTATGCATCGATGATCTGGAACTGGTGTGTCGCCATCGTGAGGCGATGTTCCGCGAAGCGGGCCGCGACGCGTCGACCCTTGGGGCGATGCAGGGACCGTTCCGCGACTGGCTGCGCCCAAGGCTGGCGGACGGCAGCTACTTCGGCTGGGCCATGGAGGAGGGCGGCGCGCCGCTTGCCGGCATCGGACTGATGGTGATCGAATGGCCGCCGCATCCCGCGCATCCGCTGCAGGACAAGCGCGGCTACATCCTCAATCTCTATGTCGAGCCCGCGCATCGGCAGCGTGGCATCGGGCAGGCGCTGATGACGCGCGCGGAGACGGAGTTCGCTCGCCGCGGGATCGCGTTTGCGATCCTTCATGCCACCGAAATGGGGCAACCAATGTATGCGCGCATGGGCTGGAGCGCGACGACGGAGATGGCCAAGCCAATTGCCGGGTGACAGGGTGGCGACGCCTCAGTCCCATTGCGCGGCAATCGTGGCGCTGGAAATTCCGGTTCACGTTTTCGCAAAGCCTCTGCTAGAATCCCCCGCATGTCTTGCAAGCGCCTCGCCTCCCTATCCCTGCGCCGCCTAGCCCTAGTGCTCGGCCGGGATCTGCTTGCTTGAGTCCTTTGGCGCCTGAATCGACCGATTCGTTGCGCGCCACCTGATTTCCCCCTGATCCCGGCCCACGAAACAGCCTTCGCCATGCGAAGGGCTGCAGGGGAAGTCACATCGTCTTTTGCCTGATTGACTCCCGCACGGCCCGCAATGGACCGTCCGGCACCCGGATTCGTGGACCATGATGATTGCCCAGCCCTCCGCCAAGTACCAACCGTTTCCGCCCGTCGGCCTCACCGACCGCACCTGGCCCAACCGCACGATTACCAACGCGCCCGTGTGGCTTTCCACTGATCTGCGCGACGGCAACCAGGCGCTGTTCGAGCCAATGAACGGCGAGCGCAAGATGCGCCTGTTCCTGGAACTCGTGCGCATCGGATTCAAGGAAATCGAAGTCGGCTTCCCGTCCGCGTCGCAGACCGACTTCGACTTCATCCGCCGGCTGATCGACGAAGACCTGATTCCCGACGACGTGACCATCATGGTCATCACCCAGTCGCGCGAGGAACTGATCGAACGCACGGTGGAGGCGCTGAAGGGCGCGCCCAAGGCGATTGTCCACGTGTACAACGCGATCGCCCCGGCCTGGCGCCGCATCGTATTCGACATGAGCGTGCCGGATGTGATGGGTCTCGTGCGCCACCACATCGGCTACCTCAAGCAGCTCACCGACCAGCATCCCGAAACGAAGTGGACGCTGCAGTATTCGCCCGAGACTTTCAGTGCGGCCGAACTCGAAGTCTCGCTGGAAGCCTGCCACACGGCGATCGAGGCATGGGGCGCCAGCGCGGATCGGCGCGTGATCATCAACTTGCCGACCACTGTCGAGAACGCCACGGCCAATGTGTTCGCTGACCAGATCGAATGGATGCACCGTCGTCTCGTGCCGCGCGAGCATATCGTGCTGTCGGTGCATCCGCATAACGATCGCGGCACCGGCGTCGCCGCGGCCGAGTTCGCCATGATGGCCGGCGCCGACCGCGTGGAAGGCTGCCTGTTCGGCAATGGCGAGCGCTGCGGCAACGTGGACATCGTCACGCTCGCCCTGAACCTCTATACGCAGGGCGTTCATCCCGGACTCGATTTCTCGGATATCAACGCCATGGCGCGCATTGCCGAGGAATGCACGTCGATTCCCGTGCATCCGCGTCATCCGTATGCGGGCGACCTGGTCTTCACGGCGTTCTCGGGCTCGCACCAGGACGCGATCAAGAAGGGCTTTGCCGCGCAGGCTCCGGACGGGGTGTGGGAAGTGCCTTACCTGCCGATCGATCCGGCCGACCTCGGCCGTACTTATGACAGCGTGATCCGCGTCAACAGCCAGTCAGGCAAGGGCGGCATTGCTTTCATGCTCGAACGCGAGCATGGCGTGGTCATGCCGCGTCGCATGCAGGTGGAGTTCAGCGCGGTCGTGCAGCGAGCCACCGATGCGAGCGAGACCGAGATCAGCGGCGCGGAACTCTGGAAGCTGTTCCGGCAGACCTACCTGTCGTCCGACGCATCGGGCCCGGGCATCGCCTATCACGCCTACAAGCTCGACGAGAGCGGGGAGGGCATTGCGCTCGACGTGACGGTCGACGGCGTGCGCAAGACGCTGCACGGCAAGGGCAATGGCCCGATCGCAGCGGCGGTGCATGCGCTGGACCTGCGCCTGCGCATCGATGCCTACGAAGAGCGGGCCACCGGCGCCGGCGCGGATGCGCAGGCAATGGCGATTGTCGAAGCCGCGCTGGACGGCGTGCCCGGCGCCGGCTTTGGCGTCGGCATGAGCCACAACATCGTCGAAGCGTCGGTGCAAGCGGTGGTCAGCGTGGCCAACAGGCTGGTGCGGCAGCGCCGCGCTAAGGGCTGATGCATTGTCCAGCGCTGCAGCTGCGGTGCCTTATTGCCCTTGCCGCATGACCCAGGCTACCGCCTGGGCCAGGAACAGCGAGCTGTCGCCAACGCGATAGCTCATGATGACCGGGGACACGAACCCTGGCGCATCGATCGGGCAATAGCGGACATCGTCGCGATGCAGGCGCTGGATCGATGCCGGCACCAGCGTGATGCCGACACCAGCCGCCACCAGCCCTAGCGCGGTCTGCAGTTCGTTGGCTTCCTGCGCCACACGCAACTGCAGCCCTTGCGCGCGGAACAGCGACAGCAGGTGATCGGCATAGCTGGGCCGCGGTCGGGCCGGGTACAGGATGAACGGGCGCGTGGCCAGGCCTTGCGGCGTCAGCGTGGCCTGGGCCGGCGCCGGCTGGCTGGCCGGCACCGCCGCCACCAGCGGCTCGGCCATCACCACCTCCTGCCGGATCGCCGGGTCATTGATGGCAAGGCGGCCAAAGCCCAGGTCGATGCGGCCGGACTTCAATGCCTCCACCTGTTCGACGGTAATCATCTCGGCCAGCCCGACTTCCACCTGCTGCGGCGATCCGCGCAGTTCGCGGATCAACTCCGGCAGCACCCCATACAAGACCGACGGCACAAAACCGATGCCAAACCAGCGCTTGTCCTGCGTGCCGATGCGGCGCGTGCTCTCGATCGTTTCTTCGAGCCGCTGGGTCAGCTGCGTGGTCTGCTCCAGCAGGAACCGGCCCGCTTCGGTCAGCCGTAGCCCGCGTCCGACACGGTCGAACAGCGCTACGCCGACCTCGTCTTCCAGCTGACGGATCTGGCGTGAAAGCGGCGGTTGCGCCATATGCAGGCGCTCGGCGGCGCGCGTGACATTGAGTTCCTGGGCCACGACCTGAAAGTAACGCAGGTGCCGGAGTTCCATTGGCATACCTATAGGGTATTGATTGAGACATCATCGGTCTTGGACGCAGCCAACGTCAAGCTGCATACTTCATCGACATCTCTCCTTAGCCGCATATAGGTATGACAGCCACGATTACCTCGGTCGAAGCCATCCTGGTCGACCTGCCCACCATCCGGGCCCATCAACTGGCCATGGCCACCATGCAGCAGCAGACGCTGGTGATCGTGCGGCTGCGCTGCAGCGACGGCATCGAGGGCATCGGCGAGGCCACCACCATCGGCGGCTTGTCGTATGGCGACGAGAGTCCCGAAGGCATCAAGCTGACCATCGACACCTACCTGGCGCCCGCGCTGGCCGGCCAGGACGCCACCAACGTCCACGCCGCGATGGCTCGCCTGAACAAGATCGCGCGCGGCAACCGCTTCGCCAAGTCGGCGCTGGAAACCGCGCTGCTCGATGCGCAGGGCAAGCGCCTGGGCGTGCCGCTCGCGACGTTGCTGGGCGGCGCGGTGCGCGCCACGTTGCCGGTACTGTGGACGCTCGCCAGCGGCGATACCGCGAAGGACATCGACGAAGCCGAGCGCCTGCTGGCCGAGCGCCGCCACAACACCTTCAAGCTCAAGATCGGCCGGCGCAGCGTGCGCGACGACGTGGCGCACGTGTCGGCGATCAAGCGCGCGCTCGGTGACCGCGCCCGCGTGACCGTGGATATCAACCAGGCCTGGAACGAAGCCGATGCCGCCGGCGGCATCGCCATGCTCGAAGCCGCGGGCATCGACCTGATCGAGCAGCCCACGCCGCGCGAGCAGCGCACGGCGCTGGCGCGGCTGGCGGCACGCTTCGTGGTGCCGATCATGGCGGACGAGGCCGTGTGCGGTCCGGAGGATGCGATGGAACTCGCGCGCATCGGCGGCGCCGACGTGTTCGCGCTGAAGATCGCCAAGTCGGGCGGCATCTTCGGCATGCTGCGCACGGCTGCCGTGGGCGATGCCGCTGGCATCGCGCTATATGGCGGCACGATGCTGGAGGGCAGCGTGGGCACCATCGCTGCCGCGCATGGCTTCTGCACGTTGCCGCAGCTGGCGTGGGGCACGGAGCTGTTTGGCCCGCTGCTGCTCAAGGATGACATCGTGGTCGAGCGGCCCACTTACCGCGATTTCAGCCTCCATCTGCCGCAAGGCCCGGGGCTGGGCCTTGCGCTCGATGAAGACAAGCTCGCGCACTACCGGCGCGATCACGCCTGAACAACCTGACTCACAAAGAGGAACGCCATGCTTTACCTGGTCCGGATGGATGTAAACCTGCCGAACGATATGCCCGCCGCGCAGGCCGATGACATCAAGGCGCGCGAAAAGGCGTATGCCCAGCAACTGCAGCACGAAGGCAAGTGGCAGCAGCTGTACCGCGTGGTCGGCGAGTACGCCAACTACAGCATCTTCGACGTGGCCTCGCACGACGAGCTGCATACGCTGCTGTCGGGCTTGCCGCTGTTCCCTTACATGAAGATCCACGTCACGCCGCTGGCCAAACACCCGTCGTCGATCCGCTGAAACGCGGTCCGGGACAAGAACAACCCGCATTGCGCGGGCTCGAAGAGAGGAGACCATGAAGACGTTGTTCCAGCGGCTGGCCTGCACCGGCCGCGCAGGCGCGCTTGCCCTGGCGGCAAGCCTTTCGTTCGCCGCACCGGCCGCGCACGCGGCCTATCCCGACCACCCGATCCGCTGGATCGTGCCGTTCCCCTCGGGCGGCGCCATGGACAACATCGCCCGCACGCTGGGCGAAGACATGTCGCGCACGCTCGGCCAGTCGATCGTGGTCGAGAACCGGCCCGGCGCCGGTGGCAATATCGGCGCCGAACTGGTGGCGCGGTCGCCGGCCGACGGCTATACGCTGATCATCGTGGCCAATGGCATGGCCGTGAACCAGGCGCTGTACGGCAAGCTGTCGTATGACCCGGTCAAGGACTTTGCGCCGGTCTCGCTGCTGGCCGTGGTGCCGAACGTGCTGGTCGCCAACAAGGCGCGCCGGCAGGAAACCACGGTCAAGGAGGTGATCGCACACGCGAAGGCGGCGCCCGGCAAATTCACCTATGCCTCGGCGGGCAACGGCACGTCGATTCACCTGGCGGCGGAACTGTTCACGTCGATGGCTGGCGTGGATATGCTCCACATTCCGTACAAGGGCAGCGGTCCGGCCATGACCGACCTGCTGGGCGGGCAGGTGGACTACATGTTCGACAGCATCACGTCGGCCAAGCCGCAGATCGATTCGGGCAAGCTGACGCCGATCGCGGTCACCACCGCCAAGCGCTCCAGCGCGCTGCCCAATGTGCCGACCGTCGCGGAGGCAGGATTGCCCGGCTACGAGCTGTCGCCGTGGTTCGCGGCCTTCGTGCCGGCCAGGACGCCGCAGCCGGTGATCGACACGCTGAACCGCGCCATGCTTGAAGCGCTGCGCAAGCCCGCGGTGCAGAAGCGCCTGGCGCTGATCGGCGCGGAGCCGATCGGCAGTTCTCCGGCCGTGCTGCGTGACCACCTGGCCAGGGAAACCGAGAAGTGGGGTGCGCTGATTCGCCAGCGCGGCATCCGCGCTGACTGAACCCAAACCGTGCCCGCCGTGGCGGGCTGCCAGACATGACCCATTCCGATCTTCAAGCCCGCACCGGTACGGCCACCCGCGCCGGGGTGTCCATCCATTACACCATCGAGGGCGCCGCCGGCGCGCCGGTGCTGGTCATGTCCAATTCGCTGGGCACGACACTGCAGATGTGGGACCCGCAAATGCCGGCCCTGCTCAGGCATTTCCGCGTACTGCGCTATGACACGCGTGGTCATGGGCGCTCGTCGGTGCCGGCCGAGCCGTTTGGCATGGCCGAGCTGGGTGCCGACGTGCTCGCCGTGATGGAGCATGCCGGCGTCGGGCGGGCGCATTTCTGCGGCCTGTCGATGGGCGGGATGACCGGCATGTGGCTGGCGCGGCATCACGCCGATCGCTTCGGCCGTTTTGTGCTGGCCAATACGGCCGCGTTGATCGGGCCGGCGTCAGTCTGGGACAACCGCATTGCCACCGTGCAGCGCGAGGGGATGGCAGCCATCGTGCCGGGAGTGCTGGAGCGCTGGTTCACGCCGTCCTATCGGGCGTCGCACGCACAGGCCATGGCGCCAGTACGCGACATGCTGCTCGCGTGCGATCCGACTGGCTATACGGCCAATTGCGCGGCTGTGCGGGATGCGGATCTGCGGGATGCTTTGCCCCGGATCGCGGCAAAGATGCTGGTGATTGTTGGCGAGCAGGATGCTGCCACCACGCCCGCGCAAGGCCGCGAGGTGTCGCAGGCTGTGCCGGGAGCGGAATATCTTTCGCTCGATGCGGCCCATTTGTCGAACTGGGAGTTGCCGCAGGCGTTTGTTGACGGGGTGGTCAGTTTCTTGGCTTGAGTTGAACCGCGCGGTGGCCGCCTGCTGCCACCGGTAGTGCCCCGTCGCCCTCCAGAGGCATCAGCGTCGCCAGTGCCGACGCTTTCTCTTCCCCGTACGCGGCCAAAGATGCCGTGTCTCCCGTTTCCGCCCCCCTCAGTCGGCCCAATCATCAAAAAAATGCCCGCTCCATAAGGAGCGGGCGCCGATTTGCAGCAAGGGAAAACTCGGCTGCCCTGGGGGGAAGCGGAGTGACTAAAAATGTACTGGGAAATCTCGCGCCCCAGTCAGTCCAAAAAGAAAACCTTTCGGACAATCGACGCACTGTTGCCTCAGCAGTTCCCGCTCCATCGCTCGCAAAAAGTGTCTCAAGCTGCGCCCCAATGCACCCCCGTGCCCGGATTTCGGCGCAACCGGACACGCGCTGCAATCCTGTCTGAAATTTCCGATAGGGCATTCAGCCTTTGCCCAATATCGGGCGTTCTGTAGGAAACCTACTATCCAGTCAGCAAGCGGTTCCAGCCCGGACCATGCCGCCGGGGACTGCGCGGAACTGCTGGAAGACCCCCATTTGCAAAGGAGACCTGGCAATGATCAAGGTGTTGATTGCCGACGACCACCCGATCGTGCTGGGCGGCATGTGCCAGGAACTGGCCCGGGAACTCGGGATGCAGATGGTCGGGATGGCCAGGAACTCTACGGAACTGGTCCGCCTGCTGGAAACCACGGCCTGCGATGTCATCGTCACCGACTACTCGATGCCGGGCGGCGAGATCGGCGACGGGCTGCCGATGCTGCAGATCCTGCGACGGCGCTATCCGGCCACGCGAATCGTGGTGATCACCATGTTCGACAACCCCGCGCTGCTCCAGAGCATTCGCAAGACCGGCGTTTCCGTCATCCTCAGCAAGGCGGATCCGCTGCATCACCTGGTGCCCGCGATCCGCGCGGCGTTCAGTGGCCGTAGCTACTTTCCGCCGTCGCAGCAACCCATGGCGGAAGGCGAGATGGAAGCTGTCGAGCCGGGGCCGAGGCTGTCGCAGCGCGAACTCGAGGTGCTGCGCAAATGCGCCGCGGGTTTTTCGCTGGTGGAGATCGCGCGGCAGGCGAATCGCAGCAGCAAGACCATCAGCGCGCAGAAGAGCATGGCAATGAAGAAACTCGGGCTGACCAGCGGCTTCGAGTTGTACCAGTACGCCGTCGAACACGGCCTGCTTCCGGGCGGGTAATCGCGACAGCTTGCCAGGCTGCATCCATCCGGATTTCCCGGGGCACTTAGAAATCGCCACCGGATTAAGGGATCCCTTATTCAGGCCGCAGAGCGGCGTGAATACGATTCCACTCGTTCTGTGGCCGTGCGGCGTCATGTCGGCGCATGGCCACGAATCCAGAAGCCAGAGGGCCGCGTCAGACCGACCTGGCCCCGGTTTCGCAACTTTCCAACCTAAAGACAGATCCACAATGAATACCAAGCTCTTCACCGCACTGCTGATCGCTGGTGCGTGCATCGGTACGCCGTTTGCGCATGCATCGGATGGCACCATCATCTTCAAGGGGCAGATCACCGATACGACCTGCACCATCACGACCGGCAATGCAGGCAGCTTTACCGTGACGCTGCCCACCGTCTCCAAGACCAACCTGGCCGCCAACGGCAGCACCGCCGGCACGACGGGCTTCCAGATTGCGCTGAGCAACTGCAATCCGGCCAGTGGCAACGTCCATGCGTTCTTCGAGTCCGGCGCCAATGTGGACCCGGCCACGGGCCGCCTGGTCAACACCGATGGCGTTGGCAGCGGCGGCGCGGCCAACGTGCAGATCGGGCTGCTCAACCCGTCCAATGGCAGCCTGATCTCGATCGGCGCTTCCGACGGGACCCCACAGAATTCGCTGGCCCAGCCGATCAAGTCGGACGGCACGGCGCTGCTGCCGTATGCGGCCCAGTACGTGGCAACCGGCGGCGCGGCCGCGGCCGGCTCGGTTTCGTCGAGCGTGACCTACATCCTGTCCTACCAGTAAAGCCGCGAGGCCGGAACGAGCGCCGACATCGGCGCACCTGCTCCGGCCCCGACGAAGTTTCGATGCCCAGTTACAGCCTTTTCAGAAGGCGGCCCCTTGCCGCCGTCCTGCTTGCCACGCTGCTCCTGTTGAGCCTGGCAGCCGCCACCGCGGCCCGCGCTTCAGTGGTCATCGCGGGCACCCGCGTCATCTACAACGGCGCTCGCGACCGCGAGGTCACGATCAAGCTGACCAACGAAGGCAAAGCGCCCGCGCTGGTGCAGTCCTGGCTCGACAACGGTGATCCGTCAGCGCCGCCGGCAAGCATCAGCGTGCCGTTCGTGCTGACACCACCCGTCGCGCGCATCGATGCCGGCAAAGGCCAGAGCCTGCGCATCGTCTACACCGGTGAGCCGCTGCCTGCCGATCGGGAGTCGGTCTTCTGGCTCAACGTGCTCGAGGTTCCGCCCAGGCCGAGCGCCGAAGAGGCCGGGCCGAACAAGCTCCAGCTGGCGTTCCGTTCACGCATCAAGTTCTTCTACCGTCCCGCGGGACTGAAGGGCGAGGCGGGCGAAGCCCCGGCAAAGCTTGTCTGGCACCTGGCACGGGCCGATGACCAGCTCATGCTCGAGTGCCACAACCCGACCGCATTTCATGTCTCGGTCGTCAGCGTCGAACTGGCGGGTGGCAGCAAGCGCGCCGTCAACGATCGCGGCGTCATGGTCGGCCCCGGCGAAACCGCCCGGTTCCCGCTCAAGGGCGACGCCCCCGCCGGCCCGGACAGCAAGGTCCGCTACCACACGCTGAACGACTGGGGCGGATCGAACGACGGCGAAGCACCGCTGGCCGGCGCCAACTAGTCGTCCCCCCAAGGGCTGGCGCGTCGCGCCTGCCGGTTCCCTTTGGCCACTCCGGTCCGACAGATGCCGCTCCCTGGCAGGGCGGTGGCTGCCACAGATGTTGAGCAATCGTGATGCGAGTCAGTAGAAACTACCGCCTGTTTCCTCCGCGCCTGTGCCCGCTCTGCGTGGTGGCGTTGTCGCTGTTTGCCGCGTCGTCAGGCCGTGCGGCCACGGCGGGCCTGGCAAATATCGAATTCAATGACGAATTCCTTCGGCAGCCGGGAGGCACCAGGCTGGACATCTCGCGCTTCAACCAGGGCAACGTGCCGCTGCCAGGCACATATCGGGCAGACCTGCAGGTCAATGGCGCGTGGCTGGGCATGGTGGAGGTCGAATTGCGCCAGACCGGCGCCGATATCCGCAATGTCCAGCCTTGCTTTGACCGTACACTGCTCGACCGCGCTGGCGTGGACATCACGCGCCTTCCGCCGGAAGCTGCCGATCGCCTGGCCCGCCTGACCGCTACGGATTGCCTGACCTTGCCGGAGCTGGTGCCGGGCGCGAGCGCCGGGTTCGACAACGGCGAGCAGCGGCTTGAGCTGACCGTGCCGCAGTCCTTCATGAACCGCAGCGCGCGCGGTTACGTCGACCCGCGCTACTGGGACGAAGGGGTCAACGCCGCGCGCCTGCAGTACAACGCCAGCGTCTATCACACGGACAGCAGCGGGATGTCATCTACCCAGGGCTATGTCGGCCTGAATGCCGGCGTCAATGTGGGCGCCTGGCGGTTCCGGCACTACGGCAGCCTCTCGTACGATTCAGTCAACGGCAACCGCTACCAGTCCATCCAGACCAGCCTGCAGCGCTCCATCGTACCGTTGCGCAGCCAGCTCGTGATCGGCGATGCCTTTACCGATGGCGCGATGTTCGACAGCTTCGGCTTTCGCGGCGTGCAACTCGCCACGGACGACCGCATGCTCCCCGAATCCCAGCGTGGCTATGCGCCGACCATCCGCGGCATTGCCAGCAGCAATGCGCGCGTGCAGGTGCGCCAGAACGGCAACATCATCTACGAGACCACGGTCGCGCCCGGCGCGTTCGAGATCGACGATCTCTACGCGACCGGCTACGGCGGCGACCTGGAGGTTCTCGTGACCGAGGCGGATGGCAGCGTGCGTGCCTCGGCGGTGCCCTACGCGCCCGTGGTCAACGCGCTGCGCCCCGGGGTGTGGCGTTATGGCGTGACATCGGGCCAGTACCGGAACACGGGCGTCCACGACACGCCGCTTTTCATGCAGGCGACGGTCCAGCGCGGCATCTCCAACCTGTTCACGGGCTATGGGGGCGTGCTGGCAGCCGAGAACTATCTCTCGATCGTCGCAGGCATGGCGCTGAACACGCAATATGGCGCATTCGGGGCCGACATCACGCACGCGAACACGCGGCTGGTCAACCAGCCGGACCGTAGCGGCCAGAGCGTGCGCCTGTCCTACAGCAAGCTGGTGGCGCCGACGCGTACCAACGTGACGCTGGCCGCCTACCGGTACTCCACCAGCGGCTTCCTGAACTTTGCCGATGCCGTGGCGATGCGCAGCCAGGACAGTTCGACCACGGACCTGCTGCTGCGCGGCATCCGGCGCGGACGCCTGCAGATGACCGTGAGCCAGAGCCTGCCGGCCGGCTACGGCAATGTCTACCTGTCCGGCTCGACCCAGGACTACTGGAACCGCGGCGGCCGCGATACCCAGTTCCAGGCCGGCTACAACAACAGCTACAAGCGCGTGAGCTACGGGGTCTCGGCAACCCGGCAGATCAACCTGGGCAGCGGCAAGTGGGAAAACCGGATCATGCTGACCGTGGGCATGCCGCTGGGCAAGGCGTCGCAGGCTCCTTATGCCATGACAAGCCTGCAGAGGGATTCGTCGGGCGTCATGGGCGTGCAGGAATCAGTGACCGGCACGCTCGGCGTCGACAACAACCTGACCTATGGGCTGAACGCCAGCCACTCCAGCGGCGGCGGCAGCGCCGTTTCCAACGGCGTCGCGGCCAATGCCGGCTATGTTTCGCCCGTGGCGACGCTGACCGCCAATGCGGGCCGAAGCAACGGCTACAGCCAGCTTGGCGCGGGGATATCGGGCGGCATCGTGGCGTACGCCGGCGGCGTGACATTCATGCCGATGCTGGGCGACACCGTGGCCGTCATCGAGGCGGACAACGCCGCGGGCGCGCGCGTCACGAACGCCAATGGCCTGCGGGTGGACCCGTGGGGCCATGCCGCGGTGCCGAACCTGATGCCGTTTTCGCGCAACCAGATCGAGATCGACCCGAAGGACCTGCCGCTCAACGTGGAACTGCGCTCCACCATGCAGCAAGTCGCGCCGACGTCCGGCGCTGTGGTCCGCGTGCGTTTCGAAACCGGCAACAGTGGCCAGATCGTCATCCTGCGCGTGCGTACCGCCGACGGCAAGCCGCTCCCGTTCGGTGCCGAGGTGTCCGATAGCGACGGGAACCTGGCCGGCACCGTCGGCCAGGACGGGCGTTTTATTGCACGTGGGCTCAAACAGCAGGCCGGCGTGCTCACGGCAAAGTGGGGAGGGCAGGGCGCCAACACCTGCGAATTTGCCTACGCACTGCCGGCGACGGTCGGGCCTGCGCGCCTTGCGCTGCCGCTAGGCGACGGCGTATGCAGCGATCATCCAGTCACCGGGGACCAACCGACCCTATCCATGGGGATGTATAAGGAGCACAACGATGAAGCCGCTCAATGAACGGGCAGGTCTGAATGCGACCCTTCTTTATGGTCTGCTGGCCATCCTCACGCTGTCTGCCCCGCAGGTGGTCCAAGCCGCCTGCTCGTCAACGCCGGCCATGCCATACCTGCAGGACATGAGCAATATGGCCGTCGTGACCACGCTGCCAGTGGGCAGCGCCATCCCCGGCACGGCGCGCAACTACACCATCACCGGCACATGCGACAACGTGCCGCCTCGCGTCGTGCCTGGCGCGCCGATCATAGCCTGTTTCTACGGTACGGGCACGGAGGGCCCACCCGGCGTCTATTCGACCGGCGTCCCGGGTGTCGGCATTCGCTTGCGCAACCAGGCGGGGCAGGCCATCACCAACGGATCGGGGGGCGGGTGTGACACAAGAGGCCAGGGCCTGGGCAGTCTGAACGCGGACATGACGTACTCGGTGTCGGCCTCCATTGAGTTCGTCAAGACAGGGCCGATAAGCGGTGGCACCCTGGACCCGATGCAGACGCGGTTCGGCTTTGGCGTCTATCAGGGGGAGAACGCTGGCGCGCTGGGCGGCGGCGGAATCAACTACATCGGCTTCACCGGAACTGCGATCCCGCGGCCGATTACCTGCAATGTGAACTATCCCGCGACTGTCACACTGCAATCCGTGCGCGCGGCTGACCTGCGTCCGGCAGGGGCAACGGCAGGCACGGCGCCCTTCACCATCGGCGTCACTTGCGACAGCCCGGCCAACGTTGGAGTCACGTTCGACGGTGCCCCCGGCACGCCTGTGCAGACCGCAACTGCGGGTGTGCTCGGCGCTTCGAACGCCGGCGCGCCCGGGGCTGCCACCGGAGTCGGCTTCCAGATCGTCTCCGGCGGCAGCTACCTGCCCGTGCCGTTGCAGACGCGCAATGCATTGGGAAGCATTCAGGCCAATATCCCTGGGTCGTACAACTATGCGGTCCGGTACATCGGCCTGAATAACGGCCTGCCCGTTACCGCCGGGACAGTAACCGCCGCCGCGACGTTCACGTTCGATTACCACTAGGCCAGCGCGGTCACTTCTTCAGCCGGTAGGCCAGTTGCGGCCGCGTGATCCCCAGCATGCGCGCCGCCGATGACAGGTTGCCGCGCGTCGTGTCGATGGCGAGCTGCATCAGCCGCCCCTCGATCTGCGGCAGCGACACCTGCTGGTCCAGCAGCTTTTGCAGCAGGGCATCGGCGTCCTCGGGCGCTTCGGTGGCCTGCTGCTGGCTGGCGAACAGGTGGGAAGTGTCGATCAGCCCCGCCGCGGGCGCGAGCAGCACACCGCGCTCGATCATGTTCTCGAGTTCACGGATATTGCCGGGCCACTGGTACTGCATCAGCGCATCGCGGGCGCGCTGGCTCAGCCCGCGTACCTGCTTCTGGTAGCGCGCGTTGAAGCGCTGGATGAACGCCTGCGCAAGTTCCGGGATATCCTCGCGCCGTTCGCGCAGGGCCGGGATGGCGACCGGGTAGGTGCTGATCCGGTAGAACAGGTCCGCGCGGAACTGCCCCTGGCGGATCGCCTGTGCCAAGTTGACGTTGGTGGCCGCAATCAGCCGCACATCGATCTTGCGCGTCTCGACGCCGCCAAGCCGCTCGACTTCCGCGTTCTGCAACACACGCAGCAGCTTGACCTGTGCCGACAGCGGCAGGTCGCCGATCTCGTCGAGAAACAGCGTGCCGCCGTGCGCGCGCTCGAAGCGGCCCGGGCGTGACTGCTGTGCCCCCGTGTAGGCGCCTTTCTCGACGCCGAACAGCTCGGATTCGATCAGCTCGTGCGGGATCGCCGCGCAATTCACGGCAATGAACGGCTGCTCGGCGCGCGGGCCGTGGTCATGCAGCCAGCGCGCGAACATCTCCTTGCCTGCGCCGGTTTCTCCGGTGAGCAGTACTGTGATATGGCTATCGGCCGCGGCCGACAGCAGGCCGAAGGCTTCGCGGAACGCCGGGGACTGGCCGATCAGGTTGCCCTGGTTGGCGCCGCACAGGGTCTCGCGCAGCGTGCTGACTTCCTGCTGCAGCGTGAGCAGGTCGCTGATGACCGAGTCGGGCTCGAAGTACTTCAGGTAGTCGGGGTCGTCCCAGGCCTCGGCTGGCTTGCCGACGATGCGGCATAGCGCATCGAGGCGGCGCTGGCACTCGGTTTCCTTGTAAATGACCAGCCGGTCCATGAAGGTGCTGCTGTAGCCCGATGCATAGCCGAGCTGCACCCAGCAGCCGCCTTCCTCGCGGCTCAGTTCCTCGTTGTAGGGCGCTTCGCCTTCCCAGGAGTCCTGCCAGAGAAACTCGCCATAGAAGTGGCCGGTGTCGCGGTCGATCTCCAGCCGCACCGGGTCCACGCGTGTCACGCCTTCCAGCATGTGCAGTTGCGGGCCAAGCAGGAACGCGTCGTTGGGCGACGTCTCGAGTTCCTCCTTGCGTTCGCGCTTGACCATCTCGGCGTCCCGCATGCCCTGCGCGTAGCCCATGCGGATCAGCAGACCCTTGCCGCGTTCCAGGCCCAGCGTATCGAGGATCTCCTTGCGCAAGTAGCTCAGGGCCTCGGTGTGCATCAGCACCATGCGGGAATCGCCGAGCCGTATCTGTGCGGCCTTGGGGTCGATCGTCAGCAGCGAAGCCAGGTCGAATGGCGGCTGCTTGGGGGGGGCGGTCATCTCCATCTCCAGAATGCCTGCGGGCGCGAATCGATCCGGAGAGGAACGTCCTTGGCCTCGGTTTTTCCGTAGCCTAACACGCGGTTTCGCGAGCCAGGCAAGCGAGGGGATTCCCCGTGGACAGCATGGTGCGTCGCAATATCCGTGGATTTGATCATTTGATGAAAACAGGCTTGATCCCCTCATCAAATCATCAAGCGGGCGCGCCGGGGCAACGCCTCGGAATTTCCCGCAATCCCTTGTGCCATGCGGCTTGGCAGCCGGTGGCACGGCCTTCGCTATATGTCTCCACACCCAGAACCATGCACACCCACCGATGTGCATCGCAGCAGGAGCGAGACATGACCACACCGTTTGTCCATGCCAGCGTCCCGGCCGGCGGACGTGCCCAGCCCTACGTCCGGGTGACCGCGCGCGATGAACACTGGGTCGAGTTCGAGTTCTCGCTCGGCGACCCGGCGCTCTACGTGGAGCTGGTCATGCGCCCCGACCAGTTCTCCGCGTTCTGCGCCACGCAGTGCGCCATCACGGTGTCGCACCTGCTGGGCCGCGCACTGGAATTCGAGCGCGACAAATGGAGCGAAACCGTGGCCTGACGCCGCGGCCTATCCGAACACCGATCCGAACACCGATCCGAACACCGATCCGAACACCACAAGGGAGACAGGAGCAACCCACCATGCAAATCGATATCCGTACCGACAGCGTCAGTCCGATCCGCCAGACCTTCGCCAACCTGCAACGGCGCCTGGGCGCCGACAAGCCGGCCACGCGCTACCAGGAGGCGATGTACGACCTGCAGCCGGAGACCAGCTTCCATTACCGCCCGCTGTGGCAGCCGCAATACGAGCTCTACGACGTGCGCCGCACGCAGGTGGTCATGCAGGACTGGTACGCGCTGAAGGATCCGCGCCAGTTCTACTACGGCACGTACGTCAACGCCCGTGCGCGCCAGCAGGACGCGATGGAGAAGAACCTGGACTTCGTCGAGAAGCGCGGCCTGCTGGCATCGCTGCCGGCGCCCCTGCGCGAACTGCTGACGCTCGGCGTGGTGCCGCTGCGCCATGTCGAGTGGGCGGCGAACATGAACAACGCCGCGATCACGGCCTATGGCTACGGCTCGGCCATCACCGAAGCCGCCATGTTCCACACCATGGATCGCCTGGGCATTGCGCAGTACCTGACCCGCATCGGCCTGCTGGTCGGCGACAAGGCGGCGGTCGAAGCCGCCAAGACGGCATGGATGGAAGACCTGGCCTGGCAGCCGTTGCGCCATGCGCTCGAAGACCTGATCGTGCGTGAGGACTGGTTCGAACTGCACGTGGCGCAGAACCTCGTGATGGACGGGCTGCTTTACCCGCTGGTCTACCAGCGCCTGGATGCGCGCCTGTCCGCCGAAAGCCCCGCGTTCTCGCTGGTCACTGACTTCATGATCGCCTGGTATGCCGAGACCACGCGCTGGGTCGATGCAACGGTGAAGACAGCCGCGCAGGAATCTCCCGCGAATGCCGGCGTGATCGCGGGCTTCGCCTTTGCATGGCTCGACCGCTTCCAGCACGCGCTGGCCCCGCTGGCACGCCGCCTGTTCGCCGACGAAGCCGATGCGGCGCTCGGTGAAGCGGTTGCCGCGCTGGACAAGCGCCTTGCGGGGCTGGGGCTGATCCGCCCCACCGACGCCGTTGCATGACACCAGGGACGAACGCCATGACCGCACAGATCGTATTCATCGCCCTGCAGGCCAACGAAGAGATGCGTCCCGTCATCGACGCAATCGAGGCCGACAACCCGCACGCCACCATCAACCGCTATCCGGCCATGGTCAAGATCGACGCACCGGGGCGCCTGGAAATCAACCGCGCCAGCGTGGAAGAGCGCATCGGCCGCGCGTGGGACGTGCAGGAACTGCAGCTCGGCCTGATTTCGCTGGCCGGCAATATCGACGAAACCGAAGACCAGTTCGTACTGGCCTGGCACTGAGCCGCAAGTCGAACCGCAAGAACACTGGAGACAAGGACATGACCACCGCCACTGCAATCGCCACCGCCGCGCGGCAGGCTACCCGGCCCAAGCTCTCGCTCAAGGAGAAGTACGCGATCCTCACGCGCGACCTCGGCTGGGAAACCACCTACCAGCCCATGGATGCCGTATTCCCGCACGACAAGTTCGAAGGCATCGTGATCCATGACTGGGACGGCTGGGAAGACCCGTTCCGCCTGACCATGGACGCGTACTGGAAATTCCAGTCCGAGAAGGAGCGCAAGTTGTACGCGATCATCGACGCGTTCCAGCAGAACAACGGCCAGCTCAATGTCAGCGACGCGCGCTACGTCAACGCGCTCAAGCTGTTCCTGACGGGCGTGTCGCCGCTGGAGTATGCGGCGCACCGCGGCTTTGCCATGGCCGGGCGCACGCTGCGCGGCGTGGGCGCGCGCGTGGCGTGCCAGATGCAGTCGATCGACGAGCTGCGCCACTGCCAGACCCAGGTCCACACCATCAGCCACTACAACAAGTACTTCAACGGCTTTTCCGACTGGCGCCACCTGCATGACCGGCTGTGGTACCTGTCGGTGCCGAAGTCGTACTTCGAAGACGCCATGACGGCGGGGCCGTTCGAGTTCATCACGGCGATCTCGTTCTCGTTCGAGTATGTGCTGACCAACCTGTTGTTCATGCCCTTCATGTCGGGCGCGGCCTACAACGGCGACATGGCCACGGTGACCTTCGGCTTCTCGGCGCAGTCCGATGAATCGCGCCACATGACGCTCGGGCTCGAAGTGGTGAAGTTCATGCTGGAGCAGGACCCGGCCAACCGTCCGATCATCCAGAAGTGGATCGACAAGTGGTTCTGGCGCGGCTACCGGCTGCTGACGCTGGTGGCGATGATGATGGACTACATGCTGCCCAGGCGCGTGATGAGCTGGAAGGAAGCCTGGGAAATCTACTTCGAGCAGAACGGCGGCGCGCTGTTCGCCGATCTTGCGCGCTACGGCATCCGCATGCCCAAGTATCACGAGCAGGCCGCGAAGGAGAAGGACCACCTGTCGCACATCGCCTGGTCGATCTTCTACAACTTCAACCACGCCGCAGCGATCCACACCTGGGTGCCGGAGGCGTCCGAAATGACGTGGCTGGCCGAGAAGTATCCCGACAGCTTCGACAAGCACTACAAGCCGCGCTTCGATTACTGGCAGCGGCAACAGGAGGCCGGCCAGCGCTGGTACAACCCCGGCCTGCCGATGCTGTGCCAGGTGTGCCAGATCCCGATGGCTTTCACCGAGCCCGACGACCCGACGCAGATTTGCTACCGCGAGGCCGAGCACGACGGCGACCGCTACCACTTCTGCTCGGACGGCTGCCGCGACATCTTCGTCGACGAGCCCGAGAAGTATGTGCAGGCCTGGCTGCCGGTGCACCAGATCTTCCAGGGCAACTGCGGCGGCGCGACGCTGCCCGAGGTGCTCGACTGGTACCACCTGAGCCCGGCCGACCGCGGCGACTTCGCCGATTCGCAGGACCGCGCCAACTGGGACCGCTGGACCGGTGCAGCAGGCACGCCAGCAGCGGAGCAGGGCGGCAGCGCGCCGTGCTGCGACCACGGACACGACTGAACCCCACACCGGAGACCATCATGCCAGTCATCGCACTGAATCCCGGCTACGCGGGCGAAACCCGCGACCGCGTCGAAAACTTCCACGGCAACCAGCTGGTGTACTTCGGCTGGGACCAGCACCTGCTGTTCTGCAGCCCCTTCACGCTGCCGCTGCCACCTGACATGCCGTTCGGCGCCCTGGTCAGCGACGTCATCGCACCGCTGCTGGCCGCCCATCCGGAAGGCGCCGCCATCGACTGGACGCAGGCGCAGTGGCTGCGCGGCGGCGCGCCGTTCGCGCCCGATGCCGCGGCCAGCCTGACCGCCAACGGCCTCGCGCACAAGTCGCTACTGCGCCTGCGCACGCCCGGCCTGAACGGCATTGGCGGCTCCTGCAACTGACGCTGTCGCACAAGGCAACACGGAGGCTGACATGACCTACCAACTGACCATCGAACCACTCGGCCAGACCATCGACATCGAAGAGGGCCAGACCGTGCTCGACGCATGCCTGCGCGCGGGCGTTTGGCTGCCGCATGCCTGCGGCCACGGCCTGTGCGGAACCTGCAAGGTGCAGACCCTGCAAGGCGAACTCGACCATGGCGAGGCCTCGCCGTTCGCCCTGATGGATTTCGAGCGCGACGAAGCGAAGTGCCTGGCCTGCTGCGCCAGGCCGATGTCGGACATGGTGATCGAAGCGGACATCGAGCCCGACCCCGACGCCCAGTGCCTGCCGCTGCTGGACTTCACCGCGGAAGTGGCCCGCATCGACGCGCTCACGCCAACCATCAAGGGCGTTTTCCTGCGCATCGAAGGCGAGCCGCTGCAGTTCCAGCCGGGGCAGTACGTCAATGTGTGGATCGGCAAGGAAGCCACGCCGCGCGCATTCTCGATTGCCAGCGCGCCGGCGGCGGGCGAGATCGAGCTGAACATCCGCCTGGTCCCGGGCGGCAGTGCGACCACCTATGTGCATGAGCAGTTGCAGGTCGGCGAACGCCTGCAGCTATCCGGCCCGCTGGGCCGCTTCTTCGTGCGCAAGAGTGATCCACGGCCGCTGGTGTTCATGGCCGGCGGCTCGGGGCTGTCGAGTCCGCGCTCGATGATCCTGGACCTGCTGGCATGCGGCGATCCGCGCGAGATCGTGCTGGTGCAAGGCGCGCGCAATGCCGGCGAGCTGTACTACCGGGAAGCATTCGAGGCGCTCGCGCAGCAGCACGACAACTTCACCTACCTGCCAGTGCTCTCAGGCGAGCCCGAGCAAAGCGCGTGGAGCGGCGAACGCGGCTATGTCCACGACCTGGCCGGGCGCCACTTCAGCCACGACTTCCGCGGCTGGCGCGCCTACCTGTGCGGGCCGCCGCCAATGATCGAGGCCTGCATCGCCACGCTGATGCAGGGCCGGCTGTTCGAGAAAGACATCTTCACCGAGAAGTTCCTGTCGGCGGCCGACGCGAGCCAGGCCACCCGCAGCCCGCTGTTCCGCTCGCTTTGACATCGACAACGTTCCCCATATCACTTCACCCACAAGGCCATAGGAGACAACCATGGACAAGATCGCCATCGACGCCGTACTGAACCGCATCGAAGAGACCACCGGCCAGGATGCCAATCCGCGCATCGCCGCGATCGTGCACCGGATGGTGCGCGACCTGTTCCACATGATCGAGGATCTCGACATCCAGCCCGAGGAGTTCTGGGCCGGCCTCAACTATCTGGCCGAGGCGGGCCGCAGCGGCGAACTCGGCCTGATCGCGCCCGGCCTGGGCTTCGACCATTTCCTGGACCTGCGCATGGACGAAGCCGAGGCGCGCGCGGGCATTAGCGGCGGCACGCCGCGCACCATCGAAGGCCCGCTGTACGTGGCCGGCGCGCCGGTCGCGCAGGGCGAAGCCCGGCTTGACGACGGCACCGACGATGGCGAGGTGCTGGTGATGGAAGGTCGGGTATTCGACGAAACCGGCAAGCCGCTGCGCAATGCGAACGTAGAGGTCTGGCATGCGAATTCGCTGGGCAACTACTCGTACTTCGATCCGACCCAGAGCGCGTTCAACCTGCGCCGCACCATCGTCACCGATAGCGAAGGGCGCTATCGCCTGCGCAGCATCGTGCCGGTGGGCTACAGCGTGCCGCCGGGCGGCGCCACCGACCGCCTGCTCAAGAAGCTGGATCGCCACGGCACGCGTCCGGCGCACATCCACTTCTTCGTTTCGGCACCGGGCCACCGCAAGCTGACCACGCAGATCAATATCGATGGCGATCCCTATCTGTGGGACGACTTCGCCTTTGCCACGCGCGAAGGGCTGGTGCCGCCGGTAACGCGCATCGACGACGCGGCCGCGATGCAGGCGCTCGGCATCGACAAGCCGTTCTCGCTGATCCGCTTCGACTTCACGCTGCATGCCGACAACGCGGGCGCCCCGCAGGCCGAAGTGGCTCGCCAGCGGGCGGTGGCAGCGATGTAAAAGGGCGCTGGTCCCGAGGGAGGATTTTCGTTGGCTCCGCACCAACAGGGCAAGGCAGCGGCACCGCCGGGAAAATCATCGGGTCCGGCTAGTATCCAGCCTCGTCGCGCAAGGCGTGGTGTCCCGCTCACAAATTGCAGTGCAACGCGGACCGGCCAGGCGGCAATGGGCCGGTTCGCGCACAAAGCCCCGATATTGGCCGGAAACTTGCTTCTCCTGCTGTGTGAAGCCACTCGCACAGTCTGGAGGTTCCATGCACGCGCGCATCACTGCCCACAAGGGGATTCTGGTTGTCGAACTGGTGCAGAACCAGGTGACGGAGGACGGCGGCCGTTCAAGCCCGGACAAGCTGCGCAACCTGGGCACGATTGTCCATGACACCCGACGCTATCTTGGCGTGTCGAACGAAGCACTGGCATTGCTGAAGGTCGTCAAGCGCGGCCTCGACCGCATTGGCGATTTCGCCTGGTTCCGAAGCGACGATGGCATGGATCATTTTGCCTGGCTTGGCGGGCCCAAGCGGCTGGTCGACCCGAAGGAAGTGGCGACGGCCCGCACTTACGAGATCCTTGCGCACCAGGTCATTCCGAACGAGGTTCCCGAGGGCGCAAAGGCCGCCATCGAAGCGAACTTCTGAACGCCAGAGCGGCGGCAGGATTTGCATCCCGCCGCCGCCCTGGCACCTCCGCTCCCCTGTTTGAGCCTGGCCTTATTTCACGCAGGCCAGATTGACAGCAAGCCCACCCCAACCGGTGGCCTGGTTGGTGTTGAGCTGCACCTGCAGCTTGTCGCCATGGTTGACGGTCCCCGCCGGCATTTGCTGGTTGCAGCTTTGCTGCCCGTTGCTGATGCGGCAGCTCAGGTTGCCGACCGGGGTGCTGGTCGCACCCGCCCCCGAACCCGTGACCTTGTAGACCGCCATGGTGAGGCTTCCGGTGGGCTTGCCGAGCGTGGACGCGGTCAGCTTGACGCTGGTGCAGTCATAAGGAATCACGACGGCGAAGTCCGACGGCAATGCCACCGCTCCCCCGGCACCCGTCATGACATACAGTCCGCGGCTGAGCGAGTCCGGCACGTTGAAGTTGCCGTTGTAGACGGTCGGTACGGTAGCGCCCGTGGTCGGCCAATGGCCACCCGCCTTGGGCCCATACAGCGTGCCGGTCGATGTATCGAAGTAGAAGTCGCCATCGACGCCGATGCCGTCGGTCGGCGCGCCGCTGCCGTAGATTACGTGGCCGCCGTTGCCGACAGGGGTGCCTCCGGTGCCGCCAGTGCCGCCACTGCCACTGCCGGGCTGGCCGGCCAGCACCACGCCTGCTGGCCATTGGCCGTTGACCTTGGGTCCGTAGAGCGTCCAGGTATCGGTGTCGAGGTAGTAGTCGCCATTGGCGCCGATATCGTTGCCCGGCGCCCCGTGGCCGGTCAGGACCGTGCCGCTACCGCTTCCCGATGAACCGCCACCGAGCGGCACGCCCGGTGGCCAGGTGCCATCGGCCTTCGGCCCGAACAGCGTCCCGGTCGAGGTGTTGATGTAGTAGTCGCCGTTATTGCCAACGGTATTGGTCGGGTCCACCGAGCCGGTCAGGATCGTGCTGCCGGCGGTACCGGTATTGCCCGGTGCGCCCGTATCCCCCTTGGCTCCCGGAGATCCTGCGACCGCAACGCCGGGAGGCCACGCGCCGTTTGCCTTGGGCCCGAACAGCATCCCGGTGGTGGTGTTCACATAGAAGTCCCCGTCCTTGCCGATATCGGGCCCCGGATCGGTGGTGCCTGACAGCAAGGCGCTGGTGGACGCAGTCGGCGTCGTCACAGGCGCGGTGGTGCTGGAGCCTGGAGCCGCCGTGGTAGCGGCCGGCGCCGAATCGCCACCGCCTCCGCCACAACCAGCAACAACGATGGCCAGGCATGCGAGTGGCAAGACTGCCAGCTTCACGTGGATATGTTTCATGACCTCTCCCCGGATTGTGCGAATGATCGAAGTTCGATGGCACTTCTTCGACGCCAGCGATGCGTTCAATCTAGTCGCGCGACAGGGAGGCGGAAATACGCTCTATGGACGAGCCGCGCATGGTCCAGAGTGCTGACCATCGGCATGGAAAAGGTCGGGTTTTCCCGCGGAAAAGTCGTGGTTTACGGTCCGGCACCCCGACTGCCGATGGAGGCCGATCAGGCAACCCCACGAAGGGGGATAGCAAAAGTGTGAGTCAGAATTGAAACGGGTGAGCGGGGAAGGCGGGGGCCAGCACTTTCGATCGGGCCCTCAACCCTTGCCAACGGCCCGGTCGATCGCATGAAGCAGGTCTTCGGTATGGACCATCAACTCGCGCACCTGCCGCAGCGTCGAATACTGGTTGAGCACCGTTTTCCAGCGCTCGGCTTCCAGCAACGGAAGCCAGAGCGGTTCAAGGTCCCCGGCATCCGCAGGCTCGTTTGCCGCCAGGTGGCTGGCGAATGCCAGGCTCTCGTCCGCCGACAGGAGTTGCATGCGACTCGCCGCGCCGAGCAGGCGCGGGGCCGTCTCCGCGCGGGCGTCGCAGCAATAGAGCACCGTACGCGCCAGGGTGGGCGCGGCACGGAGCGCGGCAAGCGCGGCGCCGCGCAGGCGCACCGTTCCCTCGTGGGAGGCGAACGCATAAGCCGCATCGTCCTTCGCGTGGGCAAGCAGGCGCAGGCCGCGCAGCAGGCGCGGAAAGTCCGTGGTCGCCGCGTCCACGGACGCCTTGACCTCGACGAGCAGGCAGGCATCCCAGGCTGGCACGCCATCGGCCGGAACAGACTGGCGTAGCAAGACCACGTCCCATTCGGTCTTTGCGCGTTCATGGCTCGCGGGAATCGAAGCGGGGACGCGCAGCGAAGTCACGACGCGATAGCGCGCACCGTCGCCCTTCGCCTCGTTCAGGCGCTGCGCGAGGATCTGGAGCACTTGCGCCGCCAGGGCCTCGGCGCCAGCTCCGCGTTGCTGCGCTGAAACGCCCTGTGCAACCGCTGTCGCGCTTCCCGGGCGGGGACCGGCCCGATCCCACAGGGATGCATGCCGACGCACCAGCTCGTCCGCTTGCAGGGCTTCGATGCGCAGCAAGCGCTGCAGGGCAGGGTTGTCCAGCAGCCGCGTCAGGGCGAGCGCAATGGGCGAGCCGTTCTCGCTATCCGCCGCACCAATGAGGCGTTGGGCGATGCCGCGCAGCGATGACCATGATGAAGCGGCCGCCGACGCATGCAGGTCTGCCAGCGTTTCACGCTGCCAGCCTGGCGCCATGCGTTGTTGCCGGTTCGGGTGGGCCACGGCGTTCACGGCAGCCAGGACCGCGCGCCGGTCGCCCTCTGCGCGCGCCGACAGCGACGCGAACTCGCGCACGGGCGCTGCCCGGTGCCGAAGCACCATGGCCTGGAAGACCGGGTCGCCGGAATCGGGGTGAATGGCTTCCCGGATCATGTCCGCGAGCGCGTCGGCAAACTGGCGCTTCAGCGAACCGTCCGGCAACTTGCCGTGGGCCAGAGACAGTCGCGCCTGCTCGATGGCCATCGCGACCCGCTCCGCGGGGAGGGCTTCGCGGATCTGGCCCGATGGAACGGGCGTCTCAGGCACCTGGTAGCGCCGGGTGACGGTGCGCAGGATTTCGTCCAGGAGGGGCGGGGATGGCGTTGCGGTGATCACGGTGGCGACAGGGGGAATCAGGGAGAAGGCGCTGCATGGTTTGCGTTGCCGTTCCCGTTGCGGCCTGACGCGGGAGTCTCGGCAAGCGTCAGGATAGCCGGTTCGCGCGGCCCCGTCGTTCGAACCCGCCTCGTCCGATCATCTTCCTGCCATGCGCCGGAGATCCACCAGCCTGTCGAAGGTTTCCCCATCCAGCAATCCAAGCTCGATCGCCGCCGCGCGGGGCGTGATCTTGCGGCGCGTGGCGTGGCGCGTAATGGCAGCCGCCTGGTCGTATCCGATGACCGGATTCAGCGCCGTGACGGCCAGCAAGGGGCTCCGCAGATCCCGGGCCAGCCGCTCGCCCGCCGGCTCAATGCCCGGGATCAGGCGCGTGGCCACCACGTTCGCACAATCCGCGAGCAGCCGGATCGACTGCAGCACGTTGTAGACCAGCACGGGCTTCGCGACGTTCAATTCGAAGTTGCCGGACGAGGCCGCCATGGTCACCGTCACGTGGTTGCCCGCGACCTGCATGGCCGCCTGCACCATGACTTCCGCGATGGTGGGATTGCGCTTGCCCGGCATGATGGACGACGTCAGCCCGTCTTCAGGCAGCAGCAGTTCGCCCAGCCCCGAGTTCGGGCCGGAGCTCATCCAGCGCAGGTCATTGGCGATCTTGGTGAACGAGGCGGCAATCACGTTGAGCACGCCGGAGAGTTCCAGCAGCGCATCGTGCGCCGCCATGCCCTCGACCTTGCAGGGATTGGGTCGGAATGCGAGGCCGCTCAGCCGGCTGGCCTCCTCGCAGAAGGCATGGTCGAAGCCGGGCGGGGCGTTCAGGCCGGTGCCCGCGGCGGTGCCCCCTTGCGGCAGCACCAGCAAGCGCGGCATGGCGTCGCGCAGGCGCGCGAGCGCGTTGTCGACCTGCGCCGCGAAGCCGTCAAAGCTGCGGCCAAGCGTGGTCGGTACTGCGTCCATGAGGTGGGTGCGGGCCATCTTGAGCACGTCGGCGAACGCGGCGGCGCGCTCGCGCAAGCTGTCGCGCAGGCCGCCAAGCGCCGGGACGAGCCGGTCTTCCAGCTCGATCGCCGCGCTCAGGTGCATGACCGACGGGAAACTGTCGTTGGAGGACTGCGAGGCATTCACGTGGTCGTTCGGATGGACGGGCGATTTGGTGCCCAGCTGCTGCCCCAGCCGTTCGTTGGCCCGGTTCGCGATGACCTCATTGGCATTCATGTTGGTCTGCGTGCCGGAACCGGTCTGCCAGATCGTCAGCGGAAAATGATCGTTGAAGCGGCCGCTGCGCAGTTCCGCGGCGGCAGCGACAATGGCGTCGCCGAGCGCGGCATCGAGCACGCCACAACGCAGATTGGCCTGAGCGGCGGCCATCTTGTGCAGGCCGAAAGCATGGATCAGGCAGCCGGGGAAGCGTTCCTCCCCCACCTCGAATACGCCGAGTGCGCGCTGCGTCTGCGCGCCCCAGTAGCGGTCGGCGGGAATGTCCACCGGACCGAAGGCGTCATGCTCCGTGCGGTACGTTGCCATGTTCGTGTTCGTTCCTGTGGTGACGTTCAGTGGGCGCCGGCGCGCTGCATCGGGATGCCCGACGAATGGGGGTTGGCGGCGTTGGCGTCGTCGCCCAGCAGCGTGCCGTCGTCAAGCGCCGCATCGGCGGCGGCCATGTCGGGATAGCGCTCCGGATACAGGTGGCGCTTCGCGGTCTCGGCATCGAAGGTGCCGGACCACTTGGCCACGACCACGGTCGCGACGCTGTTGCCGATCGTGTTGCAGGTGGAAATCGCCATCGACAGGAAGCGGTACACGCCGAAGATCACCGCCAGGCCCTCGACCGGCAGCACCCCGGTCGACGTCACGGTTGCGGCGAACACCACGAAGGAACCGCCCGACACCGTGGCCGCGCCCTTCGACGTCAGCAGCATCAGCACGAGAATGCCGAGCTGGTGGTCGAGCGTGAGCGGTACCCCATAGGCATGCGAGATGAACATCACGCCCATCGCCATGAAGATCGACGTGCCATCGAGGTTGAAGGCATAGCCGGTCGGCAGGACCAGGCCGACGGTCTGCTTGGCGCAGCCCAGCCGCTGGAGCTTGATCAGCAGGCGCGGCAGGGCGCTTTCCGACGATGCCGTGCCGAGCACGATCAGGATTTCATCCTTGATGTACCGCAGGAAGCGCCACAGGCTGAATCCGGCCAGCTTGGCCACGATGCCGAGCACGACGGCGATGAACAGCACCACCACCGCATAGAAGCTCAGGACGAACTGCGCCAGCGCGACCAGCACGGCGACGCCGTTGCTGCCGACCGAGTAGGCCACCGCGCCGAATGTGCCGATCGGCGCCAGCTTCATGACCAGGTTGATGAACGAGAACAGGACTTCCGAGATGGTGTCGAGACCGTCGTTGATCCTGGCGCGGCGCGTCTCCGGAATGGCAAGGATGCCGATGCCGACCATCACCGCCAGCACCACCACCTGGAGCAGTTCGCCCTTGGCGAAGGCGCCGACGAAATTGTCGGGCACGATATGCATCATGAACTCCAGGAAACCCTGCGGCGCGGCGGCCTTCGCGGCCGGCGTGGCGGCGCTGCCGGCGACGTGCGACATGCCCTTGCCGATTTCCAGCAGGTTGCCGGCGAGCATGCCGATCAGCAGCGCAATGGTCGAAATGACCTCGAAGTAAAGGATCGAGCGCCAGCCCACGCGCCCGGCGCTCTTCACGTCGCCGGCCGAGGCGATGCCGTGCACGATGGTCAGGAACACCAGCGGCGCCACGCCGGCCTTGATCAGCGACAGGAACATATCGCCGAGCAATTTCAGCTTCGACGCGAATGCCGGGAACGCAAAGCCGACGGCGATGCCGAGGATCAGCGAAACGAGCACCTGCATGCCGAGCTTGCGATACCAAGGCAGCCGCGGGGCAGCCGGCGGCGCGGCAGGGGTCTGGATGGTCTGGTCTTGCATGTTGTCTTCCTCCACCGGGGTTCGTGCTCAGGCCACCTGGCCTGAAAGTTCGATGGCGCGATCCACCATCTGCGGGGCGAGCCCCAGGTAGTTGGCCGGGTCGCACAGGCGCTCGATCGCCGCGCGGTCAAAATGCTCGGTCACGGCGGGCAGGGCGCACAGCGCTTCGGCCAGCGTGCCGCCGGCTTCATTGACGGTGCGGCAAGCGTCGTAAACCACGTCGTGGGCCTGCTGGCGGCCAATATGCGGCGCCATGCCCATCATCACGGCCTCGGCCACGATCAGGCCATTGGTGATGCCAAGGTTGTGCTTCATGCGCGCGGTGTCCACCACGAGTCCACCGAGCGCAAACTTCGCCTGGTGCAGGGCGCCGGAGGTCAGGATGAAGCTTTCCGGAATGGCGATCCACTCCGCATGCCAGGGGCCGGTGGCGCGTTCGAAATCCTGCACCATCGCGTCAACCATCAGGCCGGCGTGCTGGCGCACGGCCTTTGACGCCGCCAGCATCAGTTCGCTGGAGATCGGGTTGCGCTTCTGCGGCATCGTGCTGCTGGCGCCACGGCCCTTCACGAACGGCTCATAGACTTCCGCGAATTCCGTCGACGCCATGATCATGATGTCGAGCGCGATCTTGCCCAGCGAGCCGGTGACCAGCGCGAGCAGGTTCACGGCTTCGGCGAAGCCGTCGCGCGCCACGTGCCAGGTGGTGGCCGGCACGCCCAGGCCCAGTTCCCCGGCCAGCGCGCGCTGCACCGCGAAGCCCTTGTCTCCGAGCGACGCGAGCGTGCCGGCCGCGCCGGCGAACTCCACCACGGCCACGCGCGGACGCAGTTCGGCAAGGCGCTGCTGGTGGCGGTCGAACATCGCCAGCCAGATCGCGGTCTTGTAGCCGAAGGTGACGGGCAGCGCCTGCTGCAGGTGCGTCCGGCCGGCCATCGGGGTATTGCGGTGCTTCGCCGACAAATCGGCGAGAATGGCGCGCAGTTCGCGGATGTCGGCGTCGACGCTGTCCAGCGCATCGCGGACCTGGAGCGCGACCGCGGTGTCCATGATGTCCTGCGTGGTAGCGCCCCAATGCACGTAGCGGCCGGCTTCGCCGCACATCGTCACGAGCTGGTGCACCAGCGGCAGGATCGGGTAGCCGACAATGTCGGTTTCCTCGCGCATGTGGTCGAAGTCGATCCGTTCGATGTTCGACTCGCGCGCGATGACCTCGGCAGCTTCAGCCGGAATCACGCCGACACGCGCTTCCGCCTTGGCCAGGGCGACCTCGACGTCGATGTAGCGCTGGACAAGCGCGCCGTCGGAGAAGATGGCTCGCATTTTCTTGGTGCCGAAAGCGTCGCGGAAGAGTGCGGAGTCGACAACGGTGCTGGCGGCGGGAATAGCGTAGAGGGACATGTTGCTACCTTGTGGCAAGAGATCGGGTTCGCTAATATGTTCGAACATGTTGAGCATTAAATATGTTCGAACATATTTATGAAATAAGGGTTTACCCCCTGAACCGATTGCCATGACAACGGATGTAGCCGGAACCAGATGAGCAGAACCAACTCGGCGGAGATCGCCAGGCAACTTCTTGACGGCATCGTCGGCGGCCAGTTTCCCGTCGGGTCGCTGCTGCCCACGGAGTTCGAGCTATGCGAGCAGTTCAACGCGAGCCGCTACACGATCCGCGCGGTGCTGCAGGAATTGCAGGACCAGGGCCTGGTGTCGCGGCGCAAGAACGTGGGCACGCGGGTGGAGGCGTCGCGGCCCAAGGCGAAATTCCGGCCCACGCTGGCGTCGGTCGACGACCTGGTCCAGTTCGGGGTCGAACATTCGCGCCGGGTGCAATCGGTGGAGATCGTCAGCGTGGCGGGGGAACTCGCGCGCGACATCGGCTGTGCGGAAGGCACGCCGTGGCTGCGGATCTCCAGCATCCGCCTGGACGAAGGGCCTGCCGCCTCGCCGATGGCGTGGACGGACATCTATATCGACCCGGCCTACACGGACATTGGCGAGCTGGTGACCACGTCACCGGAGCTGGTCAGTACGCTGATCGAGTCGCGCTATGGCCGGCAGATCGCCGAGATCGAACAGGACGTGCGCGCCTCGACGCTTGCGGACGCGCGTGTCGCCAAGGCGCTCGGGCTGGAGGCGGGCGCGGCCGTGCTCAAGATCCTGCGCCGCTATCTGGACGCGGCCGGCGAAGCGTTCGAGTTCTCGGTGACGGTGCACCCCGCGGACAGCTTCTCGCTGTCGATGCGGCTAAAGCGCTCGACCGGATAAGCGACGCCACCGCGGCAAGATCGTCGTCCATCGAATTCCGGTCTCACCGCAAAGTCCTATCCTTGAAGGACGAGGGTATTGGACGCATCGCCGGGCCGCGCTCGCGCCACGCGCGAGGCGCCTCGCCAGCGTTGCGGTACAGGCAGCAGGACGGTGGCGAGATGAACCGGGTTCACGCATGGATTGTCGTATGTAGCCTGATGACGGGCTGTGTATCGACGGGCGTCGACGTCATGCCGGAACAACTGGAGAACTTCCTTCCGGGATTTACCACCATCGGCGACGTGACCGGACAACTTGGCGCACCGACATCCCGGGCGGCCTTGAGCAATGGGGCGCTCATACTGGTCTATTCGTTTGCGACCTCAAAGCCTCACGCGGAGAGCTTTATCCCCTTCATCGGCCCGCTGTTCTCGGGCGGCGAGATCCGATCGTCGACTGTCCTGTTCGAGTTCGACCAGGATGGCGTGCTCAGGAGCCAGCGCAGGACGACTTCACTCGGCGCGTCCGGGCTGACTGTATTGCCGCATTAAGGGAGCGCCAGCAAAGGCGCTTGCATCCCAGGGACGGATATCAACGGTAGCCGTGCCCGTGGCCCCAGTATCCGCGGGAACCATGGTAGCCGTCGTAGTATCCGCCACCGTATGGCACCACGACACAGCCGCCAAGCAGCGTGGAAATGGCAATCAGCAGCGCGACAATGACTTTCATGGCGACTCCACAACGATGACAAAGGCGGAGAGGCCAGGCTGAACTTGCTGCCAACCGGCACTCTCCACAAAGCTACCGCTTGCGAACAGCGTTGCAATGACTTGCCTTGCAACTGACCTCCCGTTCGCGCGGGCGGAGCGACTTACTGCTTCTTCGTCTTGTCGGTATTGACGCTGGCTGTGGCGTTGGCCGCGTCGGCCGGCGTGCCAGGCTTCGCAGCCTCCGCGTTGTTCTTGGCCTGGTTGCTTTCCTTCTTCGCATCCACCTTTGTCTTGCCCGCTTCGGACTTGGCAGCCCCCATCTTGGCCGACTTGTGGTGGGTGCTCTTCGCGGTGGACTTGCTGGCACCAGCCTTTGCACCAGCCTTTGCTTCCGTCTTTGCGTCGGTCTTTTCCTTGACCGCCGTTGCCTGGTCTTTCGTCGCGGCCGCCTGTGGCTGAGTCGCGGAAGCTGGCGCGCCAGTCTGCGCGAAGACGGTACCGACAAGGGCTGCGGAGGCGAGGGCAGCGAACAGCTTCTTCATGACGTCAACTCCTGAGGATCGTTTGAGAGCGCGGCACTGCGCCGTGCTTGCCTCCTACAACGGCACGGCGCAGTGCCGCGATGACGCAGAACTCGTGACAATCCGTAAGTATTGAAACAGACCGAAGCGATTCGCATGGGCCGCCCGCCCGCTGGTGCAAGCCGCGTCAGCGCAGGTATTGCTCGGCCAGTGCAACCCAGCATGCCGCGCCGATTGGGATCAGCTTGTCGTTGAAGTCATAGCCATCGTTGTGCAGCGAGCATCCGACCCACGCCTGCCCGGCCATGCCATTGCCCAGCGCAAAGTAGCAGCCGGGCATTTTCTCCAGCATCCAGGCAAAGTCCTCGCTCCCCATCTGCGACGACGGCGGCATGCGGATCACGCGCTCGTTGCCGACCACCGATGCCACGGCGTCACGGGCGATCCCGGCCTCGCGCGTGCTGTTCTGGATCGCCGGGACCATGCGCTCATACTCGAGTTCTGCCTGCACGCCGTACGAGGCCGCCTGGTGCGAGACCACTTCGCGGATGCGGCGCTCCAGCAGTTCGCGCACTTCCGGCTTGGTGGCGCGCACGCTGAGCTTGAGCGTTGCCGTCTCGGGAATGATGTTGTACGTCGTGCCCGCATGCATTTCGCCGACGCTGATGACAGCTGCGTCCACCGGCGCCACGTTGCGCGCGACGATGCCCTGCAAGGCCACCACGGTGGCCGACATGGCGAGCGTCGGATCGACGGCGAGGTTGGGCATGGCACCGTGTCCGCCACGGCCGCGGAAGCTCACGGTGACGCGATCCGACGAGCCGCCCAGCGGACCCTCCTGCACCACGGCCGCACCCAGCGGCAGCCCCGGCGCATTGTGGAAGGCATAGATGCCGTCGCACGGGAAGCGCTCGAACAGGCCGTCGGCCATCATGGCGAGGGCCCCGGTCAGGCCTTCCTCGTCCGGCTGGAAGATCAGGTTCAGCGTGCCCGTGAAGTTGCGCGTCGAAGCGAGGTACTCTGCGGCCGCCAGCAGCGTGGCCGTGTGCCCGTCGTGACCGCAGGCATGCATGCGCCCCGGGATCTCGCTGGCGTAGGGCAGGCCGGTGCGTTCCTGCAGCGGCAGGGCGTCCATGTCGGCGCGCAGGCCGATGCGGCGCGTGCCGTCGCCCACTTTGAGCTGCCCCACCAGGCCGCGGCCGCCAACGGTGTGCACGCTGTAGCCCCACTGCTTCAGCAGGCCCGCCACGAGCTCGGCGGTATGGGCGACGTCCGCGCCCAGTTCCGGACGGGCATGGATGCGCTGGCGGACTTGCGCGAAGCGCTGCGAGGCCGCATGCAGCGCCGCGGGGATATTCAGGTTCTCGGGCAGTTGGTTCATGGTGTCGTGCGTGGAAGGTCAGTCGCGACCGGGGTGCGAAGGAAACATCGACAGGGCGATCAGGCTGATGGTGCTGGCGCTCATCAGGTACCAGGCGGGCGCCATCGGCGAGCCGGTGGTGGCAATCAGCCAGGTCACCACCAGCGGGGCAAAGCCGCCGAAAACGGTCACGCCCAGGCTGTACATCACCGACATGCCGGTGGCACGGTGTTCGCGCGGAAACGCTTCCATCATCATGGCGGCACCGGCGCCGCCGCTGATCGACATGATGGTCACGCTCACGCCGATCTGCAGCACCACCGACATCAGCGTGGCATGCGTGGTCAGCAGCAGGAAGTTCGGATAGCACCAGGCCAGCGACGCCAGGATGGCCGCCACGATCATCGGCTTGCGCGTGGGCAGGCGGTCGGCCAGCTTGCCGAACAGGGGCGACATGACCAGCATGGCGAGGCCGGCCATGCACGCGGCCAGGAAGGCCGTGACCGGCGGCATGTGGATCGACTGGATCAGGTACGTCGGCATGTAGAAGACCGTGATGTACATGCCCGAGGTGCTGCCCGTCATCAGCAGCATGCCCAGCAGCAGCACGCGCCAGTACTTGTGGAAGACGGACTTCAGGTCGGCGTGTTCGGCGCCGCCCGTGTGCGTTTCCTTCAGGTTGCGGCGAATGTAGAGGCCGACCGGCGCGATCAGCAGGCCGATCATGAACGGAATGCGCCAGCCCCACGACATCATGGCCTCCGGCGAGAGTGCCGCGGTGATGGCCGCGCCGGTGAGCGCGCCGGCCAGCGCGGCGCCGCCCTGGGTCGCGCCTTGCCAGCTCACCAGGAAGCAGCGCTTCTGCCTGCCGGCCGATTCCATCAACAGCGCCGAGGCCGCGCCGATCTCGCCGCCAGCCGAGAGGCCCTGGAGCAGGCGTCCCATGACCACGATCACGGTCGCGGCGAGCCCGATCGACGCGTGCGTGGGCGCGAAGGCAATCAGCGCAGTGCCGGCCGTCATCAGGCCGATGGTCAGCGTGAGCGCGGCCTTGCGGCCGCGGCGGTCGGCGAAATGCCCGATCAGCACAGCGCCGAGCGGCCGCATCACAAACCCGGCGCCGAAGGTCGCGAACGACAGCATCAGCGAGGCCAGCGGGCTGCTGCTCGGGAAGAACAGGCGGCCGATGGTGGCGGCGAAGAAGCTGTAGACGGTGAAGTCATACATCTCCAGGCCGTTGCCGATGGCGGCGGCCACCACGGCGCGGCGCGCATGCGAGCGTTCGGCTGCGGGCGCGGCACCTGCAGCGGCGCCCGCCTGAGGCGGGAGGGTGAGTGACGCGGGCTGCGAATCGATCATTGAGTCCTCGCTGGTATGGCGCTGGGGCGTTGTAGCCGGAACAGGAGACCGGTGCGCCCGATCCTGTGTGCGTCAGATGGTACGAGGACGGCCGCGTTCGCGGTCCTAGCTTTTGTTCATGGGTATGAGCAATGGCTATGCTCGGGTAATCCCGGAGAAGGGCGCCGTGCGAGCGGGCGAAGGGGCTCGTTAGTCGCCCTCAGGCGGCGTGGCCGGCCACGCCGTGCACCTGCTGCAGCCCGTCAAGCAGACGGCTATGCAGGCGTTCCGCCGCCCAGGTGAGGGTGTGGCGGTCCCGCGTGACGAGCGACACCATGCGGTCCGGCAGCGGCTCGTCGATGGTGATGAAGTCGATGGTCTGCAGGATCAGCGCGTTGCGCAGCGATTCGGCCGAGAGCAGCAGCAGCGCATCGGACTTCCAGCACAGGTCGAGCGCCAGGCTCATCGACGTGCATTCCACCACGCGCTGCGGCAACTCCAGCCCCGCGCTGGCGAACAGCAACGGAAAGGGCGAGTGGAAATCGCTGAGCGGATCCAGCGTGAGCCAGTCGGCCTGCTGAAGCTCGCGCAGCGAGCGCGAGCCGCGCAGCGCATGGCCCTTGCGCGCGCCGATCACGGACGGCACTCGGCACACAGGCGTGCAGTCGAGCCCGCGATCGGCCGGCAGCAGCTGCGACGTCAGCGCGAAATCCATCATGCCTTCGCGTACCTGCTCCAGCAATTGCGCCGGCCGCATTTCCTGGATGCGCAGGCGCGCTCCGGGGAATTCGCGGCGGAAGGTGTCGAGTACGGCAGCCACCGGCCGCATCAGGGCCGTCACCGGCGTGACGCCGAAACTGATTTCGCTGACGACGGTGCCCTTCATGTCTTCGAGGTCGTCGCGCGCGCGGCGCACGTTCTCGCTGATCAGCCGCGCATGGCCGACCAGCCGCTGGCCAATGGGCGTCAGGCGGATGCCCTTGCTGGAGCGCACGAAGAGCGTGGCACCGACCGAGGTTTCCAGCTCCTTCATGGCCTTGCTGAGCGCAGGCTGCGTGATGTGCAGCACGCGCGAGGCCTCCTGGATGCTGCCGGCGTCGGCGACCGCGGCGAGCGCGCGGAGCTGGTGAAGTTTCATGGGATGGGATGGGCTGGGCAAGGTCGGCTCCGGCGCGAATCGGCCAGTTTCCGGCCAGTTTCCGGAACGGGTGCCATTGTGTCGCGGATGGAAGCGAGAGGGCAATGCTCGCGCGCGTCCCGCCATCGGACGGCGTGTGCTGCGGCACAGCAATGACATCCGAGGTGCCCGCGATCCGGCTCTGGCGTTTTAAGGGCATATCTGCCAAGATGCGCGCCCTCACTGATCACCGGCAAAGCAGCGCAGTCCCATCATGGCCTCAACAAAAGCACACCACGCCACGGGATGGGCGACGGCCGTCATCGCCGCCTCCGTCATTGCAAAATACGGCGGCGGCGGATGGGTGTGGGAAAGCGCGGCAGGTTTCGTGGCGGCGTTGCTGGGCAGCACGGCGCCGGACTGGCTCGAAGTGGCATGGTGGTCAAGGTCGCGCCGCCTCTGGATTACCCATCGGACCTGGACGCACTGGGGCATCGCGTGGATCGGCCTGCTGGGGTGGGCCTACCATGCACTGGGAACACACGTCCTGGCGGCGCCGGCATTCGGATTTGCCTGCGGGGGCGTCATGCACCTGCTGGCCGACTGGCCGAATCCACTTGGCGTGCCGTGGATCGCGGGCCGGCATTCCCTCAACTGGTGGAAGAGCGGGCGCTGCGACCTTGTCATCGTCGCGGCGTCCTGGCTGATTGCCCTCGCGGTTTCGGATGAAATCTGGCTGCATGGATTACACAGTCTTGCGCTTGTCCACCAGCTGCGCATCGGGCCGTCCTACTTTTGAGCGCCAGGGCGGCTGATCGCCTCACGGCCCCATGCAGATTCTTTCAAGCGATTGAAAAAGATTCATATCGACGCGCGCACGCGATTTCGAACCCGTATAACAAGCGCGACGCATATGAAAGCCACAGCATATTCCAATCCACATCCGCTCCTGCATCGGCACTGGCACGTCGATTGCAGAGGGTCTTCCGGGATATCTCGTCGGGCGACACCGCAGGCGTATCCCACCCTTGGAGACACCTGGAGAAGAAAATGTCAAAAGACATTGGATGTAGACGCTTGCCAGCGCCAGTCGGACTGGCGCCGCGTGTCGTTGCGACTGCCGCAGTACTTGTCCTGAGCGCCTGCGGTGGCGGCGGTGGCGATGACGACCACGCCAATAATCCTACGCACCCGGTTACCCCGGTTTCGTGCGAGAACATGCCAGGCCAGACCGTTGCATCCAGCAGCATCGGCCTGCCTACCAAGGGCGCGACCGTCACTGCCGCGGTCAAGGTGCCGGCCTCCGGCGGCGGCCAGCTTGGCACCGGCGAGTACTGCAAGGTGACCGGCACGATCACCTCGGTCGATCCGACCGCGCCGGCCATCAAGTTCGAGGTTGACATGCCGGCGAGCTGGAACCAGAAGGTCGTCATGTTCGGCGGCGGCGGCTACGACGGCACCATCCCGAACACGGCCGGCAACGTGCCGGCAGGCCCGACCGACCAGCCCACGCCGCTTGCGCGCGGCTATGCCACGTTCGCCAGCGATTCCGGCCACCAGGCCGGCGCACTCGGCAGCCGCGACGGCTCGTTCGGCACCAATGACGAGGCGCTGCGCAACTTCGCCGGCGACGCGCTGAAGAAAACCCGCGACGCCGCGGTGGCGCTGATCAAGCTGCACTACCAGGCCGATGGTCCGAAGAAGGCCTATTTCGCCGGCGGTTCATCCGGCGGCCGCGAAGCGCTGGCAGTGGTGCAGCGCTGGCCTGCGGACTGGGATGGCGCGATCGTGCTCTATCCGGCGTGGAATGCCGCCAGCCTGGACTTGCAGTTCGGCCGCATCACGCGCGCGTTCGCCGCGCCGGGCGCTTATCCGAACCAGGCCAAGCGCAAGGTCCTGTATGACGCCGCCATTGCCGCATGCGACAACCTGGACGGTGTCAAGGACGGCCTGATCAGCAGTATCGCTGCTTGCAACGCCAGTTTCGACCCGTCAACGGCGATGCTGAACGGCCAGGCGGTGCGTTGCGCCAACGGCGCCGATACCGGCGACACCTGCCTGTCCGACGCGCAGATCAGCGCCCTGAAGGTCTATAACTCGGAAATCGTATTTGGCTATGCGCTGGGGAGCGGAGAGACAAGATATCCTGGCTTCAACGTCTGGGGCGCGGACCTGGGTCTTGCCGGCACCGCGTCCATCCAGCCCACGGTCATCGCGCTGGCCCTCAATACCGATGCCCCGGCCAACCCGATGCCGGCCACTGCGCCGTACATGAGCGTGTTCTGGGACCAGTGGGTGCGCTACTTCGTCACGCGTGACCCGACCTTCAACTCGCTCACGCTCGACCCGCAGAACCCGGGGTCGTGGCAGGACCGCGTCAGCCAGCTCACAGCGATCCAGGACGTCAACAAGACCGACTTGTCCGCCTTCAAGAACCATGGCGGCAAGATTCTGATGGCGCATGGCATGTCCGACGTGCTGGTCAGCACGCGCTCGACGGAGGACTATTTCACGCGGGTGCAAAGCACGATGGGCGGCGCGGACAATGTCAGCGCGTTCATGCGCTACTACGAGATCCCCGGCTATGGCCATGCCGCGAGCTCTGTTTTCAACGCCTCGTGGGATTCGCTGACTGCGCTGGAGAACTGGGTCGAGAAGAATACGGCACCGTCGTCGCAGGTCGTGACCGACACAGTTGGTGTTCCGGGCCGGACCCGGCCGCTGTGCGAGTATCCGAACTGGCCGAAGTACAACGGATCCGGCGATGTCAACGTAGCCGCGAGCTATACCTGCGCCACCAAGTGATGTGACACGTGAAGGAAAGGGCCGGCCACCGAAGCCGGCCCTTGTCACTTTCGGGCAACCCGCTATGCATCTCCCGGCGCCGCGGTGAACAGCGCTTCGGGTCGGGCGCAGGGGAGGGCCAGGTTTTTACTTCAGAACTACGTCCGTCCGGCCGTTAGCCAGTCGTGCTCCCAACCTGCAACCGCGAGTGGCCAACATGAACAGCCCGGAATCGTCTCAAATCCTTCTTCAGGCAGCATTCCTGCGGCATGAGGAAACCCTGGCACGGAACCAGCACGTTTTCGGAGATGGCGACGGTGCCGTCTACCGGACGCTGCTGGAATCGACCAAGGCCATCCCGTGGAAGATCGACTGGGCCACCATGACGTTCACCTATATCGGCCCGCAGATCGAAGCCTTGCTTGGGTGGGCACCGTCGAGCTGGCAGACCGTCAACGACTGGGCCGAGCGCATGCACCCCGACGACCGCGCCGCCGTGGTCGAATTCTGCGTGGCGCAGTCGCAGAGCGGCACCGACCACGAGGCCGACTACCGCGCGCTGACGCGCGACGGAAGCTATGTCTGGCTGCGCGACGTGGTGCACGTGGTGCGCAACGAGCGCGGCGAAGTCGAGGCCCTGGTCGGCTTCATGTTCGACATCAGTGAACGCAAGCGTACCGAGCAGGAACTGGCGCGCCTGCAGAAAGAGCTGGAAGATCTCTCGTTTCGCGACAGCCTGACCGGCATCGCCAATCGGCGCATGTTCGACCGCACGCTGGAGCGCGCATGGGCCGCGGGCCAGGCGTCAGGCAAGCCGCTGTCGCTGATCCTGGCCGATATCGACTTTTTCAAGTCGTACAACGATTACTACGGCCATCTGCAGGGCGATGCCTGCCTGAAGCGCATCGCCGGCCTGTTGCAGCAAGCTGCCGGACCGGATGCCTTCGTGGCCCGCTTCGGCGGCGAGGAGTTCGTGCTGGTCCTTCCAGATACCGACGCCGACGCCGCGGTGCGGACCGCGGAGCGTTGCCGCGAGCTGATTGCCGGACAGGCGATCGCGCACGTGCGCTCGCCGTACAACCAGTGCGTGACGGCAAGCTTTGGCGTGGGCACCGTAGTGCCCACTGACCGTGAAGACACAGCGACATTCGTCAATCTGACCGACGCGCAGCTTTACCATGCCAAGGACAATGGCCGGAATCGCATCGCTGCGGTCGACCGGGCGGGCAGGGGAGGCGAGACGTTCAAGGTCCATTCCCGCTGACGGATTTTTCCGTCGGGGGCTGCCACCGTCACCGGTCACGGCATGCGCTCAGCGCAGGTGTCCGCCAAACAGTCCAAGCAATCCGATGACGATCAGGTAGATGGCGACGATGTAGTTGAGCAGTCGCGGCATGATCAGGATCAGGATGCCGGCGATCAGCGAAATGAGAGGCCCGGCGCTGGTGATGACAGTGATGTCTTTCATGATGCTCTCGCTATGAGCTGCCATGACATCAGTCTCGCGTTGTATGGCCGGGGTGGGATATCGGAGGATGTCCTACACGGACGGCGAGCTTGTTGGCGCCCTTGAGGTGCGCAGGTATCACCCGCCTCGCCCGCGCCGCCATTGGCCAGTGCGATGGCGGCATTCTGCAACGGCGGTGGTGGCGGGCTGGTTACCAGGCCCATCAACCCATCAGTCCCCGGCACCTCCAGAAAACAGGAATGGCCCATGCATGCCGCATCCTCCGCAGCACGCATGGGCCATCATCCAAAGCAATACAGGACGCCCCCCGGCGCCCTGCATTCAGCACGATGCCTTACTGCACATTACCCGCCACCGCCACCACCTGGCCGGTGATGTAGTTCGAATCCGGCGAGCAGAACAGGTACACGCCGCCCGCGGCTTCCTCCGGCGTGCCGCCGCGCCCCAGCGGGTTGCGCTGCGCGTGGGTCTTCAGCATTTCCGGGTTCAGGCCCACGCGGATCTCGCGGCCTTCGATATTCACCGTGGCCCTGGCCTTGGCGTCGGCGGACGTCATGCGGGTATGGATCAGGCCGAATGCCACCGCGTTGACGTTGACGTTGAAGCGGCCCCATTCGCGCGCCATCGCACGGGTCATGCCGATCACGCCGGCCTTGGCGCCGGAGTAATTGATCTGGCCGGCATTGCCGTTCAGGCCCGAGGTCGACGAGATATTGACGATCTTGCGGTACACCTCGCGGCCGGCTTCCTTGTCGGCGGCATGCAGCGCCTTCAGATGCGGATAGGCGGCGCGCAGGATGCGGAACGGTGCCGTCATGTGGCAGTCCAGGATCGCGTACCACTGCTCGTCGCTCATCTTCTGCACCACGTCGTCCCAGGTGAAGCCGGCGTTGTTGACGATGATGTCGATACCCTTGAACGTGTTCATGGCGGTACCGATGAAGCGGTCCGCGAAGTCCGGCGCGGCGACGTTGCCGACGCACGCGACCGCGTCCACGCCCATGGCCTTCAGTTCTTCCACGGTTTGCTGGGCGGGTTCGGCGTCCAGGTCGTTGATGACCAGGCGTGCACCTTCGCGTGCCAGGCGCTTGGCGATGGCGTTGCCGATGCCGCGGCCCGAACCGGTGACCAGTGCCACCTTGCCTTCAAGTGCTCCCATCTTTGACTCCCGAATGTGTTTGGGTTTTAGAGGGCAACGACCGCGTCGCCCAGGATCCTGGTTTCGCCATACTGGTTGGCGGTCTGGATTTCCAGCTTGATGCGGTTTTCACCGTCGGCGTGAAGCTTCTCCACCACGCGTCCGGTGCAGGTGATGCGGTGGCCAAGGTGGGTGATGCCGACAAAGCGCACGCCGAAGTTGCGCAGCTGGCGCTGGTCCACCCACAGTGTCAGCAGGCGGCCCAGGTAGGCCATCGACAGCATGCCGTGCGCGAACACGTCGGGCATGCCGGCCTTGCGGGCATAGTCGGTGTCGATATGGATGGCGTTGTGGTCGTTCGACGCGCCGGCAAACAGTGCCAGCGTGGTGCGGTTGATCGGCTCCAGCGTCAGCGGCGGCAGGGTGTCGCCCACGTTGATCCGGTCAAAGCTCAGCTTGTTCATGGGTGTCCTCCTCAGCCGTTGCGCTGCACGATCACGCTGCGCAGGTCCGCCACGCGTTCGCCATCCTGGTTGGTGACGCGGGTTTCGCGCACCACGAAATCCAGTGCGCCGCCTTTCTTGTCATAGATGTCCGCGACGGTCGTGCGAAAGTGCAGGACCTCGCCCGCATAGGCCATGCGGTGATAGGTGAAGGACTGCTCGCCGTGCAGGATGCGGTCCGGGCGGATGCCCAGCTCGTCGCGCCAGTTGCCGGCCGGCTGGGCCAGTTCCAGCGAGAAGAGGAAGGTCGGCGGCAGCGGCAGGCCGGGATGGCCGGCATCGCGGGCGGCGGATTCGTCGGTGTAGATGGCGCGCGTCTCGCCGGTGGCCTTGGCGAAGAAGCGCAGCTGGCTGGCCGGGGCCGAGGTGCGGAAATCCGCGATCACCTTCCCGATGTGTTTCTTGTCGATCATGTCGAATGTCTCCGTTCGTCCTTGCTTGCGCCGGCGATCAGCGCGCTTTCTGGTAGACGGTGACGACGCAGGCGCCGCCCAGGCCGACGTTGTGCGCCAGCGCCGTCTTCGCGCCCGAGACCTGGCGCGCTTCCGCGGTGCCGCGCAGCTGGTGGGTCAGCTCGTAGCACTGCGCAAGGCCGGTGGCGCCGAGCGGATGTCCCTTGGACAGCAGGCCGCCGGACGGGTTGACGACCCACTCGCCGCCATAGGTGTTGTCGCCATCGTCGACCAGCTTCTCGGCTTCGCCTTCGGCGCACAGGCCCAGCGCTTCATAGGTCAGCAGCTCGTTCTGCGCGAAGCAGTCATGCAGCTCGATCACGTCGATGTCGTGCGGGCCGATGCCAGCCTGCTCGTAGACGCTCGTGGCCGCGTCGCGGGCCATGTCGAAGCCCACCACGCGGATCATGTCCCTGGCGTCGTAGGTGCTGGGCTTGTCGGTGGTCAGCGCCTGCGCGGCGATCAGCACGTCGGTGCGCAGGCCGCGCTTGCGGGCGAAGTCCTCCGACACGACGATGGCGGCGGCACCTCCGCAGGTCGGCGGGCAGGCCATCAGGCGGGTCAATACGCCATCCCATAGCATCGGCGCGGCCATGACATCCTCGGTCGAGACGACGTTGCGGAACACGGCCAGCGGGTTGCGCGCGGCGTGCTGGCTGGCCTTGGCGCGGATCTTCGCGAAGGTCTCCAGCTTCGTGCCGTATTTTTTCATGTGGGCCATGCCGGCGCCGGCGAACTGGCGGATGGCGTTGCTCAGGCCTTCCTGTCGGCCGACCAGTTCATCCACCACCTCGTTGGCGCGTTCCAGCGCGCTGGCGCGGTCGGTCCATACCGACCTCAGCGCTCCGGGGTTCATGAACTCGAAGCCGACGGCCAGCGCGCACTCCACTGCGCCGCTCTGCACGGCCTGGCGTGCCAGGAACAGCGCCGACGAGCCGGTGGCGCAGTTGTTGTTGACGTTGATCACCGGAATGCCGGTCATGCCGACACGGTACAGGGCCTTCTGGCCGCAGGCGGAGTCGCCGTACACATAGCCGGCGTAGGCCTGCTGCACGTCCGCGTAGGACAGGCCAGCATCTTCCAGCGCCTGCTTCACGGCCCGGGCGCCCATCACGTCATAGGTCTCGCTGGTGCCGGGCTTCTTGAACGGGATCATGCCGACGCCGGCGACGAAGACTTTGCGGGTCATTGATTGGCTCCTGAGGTTTTACTGTGTTGTAGGGTCGTGACTGGCGTTACAGCTTGCGCGAGATCAGGTCGCGCATGACTTCGCTGGTACCGCCGTAGATGCGGGTCACGCGCGAATCGGCAAAGGCGCGTGCCACCGGGTACTCCATCATGTAGCCGTAGCCGCCATGCAGCTGCACCATCTCGTCCAGCGCCTTGCCCAGCGTCTCGGTCGCGTAGAGCTTGGCGATGGCGGCTTCTTCCAGCGTCAGGCGGCGGCGGATGTGCTCGGCGAGGTAGTGGTCCACCATCAGGCGCACGGCAACGGCCTGGGCCTTGATGTCGGCGAGCTTGAATTTGGTGTTCTGGAAGTCCCATACGGTCTGGTTGAACGCCTTGCGGTCCTTGACGTAGTCGAGCGTGTGCTCCAGGCAGACTTCCAGCTTGGCCGCGGCGCTCACTGCGATCGACAGGCGTTCCTGCGGCAGTTCGCCCATCAGGTAGGCAAAGCCCTTGCCTTCCTCGCCGAGCAGGTTGGAGACCGGCACGCGCACGTTGTCGAAGAACAGCTCGGCGGTGTCCTGTGCGTGCTGGCCGACCTTGTCCAGCTTGCGGCCGCGGCGGAAGCCCTCGCGCCCGGCCTCCACCACGATCAGGCTCACGCCACGGGCGCCCGCGGCCGGGTCGGTCTTGCAGACCATGATGATCAGGTCGGCGTTCAGGCCGTTGCTGATGAAGGTCTTGCTGCCGTTGATCACGTATTCGTCGCCGTCGCGCATGGCGGTGGTGCGGATGGCCTTCAGGTCGCTGCCGGTGCCCGGTTCGGTCATGCCGATGGCCAGGATGTATTCGCCCGAACAGACCTTGGGCAGCCAGCGCTGCTTCTGCTCCTCGTTGCCGATGCGGTTGATGTACGGGGCAATGATGTCGGAGTGCACGCCAAAGCCCAGGCCGCTCACGCCGGCGCGCGCCAGTTCCTCGTTGTAGATGGAGGCGTGGCCGAAGTCGCCGCCGCCGCCGCCGTATTCGGTCGGCAGGGTGACGCAGAGCAGGCCTTCGCGGCCGGCCTTGAGCCAGGTCTCGCGGTCGACCTTGCCGGCCTTGTCCCATTCCGCCTGCTTCGGCACGCACTCCTTCTCCAGGAAGCGGCGCACCGTGGTGCGGAACATCTCGTGGTCGTCGCGGTAGATGCTACGGTTGATTTGCATGAATGTCTCCGGAGGAAGCGGGGTTCAGGATGCGCAGGCCACGTGGGGCGCGGGTTCGGGTTGAAACAGCTCATCGACCAGGTGCGCCCGGCGCGCGCGCGTGGCGGCCTGGTTCACATAGCCCTTGTCGGCAATCTCGTTGGCGTCGATCGAAGGCGGCTCGGCCATCAGCAGCACGCGGCGCACGGCCAGGCTGGCGCCGGCGCTGCCGCTCTTGAGCCGTTCGCGGATCGCATTGACGACCACCGGGTGGCACACCAGCGAGTGCGCGTCGGCATCGGCCAGTTCGGGAGCGAGCCGGCGGCATGCGGCCAGGTTCGGCCAGGCCAGCGCAGCCAGGTAGTCGTGGTCGTGGCCGCAGATGACGGCGTCGGTAATCAGCGGCGCGCATTGCTCGACCAGGCCGAGGCGGACCGCTCCGGTGCGCACCCACGTGCCGTTGGTGAGCTTGAAGTCCTCGACCACGCGGCCGGCGAAGGTCACGCCGCGCGCAGGGTCGGCCGGATCGGCCAGGCGCACGGCGTCGCCCAGGCGGAAGTAGCCTTCATCGTCAAAGGCTGCTGCGGTCAGTGCTGGCTGCTTGACGTAGCCGGAGAAGACGAAGGGCCCGCGCATGCGGATCTCGTAGCGGCCGTCACCGCCCTCAAGGGGAACCAGCTTGACTTCGCAGCCAGGCATCGGCACGCCGACATTGCCCGGCGCCTCGGTGGGCCGCGGGCACTGAATACCCATGCCACTGGTTTCGGTAGTGGCGAGGCCGGAGCACATCACAATGCGTTCGCCGACCGTTGCCTCGGCCACGCGGTGGATGCGGTCCCACACGTCGCGTGGCAGGCTGGCCCCGCCATAGGAGAAGTTCACGACCTTGGCAAACAGGCTGCGCGCAAGCTCCGGATCGCGCTCGAGTTCGGCGGCAAGCATGGCCCATGCCGACGGTACGCTGGTGAATATGGCGGGCGACACTTCGCGCAGGTTGCGCACGGTACGTTCGAACTGGCCCGGCAGCGGCCTGCCGTCGTCGATGTGGTGCGCGCCGCCGACCACGATGGTCCGGCTCAGGTTAAGGACGCCGCCGAGCCCATGGTGCCATGGCAGCCAGCACAGGAAGACCGGCTGGGATTCGGTCAGCGCCGCATAGGTGTCGGCAAAGTACGTGGCGACAGCGGCCAGGTTGCTGTATGACAGTGCCACGCCCTTTGGCGTGCCGGTCGAGCCCGAAGTGAAGAGCACGCGGCCGGTCTGCTCGGGGCGGATCGCGGCATGCGCCTCGGCCAGCCGGCGCAGGCGGGCCGGCGTGAGTTCGGTGGCGGCGAGCTGGCTCCAGGCTACCTGGCTGCCCGTGGCGCCTTCCACGGCGATGACCGGCGCATCTGCGCAACCCAGCGCAGCGATGGCGCGCTCGAACGGCGCCGCGGATTGCACGAACACCGCAGCCGGCGGCACCAGTTCCGCCACGCTGCGCAGGCGGGCGAAGTCGCGGCTGAGCAGCGAGTAGGCCGGCGACACGGGCGCGGTCGGTACGCCGACGTATTCGGCGGCGAGCAGCACCACCGCCTGTTCGATGGCATTGCCGGACAGCAGCAGCAGCGGGCGTTCCTGCCCGAGGCCCATCTCCAGCAGGGCGGCGCCCACGGCCTGTACCTGCTGCCAGAGGTCGGCCCAGCTCAGCGAGCGCCACTGGCCCTGGGCGTCGCGTTCGCGGAACGCCGGCAGCGAACCGCGCCGGGCCGCCCACAAGGGCAGGAATTCGGGAAGGCCATGCTGGGGCAGGTCGGCGGGGGGCGCGGCACAGCGCAGCAGCACGGTACCGTCCGAACGTGTCTCCACCAGCGTTTCGCGGCTGGGGAAGACAGTCGGGCGGTAGCGTACCGGCTCGGCCGGGGAAGATTCGGCCAGGGATGCGGTCATGGTGTTGTCTCCACGGTGTACGGCGCGCCTTGCATGGCACGCCTGCGCTTGCTGCCTGCAACGCTGGCAGGGCGTAGCGCTGGTATGGCGCTAAGTTACCGGGGAGGGGTGGGGTGGGTGAA
>NZ_JBYOJP010000018.1:0-80319 GCF_057798975.1 Cupriavidus sp. 21MJTG02-4 | reverse complement strand
GAAACCCCCGGCGTCTGGTGGCGGGGGGGGTGGGGGGAGCGAAGGGCGCGTCGCCAGCAAGCGCTGGCGACGGCGGGAAAAGCGGGATTGCGGGATTGCGGGATTGCGGGATTGCGGGATTGCGGAAGTTTGTAGAAGGCAGGCGGCGTGCGCCTCGGGCTCAGGCGTCCTGTCCGAGCCCGCGGTCGCGCATGCGCGCAACCGCCTCGTCGCGGCTGCTCACGCCGAGCTTGCGGAAGATGTTCCGCAAGTGCCACTTGACGGTCTCCGGCGAAAGCCCGAGCGTGCGCGCGATCTTCTTGTTCGGTAGCGCCTGGGCGAGCAGGCGGACGACGTCCGCTTCGCGGTCGCTCAGTTCCTCTCCCGTCATCGGCAGGCCGGCGGTGCTTTCCGTCGTGCCTGCGGTCATCTGTGGCAATGCCCGCGCCGCGGCCTGCAGGCGCTCGATGTAGAAGCCCAGCACCGGATCCTGCTGTCCGGCGGCATTGGCAGCGCTGACCAGCAGGTCCAGCGCCCCCGGGTAGGTATCCATCAGTGTGCGCACCAGCCCAAGCTTGTGGCCCAGGCGCAGCGCAGCCATGGCATGGGTAGTCGCGAGGTCCGTATCGCCGCGGCGCGTCGCGACCACCGCGGCCAGGATGTGCTGCTGCGTCACGTGCCGCTGCCAGCCGCGTGCCTCGCAGTAGGCCAGGAGTGCCGTGACGCGCTGCCACGCATCATCCAGCTCATCGTGTGCCAGCGCGACCAGTACGCCGGCGCGTTCGGCCGACAGGTGGATCGCATCGAGCGAGCTCCTCGGCGCGTTCTGGTGGCGCTGCGCCACCGCGCGCAGCCGCGACAACACGGCGTCGGCCGTATCGATATCGCCGCTTGCCACGTGCAGCAGCACCTGGTAGCCCAGGCTCTGCGCGACGAGCCGGTCCAGCCGGAACTGGTTGCCGTATTCCTCCATGCGCTCGAGTTGCGCAAAGGCGTCCAGCCGGTGGCCGCTCAGCCAATGGGCGGCGGCCAGCACGGTATGCACGCGCAGCACGGTGTCGGGAATGGAGACGCGTTCTAGCACATCGACGCGGTCCTCCAGCAGGCGCCGCGCGGCTTCCAGGTCGCCCTGCTCGTACAGGGTCTCGCCGAGCAGCACCGCGGCAAAGTACTCGGGTTCGGAGCGCGTGCTGCCGGCCTGTTCCGCTTCGCGCAGCACCTCGCGGCAGACGCGCTCGGCTTGCAGCATCTTGCCTTCGAGCGCGTAGCTGAAGCCGATCATGCAGCGCCCGTTCAGGCTCCCGCTCGCGGTGCCGACCAGGGGCGCCCCTTCCACCATCAGCGGCTGGGCCTCGGTCTGGACGCGGCGGGCCCGCTCGAACTCGCCAAGGTGCATGTAAAGCCACGACAGCAGGTTGTTGCGCCCGCCGACAAAGAACGGGTCGAGCTGCGCAGGCGGCTGCAGGACCTGCGGCAGCAGCGCCTGCGCGCCGGCCGTGTCGTCGCGCAGCACCATGATGCTGAAGCGCTGCAGCGCCAGCCGGAAACGCAGGCTCTGCGCATCCGGCGGGAGGTCGGCTTCGATGCGGTCGGCAACGGCCGTGGCGGTATCGGCGTCGTGCGCGAAGATGTGCATGCGCAGCGTCAGCATGCGCAGTTCCATGCGCTGCTGCACCTGTTCCCCGGGCAGCAGACGCAGCAGCGCCAGCGCCTTGCGCGATTCGCCGCGCGCCATCAGCGTGTTGGCGTAGCGCTCGACGAAATCGGCGGCGGTACCGGGGTCGCCGGCCAGGATGGCGTGGCGCACCGCCTCTTCCAGCATGCGGTGGTCGCGGAACCACTGCCAGGCCGCGGTGTGCACGGCGCCTTGCTGCCATTCGCTGCGCATGCGGAAGCGCTCGGCCAGCGTCTCCCGCAGTAGCGGGTGCAGGCGGTACCACGTCTCGCGTCCGGTATCCTCGACCGGCGCGATGAACAGGTTTTCGCTTTCAAGCCGGGCCAGCAGCGTGAGGACTTCGGCCTCGGTCTGGCTGCCTTCGCTCAGCGCGGCGCAAAGCGATGCGGTAAAACGCTCGCAGGCCGCGGCGCGTACCAGCAGCTCGGCTTCGTCCGGGGCCACGCGCGACAGGACCTCGCGCTCGAAGTAGTCCGCAAACGCGCCGGCATTCTGCACATTGGCACGCACGAAGTCGCTGGCGAAGGAAATGCCGCTGTCGTGCTGTTTCTTGCGCTTCCAGTGCGTCGCGAACAGTTGCAGGCCGGCGACCCAGCCATCGGTCAGCTCATGCAGCATGCGGGCATCGCGCGGACCGGTGTCGCCGAGCTGCGCGGCCAGGAACAGGCGCGATTCCTCGGCGGTGAAGCGCAGGTCGCGCTGGTCGAGTTCCAGCAGCATGCCCTGGTCGCGCAGCCGGCCCAGCGCGAGCGGCAGCGCCGAACGGGACACCAGCACCAGGTGCAGGTTGGCCGGCGCGTAGTCGACCAGCCATTGCAATGCATCGCGCACGCGGGCTTCGCCGATATGATGCAGGTCGTCCAGCACCAGCGTAAGTTCGCGCGGGCACGCCGCGATGCCGCGCACCAGCGCGATGATGGTGCGCTCCACGCCTTCATCGTCGAGGCCGCGCCCGGCCAGCAGCATGGCCTCGCGCGTGATCGCGGGGCTGACCTCGGACAGGCAGCCCAGCAGGCGATCCAGCCAGCGCGCCAGGTCGTTGTCCTGCGGTTCCACCGTGAGCCAGGCCATGTCGAAGCCCAGGCCAAGGAGCTCCAGCCGCCACGCCATCAGCACCGCCGACTTGCCGCACCCGGCTGGCCCCTGCAGCACGATGCAGCGGCGCCGGCGCGCCTCGGTCAACTGGGCGAGCAGCCGCTCCCGGGCCACGACGCGCGCGGCGCCGCGCTGGGCCACGCCGGCGCGTGCGGGCATTGGTGTCGCGGGAGATGCAGGGGAGATATCGGTCCGTTCAGGCATGGTCGGGACACTGGGAGCAGGGTTGTCGGCGGGCTCGTGGGCAAGGCGCCATGTGCGGGCGATTGTACGGCAGCTGTCGGCTTGGGGCGTCAGTTGCACCGGTCCGCAAGGCGCGCGCGCCACATTGGAGGATCGCGCCCCCACAGCGCCAACGGTGTTGCGTTGGCGCTGTGGGGGCTTGAAGCGCTTCGGTGAACACAGCATCATGGGCACCTGGCATGCGCAACCGGGAGCCCCGCCTATGCAATATCGCCTTGTTTCCGACGTCACCCATTGGGACAGCCTGCGTCACCTGATGTACGCCGCGCTCTGCGCAGTGTCGCTGATGGGCATCCACAATGAAGCCAGCGCCCAGGAGTTCTATGTACTTGGCGGGCTGCAACAGACGCCGTCGCTGGGAGAGAAGACATATGGCTACACTTATGAGTACGCTCATAACCTGACCGACAACGTCTACGCATCCTTCTCTTATCTGAACGAGGGGCACGTAACCAACCACCATCGCGACGGCCACAGCGCGCAGTTGTGGGGGCGGTTGCTGTCGGCGGACCGGCGCTTTGCCTTCTCGCTTGGCGTTGGTCCGTACCGTTATTTCGATACCACCGTGAAGACAGCCGAAGGCGGCGTGAATGACCAGCACGGGTGGGGCATCCTGATTAGCGCGGCAGGCGCCTGGTATATCAATGGTGGTCCGTGGATCCTGCAGGCGCGATACAACCGCGCGCAGGCATTCGGTAGCATCGACACCAACACCTTCCTGATCGGAGTGGGCTACCAGCTCGATCGGGGGCGCAGGGATGGCCCGGTTGTGCCTCCGCCTTCGTATAGCAGCCTGACGACCAACAATGAGTTCACCGTCTTCGGCGGTACCACCATTGTCAATAACTTTGACTCCCCAAGTGGCATAGCCTACGCGGCAGAGTACCGGCGCGGCATCCTGCCGTACGTAGACCTCACGGCTACCTATCTGAACGAGGGCGATGCCCGGGTCGTGCGCCGGCAGGGGCTGGCAGCGCAAGCCTGGCTGGTGAGGCCATTCTTCAATGACCACCTGACGCTTGGTATCGGTTTTGGTCCCTATTTCGCGCGCGACCATGACGACGGCGGCGGCGTCACGCGTACTCTGGGCCTGTTCACCATGTCGGCGAGCTATCGCATCAGTCCGTCCTGGACTACGCGCTTTTCCTGGCATCGCACCGTCACGACCAATAGCCGAGATACCGATGTGATGGTGTTGGGCCTAGGGTATCGGTTCTAGCCTGCCGGAGCCATCAATCGATCCGGGCCCGATAAGCTCTGGCTTCGAGAGCGCAGCCACTACGGTCAAATGGAATATGCGGCAGATCTTCAGCAAGCTCGGGGTATCGCGGCGGTACGATGCGATTCTGAAGGCCAGGAGTACAGGGGCAGGCGATAGGGCATGATTGCGTGAGGGGGCTCGTGCTTGGGGCAGGCGCCCCCCCACGCATATCTCACTCCGCCGTAGCCCCGCTAGCCTTGATCAACCTAGCCATCACCGGCTCCGAAGCATCAAACTCCCGCCTGAACTCCGCCGCAGTGCTGCCGACCGGCTCCAGCGCCATCGCATCCAGCCGCGCGCGCATCGCCGGCGATTGCACCGAAGCGCGCGCCGCCGTCTCCAGCTGCGAGAGGATCGCCGTGGGCGTGCCCGAACGCGCGAGCAGCCCGAGCCATGCCGGCGGACGCATTTCCTGGTCGCCCATGCCGGCTTCGGTCATGGTCGGTACGTCCGGCATTTCCTTGATGCGCTTGTTGCCCATCACGGCCAGCGCGCGCAGCCGGCCGCTCTTGATCTGCGGGGCGAGCGTGGTCACCGAGCCGATCGCCCACGAGATGTTGCCGGCCAGCATGTCCTGAACCATCGGCGCTTCCCCCTTGTAGGCGACATGGGTCATGTCGAGGCCGCGCGTCTGGTTCAGGTGCGCGCCTACCAGGTGCGGGAAGGAGCCCACGCCATACGATCCGAAGCTGACCTTGCCCTTGTTCTTCGCGGCCCAGGCCAGGAACTCCTGCACGTTCTTCGCCGGCACGTCGCGCGTCACCGCCAGCACGATCTTGCCCAGCGCGACTTCGCTGATGAAGGCCAGGTCGCGGCGCACGTCGTAGGACACGTTGGCGTAGAGGTACGGGGTGTTGATCAGCGGCGCCGAGTGCGTGAGCAGGATGGTGTAGCCATCCGGCGCGCCGCGCGTCACGGCCTGCACGGCAATCACGCCGCCGCCGCCGGGCTTGTTGTCGACGATGATGGTCTGGCCGAGCCGCTTGCCCATGTCCTCGGCCAGCGCGCGCGCCACGGTATCGGTCGCGCCGCCCGGCGGGCCCGGCACGACAAACGTGATCGGGCGTGAAGGATAGGTCTGGGCCGCGCTGATCGCGCCCCATGCCAGCAGGCCGATGAAGAGCAGTGGTTTGGTACGCATTTCGTTTCACCTCGCTTGAATGAAAGGATGGACTGGCGCGTAGGAGGCGCAGCCGCATCGAAACGGTATCCCGCGCACGGCGCGCGGAAACCCTCAGGTTTGGCGGGGCGGGTTTTCCCTTGCGCGGGATTCCCCGTCCACGCTGCGTTGCGTGGCAAACACGCCAGTGGTCTGCAGCACCATGCGGCTCAGTCCTCGCCCTGGAAACCCAGGCCAAGCGCCTGCAGGCGCGCGACGGCTTGGGCATCGAAGCCCCAGTCGCGCAACGCTTGCGCGCCATGCTGCCCGCGCTGCGGCGCAGGCCCGCGTACCTCGGAAGGGGTACCGAGAAAGCGCGGCGCGGGCGCCGGCTGCACCACGCCGTCGATCTCGATGAAGCTGCCGCGCGCGCGGTGCTGCGGATGTGAAGGGGCCTCGCTGAAATCGAGCACCGGTGCCCAGCAGGCGTCGCTGCCCTCGAACACGGCGCACCACTCGTCGCGGGTGCGGGTCAGGAAAGCCGCTTCGAAGCGGCGCCGCAGAAGGGGCCAGCCGCTGCGGTCATACTGGGCCGGAAGCTCTTGCCCGGCCAGCCCGAGCTTGTCCAGCAATTCGGCATAGAAGCGGCCTTCCACCGGGCCGATCGCCATGTACTTGCCGTCACGCGTGCGGTAGCTGTCGTACCAGGGGGCGCCGCCATCGAGCACGTTGCTCTGGCGTTCCTCGCGCCAGTTGCCGGAGGCCAGCAAACCCCAGATGACCGCGCCCAGTTGCGCCGCGCCTTCCGTCATGGCAGCGTCGACGACCTGGCCCTTGCCTCCGCGCTGGACGTTCAGCAACGCCGCTACCACCCCCAGGGCCAGCAACATGCCACCGCCGCCGTAGTCGCCCACCAGGTTCAGCGGTGGAACGGGCGCCTCGCCGGCGCGGCCGATGCCCGACAGGACGCCCGACAGCGCGATGTAGTTCAGGTCATGGCCCGCGCGGTCGGCCAGCGGGCCTGTCTGGCCCCAACCCGTCATGCGGCCGTAGACCAGCTTCGGGTTGCGCGCCAGCGCGACGTCAGGCCCCAGGCCCAGCCGTTCCAAGGTGCCGGGGCGGAAGCCTTCGATCACCACGTCGGCGCGCGCCATCAGTTCCAGTGCCGCGCGCTGCGCATCGGCCCGCTTCAGGTCCAGCGTGACGGAGCGGCGCCCGCGCCCGGTCACGTCGACGCGCTTGCCGCCATTGCCTTTCGGGCCGAGGTCTGACGGCGGTTGCGGGCGGTCGATACGTACCACGTCAGCCCCCATGTCCGCCAGCAGCATCGCGCCGAATGGTCCCGGCCCGATCGCCTCGAATTCGACGACGCGGATGCCGCTGAGTACGCCCATGATTGTCTCCCTGTTTGCTTGTGCACTGGCGCGAAGGCGCCGTTGGTCATGGAAGCAAGTAGAGCAAATTCATGGGGCACAAACACCCACCCGTATCAGGTTGCCACCGGTCACGGGGGGCGGGCAGGGCGCTGCGCAACCCTAGAATCGGTTAGCCGGATCCGCACCCGGGCGCAGCCCCGGGGGCGGTCCGGACAACAAGGACAGGAGCGAGAAGTGAGCAGTTTGCAGAGAATGCGCGCCGCGCCGGAACAGGAAGCGGCCCCCGCGCGGCTGCTGCCGGTGATGAGCGAACTCAGGCGCGAAGTCCGGGCGCTCAGCCGCCGCGCGCACCGCATTGCGCTGGCGCGTGCGGCGGGCGGCGAGGATGACTACCGCCGGCAGTTGCGTGTCTTGTTCGAACAATGGGTAGACGAAGGTGCGCCGCAGGTACAGGTCGTGTGCTTCGCCTCGGCGGCCGAATTCGGACTGCCCATGCCGCGCCATGCCGAACGTTGCCGCCAGGCCGCCATGCGCGATGAGTCGCCCGCGCTGCGCGCGCTCTACTGGGCAGCGCTGCACCGCACACGGCACCGTGTCGGCGCGACTGCGCCGATGGCCGACGATGCGGTGACCGAAGATGCGGTGACCGAAGATGCGCCCGCGATGTCAGTCGGCAGTATCGAAGTGGCCGGGCCTGGCACGGATACTCGGACAAAGCCATTGTGCCGGCGTTGCGAACGGCTGCGGCTGGACGCGCGCTGCGCTGCCGGGCATGGTGCGCTGCGTCCGCTCGGCGAAGTCCGCGCCCGCAGCATTGGCGGCAGTGCGGTGTGCCAGACCCGCGAACACCAGTGCGAATCCTGCCAGACGCTGTGGACCGCGCATCGCAGCGCGGCCACGCCGTTCACGGCCTGGGCCATCAGCCGCCGCCCCGCCATAAGCTGACGGGGCAGCCCTGCGCTTACTGCCCGGCGACGGCCTTGGGCCGGATGGCGTCGGCCGTGCCCTGGATGAACGCCTTGATCTTCTCGACGTCGTCAGCGCTCAGCTTGCCACTGAAGTCCGGCATGCCGCGCACCATGGCCGGCCCCTTGAAGACGGACTTGTCCAGGTTCTGGATGTAGGTCGGGTGCATATAGCCCAGGTTGGGAACATTGCCGCCGCGGTCCACCCCGGGCACGCCATGGCAGGCCACGCAGTTGCTGACGTAGAGCCCGGCCCCGGCCTTCACGTTGGCCGGGTCGTAGCTCACGCCGGACAGCAGTTCGCCCACGCGCGCCTTGACGAACTCAGGCATGGGTGCCTTGCCGCCGACCGCGAACGTGTAGACCGTGCCGGGACCTTCGCGCTCCGCCGCACGGCGGAACACCCCGTACGCACCACCCCAGCCGACCGCGATCGACACATACTGCCTGCCGTCGACCATGTAGGTCATCGGCGCTGCGATCACGCCCGTGCCGGTCGGCGTCTCCCATAGCTTGTCGCCGTTGCGCGCGTCATAGGCGATGAAGCGGCCGTCGGAAGTGCCCTGGAACACCAGGTTGCCAGCCGTGGTCAGCGTGCCGCCGTTCCATGGCGCCACATACTCCTGCGTCCACGCGGCCTTCTGCTGCACCGGATCCCAGGCGATCAGGCGGCCGAAGGGCTTGTTGCCCGCGCTTGCGGCACCGAGGATCTTGCCGGTGTTCCAGCCCGTGTTGCTCTGGATCGCGCCGGGCGCGGTGGTGTTGAAACGCCAGCGCTTGTCGTCCATCAGGTTGGCGGGCACGTTCTGCGCCGGCACGTAGACCAGTCCGGTCTGCGGATTGAACGACATCGATTGCCAGTTGTGGCCGCCGTAGGGCCCGGGGATCGCGTCATACGGCTTGTCGGTCGCGCGTGCCTCAGGCACGTCCGCGGGCCGGCCATTGGCGTCGTACCCCGTGGTCCAGTTCACGTCGACATAGTTCCTCGCGGAGATGAACTGGCCATTGGTGCGGTCGATGACGAAGAAGAACCCGTTCTTCGGCGCATGCAGGATCACCTTGCGCGGCTGCCCGTCGATCTTCAGGTCGGCCAGGATCATCGGCGAGGTCGAGGTGTAGTCCCAGTTGTCGCCCGGGGTCTCCTGGTAGTGCCAGACGTACTTGCCGGTGTCGGGGTCGAGCGCGACGATCGACGCCAGGTACAGGTTGTCGCCGCCGGCCGGGCTGCGGGTGCGGTGCGCCCATGGCGAACCGTTGCCGGTACCCACGTACATCAGGTTCAGCTCGGGGTCAAAGGTCAGCGTGTCCCACGCCGTGCCGCCACCGCCGGCCTCCCACCATTTGCCGGCCGGGTCCCAGGTCTGCGCGGCGCGCGCCATCGAGGCATCCTCGAAAGGTTTGGACGGATCGCCCGGCACCGTGAACCAGCGCCATTTCTGCTCGCCGGTGCCCGCGTCGTAGGCCGTGATGTAGCCGCGTACGCCATACTCCGCGCCGCCGTTGCCGATGATGACCTTGCCCTTGTACACGCGCGGCGCACCGGTAATGGTGTAGGCGCGCCGATGGTCGATGATGGTGTCCTTTTCCCACAACTTGCGTCCGCTGGCCGCGTCCAGCGCGATCAGGCGGCCGTCGAAGGCGGCAACGAACACCTTGCCCTGGTACAGCGCCACGCCGCGGTTGACCACGTCGCAGCAGCCCTTGTAGCCGATGGACTTGTCGATCTTCGGGTCGAACGTCCATAGCCGCTTGCCCGTGCGGGTGTCGATCGCGTCACCACGCTCCAGGATGCGCTGACGTACATCACGCCGTCGACCACGACCGGCGTAGCCTCGACACCGCGCGTCGATTCCAGGTTGTAGGACCAGACCAGCCCGAGTTCGCGGACATTGCCGGCGTTGACCTGTCCGAGCCGGCTGAAGCGGGTCTCGGCATAGTCCAGGCCATAGCTTGGCCAGTCGTTGGTGGTCGCTGCATTCTTGCGGATGAAGTCGCCATCGACCTGGCGCGCGGCAGCGCCAGCGCGGGCGCTTGCGGTACCGTCAGCGTTGGCGGCTGCGGCCGCCACTGGCATGGTGGCGGCCAGGGCCAGCAGGGCGGCGGCACCGGTCTGCGCCGGGCGGCCGTGCCGGAAGGGTCGGCTCATGATGTCTCCTCATGCATTATTGTTGGAATGGCCGGCCCGGCCAGGCGGTGGGCTGGCTGAACGACACTATCGAAGTGGCCCGCTACAAAATATCCGGGCCGATCCCGATGGCATCAGAGCATTACAGACTTGCATTCGAGGAATTCGGTCAAACCGTGCGCGCCGTTTTCCCGTCCGTTGCCCGATGCCTTGTAGCCGCCGAACGGCATGGCCAGGTCGACCTGGGCGCCGTTGATGCGCACCGATCCCGCGCGCAGCCGGGCCGCCACGCGGCGCGCGCGCACCGTGTCGCCGGAAGCCACGTAGGCGGCCAGCCCGTACGGCGTGTCGTTGGCAATGGCAATGCCGTCTTCCTCGCCGTCGTACGGAATCATCGCCAGCACCGGACCGAAGATTTCCTCGCGGGCGATGGCCATGCCGTTGTGCACATCGGCAAAGACCGTCGGACGCGCGAAGAACCCGCGCTCGACGCCATCGGGCCGCCCGGCTCCGCCGGCGGCCACCCGCGCGCCTTCCTCCATGCCGATGCCGATCAGGCGCTGTACCTTCTCGTACTGCGCACGGTTGGAGATCGGCCCCATCTTCGTCGACGGATCGGCGGGGTCGCCGACGGGAATCGCGTTGGCGACCGCCGCCGCCACCGCCACGGCCTCCGCATAGCGCTCGCGCGGGACCAGCATGCGCGTCGGGGCAATGCAGGTCTGGCCGGTATTCATCATGACCTGCGTGACGCCGGTCGTTACCGCCACCTGCAAGTCGGCATCGTCCAGGATCAGCAGCGGGGACTTGCCGCCCAGTTCCTGGTGTACCCGCTTGACGGTCGGCGCCGCGCTCAGTGCCACCTCCACGCCCGCGCGCGTGGAACCCGTGATCGAAATCACGTCCACGTCGGGGTGGGACGACAGGCGTGCACCCACGGTCTTGCCTTCGCCATAGACCATGTTGAAGACGCCAGCCGGCGTGCCGGCCTCGTGCATGATTTCAGCGAAAATCGCGGCGTCGAGCGGGGCAATCTCCGACGGCTTGAGCACCACCGTGCAGCCGGCGGCGAGCGCCGCGGCGGTCTTGGCGCAGATCAGGCTCAGTGGCCAGTTCCACGCCGTGACGAGCGCGGCCACGCCGATCGCTTCATGCCGCACGTAGTTGTTGCCATAGGCGGTCTCGAACTCGAACTTGCGCAGCGTCTCGGTGGCGGCCGCGAGGTGAGCCAGGCCGATCGGCGCCTGCAGCGTCTTGCACAGCGTCACCGGTGCGCCGATTTCCGTGCGCACCGCCTCGGCAATTTCCGCCATGCGCGCCTTGTACAGCGCGGTAATGCGTTCGAGCAGCGCAATGCGCGTCTCCTTGCTGGTCCGCGACCACGCCGGGAAGGCCGCACGCGCGGCGGCGACGGCGCGGTCCACGTCGGCGGCCGTGCCGAGCGTGACCTTTCCGGCCAGCGCCTCGGTGGCCGGGTTGACGATGTCCATCTCGGTGGCGCCCGGGGCCGGGTCGACCCACTGGCCGTCGATGTAGAACTGGTTGAGTGTCTTCATGGTGCGAATTCCTTGTACGGTCACACCGGACGGTCGCCGATGATCGTGGCCCGGTTCATATGGCGCACGGCCGGGAAGTAGTCCTGCACGGCGTAGTGCTGGGTGGAACGGTTGTCCCACAGTGCCACCGTGTTTGCGCGCCAGCGCAGGCGCACCTGGTACTCGGGCGCGGCGGCCTGGCGGAACAGGTACTGCATCAGATCCATTTCTGCCACGCGAAAATCGGAGCCGATGCGGTATGGCTGCAGGCGCGCGTAGTTGGCGAAATGCGTGGTGAAGCCTTCGTTGACGTAGAGGATCTTTTCGCCGGTTTCTGGGTGGGTGCGCACCACCGGGTGGACCATGGGCGGGTACTGCTTGCGGATCTCGTCGTAGCGGTCGCCAGTCAGGCTCTGGCCGAAGGTCGGCATGGCGTCGTGCACGGCCTGCAGTTCGGCGATGCGCGCCTTCATGTCGTCGGGCAGCGCCTCGTAGGCGGCGGCCATGTTGACCCAGATGGTGTCGCCGCCCATGTCGGGACATTCCAGGCAGCGCAGCATCGAGCCCATCGACGGGACCTCGCGCCACGACACGTCCGAGTGGTACAGGTTCTCGCGGCCACGCTTTTCGCCGCCGCGGCCGAACACCACGAGCTCGGGATGTTCCGCGTGGTGCGGGATCATCGGGTGGACTTCCAGCTCGCCGAAGCGGCGTGCGGCGGCCACGTGCTGCGCGGGCGTGATCTCCTGGTCGCGGAAGAACAGCACCTTGTATTGCAGCAGCGCCTGGCGCAGCGCGCGATAGGTGGCGTCGTCCAGGTGGCCGAGATCAATGCCGTCGACTTCGGCGCCAATGGCAGGCGTGCAGGGACTGACGGCGAACGGCCAGGAATCGACGGGGGTGCGGGCGGGTGCGCGGGTTGCTGCTGTGGCTTCTGCTTGCATGGTGAGTCTCCGTTGCTCGGTAGTGTTGTCGTGGTCCGTCGAGGTTTGGACCCTGATCGTTGGTGCGGCATTACCTGTTATAACAGGTGTTCAGGATTCGATGAGACCTGTCATGATAGGTATAATCCCTGACCATCGCATCCATCAGAGGAAATCCCGTGACGCTGCCGAAATTCAAGGAGATCGAACAGGAACTTCGCCAGCGCATCCTGGACAGCCAGTGGCCACCGGGCGCGAAGCTGCCTTCCGAATCCGAGCTGACCACGGAGTTCGCGGTCAGCCGCATCACGGTGCGCCAGGCGCTTGCCGGGCTGCACAATGCGGGCCTGATCGAGAAGGTCAATGGCAAGGGCAGCTTCGTCGCGCGCCCGTCCGAACGGCCGGACCTGGGGCCGCTGAGCGGCTTCTACGAAGCGGGCAGGGCGAAGGGCAAGCTTGCCTATGGCAAGCTGGTGTCGGCCCGGATGATCAAGGCGCCGGCCTTTGCCGTATCGGCGCTCGCGCTGGAGGCAGGCGAGCGTGTGTTTTGCGTGAGCACCTTGCGCTACTGGGACGATGCGCCGGTCGGCTACTTCCAGGTGATGGGCCCCGAGGCGCGCATGCGGCGCCTGGCGGAAGAGGACCTGGAAACCAACGACATCATGACGCTGCTGGAAACGCAGCTCGGCTTCCGGCTGAAGGAACTCGCTTGCGAATCCACGGCCATTGCCGCCAGCGGCGAGGTCGCCCGGCGACTCGATGTGCCCGAAGGGTTCCCGCTGCTGCGCATCCGCAGCACGCCCCACGATATCGAAGGCCACCCCTTATGCTGCGCCGAGCTCTATTTCCGGGGTGACCGATTCAGCTACAAGTGGACGCTGTCGCGCTAGGCTTTGAGCTCAGGCAGCGGGCCGCCCTGCATTTCCTGTTCCTGTAGTTCGCGCCAGGCAACCTTGCCCGTGGCAGAGCGCGGCAGGCGCTCGACGACCTGCACGATGCGTGGCGCCTTGTAGGTCGCCATATTGCTGCGGCACCAGGCCAGGATCTCGTCTTCGCCGATGGGGTCGACGCCCGGCCGCAGCACGATGACGGCCTTCACCGTCTCGCCGCGGTGCGCATCCGGCGCCGCGATCACGCACGATTCGAGGATGGCCGGATGCGTGTGCAGGATGGCCTCCACCTCCGCCGGCCAGACCTTGTAGCCCGATGCATTGACCATGCGCTTGAGCCGGTCGCGCATCATGAAGTAGCCGTCCGCATCGATGCTGCCCAGGTCGCCCGTGCGGAAGAAGCGCTTGCCATCGATGACGATGAAGCTCTCGGCATTGGCTTGCGGCTTGTTCCAGTAGCCCAGCATGACCTGAGCGCCGTGCACGGCGATCTCGCCTACTTCGCCGACCGGCACTTCCTTCAGCGTGGCGGGATCTATCACACGCGCGTCCACGCCGTAGGTCCGCACGCCAAGATGGCCGTTGCGGGGCGCCGCGAGCGGATTGGCAATGATGAACGACGCCGTTTCGGTCAGGCCGTAGCCCTCGACAAACGTCAGCCCGTAGCGCTCCTTCATCAGCCGCGCCGTGCCTTCCGGTATGGCCGCGCCACCGCCCACCACGCAACTCAGGCTGCTCAGGTCGAAGGTCTCGATGCCGGGCTGCGCAAAGAACTCCACCAGCATCGGCGGCGGCGCTGCCCAGAAGGTGACGCGATGGCGCGAGATCAGTTCGGCCGCGGTGCGGCGATCCCAGCGCGGCAGCAGCACGATGGTGCCGCCGACATAGACCGGGCCATTGATGCCGTTCTGCAGGCCCAGCAGGTGGAACATCGGCGCCACCGCCAGGAAGCTCGACTCGGCGTGCGAGCGGCGCCACAGCTGCGAGCCCGCGACCGACGCCATCACGGTGCGGTGCGTATGCATGCACGCCTTGGAGGCGCCGGTCGTGCCGGAGGTATAGGGCAGCATGCAAAGGTCATCCGGCGTGCCGCGGTGCGGCCCTGGCTGATAAGCCCTGGCCACGGCCGTGAGCCACTGCACCACGCCTGCAGGCAACGGGGCATCTGCGGCACGCTGCCTGGCCCAGTCGGGAATAGCCAGGCCAGTGCCGCCGTCGGCCAGGTCCTCTTCCGCAAGCGCATCGCCATAGCTGTGGACGATGACGTTGCGCAGCGGCGTCGTGCCGATCAGCGGGGCGACCTGGGCGAGCAGTTCGCTGGCCGCGAACGCGGCCACGGCGCCGCTGTCGGTGACGATGTGGCGCAACTCGTCTTCCAGCAGCATCGCATTGGCCGGCACCACCACGGCGTCGGCACGCAGGATCGCGAAGTAGGCCGCGATGAACTGCGGACTGTTCTGGCTGAACAGCACGACCCGGTCGCCGCGCCCGACGCCGCAGGCCTGCTGCAGGTAGCCGGCCAGCCGCTCGACCTCGTCCAGCAGCGCCGCATAGGAGATCGCATTGCCGTAGAACTGGATCGCCGTCTTGCCCGGGAAGCGCCTCGCGGAGATCTCCAGGTTCTCGAACAGCGTCGTTTCGGGTACGTGGAAGCTCCGGGGCACCGGCCCCAGCGTCACGGATTTGTCCACGTGCAGCGTGCCGGCGGGATACGTGGCGGCATGGCCGGTGCCGGGCAGGTAGGGAGTCATGGTCATGGCAGGCAAAGGTAAGGGGCGTTTCAGAATGCCATGTCGCCGTCGAGCAACCGGCGTGCGATGGTACGGCGCTGGATCTCCGACGTGCCATCCGGAATCCGCATGGTACGCACGAACCGGTAGCCGGCTTCTAGCCGGAGCTCATTGGTCAGCCCCATGCCGCCGTGGACCTGCATGGCGCGGTCGAACACGCGGCACGCCATTTCCGTGGCCGAGGCCTTGACGATGGACACTTCCTTGGTCGCCGGCAGGTTGTTGTCCACCAGCCAGGCACAGTGGCGGACCATCGACTTGGTGGCGTAGATGTCCATGGCGCACTCGGCCAGCATGATCTGCACGGCCTGGTGATCGCCAATCGGCTGACCGAAGGTCTTGCGCACCTTGGCATAGGCAACGGCCTGCTCCAGGGCCCATTCCGCCAGGCCCAGGCAGCTTGCCGCCATGCTCAGGCGCCCCGCGTTCACGCCGTCCAGCGCAACCGAGAGACCGCGATCCACCGGCCCGAGCCGATGAGTATCCGGCACGCGCACGTTCTCGAGCGAGATGATGCCGATGTCCGCACCGAGGTGTCCCATGACGGGAATCACGCTCGGCACCGAGAAGCCCGGCGTGCTGGTCGGCAGGAAGAAGCCGGTGATGCCGCCCTTGTGCGCGCGCGCCTTCTCCTCGTCGGTCACCGCGAAGATCATGGCGTAGTCGGCGTACGGCGCGTTGGTGATCCACTGCTTGGTACCGTTGATGACCCAGTGGTCACCGTCACGGACGGCGCGCGTGCGCATGCCGAACACGTCGGAGCCGGCGTCGGGCTCGGACAGGCCGAAGCACATTGTCTTGTCGCCGCTGGCCAGGTCGTCATGCACCGTCTCCAGCACCGCCGGATCAAGGTGCCTGAGCACCGGCGACAGCCCGTTGGTGAACGGGGAGGGCAGCACCACGGTCTGCACCAGATGGCGCTCCGGCCCGCAGTGCGCGTTCAGGCGCTCCTGGATATAGACGGCGGCCTGCGGCCCCAGCCCGCCGCCACCGAGCGATTCGGCCGACAGTGCGGTGTAGAAGCCCAGCTCGGCCGAACGCATGCGGACCTGGCGGCGCAGTGCGAGGATTTCGGGCGCGTAGCGGCGTTCTGCGGTGTAAACCGTGCGCTCGCTGGCGAGCAGTGCGCGGTGCTCTTTCTCGAGCGCGGCCACTTCGCGGTCGACGAATTTGATAAGCGCATCGCCGAATTCGACCCACTCGCTCGGGATCTCGAAATTCATGGTGGAAGTCTCCTTGGTCTGTGTGCGCCCGGCACATGCCGGGCCTTGCATGTTGTCTATTGGCGAACCCCGGCCGCGGCCGGCCCGACGTCGATCACCGCATCGGCCGCGAATGCGCCCTTGCCGGCCGGCATCGCAAACACCGGGTTCAGGTCCACCGCCTGCAAACGCGGCCCTGCCGCCACCGCAAACGAGGACAGGCGCGACAGCGTGCGTGCGAGCGCGGCAATGTCCGCCACCGGCCGCCCGCGCGCGCCCAGCAGCAGTGGCGCACCCTTGATCGAGCGGATCAGCTTCTCGGCCACGTCCTCGCCAAAGGGGCAGCGGTGGAACACCACGTCCTTGAGGACTTCGACGAACACACCGCCGAGCCCGAACATGGCAATCGGCCCGAATACCGGATCGCGCTTGATGCCCATGATGCATTCGACCCCGCCGCTGACCTGGCGCGCGACCAGCACGCCTTCGATGCGGGCGTCGGGCATGGCCTGGCGCGCCCGCGCCGTCAGCGTCGCGAAGCCTGCGCGCACGGCATCCTCGTCCTGCACGTCGAGCAGTACGCCGCCGATCTCGGACTTGTGCAGGATGTCCGGCGACAGGATCTTCATGACGACCGGGAAGCCGAATTCCCGCGCGGCCAGCACGGCAGCTTCCGCCAGGCCACAGGCTCGCTCGGGCACGCAGGCAATGCCGGCTTCGGCAAGGATCTGCTTGGCCTGGGCTTCGCTCGGTGTCTCGGCCGGCAGCGCAACCGGAGGCACGGCAGGCGGCGGCAGCGCATCCTGCGCGGCAAAGGCCCGGCCGAAGCGGCCCATCGCCGCAATCGCGGTGACCGCGCGCGTCGGGTCCCCGAACACCGTGAAGCCTGCCTCCTCATAGGTGCGAAGCACTTCCGCCGGACCTTGCAGGACGAGCACGTAGAGCCGGTCCGGGTAGCGTTCCCGCACGAGAGAGAGTTGCTCGCGCAGCGTCGGCGCCACGGCTGGCGTGGCGCCGGCATAGGTAAAGAAGCCCAGCACCGAGCGGTAGCCGCCTTCACTGACCATGGCCTCGGTAAACGGCCGGATCAGCGACAGGTCGTTGACGAACTGCGCCGTGGTGTCGACCGGGTTGCGCGGCGCGCAGATCGGCAGGAGTTCAAGCAGCCGCGCCTGCGCGGCGGCCGGCATCTCGGGCATCGGCAGGCCCAGTTCCTCGGCCGCGTCGGACACGATCACCCCGGCGCCGCCGCTCACGGTAATCACGCCCAGCGTGTTGTGGGCCGGATAGACGCCGCGCGTGGCCAGCCGCACGATGTCCAGCATCTCTTCGGTGCTGCGCGCGCGCACCACGCCAAGCTCGGCCAGCACGGTGTCGACAACGGCGTCGTCGCCGGCGATCGAAGCGGTGTGCGAGCGCGCCGCCGCGCCGCCGACTTCGCTGCGACCGACTTTCATCATCACCACCGGCTTGCGCGCCTGGCGCGCGGCCTGGAGGGCGGCGACCAGGCCATCGCCATCGTTGATGCCTTCGGAGTACAGTGCGATCACGCTGGTGCGCGGGTCGTCCACCAGCAGGCGCACCACTTCGCCGAGCGAGATATCGGCCTCGTTGCCGGTCATGACGATGCTGGACAGGCCGATGTCGGCGGCCTGCGCCGCCATGACCAGATGGCCGCCATAGGCGCCGGACTGGCTGACAATGCCGACTCCGCCCGCACGCACCGGTCCCAGCGCGATGCTGGAGGCAAAGCTGCCGACAAAGCCGGTATGGACATTGATCAGGCCCAGCGCATTTGGCCCGAGCAGGCGCATGCCGGTGCGGCGCGCCACGGCCAGCAGTTCCTCCTGGCGGGCCACACCCTCGCCACCCACCTCGGCAAAGCCCGCGCTGAACAGGATCGCCGCGCGGGTGCCGCGCTCGCCAAGCGCCGTCACGACGTCGAGCACTTGCGCGGCCGGCACCGCCACGATCGCGACATCTGGCACCTCGGGCAGGTCGGCCACGGACGGATACGCGGGCAGGCCCTGGACTTCTCGCCGGTTCGGGTTGACAGGCAGGATGCGCCCTGCGAAGCCGAGCTGGATCATGGCGGCGATCGGACGGCCGCCGATGCGGGCAGGGTCGTCCGACGCGCCAACGACAGCGACGGAACGGGGATCGAGCAGGATGTCCGGCAAGGCGGGAACAGTCATGGGATCAGTGGCAATCAGGTAGGTTGGGAAGGGCATCAGGCCAGCGTGAAGGTCGGAACGGGCGCGCCGCCTTCGCTCGGCGAGAACCTGACCTGTACCTTCTGGCCGATGCGCACGCGGTCCAGGTCGCAGTCGACGATATGCGTCATCATCGAGACGCCTTCCTCCAGCGTCACGTAGGCGATGCAGAACGGATTCGGCCCCGCGCGGCGCGTCACGCTGAACGCGTAGATCGTGCCGCGTCCGCTGGCTTCCTTCCACGTGGTGTTGCCCATGCAGAACGGGCACAGCACGCGCGGGTACCAGTGCGGCTTGCCGCAGGACTCGCATACCTTGACCAGCAGGCGGCCTTCGCGCGCGGCCTGCCAGAACGCGGTGTTGTCCGGCTGTTCGTCCGGCGCCTTGTAAGTCAGGGGGACATGAGGAGTGGTCATCGGATAGCTTCCGCTTGGTTCATTGCTCGCGTTCGAGAATCAGCGTGGCGCTGCCGTGCCGGCTGCCCAGGTAGCCGCCGGTGCCTTGCGCCAGCGCCAGGTCGCAGTTCGGCACCTGCACGGCGGGGTGGGCTTCGCCGCGCAACTGGCGCACGGCTTCGATTACCTTGGTGATGCCACCGCGGTTGGCCGGATGGTTGTTGCACAGCCCGCCGCCGTCGGTATTGACCGGCAGCCTGCCCACGCCCGAGATCAGGTTGCCGTCGGCCACGAAGCGGCCGCCTTCGCCCTTCTTGCAGAAGCCCAGGTCTTCGAGCTGCATCAGCACGGTGATGGTGAAGCTGTCGTAGATCGACGCGTACTTGATGTCGGCCGGCGTGACGCCCGCTTCGGCGAACGCCGCCGCGCCCGATACGCGCGCGCCCGACCAGCTCAGGTCGACTTCGCCGCCAAGCTGGCCCTTCACGTGTTCGCCGGCACCCAGTATGCGGACCTTCGGGCGGTTCAGCCTTGCCGCGATCTCCGGGCGCGCGACGATCAGCGCGCCGCCGCCGTCGGACACCACGCAGCAGTCGAGCTTGCGCAGCGGGTCGGAGATCATCGGGGAATTCAGCACGTCTTCCACCGTCACCAGGTCTCGCAGCATGGCATGCGGGTTGTGCTGCGCATGGTGCGACGCCGCTACCTTGATCCACGCGAGTTGCTCCGGCGTGGTCCCGTACTCGAACATATGGCGCATCGCCACCATGCCATAGAGGTTCACCGTGACCGGGTTGAACGGCGCTTCGAAGGGCGCGTCGGGCAGGTTGGCGCCCCAGTTGCGCGCCTGCGTGCCACTGGAGCCTTCGGAGCGCGGCCGCCCGGCCAGCGTGATCAGCGCGACATTGCACTTGCCGGCCGCAATCGCCTGCGCGGCATGCGAGACGTGCACCAGGTAGGCGGAGCCGCCGGTATCGGTCGAATCGACATGGCGGACCTTGAGGCCGAGGTAGTCGATCATGTTGACCGCGCCCAGCCCCGGCGCGTCGCCCGCGCAGAAGTAGCCGTCGACGTCGGACAGCGACAGTCCGGCATCCTCGAGGGCGCCGCGCGCGCTCTCGGCATGCAATTGCGCCACGCTCTTGTCCGGCGCCTTGCGGGTCGGGTGCTCGTAGGCCCCGACGATATAGGCCTTGCCTTTGATGGTCATGGCAGCGCTCTCAGATAGGGTCCCAGCCGATCACGTCGGGCGAACGCTCGAGCTTGAAGAAGCTGTTGCGCATGGCCGGCACGGCGATCTCGCCGATTGCTTCCGGCGTCCAGCCTTCGCTCATGTGCACCGAGCGCACCGGGCGCGAATGGCTCATCAGCATGATTTCGTTGGCGCGCACGGCGAAGATCTGGCCGCTGACCTCGCGCGCGGCATCGCTGGCAAGGAACACCGCCATGGGCGCGATCTTGTTGGCTTCCATCTTCTGCAGCTTGGCCACACGCGCCTTTTCCTCCGGCGTCTCGGAAGGGATCGAACTGGTCATGCGGCTCCACGCGAACGGCGCGATGCAGTTCGAGCGCACGTTGAAACGCTGCATGTCCAGCGCGATCGACTTCGACAGCGCGACGATGCCCAGCTTGGCCGCCGCATAGTTGGCCTGGCCCAGGTTGCCGATCAGGCCCGAGGTGGAAGTCATGTGCACGAAGGCACCGCCTTCCTGGTCCTTGAAGTAGTTGGCCGCCGCACGGCTCACGAAGAAGGTGCCGTGCAGGTGCACGTCGATCACCGAACGCCATTCTTCTTCGGCCATCTTGAAGAACATGCGGTCACGCAGGTTGCCGGCGTTGTTGACCACGGCGTCGATGCGGCCGAAGTTGTCGAGCGCGCACTGGACGATATTGTGGGCACCGTTCCAGCTCGACACGCTGTCGGTGTTGGCCACGGCTTTGCCGCCGGCCGCACGGATTTCTTCCACCACGCGCTGCGCGGGTCCGGCATCGGCGCCATCGCCGGACATCGACACGCCCAGGTCGTTGACCACGACCCTGGCCCCGGCGGCCGCCATGGCCAGTGCGATGCCACGGCCGATGCCGCCGCCCGCGCCCGTGACCAGTACTACCTTGTCTTGCGTCGTTGCACTCATGCTCTTGCTCCTGTTGTCTGGTTTGACTGGCGGCTGGATGCCGCCGGCATGGCGTTCATTGCGCCTCGATCTTGGCCTTCGTGATGACGTCGGTCCACAGCGCCAGGTCCTGCCGCAGGCGCTCGGTGAACTGGGCCGGGCCGCTGATGCTGGGGGCATAGCCGGCACGCGCCAGGCTCTGCTGGAAAGCGGCGTTGTTGCCCACCTCGCGGTTCGCCGCCACCAGACGGTCCACCACGGCGGGCGGCAGGCCCGGCGGGCCGATCAGGCCGAACCAGCCGCTCACGTCGAAGCCCTTGATCCCGGACTCGGCCACGGTCGGCACGCCGGGCAGCGCAGCGTTGCGCGTCGGTGAGGTCACGGCCAGCGCGCGCAGCTTCCCGCCCTGCACGTACCCGATCGCGGTGCCCGTGACGTCGAACATGAAGCCGATCTTGCCGCCGATCAGGTCGGTGACGGCCGGGGCATTGCCCTTGTACGGCACATGGAGGAAGCGCACGCCGCCGCGCTGGGCCAGCAATTCGGCTGCCAGGTGATTCGATGCGCCGACGCCTGCGGAGCCGAATGCGAGCCCGTCGGGATTCGCCTTGGCATCGCCGATCAGGTCATTCACGCTGTGCAGCGGAGAGTCGTTCGCGACCAGCAGCACGTTGGTGTAGGTATTGAGCAGGCCCACCAGCGTAAAGTCCTTGAGCGGCTTGTAGGTGGCCGTCTTCTGGACCAGCGGCGCCATGGTCAGGGTCGGGCTGCCGACGAAGAACAGCGTATAGCCGTCCGGGCTTGCCTTGGCCGTGAGCGACGCGGCAATGGCGCCACCGGCGCCAGCGCGGTTGTCGACCACGACCGGCTGCCCCAGCGCTGTGCCGAGATGCTGCGCATAGACCCGCGCTGCGCTGTCGACGGGCCCGCCCGCCGCATAGCCGACGATGAGCTTGACCGGCCGCGACGGGTAGTGGTCGGATGCACTGGCAAGGCTGGCCAGCGCACCCAGTACGCCGGCGATGATCCATCTCTTCATACTTGTCTCCCTGGTTTGCCGCCGCCTGGATGGCGGCGGGGGCGATTCGATGTCGGACACTAGGCCACGACGCGCTGCGCCTTCAGCGCCCGGATACCGTCCTCGGCATAGCCGATCGCGCCCAGGATCTCGTCGGTGTGCTCGCCCAGCAGCGGGGCGCGGCACCGCACGGCGCCCGGGGTATCGCTCAGCTTGATCGGTACGCCGGCGATCTTCACCGGGGTAGCCGAGCCGGGCTGCTCCACGTCCACCAGCATTTCGCGGACGGCGTAGTGCTTGTCCGCGAAGATCTCGGCCGACGTGTAGACCGGACCGAACGGCACCTTGCCGCCCAGCGCTTCTGCGATGTCTTCCTTGCTGCGTGCAGCGGTGAAGGCTTCGATGGCGTCGATCACCTGCTGCTGGTGCTGTACGCGCGCGGCGTTGGTGGCAAAGGCGGGGTCCTGCGCCATCTCCGGGCGGCCGATGGCGACGGCCAGCTTTTCCCAGAAGGCGTCGGTCGCGCAGGCAATCGACACATGGCCGTCGCGCGCGCGGAACAGGCCGAACGGGCACAGCAGCGGATGGCGGTTGCCCTCCGGCGCGGGCACCGCACCCGTGTAGGAGGTCTGGTAGACGATGCGCTCGCACATGGCCAGCACCGCGTCGGTCATGGCGACATCGACGAACTGGCCCTGGCCGGTTTCGCGCGCGCGGCTGACCGCCGCCAGGATGCCGATGCACAGCATCAGGGCCGGCACGGTATCGCCCACGCCGGGGCCGATCTTGGTCGGCGTGTCGCGGTCGGGGCCGGTGATGCCCATCATCCCGCCCATGGCCTGCGAGACCACGTCGTACGCCGGCCACTGCGCATACGGGCTTTCGCCGCTGCGCGGATCGCCGAAGCCGCGCACCGTGCCGTAGACCAGGCGCGGGTTGGTTTCGCGCAGGGTTTCGTAGGAAAAGCCAAGACGCTCCATCACGCCAGCGCGGAAGTTCTCCACCACCACGTCGGCGTCGTCGATCAGCCTGCGCAGGATCTCGCGGCCCGTGCCGGTCTTCAGGTCCAGCGCAATCGAGCGCTTGTTGCGGTTGACGCTCTGGAAATAGCCGCCGAAATCCTTCAGCGTGTCGTCTGCGCAAAACGGCCCGGTGACGCGCGTGCCGTCGCCGGTCATGGCCTCGACCTTGATCACGTCGGCACCGTGGTCGGCCAGGATCTGCGTGCAGAACGGACCGGCCAGCATCTGCGTGAGGTCGACCACGCGCAGGCCGGCGAGGGCGCCGGTGGATTTGCCGTGGGAGCGGGCGTCGAAAGGGGCTTGGGGCTGCATAGTTGACTCCAACATTGGCTGGTCAGGCGGCATCGCCGGCCATCCAGGCGTGCAGGCGCGGATACAGGTCCGATGCCGGATGGGTGTCCAGGGTTTCGACGAAATCCCAGAGTGCCTGCGCCGGGCGCGTGCCAAGCAAGGCCTCGACCTTGCCGCGCAGGCTGGCGGCGCGGGTGGCATAGGGCATCGGGTCGCTGAGTTCGATGGTGCAGCTCAGCGATGCGCCGGATGCCGTCACGACAGTGGCCCGGCAGGCGGTATCGGCAATGGCCGGGTCGGGGCGGATCTCGACACGACGTGCCAGTTCCATCAGCGCGGGAGCACGGCAATTGGCATCGGAGAACGACGCGAGCGCGGCCGTGTCGACACCGGCCAGCACCATCGCGGCCGTCAGCGACAGGCTGAACTTCGCTTCCAGCCCCGCTGCCGGCTCGGCAATACAGCAGACCGGCAGCCACTGCGGTGCGATGGCCAGCGAGATCGCGTCGATATCCTGCGCCTGCAGTCCGTGCCGGGCACGCAAGGTCTTCAGCGCTTCGAGTGCCGGGTGGGTGCCATGGCAGCAGGCGTGGAACTTGTGCTGGACGTCGACAAAGCGGAACGTCTCGGGCAGGCCGGCAAACGGATCGTCGATGCAACCTTGTCCGGCGCCATGGGTGGCGGCAAACCCGGCGGCACATTCGATCGCATCGGGCCGCGCGACAAAGCCCAGCGACGCAAGCGTGGCGACTTCCACGCCGGTAGACGCTGCCATGCCCGCGTGGAATGGCTTGGCCATGGTGCCGAACTGGCACTTCAGTCCGGACGCACGCGTCGCGGCGAGGCCCAGGGCATGAACAGCCTGCTCCGTGTCGAGGCCAAGCAGGCGCGCAGCGGCGGCAGCAGCGCCAAAGGCCCCGGAGGTCGCGGTCTGGTGAAAGCCGGCGTTGTAGTGCGGCCGGCCCAGCCAGCCGCCAACGCGGCAGGTCACCTCGACGCCGGTCAGGAAGGCTTCGAGCAGGGCGCGTCCACTGGCCTGCTGCTGTTCAGCGACCGCCATTGCGGCGGGCAGCACGGCCACGCTCGGATGGCCGACAAAATCGAAATGCGTGTCGTCGTAATCGAGCGCATGCGCGGCTGCCCCGTTGAGCAGCGCGGCCGCACGGGCAGGGATGCGCTGCGCCAGGCCAAAGGCGCTGGCCTGCGGCGCGCCGTCCTCGCGGCGCACCATCTCGCGCACGGCCTGGCTGACCGGTTCCTGCGCGCCGGCGATCGCCACGGCCAGGCAGTCATAGACGGACAGCCGGGCGACGTCGAGCGCGTGCGCGGGAAACCGCAGCGAACCATCCACCGCCAGGCTGGCGGCGCGCGCGGTGATGGCGGTGGGCACGGTGGCTTGCGTCATCGCGTGCACCGGCTCAGGCTGCGACCTTGCCCAGCATCGCATCGGAGATGATGCGCATCTGGATCTCGGACGTGCCTTCGAAGATCTTGGTCAGCCTTGCATCGCGCCAGTAGCGCTCGGCCGCGAAATGCGTGGTGTAGCCTGCGCCGCCGTGGATCTGCAGGCCTTCGCTGGTGACGCGCTCGCACATCTCGCTCGCGAACAGCTTGACCATCGACGCCTCGGTGTCGGCGCGCAGGCCTTCATCGATCTTCTCGCACACCGTATAGAGCAGGGCGCGCGAAGCCTCGATCTGGGTCGCCATATCGGCCAGCTTGAAGCGGATCGCCTGGAAGTTGCCGATCGGGTTGCCGAACTGGGCGCGGTCCTTCGCGTACTGGATCGAATCCTCCAGGCTGCCCTGCGCCAGGCCGATGGAGCGCGCGGCGGTATGGGCGCGCGCGGTTTCGAGTCCGGCCGTGGCGAGATAGAACGCCTTGCCTTCGTCGCCGACCATCTTCGCATGCGGCACGCGGCAGCCGTCGAAGGCCAGTTCCCAGGTGGTCCAGCCGTGGTAGCCGATCTTCGGGATGATGCTGCCCTTGACGCCTTCAGGCAGTTGGCCGCGCGGCTTTTCCACCATGAAGGCGGACAGGCCCTTGTGGCGCGCCTTGGGATCGATCACGGGATCGGTGCGGCAGATGACGAGAATGAAGTCCGACTCGTCGGCAAACGTGCACCAGTACTTGCTGCCCGTGATGACCCAGTCGTCGCCATCGCGCACGGCGCGACAGGCGATATTGGCCACGTCGGAGCCGGCGTTGGGTTCCGACAGCGAAAACGCACCGAGTAACTCGCCACGCGCCATGCGCGGCAGGTACTCGGCCTTCTTCCCGGGCGAAAGGCCCTTCAGCGCGCCGATCAGGCCATTGCCACGTGCGATCAGGCTGCCCACGCTCATCCAGCCGCGCGAGAGCTGCTCGGCCACCAGGCAGTACTCGTAGGCGCCCAGGCCCAGGCCGCCGTATTCCTCGGGAATCAGGATGCCGAAGTAGCCGAGTTCGGCCATCTCGTCGATCAGCTCGCGCGGGATCTGGCCCTTTTCCGGGTCCAGCTTGTTGGCGATGGGCAGCACGCGCTCCATCGTGAACTGGCGCGCGGCCTCCTGGATCATGCGCCGCTCTTCGGTCAGTTTTTGCACCTTGCACTCCTGGCGGTAGCCTGTGATTCGCCTGTTTGGCGACGTTTATGTACGTACATAGTAGCTGGAGAGAGTGGGTGGGTGGCAAGCCTTATCGCGGATACCCACCCAAACTGGGTGGGTATATTTCCGCAATCTACACGGCATACACAAAGGGCCTTCTGGTGATTTCCAGTTGACAGGCCTGGTTTCGCCAATCACTATGTACGGACATAAAACGAGTGACGGGACGATGCGGCAGCGTGACGCCCGAGGCCAGAGGGACAAGGAAACGGATATGAAGAAGGACCGCAGCGGCAACTATTTCGAGGATTTCCGCGTCGGCATGCGGATCAGCCATGCCACGCCGCGCACGTTGACCGAGGGCGACCGCAGCCTGTACATCGGCCTGACCGGCAGCCGCGCGGCGCTATGCACGGCCGAGACCAATGCCCGGCAGCTCGGCTTCGAGCGCCGGCCGCTGGAAGACCTGCTGGTGTTCAACACCGCGTTCGGCAAGACCGTGCCGGATATCTCGCTCAATGCCGTGGCGAACCTCGGTTACGCGGAAGTGCGCTTTATTTCGCACGTGTATCCGGGCGATACGCTGGCCGTGGATACCGAAGTCATCGGCCTGAAAGAGAACTCCAACCGCAAGAGCGGGGTGGTCTACGTGCGCTCCACGGCCCGTAACCAGCATGGCCGCGAGGTGCTGAGCTGGGTGCGCTGGGTGATGGTGCACAAGCGCGACCACGGCGCCGCCTGCGGCGAGGCCGTGGTGCCTGCCACCGAGACGGCGGTGCCGGCCGAGCGACTGCGCCGCAGCGACTACACCGCCCGCGTGCGCGAGATCGCCGCCATGACCGGCTTCGACGACCTGTGGGAAGACTACGCGGTGGGCGAGCGCATCGACCACCCGGGCGCGATGACGATCAACGACAGCGACCACAGCCTGGCCACGCGTCTCTACCAGAACACGGCGCGCGCGCATTTCGACGGCCACGCCATGGCGGCGAACGGCGGCCAGCGGCTGGTCTATGGGGGCCACATCATCTCGGTCTGCCGCGCGCTGGCCTACGACGGGCTGGAAAACGGCCTGTCGGTCCTGGCCATCAACGGCGGCAGCCACGTGAACCCGAGCTACGCCGGCGACACCATTGCCTGCGCCACCCAGGTGCTGGACAAGATCGACCTGGGCCAGGAACACGTCGGCGGGCTGCGCCTGCGCATGATCGGCGTGAAGAACGCCAGCGGCGCATCCGTTGCCTTCCCGGAGCCGGGGCAGGGCAGGCCGGCGCACCCGTCCAACGTGGTGCTCGACCTCGACTACACCATCGCCATCCCCAAACGCCAGCGGTAAGCCCCGCGCGGGCAGCCCCGATGCATCCAACCACCCAGCGAGACTAGACATGACCACCGCAACGCACCCGAACGACGCTCTCTTTGCCGGCGAAAAGGCATTCCCCGTGCTGGCCGCCTGTGAACACTTTGCCGGCAGCGAAAAGCTGATCGGCAAGGCCATGGACCTGCAGGTCGAATACGGCCCGGTCTTCGACGTGACTTGCGATTGCGAGGACGGCGCCGCCGCCGGCCAGGAGCGCGAGCACGCCGAAATGGTCGCGCGCATGATCGCCTCGGATCGCAACGTCCATGCCCGTGCCGGGGCACGCATCCATGACCCGTCGCATCCGTCCTGGCGCCAGGACGTGGACATCATCGTGGGCGGCGCCGGCAGCCGCCTGGCGTATATCACCGTGCCCAAGGCCACCAACAGCGGCCAGGTCGCCGAGGTGATCCGTTATATCGGCGAGGCCGGCAAGAAGGCCGGCCTGGACAAGCCGGTGCCGGTGCACGTGCTGATCGAGACCCATGGCGCGCTGCGCGACGTGTTCCAGATTGTCGGGCTGCCGAACATCGAAGTGCTGGACTTCGGCCTGATGGACTTCGTCAGCGGCCACCACGGCGCGATCCCGGCCGCCGCCATGCGCAGCCCCGGTCAGTTCGAGCACGCGCTGCTGGCGCGTGCCAAGGCCGACATGGTGGCGGCGGCGCTGGCCAACGGCATCGTGCCGGCCCACAACGTGTGCCTGAACCTGAAGGACGCCGACGTGATTGCCGGCGACGCGCGCCGCGCGCGCAACGAATTCGGCTTCCTGCGCATGTGGAGCATCTACCCGGCGCAGATCCAGCCGATCGTCAACGCCATGCGCCCGGACTTCACCGAAGTGGAAGACGCGGCTGGCATCCTGGTAGCGGCGCAGGACGCCGATTGGGGCCCGATCCAGTACAAGGGCGAACTGCACGACCGTGCCACCTACCGCTACTTCTGGGAGGTGCTGCAGAAGGCCAAGGTCACCGGCATGGCGCTGCCGGCCGAGGCGGAGCGCCGCTTCTTCGCGCACTGACGGAGTGGGGAGGGTGCGGCACCGGCATCGTAAAATGCGCGCATCCTCCGACTTTCCGCACCACTTGCCGCCATGACCGCGACACTGAAGGACAGCAAGCCCAGGGCCGATGTGCCGGGCACCCCCACGCGATATGCCGAGCTCGCCAGCACGCTGATGAAGGACATCGTGGAAGGGCGCCGGGTGGTAGGCAGCCTGCTGCCGACTGAGCATGAACTGGCCGAGCAGCACGGCGTGAGCCGCCACACGGTGCGGGCCTCGCTGCGCATGCTGCAGGACCTGGGCTATATCTCGCGCAAGAAGGCGGTCGGCACCATTGTCGAAAGCGCCAACCCGAACGCAGCCTACACACAGTCATTCGGCACGGCCGAGGACCTGGTGCGCGTGGCAGCCACCGAGGTTCGCGCGATCGAAGACGTGCGCGACATCACGCTCGACCGCGCCCTGGCACGCCGGCTCGAAGCACCGGTCGGCAGCGCGTGGGTGTTGCTCAGCGGCACCCGCGTCGACCCACGCAAGGACAGCACGCCCGTGGCGCGCGCCGATATCTATATCGACGCGTCGCTGGCGGGCCTGGTCGACGCCATCCGCAGCCACCCCCAGACCCTGGTCAGCGCACTGATCGAGCGCGAACGCGCCATCGCGATTGCCGAGATCCGGCAGGTGGTGACGGCCACGCTGGTCGAGGCGCCGCTGGCGGCGCAGCTGGGCGTGCCGGCCGGATCTGCGGGGCTGCGGTTGATTCGCCACTACAAGGATGGCTCGGGCAAGATCCTGGAAATCACCGACACGACCTATCCGGCCGATCGCGTATCGGTGGCGTTCCAGCTCAAGCGCAGCAGGGGGCCGGCGCTGGAGCTGTAGCGCTACCCGGCCAGGCGCCTGTCGCCATGAAGACCGGCATAGGCATTGGCGGTTTCTAGCGTGCTGATATTGTGCTTGCGCAATGCGGCAACAGACCTTCGGCGGTGGCCTGAATGACCTTGAAGAGGTCAGCTTCGCGCAGACTCATGGTCACCAATCCCTGTTCGTGCATGGCTGCCTCCCGTAGCGCCCGACGAAACTGGGAGCGTACGGGGAGGCAGCCTCAGGTGACATAGTCCTCTAGAACAAAGTTGTCGGGTTAGATTTGGCTTGACTGCTACCGTAGAGGCCCATCCTTGGAATACGCGGTATCTTTTCTCCGGCGATCTATGTGCGGAAACATGACGTGAAAAACTGGGAGCCACGTAAAACTATGGGTAAGAATAGGAAGGCGTATCAGTAGCAAGGGCTGGGGCAGGCGGTGCCGCAAGCAACCGGGGCTGGCTGGCTTCTGGCACCCCGTTGCCCAGCGATGCTCCCGCGGTGTTGTTTGGCAGCAAAATCGAGCAGGACGCGTTTGTTGATCACTCTCATACCGCGCAAAGTGTACGTTGGACCACAGTTCGCAGTACATTGGCAGGCATCTATTGAGGCCACCGATCGGAGGATCCGCCATGTGCTCCCGGGACGTCGAAGCTGCGCTCCTAAGTCGCTGCGCGACCGTTGCACGCGCGTCCACAGGGTCCGCTCTGGACCAGCGCGAGGCCAACGTATTCCGGCTGGCCGCCATGTTGGTGCAATCGAGCTTCCCGAGCGAAGCCGCGCGGCTGATGCAGGCGAGCGAGCACTACTTTGCCGCGCATCCCAGTGAACGACTGCCGGCGCAAGACGTGGTCACCAAAGGCTGGGTGACCAGCTTGCCTCGCCTGCGCGACCGGCTCAGCCACACGTTCCGTTACCAATGAGGCCATACCGCAAAGGAATCGAATTTCATATCAACCGGCGCTGGCCGCCCTTAGCGCAACTCTTGTAGCAACGGCCCTGGTTCTGAAGCGCCAGGCTTCTACGCGCGCATGTACTCAGAGAGCTTCTCGATGATCCGCAGAGGAGTCGGGATTGTGACCCAAGGTTCATTTCTCGCCGTCAACATTCCGGCGCGCAAATGCTGGGCAAAGGATGCGAGTTGTAGGTTCGAGTCCTGTGTCTGCTTCCGGAGGATCACGAACTCGACCGCTCGCTAGGTCAAATGCTGCTTGCCGGGTTGTGCGGGAAACATCGCAAACGCTTCACTCGTTTCGCCTCCTCTTAATGAAGCGGGAAGCAGAATTGACCGGTAGCAGCTTGCGCCACGTTTGTGGTGTGTTGAAGGCTTGGCCAATGACCAAAACGTCGGCGCCGACGTCAAACAATCTCTGTGTGGATGTCCGGGAGCGAATGAGCATCCCGTGTTCGCGAGGGTCGTCAGAACCGAGTCAAGGCTTGCTTTCGGCACAAATACCAAAAGGATCCCGGAAATCCCGGAGACGGGCTGCGCAATTTGCACTCCGACACGAGATACGCCTTATTCATCGCCTTCGGGTGCGTATAGCCTCAGTAAAATCCCACGAAAACGCTTGTGTAGGCGCAAAATAATGCATTTCTATGATTATCGGATAATAAAAAAACGATTATTTCGCGTGCCAGGCGGAAAATCAAGCCCCCCTCCCGTTAAGTAACTTGTAGTTACCTCGGCTGCCTTCCGGCAAATCCGATAGTGCTTGCGTATTTCCGGGGAGGGAGCTATGACGGATGTGATCACGATTCGCTCGTGATCAGGACACAACAAGGCGCGAGATCAGTAACGGCTGATCTCGCGCCGAATTTGAAATCATCCAACCGATGAATGGGAGCATTATCGCCTGAAAAAATCCTGGCCAGTGCCTCTCGCGCGCTTGCCCGAAATTTCCCCAAGTCTGGATTGACTCTGCTTCATTTTTGGCAAAAAGTCAAGGGGATCTGTGTTTGCCGCCGCGTTAGGCCTGGTCTCATCCCTCAAATCTGAGGAGCTGCGATGAAACACGAGGCACATGCGGTAGTTATGCCGCGAACGATCGCTGCGCGGCATTATGTTGATTTGCCTGAACGAGGCTTGCGCAATCTGTACGTTTTTGAGTCTCCCAAGAACGACAAAAGGTTGGCGGTATTTGGCCAAGTTTGCTTCTGGCATCTCATGTTGGCGGAGGGGAATCCCGAGATTTGCCGGTATTGCTTGTGCTCAGATCTTGCCGCCGATGTTTCCGAAGCCGTGGACGTCCATTATGTGGATGAAACCGTTGAGCGCTGGTACTTCAGCCGACGAGCTTTACCCAAGGAAGATCAGTGCCCATATCCCATCATTGTTAAGACCGAAGCACAAATTCGTGCTGCCGGGCTACTCCCGCAAAATTGGCGATTCCTCTGTGCAGCACGTACCCGTGCTCATGGCAAGTACGCAGGCAAAGAACTGTTAGTGCTCAGGGGGCTCTTTGAGAACCGCCATACCGTTGCGCTGAGCGAAATTCTTGCTCAACCAGGCATAGATGCTGCGATTATGCTCGCTGCCGTAGCACATCAACTGGCAGTAGGAGCTTTGCGAACCGAACTCAAGAAGCAATTGTTTTCACGTCGTTCCTTGATCTCGAGGATCGAAAAATGAAAACAGGTGCGAGACGATCCTTGATTCCTGCCGAATTGCAGGATATTGACGCTTGGCCAGATATCGACGTATCTCAACTCGATGAAAATGCACGTCGTGGAGTAGCGCGCAAAAAAGAGGCGATCGCCCTCTACATGGCAGGATATAGTTTCCGGGATATTGCGGCACAAACGATGATTTCGGATGATAATCTACGTCGCATCATCAAGCGTTGCCTCGCCGTAGCCCCGGATAAGCGGAACTTCGGTTTTCGTGCGCTTCATCCAGGACTTCACGTGGTGGCATACACGCGGACTAAACCGGTCGTGCGTAATTTCGTATTGGGCACGAGTTGCTCAAGCGGATTCGCTGGTGCACTCGGGCAGCTGTTTCTCCGGTTTCCCTGGCTGCGTAAGCGAGTCATAAAACAGTTTCTGGGTCAGAATGATGACGGCGAGTATGTCGAGGCCAGGAAGTCAATTGCCAACATCCACAGGGAGTTCCTTGAGGAATTAAAAGGAAAGCTCAAACCGGGCGAGTGGCCATTGAATACGCGCAATCTCGGATACTCTGCGCTGCAGAAGTATTTGCATGCGCTGTTAAAAACCAGACCTACTGCATACATCCGGGAGCGCAGTGGGGAGGATGCCGCGTGGCACTTGAGGATCGGGAAAGGGCATCCACGCTTGATCCAAGCGTGGATGCCCTTTTCGATCTTGGAATTAGATTATGTCCGGCAGGATGCGCCCGGCTACATCGAGTTCGAGGACCGCTATGGCCACCTACATAGATTGCTTGTCGCTCGTTGGTATGTCGGGTTGTTGGTCGACGAGTGCAGTGGGGGCATATGCGGCTATCACGTCGCTTATGAGGCCGAGCCGTCGTCCGATACGGCCCTCCAAACTGTCCTTAGTTCGTTGATGCCGGCAGCACAGGACGACGACGCACCATTGATGCGCGACGTTGTACCCGAACAGGCTTCACTCCTGCCGAACCTGATTCTCCTATACGCCCGCCAGGGGTGTTGCCTACTTAAAGTTGATAATGGATGGGCAAACGCTGCCAATGACTTTGTGAACAATGTCATCGATGTACTTGGTTGCGCTGTCGAGTTCGGCGTTCCACGCGCCTGGTGGCTTCGCCCCTTCATCGAACGACTCAATGGAAAGCTCGCTGAACGGGGCCTCCACCGACTTCGGTGTACCTATGGCAGTGGGCCGCATGACCCGCGGCGGCGCCGCGAGCCAGAGAAGGAGGCAGCACGGTACACGCTGCGTGACAGGGATCTTACGGCTATCCTCGATGCCGTCATCGCAGAACATCACACGGTATTTACGCCGGAAAAATTCTTCCGAAGCACGATTTTCGACACATTGGAAGACTATGCGATTCGGCCGGAACTCGATTGGGTACCACAGCCTTTGCCTAATGCGAGCGAGCCAGAACTACGGCTGCTGATGCATAAGGTGGTGGCCACAGTCCGTGGTTCCGTGAAGAAGGGGGTGCGCCCCTACGTTCAATTTGATCGATGCCGCTATACGAATCAACAACTCTCCTCCGACTTCACGCTAATTGGACAGAAAGTGGAGCTTCAAGTCCACCGCTTGGACATTCGTAAAGCATGGGCCATCGTTCTCAATACGGGAAAGGATCTCGGACAACTAAATCCTGAGGCCCGCTGGGCCGATTGGAAGTATTCAATACTGGCTCGGCGACTCATGAATCGGAAGGCCTTAGCAAGACCGGCCGAACGAGACCCTAAGTTTATTCAAAAAATTATACAGACGCGCCGTCATGAACTCATCGACGAGAAGCCAAAAAGGCGAAGCAAACGCCAAGCCTTGGATCTTGCGAATCTAGAACGCCAGATGGCGTACGACCCCAAAGAGAAAGAAACGACATCAACTGATAAGTATCGCAGCAGGGAACCGCGAGGAGCGTTCGGTATTTTTCGAAACACGAGGAGCGATGACGATGTCTGACACTAATGAAAGTCCATATGAAAGTGCCCCTTACACTCGTTGCTCAGTCGGGGAACACCCGCTTCTGGCGCACGATGTCAATAGTCCGTTGTGGACGCCTCCTATCCGATGCGCATACGACGCATGCAAACTCTGCATTCTGCAGCGTCGAAGCTTCTATCTCTCCGAGGAGACAGGAGAAGGGAAGACATCGCTCTTGCGCGCAATGTGTGAACAGCTGTCTAAGGATTTTGGTAATAATCTTGCCATTGCCTATCATTCGACGGATAACAAACAGGTACCTTCCATTCGAGCATTTTATATGCAATTTCTTTGTTCGTTAGAACATCCGCTACCCAGCGGAGAAACTCCTGCGCTAAAGAAGAGAACTTATGAGCGCATGGAAGTACTGGCAAGTACCTCGACTTGGGGCATTTTGGTGCTGCTGCTGGATGAAGCCCAAGCATTACTTCCCGTAGACTTTGGTTTTGTCAAAGATCTGCAAAATGATCTTGTTAAAAATGGATATTCGCTAGTTGTTGTGACGTGTGGGGATTCAACGTTGCAGGATAATCTAAACAATATGAGAAGGAACGAATTCGGGCGTGCATGTGCCGACCGGTTCGGCCTGCACCGCGTGCGATTGAGAGGGTATGACAAGCGTTCGCTGCATGTATTGTTCCGCGCGATTGACTGCAGAATCTGGCCAGAGGGTTCCGGCTGCACGTGGACTCAGTTTTTCTTCCCTCAAGCATTTTCAGACGGTTTTCGATTCGAAGACCACGTGGAGATTTTCTGGACGGCTTTTTCCAAGGTTGGGTTGATTAGAAGCGTAGTGATCCAGGAATCAGACAAGAAGGAGAGTTGGCTCTTGAGTCGGCGAATTTTTGAGGCTTTGGCGTACTTGGTTGTCCGTGCCACTGATGCAGATTTTATCAAAGGAAAACTCGATGAGTCGCTTTGGTTATCCGCGGCAGCACATGCTGGCGGCCTCGCGTACGATTAAACGGTTAATAATTAACCATGGTAATTAATAATGTAATTGGAGCGATGTCATGGTGGACGGGGGAGCAATGGTGGCCCTTACCATATGAATCAACTTTTTCCATCTTAATGCGATGGGTGGAACTCAACGCATTAAGCGCAACTGACCTTAGAGTCAGGCGAGTCATACGTTACCGGAGTCGAGGGCAGAAATCCTACTTCGAAGAATCCCAGGCATTAGCAAGCTCTTTGATGAAGGCAGGAGTCATAGGTAAACGCCCCGTTGAAGAAGCCGACATGATGACTGGTCGTGCTGAGAGCCTTCTAGATGCGCTCTTCTCGGAACAGCTTCGAATATGTCCGCTCTGTCTAGAAGCTGGATACCACAGCTTTTGGTTCCAATGCGTTGAGCTACCCGTTTGCCCGGTGCACGGGGCACGACTATCATCGGTTTGTCAGAGGTGTGGGGGGGCGTTGGAAAATTTGTTTGATGATTGGCGTTTGGTGCATCCATATCACTGCAAGAACTGTCGTGCATGGATCGCCGGAGGTGAGTTTCAACCGAAATTTTATCTCGAGTTTCGAGACCATGCTGAAGAGCTCCATCGAGGATTCGATGGATTAATGGCGTGGGCAAACACCTTGAACTTGGTACACGCTGATGTGGGATATTCCAAACTTGTTCTGCGAAAGTTCTGGAACGATAATCCATCACTGGCCTACGCACTATGCGCTCGCTTGTCTGTTTTTACTCCAGTTCTTCTCGAGACGGCGAAACGTCGCGTGACGATCCTCAGCTGGAGCCTGCGCCGTAGCCAGCCACCGCTGACTCGAAGAGGAGCCCGGGTCGACGAATTCCGCCAGGTTCATCTCGTCTATCGTGCTACCCTTCGGATGCTTGCACGATGGCTGCAAGCACGCTCGACGCATCCATATAAGGAGCAAGACTGTACGAATGTATGGAGCGATAGTTGGAAACTAATTTGTGATTCACCGGACCCTTATGTCGCATCTCTCCATATCTTGCGCTATCTCTTCGACGAGGGTCCAGCCATGTGCCAATACCGGCTCGATGACGATCTGCAGCACATCTATGCGGCAGAAAAGCTGCGATGGATACTTCATGGAGTTCCCAATTGTCGGCTGTGCATACGGGCTGCAACGCTTGGACTGTATGCAGCGATCTTAAGATACTTCGGTAGTGGACAGCCACTAAAAATTGAGGACTTATTGATGCGGGTCGTTCGCCAACCAACCCTAGTCAACTTGGACGATGATGCGTACAGACAAGGCTTCGTCGCCTTCGAAAGCGTCGGGGATATGCCGTTGAAACCATTCCACCGTGCATTATCGGGTACCCACAACAATCGTTCTTCCCGACTATGACGGAGTGCTGCCTCCGGATGCCGGTTATCGTATGAATGGGCGGCCCACCCCATAGGGGTTTTTATGTGAGCGCCTATTCTCGATACACAGTTCGAGCCGTATCCGGCTATTCGAACCCGTGCTGAACAGAGTAGTTTCACCCGCGTCCCATGTGTGCCGCACTGCATAGCGCCGGCGGTGGCCTCCGCTCGGGGCTCAGGCGTCTGCGGCGATGTCAATATCACGGGTCTCGCGGAAGAAGCACAGGGCAACCAGGGACAGGATCGCCCAGCCAACGGGATACCACAGTCCGGAAAGCATGTTGCCAGTCTGGGCCGCGATGGCGAAAACGAAGGTCGGCAACAGCCCGCCTACCCAGCCGGTAGCGAGGTTATACGGCACTCCCATTGAGGTGTAGCGGATGCGGGTTGGGAACATCTCCACCAGCGCGGGACCGATCGTCATCACAGTCAGGATCGAGCTGGCGAAGAAGAGCGCCAGCAGGAGCAGCACCTTCATTGCGTTAAAGGCCTTCGGATCGCTCTTGCCGGGATAGCTGTACTTTTCCAGCGCCGCGTGCAGCGCCTGCGACAACTGGGCTGATTGTGCCCTTGCCTGATCCGCAGACATGCCGCCCGCATCGTAGGCGTTCAGGATGTCGTCGCCGATCCGGATCCGCGCGGTCGCGCCAGGGGCGGCGTCGATGATCTGGTAACTGGCGCCCGCGCTGGCCAGGGCTTGCTTGACCAAGTCGCAGGACGAGGCGAACTTGCGATTACCCAGAGGATTGAACATCAGCGAGCAGTTCGCTCGGTCCACTTCGATAGAGATAGGCGCCTTGGCCTGTGCGGCGGCAAGGGCCGGATTGGCGTAAGTCACGAGTCCCTTGAACACTGGAAACGCCAGCAGCGCGCTGGCAAGAAAGCCCACTAGCAATACCGGCTTTCGGCCAAATCGGTCACAGGCCCATCCGGCCAGTGGAAACACGGGGACGCAGAGTGCGGTAGCCAGCAGGACCACCGTATTCACCGTGGTGGGATCCACTTTCAGGGACTTGGTGAGGAAGAACGTCGGATAGAGCGCAGCCATGTAGTACATGGACGTCATCCCGGCGCACAACGCGAAGGCGATGACGATGCGGCCGAGATTGGCGCGATCCAGCAAAGCATCGCGCAACGGCGCCTTCGACAGCTTGTTTGCGCTGCGCAGCTTGCGGAACGCAGGCGATTCATCCATGCGAACGCGCAGCAGCAGTGAGACCAGCAGCATCACCGATGCGGCGAGGAACGGCAGGCGCCAGCCCCAATCGTCAAAGCCGTCGCCGGCGATGGTGCGCGATGCCAGGATCACGAGGAACGACAACAGCAGGCCGACGGTTGACGACGCTGTGGTCCATGACATGTTGAGCCCGCGGCGGCGGCCGGGGGAATACTCAGCAACGTAGGTCAGGGCGCCCGTATACTCACCGCCCGCGGACAATCCTTGCAGGATGCGCAGGCAGATCAGCGCAATCGGCGAGATGATGCCCGCCGCGGCATAGGTGGGCAAGCAGCCGACACCGATCGTCGCGCCACCCATCATGCAGATCGTGATCATGAACGTCCGCTTTCGGCCGATCATGTCGCCGATGCGTCCGAACACCAGTGCGCCCAGCGGACGCATCATGAACCCGACCGCGAAAGTCAGCAGCGCAAAGATGAAGGCCGTGGACGGATCCACGCCAGCAAAGAACTTCTCCGCCAGTACCGAGGCCAGCGCGCCGTACAGGGCAAATTCGTACCACTCGAAGATGGTGCCGATCGAAGCGGCCCAGATTGCCCGCGACATTGGGCTGGTTGCGTCGGGCCCGTTGGCGACGGCTGTCTCCGTTCTGGCGGGACTGTTCATGGATATGGCTCCTGGGATTGCGGTATTTCCCGCAATGCGAGGATCGTGCGGCCGCTAGGCGGCCGTCAACGCACGGGGGGAAGCTATTCCGTACTTTGAAACGGCCGCAGGGCACAAGAACTCAATTCCCTGTCCTGAGGATGAAGTATTGGCAGAAAGCGTTGAGCGAGAAATCCCCATGGCGGTAGGGCGCCTTTAATCCAAAGTATGGATTCAGACAGCGGCGCATATTAAAAGCGCCGATAACGACACTTTAGATAAATGGTCACGCGGGGAAACTAAGTTGATAAAGCAACCGGGCGGGTCCGCGAGCGTGCTGCCGCGCCCGAGTGGGCCTAAGGGACCAGGGCACTGCGACTCGCCACTTCAATCCCTCCGAATCGCCGTTTCGAAAAAGGCCAGTTGGCGAGGCGGCGACGCGCCTCTACTCTTCGCGCATGCGTCCGGTCCAAGCGGATGCAATACAACGCATATCAAACCAAGGAGCGTATCAGCAATGCATGATTTGCCTCTCGACGGTGTGGTGGTGGTCGAGCTGAGCGACAGCGCTTCGGCGCCGTTCGCCGGCCAGATCCTGGCAGCGCTCGGCGCAGACGTCTGGAAGATCGAGCGGCCCACGGGCGATTCGGCGCGCGGTTGGGGGCCGAGCAAGTGGAAGGGAAGCGGCGCGGCCTTCCATGCCATCAACCGCGGCAAGCGCTTCATCAGCCTTGACATCAAGGATCCCGGTGACCTTGCCACGCTCCACCAGCTCATCGCGGAACGCGCCGACGTTTTCTTTCATAACCTTCGGCCCGGCTCGGCGGCGCAGTACGGGCTCGATGCCGATAGCCTGCGTGTGACCAAGCCGGAGCTGATTTGCTGCGAGATCGGGGCCTTTGGCCACCAGGGGCCGCTGAATACCGCGCCTGGGTATGACCCGCTGATGCAGGCGTTCGCGGGAATCATGAGCATTACGGGCGAGGAGGGCCAGTCCCCGGTGCGTGCCGGGGTGTCCATTGTCGACTTCGGCACGGGTATGTGGGCCGTCATTGGTGTTCTCGCCGCACTGTTTCGGCGACAACAGAAGCAGGCCGGCGCGACCGTCAACAGCTCGCTGCTGGAGACTGCCATTGCCTGGATGTCGATCGGCGTCGCCAACTACAACGCCGACGGCGAGCCGGGCTCGCGCCATGGATCTGGCGTCGCCTTTATTGTGCCGCATCGCGCCTACCAGACTGCGGACGGTGATCTGATCATCAGTTGTGCGAACGACGCGCTGTTCGCGCGGCTTTGCGAGACGCTGGACCGGCCAGAGTGGGCTGGCGACGAGCGCTTCGCCACGAATGCGGCGCGCCTGCGCAATCGGGCCCTGATCGACGGACTAATCGGCGACCGCCTGCGCGAGTATCCGCGTGTCTACTGGCAGGAGCGGCTGGGCGTGGCCGGACTGCCGTGCGCACCGATCCAGACGACCAAAGAACTGGTGGAGCACCCGCAAACGGAAGCGCTTGGCATTATCGGCAAGCCGTCGGACGATGAGCTCGCTGCCGTCGGCTTGCCGCTGTCGTTCAATGGCAAGCGCCCGCCGCCGCTGTCGGCGGCGCGGGACGTCGGTCACGACAACGCGGATCTTGCGCTCCTGACCAAGCGGTCCAAGTCTTGACGACTAGATGACATATAACAATGGAGAGAGACATGAGTGACGTTCTGAAAGCGACCGGCCGGCGAAGATGGCTGCGCCTGGCCGGCGCTGCCTTGCTCGCGGGCTGCCCGGCGCTTCTGCTGCCAAAGACCGCAGCGGCCGAGCAATGGCCGACCAAGCCGGTGAAGATTGTGATCGCGCTGGCAGCCGGCTCGTCGGGCGATATGCTGGCGCGCATTCTTGCCCAACGGCTGGAGGGCATTTGGAAGCAGCCCGTGATCGTAGAGAACAAGCCCGGGGCGGGCGGCGTGATCGGCACGGAGTATGTCGTGAACGCCACGGACGGCCACACCATCCTGCTCGGCACGCAAAGCTCGATCCTCCCCAAGTTCACCACCAAGAACCTGAAGTTCGACCCGATGGTCGACCTGGTACCCGTGTACAAGGTCATCAACTACCAGCTCGTGGTCGCGGTGAATGCCGAAACCGCGCTCAAGGCGAAAACGATGCGGGATCTGGTCAAGTTGAGCAAAAGCAGTCCTGACGGACTGTTCTTCGGCGGCGCAGGCCCGACGTCGATCTTCGACCTGACGATGGGATTGCTGAACAAATCGTTAGGCATGCGGTACACGAAGCTCGACTTCAACAGCGTTGGCGCCATGAATCTCGCGGTGATACGCAATGACGCACAGTTCATGGTGAACACGCCAAGTTCAATGAAAGCTCAGATGGATGCGGGGAATCTGAAACCGCTCGCCGCGATCAGTACCGAGCGCTATCCGAACCTGCCCGATGTGCCAACGCTGTCCGAGGCTGTGGGCTACAAGGGCTACCTGCCGCTACTGTGGGCCGGGGTCTTCGTGCCGAAATCCACATCGTCCGCTGTGGTTGACCGGATTGCGCGCGATCTCCAGACCTTGTCCGCCGACAAGCAATTCAAGGACACGGTGGAGACGCGGCTGACCGGCACCGTGGTGACATCCTCGCCGGCCGCTTTTTCAAAGCAGCTGACTGAAGAGGTGGGGATCTGGAAGGGTCTTTTCACCGAGATGAATTACCAGCCCGACTAATCATGAACGCCAACCAGAACACTGCCACCGCAGCCAACACGAGCAACTCCGAGCGACCCCTGAGCGGCGTGCGCGTCCTGGCAGTTGAGAATTTTGTTGCCGGACCGTTTGCCTCGATGTGGCTCGCGGACGCCGGTGCCGAGGTCGTCAAGGTGGAGTCGCGTGACGGCGGGGATTTTGCGCGCAGCACCACCCCGGACTTCCGAAGGAGGCAGGGTGCCTACGCCCACCCAGACAGCGGTCGCCACATTCGCTGGCGGGCTGATCAGTGCGAGCAAGGTGCTTGCCAAGGAACTGGCCCGAGACCGGATCCGTGTGAACTGCGTGTGCGTGACAGTGGTACGCGACAGCCCCTCCTGGCAGGCTGCGTTCGAAAAGGAGGGGGGGGTGTCGGAGCGCCACCGCAAACAATACGAGAAGATCATTGCCAGCAGCCCGCTTGGCGTGGCGGCCCCGCAAGACATTGGCCAGGTGGTGGCATTCCTGGCTTCGGATGCGGCGCACTACCTCACGGGGGCGACGCTCAGTCCGACGGGTGGGTTGACCATTCACTGAGGAACGTGGCGACGCCAGGTGGAACGGTAATTCCGGGCCTGGTCCGACAGGTAAACGACAGCACCCGGGATCCATTTCCAGGTGCAAGCCCCGAGCCAAACCTCTGGCTCAATTCTGTTCCTGACCCAGGCCATCCGCGAATGCGACAGACCAACGGCGACGCATCAAACAGCCCAGCGCAGACGTCATGAGCGCGAGTACAAGCAGCGCTGCGCGCACGCCCATGTGGTCGGCCAGCGCGCCGAATGCGGCAGCGCCGCTCGCACCGCCCCCCATTGCGGCCATGAAGAAAACCGCCATTCCCCGTGCGCGAAGACGGTCTGGCAGCGCCAATTGAGCGCTGACGTTCAAGGAATTGCCGATTGCAATCCACCCAGCGCCGCAGATCAACAGGACCGGCGCTGCAACCCACGCGTGCGGAGCTAGTCCAACGCCTGCAATCGCCATGCCGAGCACGAGCGAACCCTCCGTGACGATTCTTTGCGACCCGAAGCGCGCCCGAAGCCGTGGCAGCACCATCACAGCCGTCATGGCCCCGGCGCCCACGCATGCAAGTAGCGTCGTGTAGACCATCGCGCTGCCGACACCATACGCGCGCGCGAGCAGCGGCAGCAATGCCATCAGTGCCGTCACGGTCGTAAAGAGTACCCAGATACGCACGGTTGCGGCGCGCAGGCGGCAACTGCGCCGTGCGTAACGCAGGCCGGCTCGTATCGCCTGCGGGAAACGCACCGTGCGACGCTTGCGCGGCGGCGCTTCATAGTCCCATTTCCAGATCACCAGCGCGGACGTAAGCGAGAGCAGCGCACCGACGATAAACACCGAGGCGCCGCCCCACATTGCCAGGAACAGGCCGGCGACGAGGGGCCCTCCCACGCGTCCTCCGTGCACGGCAAGGCCATGCAACGCCATTGCCTGCGGCAGCTCCGGACGTGACACGACCTCGGGCAGCAAGGCGGAGAACGCTGGCCAGCGCAGTGCGGCACCGACACCTCCGGCGAAGACCAGAGCCAACAGCAAAGGAGTGTTGAGGGTACCTGTATAAGTCGCTACCGCCAGCGCGCTCGTAGTGGCCGCCGTACACAAGAGTGTGATGAGGAACCACATCCGTCTGTCCACCTGATCCGCCAATGCGCCACCGGGAAGCGCTAATAGGAAGGCGGGCAATGCCGTGGCTGTCTGCACCAGTGCGACCAGGGTCTTGCTGTCGGTCAGCGTGGTCATTAACCATGCCGCGGCAACGTCGCACATCCAGACACACACGTTGGCTGCGACCCACACCGACCAGAGCACCGAGAATCGCCGATTGCGCAGCGGTCCCCAGGCGGTGGCAGTAGCGGCATCAGCGGGCTTGCAGGGCGGCGCGGTCATGTGGTTCTTCTCCTATGTATCTTGGATTGCACATCGAAGCCACGCAGCATCGCAATGGCCTGCAAGCATACGTACCGTACTTTGAAAGGCTGTCTGCGGGCGAAGCCTGAGGATCCTCCGGTGGGGTTACCAAGGCGCCTGCGATGCGCTCATCCCGGCCGCGTCAGACGGAGGATTGTTAAGTGATGATTACCACTGTGGTCCGGATGACGTACTTGTTTAGCTTCAGCTGAATGCCTACATTCATTCCTGCGAACTTATCGTTCAACCACATCACCAACGAGGTGACCCGAATGGAAACTATCAAGATTAAGAACCGGTACTGGGATATCGCAGCAGATATCCATTTCCCGCCGGGATTCGACCCGAAGAAGAAGTACCCGGCCATCATCAGCGCGCACCCGATCGGTAGCTGCAAAGAGCAAACCTCCGGTAACGTCTACGGCGAGGCCCTGGCGAAGGAAGGCTTTGTTGTCCTCGCATTCGATGCGAGCTTCCAGGGCGCCAGCGGTGGCGAGCCACGCTACATAGAAGATCCCACCCTGCGTGTCGAGGATTTCCGCGTTGTCGCCGACTATCTGGTGACGCTCGACTACGTCGATGAAGATCGTATCGGCGTGCTGGGCATCTGCGGCGGTGGCGGCTATTCGATCAACGCTGCAATGACCGAACGCCGCATCAAGGCGGTGGGCACCGTCACCGGCGTGAATTACGGCCGGCTCATGCGCGAAGGCTTCAGCGGATATGATCCCGTCGGCGCGCTGGAAGCGATGGCAAAGCAACGCACCGCCGAAGCGCGTGGCGCGCAACTGCGTGTCGACGACCTGCTGCCGTCGTCACCGGAAGAGGCAAAGAAGCGCGGTCTCACGGAAATCGATGTGTTCGAGGCCACGGAGTACTACCGGACACCGCGGGGCCAGAAGCCACACGGCGCCAACCGGTCGCTCTTCTCCCACCAGGGTGCAGCTGTGGGCTGGGATGCGTTCCATCTCGCGGAGGTGCTGCTCACTCAACCGCTGATGGTGGTTGTGGGGGACAAGGTTGGCGCCTTCGGTGCGTATCGGGATGGATGCGAAATCATTGGCCGCGCACGATCCCAAAGAAAGGAACTGGTCGTGGTTGAGGGATGGTCGCACTACGACCTCTATGACAAGCCCGAACCCGTGTCCAAGGCGCTCGCCAGGCTGATTCCGTTCTACAAGGAAAACCTGTAAGCAAGGCAGGCGTGACTCCGGTCGCGCCCGTCTTCAGTAGTTGACGCCACAGCACCAATTGCGACAAGGCGTCGGTGTGAGGGCATTTGCTTCGCGGATATCGAACCGAGACTTCGAAAAGCGCCAATTGCAAGGTGCGTTACGCGCGACTAACTTGCATGGACTAGAAGTGCCGCAGTTTCGACTGTGAGCCACGACAACGACTCGGAGACTATTCAATGCGAGGCATGGTTTTTCAGGGGAACTGCAAGGTTGAGGTGCTCGAATTCGACGATCCCATTCCCGGACCCGGAGAGGCGATCATCGAAATGAAGGCGTCGGGGATGTGCGGAACTGACCTGCATTACTACCGTCACGGCATGGCTGAATCCCTGGCGATGCTTGGGCTAAAAAATCGTCTCGAGTCTGACACGATTATTGGAGGACATGAGCCATGCGGTGTAGTGGCTGCGCTTGGACCGGGCGTAGATCCGAAGACATTCAAGGTCGGCGACCGCGTCATCGTCTTCCACTACGCGGGTTGCGGCCTGTGTGACCATTGCCGGACGAGCTGGACCCAGCTATGCGACCACGGCGCACGCATCTATGGGGTCCTGAGCCATGGTGGACACGCGAACTACATGAAAGTGCCTGTATCGTCGTTGGTGCATCTGCCTCAGGAGGTGTCCTTCAAAGCCGGCGCAGCCGTGGCTTGTGGCACTGGTACGGCCTACGGTGCACTGCAACGCCTTGATATCAGCGCGCGCGATACGGTTGCCGTCTATGGCCTTGGCCCGGTTGGCCTGTCGACGGCACAGCTTGCCGCAGCCATGGGGGTCGAGGTGTTCGGCGTTGATATCCATCCGGATCGCGTCGAGCAGTCGAAGGCGTTTGGCGTTGCGCATGCCATCGATGCGAGCAAGGTGGATCCCGTCGAGGAGATTTACAAGCTTACGGGTGGAAGGGGCGTGTCGTGTGCGGTGGAGTGCGCGGGCGGTGAGGTACCGAGAAGCCAGGCGGTCCGCAGCACAAAGATCTGGGGCCGCGTGGTGCTCGTCTCCGTCGGCGGGAACATGACGCTGGACGTGATGAAGGACCTGATCGGCAAGCAGAGGACCTTGATGGGGTCTTTCACCTTCTCGGAAATCAGCATGAAGGACTGCGCCCATTTCATCGCCGACCGCGGCGTCGAAGTGGACAAGCTCTTCACCAACGAATGGAAGCTCGAGCAGGCCAGTGAGGCCTATGCCGACTTCAATAAGCAATCTGGCGGCAAAAGTGTTTTCGTCTTTTGACGAATTCCGTACCAGGTGCAAGCAAAATCTGAAGCCTGCCGTTGACTACGGCAGCGGGAGTCAACATGACGAATAGGATTATCGAGCTGAAGCATCCGCGCCGGCTGTATATCGGCGGCGAATGGGTGCAGCCCTCCACTTCGGAAACCTTTGACGTGCTCGATTGCTCGACGGAAGAAGTCGTGGCAACGGTGGCGAAGGCTTCGTCCGCGGATATGCAGCATGCCATTTCCGCGGCCAGGCAGGCCTTTGACGAGGGGCCCTGGCCGCGCCTCACGCCCCAGGAGCGGGCGGTCTATCTCGAGAAGTTCGCCGACCGGCTGGAAGCACGGAACGATGATTTTGCCCGCGTGTGGGCGATCGAGACTGGGATTGTTTACAAGATCGCCCAGCCCCGCATCGGGCTGTTCATCAGCGGTGCCTTCCGGCAGTACGCGGCGATGGCATCGACGTTTCCCTTCAGCGAACCGCATCGGTCGGTCACCGGGAACGAAAGCTATCGCGTCTATGAGCCCGTTGGCGTGGTTGGCGAGATCATCCCCTGGAATGGCCCTGCAGGCCTGATGGCCTACAAGACGGCACCAGCGCTGCTAGCCGGCTGCACGCTGGTGATCAAGTCGCCACAGGAGGCGCCATGTTCAGCCTACATGCTGGCGGAGATCTGCGAAGAGATCGGGCTCCCGCCGGGCGTGATCAACGTTGTGACGGCGGACCGGGATGTGTCTGAAGAGCTGGTCCGCCATCCCGGCGTGGACAAGATCACCTTTACCGGATCCACCGCCGCCGGACGTCGGATTGCGTCGATCGCCGGCGATCGGGTGGCACGTGTCACCCTGGAGCTCGGCGGCAAGTCGCCGGCCATCGTCCTCGATGACTACGATATCGAGAGTGCGGCGAATACGCTTGGCAATTCGTACTTTGGATACAACACCGGGCAGATCTGTCACAGCCTGACGCGTGTGATCGTGCCGCGCGCCAAGCACGACCTCATGGTCGAAGCCCTGTCGGCCATCGCGCAGCGGATCGTCCTTGGCGATCCGTTTGCAGCGACGACGACATCGGGGCCGCTGGCCAGTGCGCGGCAGCGTGAGACGGTCGAACGCTTCGTCGCCGGAGGCGTGGCACAGGGAGCTGTGCTTGCTACCGGCGGCAAGCGGCCAGCGCATCTGGAGCGAGGGTTCTTCTTTGAGCCTACCGTCTTCGGCAACGTGGACAACCGGTCGACGATCGCCCAGGAAGAGATCTTTGGCCCGGTCCTGAGCGTCATTCCGGCCGATGACGATGCCAGTGCGATCCGGATGGCAAACGACACGCCTTTTGGCCTGAATGCCGCCGTCTTTACCAACGACCGGGACCGGGCGATGCAGGTGGCGCGGCAAATCAGGTCAGGGACTGTTGGCCACAATGGTCCGCGTACCGACTTCTCGATCGGCTTTGGCGGCTTCAAGCAGTCAGGCATTGGCCGGGAGGGGGGCGTGGAAGGGCTGACGGCTTTCATGGAGTCAAAAACCATCGTCCTGGCCTGACGGGCAGTGGCTGCTGGCGTCCCAAAGTGCAAGGGAACACTCCGAAGCGTCCTGCCGAGTCCCAGCGCTTCGGAGGAGCGCCTCCTGGAATGCGCTTGGCAACGCGCATGGCCGTGCACGCATGCGCACCGCACGTCATCGCCCGCCACTTACGCTGCGGGATGCAGCGCAGCACGGCCGGCCCCTGAGTGCCGGCAATGCGCTCGCGAAGGGGGGTTAACCCTCGTGGCGCCGGTTCGATCCGACGTTCAGACTTTATCTAACGTACGTCAGGTGTATTGCATCCGGGCGCGGATCTGCATCGGGCGGGAATGACATTAATGAACTTTCTCCTGACGCCGGATACGCGCATTCATTTTGGGGCTTCCTTGATGCGATCGGCATTGCCGGCGGCGATCCCGGAGCTGGAACTCTGCTAGCGTGGAGCGCAAGGCCCCGCCGCGAGTAGCCGACGCTACGGCGGTGCCGGGCGGAGAAGGTCTCACAAGACTTTGATTTTGTTTCTGCATGTTGCTCGGTGAGTGGGAGCGGGAGCGGGGCCATGGTCGCCGTGGCAGTTTGCTTGCCGCCCCCCCCCATTGACCGTACCGCATGCATGGCGCTTGCGTGTCGAGTGGGAGCCCAGGCGCCGGCTGGTGGCCACGGCCAGGTCCTCCAGGAGCGGATGACGGCACCTGAGAAAGCCGAGCTGATGAAACCGAACGAAAGCCCATGACCGAATTCAACCGCCTGCACCTGATCCGGCAAGTCGATATCTTCACGCTGCGGCTGTTCCTGTCCGCCGTCGAAGAGCAGCAAATCGGACGCGCGGCGATCCGCGAGAACATCGCTGCTTCGACGGCGACCAAGCGTATCCAGGATCTGGAGGACATCGCCGGCGTCAAGCTGTTGGAACGCGGGCCCAAGGGCGTGGTGCCGAGTCCCGCGGGCGCCGTGCTGGTGCGCTACGCCCGCCAGATCCTGGACAGCATCGAGAACCTGCGCTCCGAGATCTCCGCCTTTACCGAGGGCATGCGCGGCAAGCTCGTGGTGGCGTCGGCGCGCTCCATCATCGTGCCGTTCCTCGCCCGCGAACTGGGCGACTACGCGCGCGACTTCCCGTTGGTGGAACTGGTGGTGAATGAACTCGAGAACATCGCGATTGTCGATGCGGTGTCGCGCGGCGATGCGGACATTGGCGTGTTCGCCATGGCGCATGAACTGGACCTGGGCGGTGTCGACGTGACACCGTACCGCCGCGACCGGCTGGCCGCCGTGGTGCCCCTCACGCATCCGCTCAGCGCGCGCGAGACGGTCAGGTTCGAAGACCTGCTGCCGGAAAGGCTGATTCCGGTGGAATCGATGGTGGGCATGTTCCGCGCCGCGGCGAAACGGCTGGGCGCCGAGTTCGCACCGTCTTTCCACGTGGTCAGCGCAGGCGTTGCCACCAGCCTGGTACAGGCCGGCCTGGGCCTGACCGTGCTGCCGGAGTGCCTGTTCAGCCATGAATTGTTCGACCAGGTCGCCTGCGTGGCCATTGACGAGTCCTGGGCGGTACGCACCACCCACATCGCCACCGCGCGCGGCCGTGTCCTCAGCCCGCCTGCCGCCGCGCTGATGAAGCAACTGCTCGACCGTCCACGCGGAGAGCCGCCGGCATCCGAGCAGGGCTGACCCTTACCGAAAAACCGCGGCGCTGCCTCGGCTTGCCGCCGAGCCACGGGTACCCGCCAGTCACTTCGACTTCACCGAATCGACGCTTCGGAAAAGGCCAGTTGGTTTGCCGGCTGCACACCACTACGCTTCCAACACGCATCGCAGCGACGTACCGCTGCCATGCAGGCAGATGCCAACGCACACCATTGGAGGCAATACAGTGCAACCGAATTTCCTGAATGAATCGCAGGCCCTGTGGCTCGATACCGTGAACCGCTTCATGGACAACGAGGTCACAGTCGAGTACATCCGCAAGTGCGATGTGAACCGCGACTACCCCTACGAGGCCTACGAGAAGATCGCCAAGCAGGGCTGGCTGGGCCTGCTGTTCAGCGAGGAGGAGGGCGGCGCTGGCGGCGACATCTTCGACTACACGCTGATGGCCGAGGGCCTGGGCAAGTACGGCTTCGACTTCGCCGCCGCGATCCTAGTGCCCACCTTCACCGCGATGAACATCGCCAAGTACGGCACGGCCGCACAGAAGGACAAGTACATCAGGCCGTTTATCGAGGGCAAGATCCGCTTCTCGGTGTCGATCTCCGAACCCGATGCCGGCTCCGACGCCTCCAACACCAAGACCCGCGCCCGCCGCGACGCCAACGGCGACTGGATCGTCAGCGGCCAGAAGCTGTGGTGCAGCGGCGCGGCCGCCAAGGACGTGGTCATCGCCATGCTGGTGCGCACTGACCCGGACAACAAACACGGTGGCCTGTCAGTGCTGCTGATCCCCAACGACACGCCCGGCCTGGTCATCAACAAGCTGCCCACTCTGTCGCGCCATGCCACCGGTACGACAGAGATCTTCCTCGACAACGTGCGCGTGCCCGCCGACGCCATGCTGGGCGAGGAGGGCCAGGGCTGGAAGATCATCACCGAACACCTGGAGCTGGAGCGCTGCTCGGTGGCCGCGGCCTACGTGGGCAACGCGCAGGAGGCCGTCTCCAACGCCGTGCGCTACGCCCATGAGCGTATCCAGTTCGGCAAGCAGCTGTGGGACTTTCAGGTGCTCAAGCACATGCTGGCCGACCGCCAGACCGAGGTCGACGCGGCCCGCCTGCTGTGCTACCGCGCCGCGCAGATGGCGGCCGAGCACATGCCCTGCAGCCGCGAGGTGTCGATGGCCAAGCTCTACGGCTCCGAGACGCTGAAGGCCTGCGCGCTGACTGGCATGCAGGTGCTGGGCGGTTACGCCAACCTGCCGGAAGCCGACATGGAGCGCTACCTGCGCGAAAGCATCCAGTGCACGATCGGCGGCGGCACCTCGCAGATCCAGAAGACCATCATCGCCAAGTCCATGCGCATGGGCTGAGCGCGCAACGACTTCAAGGAACCATCGAAATGACTGACACGACCAAGCGCGTTATCAACAACCGTATCGACCAGACCTTTGATGAGCTGCAGGTTGGCCAGGTGTTCCGCTCCGGCGGACGTACCGTCACCGAAGCCGACGTGGTCAATTACTGCGCACTCACCGGCAACTGGATCGAGATTCACTCCAACACGCACTACGCCTCAAAGACGCGGTTCGGCCAGCGCCTGGTGCAGGGTTCGCTCACGTACTCGATCGTCACGGGCCTGATCCAGTTTGGCCTGGGCATCCAGGCAAACTACGGCATCGACAATATGCGCTTCCGCAACCCGGTGTATATCAACGACACCATCTACGCGGTGTGCGAGGTGATCGGCAAGAAGGAGAAGGACGACAAGTACGGCGTGATCAAGTTCCGCATTAGCGCGATCAACCAGAACGGCGACCTGCTGCAGCAAGGCGAATGGAGCCTGCTGATGCTGCGCAAGCGCGAAGACCTCGACGCGCTGATCGCATCGTCGCTGCCCGAACTGAAGGCGGCCTGAGGCATGGCGGCCATGTCGACCAAGCCAGTGGCAGCCATCATCGGGATGGGCGATGCCTATGCGTCCCGGGCGGATCGCAAGGACCCCCTGCAGCTCGCAGCCGAAGCCACCCGGCGCGCGTTGCAGGACGCGGGCATCAGCAAGGACCAGGTCGACGCCGTGTACACGGGACGGTCGCCCTGGGCGGACAAGCGCTCGCAGTGGAGCAATATCTTCATTTCGCACATGCAGATGGCGGTCAAGCGCACCAGCGAGATCACCATGCACGGCGCGGGGCTGACGGCGACGCTGGCGGTTGCTTCCGAGATGATCGCGGCGGGCCAGGCCGAGTATGTGCTCTGCCTGCAAAGCGACGCGACCGAGCTGTTTGTCGATGCCGTGGCGATGGGCGCCGAGGCCGATGCCGATCCGCAGTTCGAGGTGCCGTACGGCCCGATCATCCCGGCGCTGTACGGCCAGGCCGCCTGCCGCTACCTGCATGATTACGGCCTCACCGAAGCCGACCTGGCCGAAGTGGCGGTGTCGAACCAGCGCTGGGCCGTGCATCACCCGCACGCCGCCAAGGCAAGGTTTGGCGAGATCGACCGCGACACCGTGCTGGCTTCGCCGTACGTGGCCACGCCGCTGCGGCGCTGGATGTGCTCCACCTGGGGCGGCGGCACCGGCGGCGCGCTGGTGGTCACCTCGCCGGAGCGGGCCAAGGCGGCGCGCAACCCGGTCTACCTGATGGGCTATGGCTCGGCCACCACGCATGAGTACCTGGGGGACCGCATGAACATGCGGTCGTGCAAGTTCCCGGAACTCGGGCAGATGCCGAACCTGACCCATACGGCGACGGCGGCGGCGGCAAGCCAGGCCTATGCGATGTCGGGGCTGACGCCCGCTGACATCGACATGGCGCAGATCTCGGTCAACTTCGCTCACATGGGACCGATCGTGATGGAAGACCTGGGCTTCGCGAAGAAGGGCCGCGGCATCGACGTGTACCGCGAAGGGCGTACCGGCCTGGATGGGGATTTGCCCACCGATACCAACGGCGGCTGGCTGTCGTTCGGCCAGCCGGGGATCTCCTGCAATATGGACAGCATGGTCGAGGCGGTGCGCCAGCTGCGCGGCGAACCGCTCGGCCAGTCGCCCAGCCGCCGGCCGGGGACTGTCCTGGTGCAGGGCGCCGGGGGCATGCTGGCTGCCGGCAGCGTGCTGCTGCTGTCTTCCTCCACCTGAACCTCATCGGAGCACGTGATGACCCAAACGCAAGATGGCTGGCCGCAGCCGTACCAGCTTCTCGATGCCAAGCCCTACTGGGAAGGCCTGGGTGCAGGACTGCTGAAGTACCAGCGTTGTGGCGGATGCGGCCAGGCGGTATGGCCGGCCCATTCCTTCTGCCCGCACTGCAGCGCCGACAAGCTCGCGTGGGAAGTCTCCGCGGGCCACGGCAAGCTGTATTCCTTCAGCACGGTGATGCGCGGGCCAACGCCGGCCTTTGCGGCGATCGCGCCGTACACGGTCGGGTTCGTCGAGATGGATGAGGGCTATTTCCTGTTCACGCAGATCGAAGGGCCGCCGGAGACGCTGAAGATCGGCACCCCAGTCCAGGCCCGGATGATCGAACGTGGCGGGCAGAGGCTACCGGTGTTCGCCGGCGTCTGATGCAAGCAATCGGATAGCTCTCACGCTAGATTCATGCGATGAGGTGGTTCTGGCATAGAGCCCGGATCCACCAAGGCAAGCAGGAAGTAAAGGCATGAATACCACGCCGGCCGGGTTGCAGAAGATCGAGGGGAAGCAGCCGCGCATGAATGTGTTCGCCTGGGCGATCGCGCTCGCCACGGGGCTCGACTACTTCGACAACGCGATGTTCGGCTTCTTCACGCGGTACATCGCGGGCGGCATCAATGCCTCGCCTGATGAACTGGTCTGGGCGTCGACGATGTATGCCATGACCTCGGTGCTTGGCATCCTGCAGCAGCAGTGGTGGGTCGAGCGCGCCGGCTACCGGCGTTATGTCAGCGCCAGCCTGCTGTTGTTCGCCGCCGGCTCGGTGGCGTCCGCGCTGTCCGAATCGTCGATGGAACTGGCAGTGGCTCGCGGGCTGCAGGGGTACTTCATCGGCCCGATGATGAGCGCTTGCCGCATCCAGCTTCAGGTCAGTTTCAACCCGCAGCAGCGCCCGGCAGCCATGCAGGTGTTCCTGGTGATGATCTTGCTGGCGAGCGCGCTCGCGCCACTGTCCGGCGGCTATCTGATCGCACACTTCGGGTGGCGCGCGCTGTTCGCCGGCACGGCGCTCGGCGGTGCTGCTCTGGCCCTGTTGGCCTGGTTTGCTGTGCCGCATTCCGGCCAGGTGCACCTCGAAGCGCGCGGCGACATGCATTTCTGGCCGTATATCCTGTTTGCCTCCGGACTGAGCGCGCTGCTGATCGTGATGCAGCAGGTGCGCTTTGAAGTGTTCAGCGCCTCGCCCGCACTCGTGCTCCTGAGCGTGGCCGGTCTGCTGGCGCTGGCGTGGTTCGTCTGGCACCAATGGCATCACCCCCGGCCCCTCGTTCGCCTCCATGCATTGCGTGAAAAGACGTTCCAGGTCGGGATCGTGCTGTACATGCTCTTTTACTATCTGAGTCACTCAATGGGTTACCTGGTTTCGCGCTTACTGGAAGGCGGGCTTGGCTACCCGGTGGAGAGCGCCGGGCAACTGGTTGGCATCACGTCACTACTCTCGCTGCCCCTGGCATTCGCGTACTTCCGGTACTCATCGCTGGTCCAGCACAAGAAATGGATGATCGCTCCCGGCTTCCTGCTGGCGGCTCTGATCGGCGGCTGGATGGGACATATGCCGCCCGGCGCCAGCGTGTCGTGGCTGGTGCTGCCACTGGTGCTGCGCGGCCTGCTGTTGTTGTTCGTGGCTTTGCCTGTGGCCAATGTCACTTTCCGGATCTTCGCGGTAGAAGAGTTCAATCATGGCTACCGTTTCAAGAACATCGTCAAGCAACTGACCTATTCATTTGCCACGGCGACCATGATCATCCTGGACCAGCACCGGTTCGCTGTTCATGATTCTCGTCTTGCTGAGTTCGTGAACCCGTTCGACGCGATCTACCAGGCCACGCGCGATCGGATGGTCCATGCATTCGAGAGCATGGGCCACAACAGCAATGAAGCCGCCAGCCTGGCGCTGCATGAGATCGGCCGCATGGTCACGCAGCAGGCAAGCTTCCTCAGGACGCTGGATGGCTTCTATTTTGTGATGTGGGTCGCCGTTTGCGGCGGAATATTTGCGATGTGGCAAAGACGGATTGATTGAACATGGCGCCGGAAGATACCGAAGAAGCGAGCGACTGGCGCGACTGGGAGAACTTCTGCAGGGTAGTGGAAGCCGGCAGTTTCACGGCCGCTGGCACCAGGGCCAGGCTGCCCAAATCCTCGGTCAGCGCATCGGTGACGCGGCTAGAGCAACAGCTTGGCATCCGGCTGCTGGAGAGAACCACCCGCCGCGTGCGCGTCACAGAAGCCGGCGAGGGGGTCTATGCGCGCGCGGCACCGCTGCTTGCGGCGCTGCGTGACGTCGCGGCCGATGCGAAGTCGGCAACGCCGGAAGTCCGGGGAACGCTGCGGGTGAGCGCGCCCTACGAGAGCGGATGGCTGCATTTGTCCCCGGCACTCGCCAGGCTCCTCAAGACGTATCCTGACCTGCGCGTCGAGATCGATGAATCGCGAGGGGTGCCCGATCTCATCGAACAGGGGTACGACGTTGCCTTTGTCAGGACCACCACGCAACTACCAGGCAGTTCGATGGTGAGCAAGCGGGTGGTGGCAATGGAGCGGGCCTTTTATGCATCCGCTTCCCTGTGCAAGGCGCGCGGGCTCCCCCAGGCGCCGCAAGAGCTTGAAGCATGGCCTGCTCTCGTCGAGCCGGACGACCAGTACTGGGAGTCCTGCCAGGATGGGAGGGAGGTGGTGCGGATATCCGTGCAACCACGCATCCGAACCTCCAATGCGGAGATACGGGTGCGGGCCGCCATTGACGGGCTGGGGGTGGCGCGCATTGCGTCGAGGTTTGTCGAGGACTACGTCAAGCGCGGGGACCTCGTACGAGTCCTACCCGCATTCAGTTCATCGCCATCGAGGATCTATGCGCTGACGCCGGCGCGCCGACTGATGCCGGCAAAGGTGCGCGCCTTGCTGGACGCCGTCGGTAGTGCCGACGAATAGCGACGGCCTGCCAGCTGGCGGCCCACCGCTAGCCGAAAACCGACTGGGTCGCCTGGGCGGCGCGACACAACGGTGCGCCGTTTCCAACGCCCACTGGGCATTCATCGGCGCGGCAGTTTCAAAGTACGGGACGCCTTGGGAGCCTTGGTTGACTGGCGCAGGGCCGACGGTCACGATCGATCCACCACCCGGTGTCTCACTCAGATGAGGCTACGAGTCAAATGGAAGTTAACGAGATGTCCAAGGTTCTTGAAGGTATCCGCGTCCTCGATTTCGGACGCTTCATTGCCGGCCCGTTCTGCGCGGCGCTGCTCGCGGACTACGGCGCCGATGTCATCCGCATCGATCGGGTAGGCGGCAGCGAAGACCGGTTCATCGTGCCGGTCACGGATTCGGGGGAGGGCGCGCTATTCCTGCAGTGCAACCGCAACAAGCGCTCGGTCACACTGGACATCGACAGCGAACAGGGCCGCGAGGTGGTGCGCCGTCTGGTGGAAACGGCTGATGTGGTGGTGGCCAACATGCCGCCCAAGACGCTGGCAAATCTGGGGCTGGACTACGCCATGCTCAGCGCGGTCAATCCCCGCATCATCCTCACCGCTTCGACCGCCTTCGGATCGCATGAAGGTGCTGGCCACCGCGTCGGATTCGATGGGGTGGGCCAGGCGCTCAGCGGAGCGGTCTATATGTCGGGCACGCCTGACAGCCCCACCAAGGCGATGGTGCCGGTGGTCGACTTTTCCACGGCCCTGTCATGCGCGCTCGGCACCGTGCTGGCATTGTATGAGCGGCGCAGCAGCGGCCGCGGGCAGTGGGTCGAAGCCTCGCTGCTGCAGACGGCGCTGAACCTGTCCAGCGGGGCGCTGATCGAGGAAGCCACGCTTGCCCTCGACCGGCAGGCGATCGGCAACCGCAGCCCCTCCTATGGACCGTCGGACATTTTCCGCGTGACCGACGGCTGGATCATCGCGCAGGTGATTGGGCAGCCACTGTTCCGACGCTGGGCCAACCTGATCGGCGCGCCGGAACTGGTGGATGATCCGCGCTTTCGCGACGACCTGCAGCGCGGCGAGCACGGCGAGTTGCTGAGCGAGCTGATGGGCCAATGGTGTGCCACCCGCACCCGCGACGAGGCACTGCGGGAACTGGAAAAGGCCAAGATCCCGGCGGCGCCGATCTATTCCCCGCGCGAGGCGCTCGATGATGCCTCGATCCAGGAGTCGGGCGCCTACATCTGGCTCGACTACCCGGGCCTGCCGCGCAAGGCGCCGATTGTGGCGCCGCCGGCGATGCTGTCGCGCACGCCGCCCGATGTGGTGCGCCGTCCGCCCATGGTTGGCGAACACACCGAAGAAGTGCTTGCAGAGGTGGGCTACGACCTCGCCCAGGTGCAAGCCATGCGGGAGGCGGGCATCGTCTGACGGAGCACTCGCATCGGAGTAATGTGCGATGCGAAATGGTGGTTCGACAGAGACTACCGCAACGCAACCGGTCCGCTCATCGGTCAACTCGAGTTTCTCTAGAAGCCACCGCCCACGCCCGCCTGGCCGGCCTGAGAACGCCATTCGGTCAGACGCCTTCAGTGCGCAAAGATGCTTTGGGCACTGTGTTCCATTACCTCCTCGAGCAGCGCTTCTTTCGAGTTGAAGTGGTAGTAGATGCTGGGCGCTTCAATGCCGCCGGCCTGGTCGGAAATCCCGCGCCCGTTTGCGCCTGGCGAGTCCAGAGAAATTGCACGCTGCATTGAGAAATAATCCGGTACGACGCGTGGGAAGGATGTGATGCGCTTTGATCTGGTCGACTTGAAACTGTTCACGCATATTGCGGAGGCGCTGAGCCTGACCGGCGGTGCGCGACGCTCAAACCTGTCGCTGGCCGCGGCCAGCATCCGCATCAAGCGTCTCGAAAAGGACGTCGGCGTCAGGCTACTGAGCCGCAGCAGCCAGGGCGTGAAGGTGACCGGAGCAGGCGAGACCCTGCTCGCCCATGCGCGCCGGGTAGTGCGCCAGCTGGAGCAGTTGAGCGGTGATCTCCAGGAGTATGCGGCAGGCGTGAAAGGCCATGTGCGCGTCTTCGCCAACACCACCGCGATGAGCGAACTCCTGCCGGCCGTACTTCGCACTTATCTTGTCAGTCATCCGGACGTGACCATCGATATGCACGAGCGGCTGAGCCCCGACATCGTGCGCGCGGTGCTGGAGGGGATCGCCGACATCGGCATCATTGCCGGAAACGTGCGCACCGAAGGGCTCGAAGTCATGCCATACCGGCGCGACCGCCTGGTACTTGCCACCGCGCTGAGCCATCCGCTGGCCCGACGCAACAGCGCGGACTTTGTCGATACGCTGGACTACGACTTCATCGGCCTTCCGGAGGCAAGCGCGATCCACAATTTCCTCAAGCGGGCCGCCGCCGACCTGCAGCGTGAGCTGCGCTGGCGCGTCCAGGTCAGCAACTTCGAAGCCGCGTGCCGGATGATCGAGGCCAATGTTGGCGTCGGAGTGCTGCCCGAAAGCACCGCGTCCCGTCACGCCGGTACGATGGCGCTGCGCATTGTCGAGCTCGACGACGATTGGGCCGAGCGCAAGCTGCAGTTATGCGTTGCCGACCTCGGCGCCTTGCCGTTGTTTGCACGGAAGTTGGTGGATCTGCTGGTCGAGGACAGTGTCGAGCGCCAGGACTGATGGTTCCCGGCCATCGGGATCTCAAGCACCCGCTCAAGCAGATGCTCGACCCGCCCCATCTCTGTGGGGGCGAGCGCTCTCGAAAAATGCCGGCAGGGATCAAGCAGTTGCAGCCGCCAATTGCCGAAATACCGACAAAGATCACCCCACTTCTTTCGATGCACGGAGACTGTCAGTCTTCCCATTTCCGTGTCCGTGAGCAGGGCCTGTATACCCGGATTTCGGGATCAGCGGCACGAACACTGCTGCAACGACGGCCGGGACGACGAACGCATAGAAATTCCATTGCAATCCCAGATTCGAACCGACGATCCACCCGCCGATGAGCGGACCGAGGATGGATCCGAACCGCCCCAACGCTTGCGCTGCTCCAATCGCCGAGCCCCTGCAGGAAGCGGGAAAGTGCGCAGCAATGTATCCGTAGATCAGGGTAGTGGTGCCGATGGATCCGATTCCCGCACCGAACACTGCGAGCATCAGCCAAGCGAAGTCCAGCTGCTGGCTCAGCGCAATCAGCGACAGTCCCCCAATGAGGAAGAACGGGATGATCACTCTCTTGGAACCGACACGATCAGCGAGCCAGGAGCCTCCGACCATGCCAACGACGGCGCCAAACTGCATCACCAGGAGGAATTGCAGGGACGAACCCAGCGGATAGCCAGCCTTGCGCATCAACTGAGGCAGCCACGTGTTCAGCCCATAGACGATCAATTGCACGCAGAAGCACACAAAGGCGAAGAGCAGAGCGGAGGAGCGAAACTCGGCCGACATCAACTGACGGTATCCACGCGCTCCCGCTGTGGCATCCTGCAAGCGGTGCTGCTGCTGGTCGCGCAAAATCTGGGCGAGATCGAGGGAATACTGGGTGGCGAGTTGGCGCGCTTCCTCCATGCGGCCGCGGTCCACCAGGAAGTTCACTGACTCAGGCAGGAGACGATACATCACCGGCAGGATCAGAACGTAGAGCGCACCGAGGGCGTAGAGCGTGCGCCAGCCATGTGCCTGAAGCAGGGCAATGGCGAGCAAGGCGCAGATGATGCCGCCAACCGAGTAGCCCGTGAGCGTGAGCGCGTTGTACAACTGGCGCCGGTTCGTCGGCGCATACTCAACGGTGAGCGCCACGGCCGATGGCACCACGCCGCCCAAGCCGATGCCGGTAACGAAGCGGGCAGCCGCCAGTGAGAACGGGGAAGGCGCGAGTGCGCAAAGGATCGAGCCGATGGAGAACCACAGCACGCCAATCATGATCAGGTTCCGTCTGCCCATGCGATCGGTCATCGGACCCGCCGCCCCCATGCCAACCATCAGGCCCACCAATGTCCAGCTTCCTATCATCCCCGCTGCTGCGGGGCTCAGGTTCCAGCCAGGCTCTTCCAGAAGACGCGGAACGGTCGCGCCATAGATGATGAGGTCATAGCCGTCCGCCACCAGTGTCAAAAAGCACAAGATAACTACTAGCAAGCCACTGCGGGCCGGCAATGCTGCGTGATTCATCTTGTCTCCTTTGTCATCGCCAATGAACCGCTGAGCGAGCTCACTTGCGTTCTGCAGGTGGTGGTTCGGCTGCCCTCGGTTGAGGCGGTTTGTCGTTGCCACCCTGCAGCGCCGGCTTCCTATCGGTCCTCCGTAGTCTGTGTGGCACTGCGCGGCCGCGTCAAAGCGCAACGCGAAACTCTCCCGTACTTCGAAAATGAAAGTGCTTGGCCTCCAAGGGGATATGGAATCCATAGCCAAAGGAGACGGCCGCGTGGCTCTGTGGTATTCCGAAGTACGGGACGTCCGCGAGGCGCAGGTTGCAAGCTTCTCGACTATCCTGCGTCATGTATGGTTGTAGGGATGGTGAAAGGACTGCTGGTGGGAATGCGGGTCGCATATCGGCGGATGTGAGACCACCAACTGGCTGAATCTGCTCCGTGGGACGAAGCCCAGGGCGGGGTAGCTCGAACGTAGATCTGAGCGCAGATTAAAGCAAAGGCACCGAGGAGCACGAAACCATGGCGCAAAAGCCAACAGGACCCCTGGCGGGAATCAAGATCGTTGAGTTGGGCGGCATCGGTCCAGGGCCGTTCTGCTGCATGCTGTTGTCCGACCTGGGGGGCGACATCATCCGCATCGATCGCCCTTCTCCGTCAGACGGGGGCGCACCGGTCGAGGCACGCTTCGACCTGCTCAATCGCGGCCGCCGCAGCGCGGCACTGGACCTCAAGCACCCGCAAGCAGTCGCGACCGTACTGCGGCTGGTCAGCCAGGCCGACGCGGTGATCGAGGGCTTCCGGCCCGGCGTAGCGGAACGGCTGGGGCTTGGCCCCGAGGACTGCCATAAGGTCAACCCGCGGCTGGTCTATGGCCGCATGACAGGCTGGGGGCAGGACGGCCCGCTCGCCCAGGAGCCGGGGCACGATATCAACTACATTGCACTGACGGGCGTGCTGCATTCCGTCGGCAAGGCTGGCGAATCGCCGTCGATCCCGCTCAATCTGGCCGGCGATTTCGGCGGCGGCTCGCTGTACCTGGCGCTGGGCGTGGTGAGCGCCATCCTAGAGAGCCGCATGTCGGGACGGGGGCAGGTGGTGGATGCCGCGATGGTGGACGGATCGGCGTCGTTGATGACGCTGATCTATGGCCTGCGGGCGGCCGGCTACTGGACGGACGAGCGGGGCACCAACCGCCTCGATTCGGGCGCCCCCTGGTACAACGTGTACGAGACGAAGGACGGCAAGTATGTCGGAATTGGCGCCAATGAAACGCGCTTCTACCGCAACGCCGTGAAGCTGCTGGGGCTGGATGCCGACAAGCTGCCCGGCCAGCATGACCGCGCCGGCTGGCCGGCGATGCGCGAGCAGTTTGCCGCCGCTTTCCGCACGCGCACGCGAGACGCGTGGGTTGTGCTCGCGGCTGGCACAGAGACTTGCATCACGCCCATACTTTCGCTCGGCGAGGCACCGCACAGTCGCCATCTGCAGGCGCGCAAGACCTTCGTCGAAGTCGATGGCGTGGTGCAGCCCGCGCCGGCGCCGCGCTTCAGCCGCACGCCGGGGAGCATCCAGCGTCCACCGGCCCGGCCGGGACAGCACACGGACGAGGTGCTGGGCGACTGGGGACTCTCTGCGGAGGAACTTGCGGCACTGCGCAGCGCGGGGGCGATCCGCTAGCGGGGGACAGAAGGAAGACGGTCGGGTACCAGCCTTCTCTGGGAAGCGCCTGAGTAGCGTCCGCTACGCGTCATGCTCGGGCGGCAGGGCATCCAACAGTCTCTTGCCCTGCTGCCAGTCGGCGGTGTCGAACCCTTCCGTAAATGCCCCTTGTATCCCGACCAGCGCCTGGCGCGCAGCTTCGGTCTTGCCTAGTTGTTGCCATAGCCGCGCCAGGCTGTGCGACGCGCGCAGTTCAAGCGACTTCGCACCTTGCCGGCGGGCAATCATGATGGCTTTATGAAAACACGCTTCCGGTGCTTCGTGGTCCAAGGACATGCGGGGCTGTGCGCCGAAGTGTTGGAGCAACAATTCTCCCTCGAGCCGATGCAACTCCGCTTCATAGTAGCGTTCCCCCGTATTGCTCGCCCTGGCTAGCGCTTCGGCTAGCACGCACAGACCCGCGCTGGCTTGGCCCGCGTTCGCATGGGCTTGCGCCAGCAGGGCCAGAAAGTAAGGACAACCGAACGCGGCGCCCGCAGCCTGGTAGGCGGTCAGGCCATCGCGCATCTGCGCGATGCCTTCCTCTCTGCTTCCCTGCTCGGCGATCGCCCAACCCCGCAGGATGGTTCCCCATGCTAGCCAGAACGGAAACCCCTGTTCGGCTGAGAGCGCGACTGCGGCTTCGGCGCATTCGCGAGTCTGCTGCACCTCGTGCAGGTACTGATGCATCTCGGCAGCATGGACCAGGGCGAGTGCCAGGCTCAACGGGTGAGAGACTTTCCGGGCTAGCGCCAGCGCCTCCTGACTTTGTTTGCTGGCCTGGAGCGGGAATCCCAGGTACCACATGACCCATGCCAAAAGACTGAAGCCGCGTACCCCAGGGTTCTGCCCATAAAGTGCCGCATGGACTTGGTGGTGTTCGGATTCATAGTGGGCAATCGCCTGCTCCAGGTGGCTCCGAGCCTTGTGGAACTCGCCTAGATAGAGCGAGCTTCCTCCCAGCGCAATATGCGCCTGCCCGAGCAACACCGGGTCTTGCGTCTTCTCGGCCAGGCTGAGCAGCCCCTTACCCAGTTCATACGCGTTACTGTGCTGCGCACTTGTGGCAAAAAACATGCGCAATCCCAACTTCACCTGGAAGAGCTGCGGAGTGTCGCCAATCTTCTCGCTTAGGATCAGGGCCCGAGAATAGTTCACCTGCACCTCAAATGAGGCATAACCCTTCGCGGCAATCAGGGCTTGTCCAAGGGTGACGCGCAACGTCAACTCCAGACGCGCGCGCTCCGAGGTGTCGGGCAGTTGAATGAGCCGCTCCAGAGCCGCATTCAGGTGACGGATTGCATCGAGATGAGCCGAACGATCAACCGCCTGGCGTCCAGCGCAGTGCAGGTACTCCACCGCCTTTGGAGTGTTGTCGCTTCGCCCATAATGGTGGGCCAGTTCGTTGCAGCGCTCTTTCAACTGATTGCGGAAAAGGTCTTCGATGGCTCGACCCGTGCGTTCGTGCAGGGCAGAGCGCTGTTCCGAGAGCAAGGAGTTGCCGGCGACTTCCTGCGTGAGCGCGTGCTTAAACGCATACTCGACCTCGGGAAAGGCTGGTCGCCCGTAGATAAACTCCGCGGCCTGCAGGCCGGCTAGCAGAGGATACAGGCACGCTTCCGACTGTCCGGCGACCTGCCGGATCAAGCTCAAGGGGAACTCTTTGCCGATCACGGCCAGGGTCTGCAGCAGTTCCTTCTGCGCGCGAGGCAACCGATCTATGCGTGCGGCTAGCACCCCCTGTACTGTGGTCGGAATATACAGCGCGGCGGGGGTTTCTTCGATGTGGTATCGGCCCGGTATACCGAGCAGCGCCTTTTGCTCGGCCAGCGTCTGGACGACCTCCTCCATGAAAAAGGGATTCCCCTCGGTCTTTTCCAGGATGAGCCGCTTGAGCGGCCCCAGCCCGGAGTCATCGCCCAATAAGACACTGAGCAAGCCCTGTGCCTCTGCTGAGCCCAACGGAACGAGCCTGACTTCAGTGCAATTGTCCCGGTGCCTCCCGGCGAGGCGATACTCTGGCCGGTAGTTCACGAGAAGTAGGATTCGGGCGTCCGCTACCCGATCAATGAGAAATGCGAGGAACGCTTCGGTTTCGCTATCCAGCCATTGCAGATCCTCTATCATGACTTCGACAGGCTGATTGCAGCTCTCGCGCACCAGCAGGCGCGTGATGGCCTGGAACGTGCGCTCCCGCCGCAGATCGGCGCCCATGTCAGCCAGCCCGGAGCCATCGCTGATACCCAGCAGTTGAAGCAGGTAGGGCAAAAGGTCTTCCAGGCTGCGCTCTGTTGTGAGCACTTTTCCCGTAACCTTTTCGCGACACTGCCGCTCGCTGTCCTCGGCGGTAATCTGAAAATAGTTCCTCAAGAGTTCAATGAGCGGCAAATACGCAAAGGCTTTGCCGTGCGACACTGAGAAGGTCTCCAGCACGAGGCAGCCGCTCTGCGAGCGCGCCTTGAACTCGTGAAATAGCCGAGACTTTCCAACCCCCGCATCCCCCGCCACCGCAACGATCTGCCCGTGTCCGGCCGTGCACTGTTCTAGCGCCCGGTGCAGTGCTTCCAGTTCGGCCTCGCGGCCCACAAACTGGGTCAGACCGCGGCGCGCCGCCACTTGCAAGCGCGTGCGCAGCGCCCCCAGGCCCAGCATTTCGTAGACCGGCAGTGGCTTCGGGATACCTTTGACCTGAGCCTCGCCCAGCGCCTTGAACTCGAAGTAACCTTCAGCGAGCTTGTGCGTGGCTTCGCTGACCAGGATGGACGCAGGCGCGGCCATGGTCTCCATCCGCGAGGCAATGTGGATCGTGTTTCCTACCGGGTCATAGTCAGTGTGCAGGTCGCTCTTGCGGATCGAACGCACGACCACTTCGCCCGTGTGGACGCCCACCCGGATCTGCAGCGGGATACCCTGCTCCAGCCGAAGACGGTCGCTGTGCCGATGCATCGCCGCCTGCATGCGCAGCGCTGCATAGAGCGCCCGCTGCGGGTGGTCCTCGTGAGCAATGGGCGCGCCGAACAACGCCAGTATTCCATCGCCCAATGATTTGGCAACGTAGCCCTCGTAGTAATGAACAGCCTCCATCATCATTTCGATGACGGGGGCGATCAGGCGGTACGCCTCCTCTGGGTCCCGGTCGTGGATCAAGGCCGTCGAACCCGCCATGTCTGCAAACAGGACGGTGATGGTCTTGCGTTCGCCTGCTATCTCACCCCGGGCTTCCAGGGCGGCTTGTTCGGCCCGAATGCGCTCGGCCAGGTAGGGAGGAGTGTAGTGAATGGGGGCAGCGAATGATGCTTCGGGCAATTCGGTGACGGGCTCGCCGCACGCAATGCAGAAGCGCGCCGTCGGATCCAGTGCGCGGCCGCAGCGCTGGCAAACGCGTGCCAGCCTGTTGCCGCACTGCTGGCAAAAATTGGCTTCAACGGCATTTTCGAACCCGCACTTTGTGCACTGCGCCATGGGAGTCTCCTTCTGGCCTCCTTACTCAATTAGATGCCCCAATGCCGTCCCTCGCAAGACAGGCGGGTAGTCGCGCCTCTTGGCATGTCGCATCGAGGCGAGTTCAACCTCACGCGTGGCCCGACGCTAGCGTCGTTTGCCGTCTCCTGCGCCGCTGCCAGCGCGATCTCGATTTGCGATCTGGCGGGCGTGAAGAATGCCGTTCTTCAGCTGTCACCCCCAAGGAGGAAGCTGCTTCCGGTTCAGCTTTCGCAGCAGCTCACCATTGACCCTTTTTTCCACTGTACGGGACATCCACGGCTCCTGCGTTGAACTTGCCGGCGTCCATTTCTATGCTTACCCGCCGAAGCCTGTGTGCAGCAGGTCAAAAATTGGGACGTCATTCGAAACCCTTTCTCGAATGCGTTTCAGTGACTTCGTAGTGTCAAAAAAAGATGAGTAGCGAAAGTCGTTACCAAACCGGACGGGAAATCCACGTCCAAACCAGGAAAGAAGGAGGAGGCGCTTATGAAGTTGAAGTGCATTGCTACGGTATCAATGCTCGCTGGTGCGGGAACCGCATTTGCGCAGACAAGTGTCACGCTCTATGGCGTGGTCGATGCCAACGTCGAGTATGTCAATCATGTTGGCGCGGTGCCGGCAGCAACAAACGGTTTCAACCCTGGGCCCGCCAATAGTGCTTACCGCATGGGCTCGGGCGGCCTGTCCGGATCGCGCTGGGGTATTCGTGGCACGGAAGACCTGGGTAGTGGGCTGAAGTCAGTCTTCGTCCTCGAAAGCGGCTTTGCCGCGGATACAGGTCTTGGCCAGCAAAGTGGCCGGATGTTTGGTCGCCAGGCTTTTGTCGGCCTGCAGAGCGCCAGCCTCGGGCAGCTGACTTTTGGCCGTCAGTACACCTCGATGTTTGATGCGCTGGCTAACTTCGCCCCGGCTGCCTTCGCGACGCTCTACGAACCGACGGTGTTGCAGAATGGTGGCAACTACCGGGAGGACAATACCGTCAAGTACACGGGGCAATTCGGTCCTCTGTCAGCATGGGCTCACTGGTCGTTCGGTGTTGGGTTGACCCAGCCGCAAGTCGCCGCAGCAGTGCCTGCATTCGGCGGCAACGGAGAGGTTCCCGGGCAGTTCCGCCGCGACAGTGCATATGGCGCAGCCGCGATGTACGCGGTCGGCCCGTTTGCCGGGACCATCGGCTACGACCAGTGGAATCCGTCGATTGGTATTGCCAGCGGTTCGGTCAAGAAAGCATCGGTTGCTGCGAGCTATACCGTTGGCACGGCGAAAATCATGGGCGGCTACCGTTGGGGGCAAAGCAAGAATTCAACGGATGCCGTGATGGTGCGCGACGATTACTACTGGATTGGCGCCAACTATCAGGCAACTTCTGCCCTGGGTTTCACGCTTGAGTATTCGTACGATAATCTGAAGAACCTGTACGGCAACAAAAATGCGCCCAATCCCTGGCAGATCGCATTTATTTCGAACTATGCATTTTCCAAGCGTACCGATGTTTATCTGACCACCGCATACGCCAAGAACGCCGGCCTGACACTTGATTCATTGGCGACCGGCTACCTCACCAGCCTGGCCCTTGGCTCCAGCTACGTACTGCCAAGCGGTGGAAGTTCGATGCTGGGCGTGGCTGTCGGCCTGCGTCACAAGTTCTAAAGTCGTTCGATATCTGCCTGGCGGGCCACATTGCCTTGCCAGGCAGATCGCGGCAGTCTTCACCAACGACCAGGGCCGCGCGATGTAGATGGTTCCGAACATCCGATCAGGGACGGTCGGCCCCAATGGGCATCGTACCGATTCGTCGATCGCATTCGTCGATTCAAGCAATCGGGCACTGGCCGCAATAGTGATGTGGAAGGCCTGACCGCTTTCATGAAATCACAAGCAATCGCGTCGCTTGCCTGCATTCTGCAGTTACGCAAGGGAAAGTCGCGACAGGTGTGTAGCTTTCGCACCTTGCGGATTCCCCGCAGGTCTAGCGCGGAGCCGCCGGCCGGGCGCCGGTGAGGCGCACGTGAAGTGGGTTAACCCCCATGGCATTCACGCAATCCGCTGTTCAAACTCTACCTAACGTTCGTCAGGTAATCGAGTCCTCGGATGCGGATCGGCCTCGGACGGAACTACCCCTCAAACACACGGAGACGCCCATGTTGCAGCAAGCCGGCGCAAGGTCGAGGGATCACCAGTACGATACCGGTACGATTTTTAGAAGACTGGGCCGATCCGCCACGGCGGAAAGCGAGGTGAGGGTCATGCCGCTGGCACGCGGTCTGGCCGTGCTGGCAGCTTTCGGCCCCGAGCAGGTGTGGCTGGGCAACCAGGAAATCTCCCTTGAAACCGGCATCCCCGCGGCGACGGTGTCCCGCTTGCTGCAGTCGCTGGTCGCGCTGGGCTACCTGCACCACGACGAAGCGCGCCGCAAGTACCGCCTTACGGCGGCCTCATTGTCGCTCGGTTACGCAGCGATCGCCGACCCTGCGGTTCGGCGGGAGGCCAACGTCGAAATGCGGAAGTTCGCCGAAGCTACGGATACCAACGTGGTGCTCGGCACACGAGACCGGCTCGATGTGATCGTGCTCGACAGCCGTGTCGGCAGCCAGGTAGTACTGGACCTGCGCCTCACGCCGGGTACGCGGCTGCATATTGCGTCTTCCCTGATGGGATCGGCTTTGCTGGCTGCGATCCCGGAACTGGAACGCTGCTACCTGCAGGGCAACGTGGAGCGAAAGGCCGGCCGCGAGTGGCCGACGCTACGGCGGCGCATGGCTGAGAAGATCTCCCAGGTCCACGCACGGGGCTTCTGCATGTCGCTCGGCGAGTGGGAGCCGGAGCTGGCTACGGTCGCCGTGCCGTTCTGCGTGCCGGACCAGCCGCCCCTGGCATTGGCCTGCGTAGGCCGTACCGCCCGCATGACGCGTGCCCGTATCGAGCGGGAGCTCGGGCCGCGGCTGGTCGCCACGGCGCAATTGCTGCAGGAGCGGCTGACGGCACGTGAGTAAAGCGCGCCAGGAAACCGCACCGGAGTCCATGACGGAATCCAAGCGCCTGCACCTGATCCGCCAGGTCGATCTTCTCACGCTGCGGCGGTTCCTTTCCGCCATCGAAGAGCAGCAGATCGGGCGCGTCCGCCGGCCTGATGATTTGTTCCCTACCTTGTAAGGCGCACGGAGTGGCAATGACTCAATCCTCACCGGTCACCATGACGCTGGAGCGTGGTCTCAAGGTGCTGCGCGCCTTTCGCGCGGAGCGGGTGCCCCTGACCAACAGCGAGCTGGTGCGTCGAACGGGGCTCTCGAAGTCGACGGTGTCCCGGCTGACGGTGACGCTGGTCAGCCTGGGCTTCTTGCGCCGGGTGGCGGGCGGGCCGCAATTCGAGCTGGCCGGTGGTCCGCTCGGCATCGGGCACGCGTACCTGGAGACCAACGCGGTGACGCGGCTCGCCCAGCCGTTCATGCAGCAACTGGCTGACCGGCTCAACGTGTCCGTTGCACTTGCCGTGCCTAACCAGCTCGACATGCTCTACATTGCCTATCGGACCAGCACGCGCATCGCCACGCTGCGGCTGGGCGTGGGCTCGCTGCTGCCGATGGGCCTGACAGCGATCGGCCGCGCCTGGCTGTGGGGACTGCCCAAGGACGCACGGGCTGACTATGTGGCGTCCGTGGTCGAGGCCGCGGGCCCGCAGGCGGAAGAGATCAGGAAGAACATCGAAGCCGCATTCGATGACTTGCGCGAGACCGGCGTCTGCATGTCGGTCGGTGAATACCAGCGCAACGCATATGGCATTGCCTTGCCGCTAAGGGTGGGCCGCGGCAGCATGCTGATGGCGCTGAACTGCGGCGCGGTCGAGCTTCGGCCGGACGTCGAGTCGATACGGGCGAGCATGGTGCCGGAACTCAGGGCCGCCGCGGTGGAACTGATGGTGCTGCTGCGCGATGTCGGTACCGAGGCCTAGTGCGCCGGTAGCCGGGTCGTGTATCCGTCCCGCATGATCCGTCATGCGTAGGTCTGGATCGCGTTCCGTACTTCGGAAATGAAAATCGAGACAACGGATTCGACTACGCCCGCAACCGCGCGGGGTAACCCGCGCCAACTCCCGGATGCATGCCGCGCCGCGGCATTCCAAAGTACGGCACAACTCTGCCGGGACGATTGACTTGATCAGGAGCGTCGAGCACGCTGGTTCCATGCGATGGAGATGGCGCTGCCTGGAGTTCCCGATGCTGCATGGGGCCTGCATTGCCCGCATCGCGCCGCTGTAACCGTGCAACCAATACGCTGGATTTTCGATGAGTGACTCTCTGCACAATGACTGGATCCCTACGGGAGACGATATCGCCACGGCGAACGTATCGGCGCTGGTCGCGCGCCTGGGGCTGAAGGACTACGATGAACTGCTGGCCTTCTCGAACGAGAAGCCCGACGCCTACTGGAATGCCGTCAACGACTTCTGCGGGATGGTCTGGGACGTTCCGTACGAGCGATACCTCGACGCGTCCAAGGGGCAGCCGTTCCCGAAATGGTTCCCGGGTGGCCAGCTCAACTGGGTCAGGTCCGCGCTCAGGTGGGCCGACGACCCGAAGATGGCGTCGCATGCCGCCGTGGTGGCCGAGCGCGAGGACGGCTCGGTTCAGCGCCTGAGTTATGCCGAACTGGCGCAAAAGGTGGCTGCCTTCGCCGGCGGCCTGAAGGCCCTTGGCGTGGGGCGAGGAGACCGGGTCGGCTTGCTGATGGAAAACGGTGTCGAGGCAACGGTGACCTCGCTGGCCATCGCCTGGATCGGCGCGGTGACGGTGCCGTTGTTCAGCGGCTTCGGCGTCGATGCGATCGTGTCGCGCCTGTCGTCGTGCTCGGCCAGCGCACTGGTGGCCACCACCGGATTCTCGCGCCGGGGCAAGTGGGTCGATACGCGCAGCCTGGTCGACGAGGCCATGTCGCGCCTGCCGGAGATCGGAACCACGATCTGGAAGCATGCGGGCGAGGCCATTGCCTTCGGCGACAAGGTGCTCGACTGGCAACAGGTGGCCGGTGCGCAGCCTGACGCCACGGCAGCACGGATGTCGCCGAACGATCCATTCATGATCATCTATACCTCCGGCACCACCGGGAAGCCCAAGGGCACCGTGCATACCCACGGCAGCTTCCCGATGAAGATCGCACACGATTCTGCGGTCCACTTCAATGTCAGTCCGAAGGATGTGTTCTGCTGGCCCGCGGACATGGGCTGGGTGGCAGGCACGCTGGTGATGTCGTGCGCGCTGCTGCGCGGCGCGACGCTGGTCTGTTATGACGGTGCCCCCGATTTCCCGGACTGGTCGCGCATGTCGCGGATCATCGAACGCTACGGGGTGACGCACTTCGGCTCCGCGCCCACGCTGATCCGGGGCCTGGCCGCCAACGAGGCCAACGCCACGCAAGGCGATGTGTCGACGGTCAGGTTGCTGATCACGGCAGGGGAGGGTATCGATCCCGAGCACTTCCTGTGGTTCCAGAAGGCGTTCGGCAGTGGCCGCAGTCCCGTCATCAACTACACCGGCGGCACCGAGGTTTCGGGCGCGCTGCTGTCCAGCGTGATCGTGAAGCCGATCAGCCCGGCCGGGTTCAACACCGCATCGCCGTCTGTGGCTGCCGACGTTGTCGACGCGGATGGCAGGTCGCTGACCAATACCGTGGGGGAACTGGCGATCCGCCGGCCCTTCGTCGGCATGACGCAGTCGTTCTGGCAGGATGACGAGCGCTACCTGGATGCCTACTGGCGCACGGTGCCGGGCATCTGGGTGCACGGCGACCTGGCGCTGCGCCGCGACGATGGCACCTGGTTCATGATGGGGCGCTCCGACGACACCATCAAGCTGGCGGGCAAGCGGCTCGGGCCCGCCGAGATCGAGGACGTGCTGCTGGAACTGCCGGAGATCGCCGAGGCCGCCGCGATTGGCGTCGAGGATCCGGTCAAGGGACAGAAACTGGTGGTCTTCCTGGTGCCATCCGCCGCCATGGCGCTGTCGCAGGAAGCGCTGGCGTCCGCTGTCAGCAAGCATGTCGATGGCCGCCTGGGCCGCCCGTTCCGCCCATCCGTGGTCCACGTAGTGGCGCAGCTGCCGAAGACGCGCAGCTCGAAGATCATGCGGCGCGTCATCCGCAGCGTCTACACCGGCGTGCCTGCCGGCGATCTGTCCGCGCTGGACAATCCGCCGGCGCTTGATGAGATTCGCGCGGCCGCAGCGCATTGATGGCGTATTGACGCCGCATCGATTGACGGGGGCGCGTGTATTTCCTTGTTCGCTGCACACGCCCCCGCACTTTTATTCAGGAGATTCCATGTCAAAAAGCAACGCCGCCGCGGGTGCGGCCTATGAGAACTATTCGAGCCTGGCGTTCGACCGCCCGAGCGAGGGCGTCCTGCGCATCACGCTGAACCGTCCCGAGCGCCTGAACGCGCTGGATGCCCGGGGCCACGACGAGATCGCCCGCGTCTGGCGCGACATCGACGCCGACCCGACCGTGAGCGCCGTGGTGCTGTGCGGCGCGGGCAAGGCATTTTCGGCCGGCGGCGACTTCGAGATGGTCGAGGAGATGATCGATTCCTTCGATGCGCGCGCCCGCGTCTGGCGCGAGTCAAAGGACCTGGTCTACAACATCATCAATTGCTCCAAGCCGATCGTTTCGGCGATCCATGGCTCCGCGGTCGGTGCGGGACTGGTCGCTGCGCTGCTGGCGGATATCTCGGTGGCGGCCCGCACCGCGCGGCTGGTGGATGGCCATACGCGTCTCGGCGTTGCCGCTGGCGACCACGCAGCGATCGTGTGGCCGTTACTGTGCGGCATGGCCAAGGCCAAGTACCACCTGCTGCTTTGCGAGCCGGTGAGCGGCGAGAAGGCAGAGCAGATGGGCCTCGTGTCGCTTGCCGTGGATGAGGCGGACCTGCAGGACACGGCGGTCTCGATCGCCACCCGTCTTGCCAATGGTGCACCGTCGGCGATCCGCTGGACCAAGTATGCGCTGAACAACTGGCTGCGCCAGGCAGGGCCGACCTTCGACGCCTCGCTGGCGCTGGAGATGTTTGGCTTCGGCGGTCCCGAGGTCAAGGAAGGCGTGGCCTCGTTCCGCGAGAAGCGCGGTCCGGTGTTCCCGCGTACGACCACGGCCTGAGTTTGCGCCTTGCCTCCGCGGCACGTCACCGCGGAGGGTCTTGCCCACATTCACTTCAATAGTGTCCAGGATCTATGCGCCGACGCCGGTGCGTCGGCTGATGCCGGCAAAGGTGCGCGCCTTGCTCGACGTCGTTGGCAGTACCGACGAACAGCGGCGCCATGTCGTGACGGTAAACGGGGCGTTCGGAAATTGCATAGGCGGGAAACCGGCCTGGCGGCGATGATATTCATCGTCCCTGACCGCTTTCCGAACCACCATGCGCGTTCATCTGCAGTCCCACATGCACGTCAGCCTGCACCGGCTGTTGCTGGCCTTCCCGCTGGCTGTCGCCGCCACGCACGGCAGGCTGGTGATCAGGCGGCGCGGATATGAACGCCTGCTGCTGCCCGGGCAGGAGGTGACCATCGAGCCGTTCGGTGTCATCGACCTGCACCTGGACGGCAGCAGCGTGCAGCCATCCGCCTGTATCCTGGCGATCCAGGACATGGTGCCCGCGGCGCTGCACGCTTCCCTGCATCACCGTATCTGCAAACGTGTTTTCCTGCAGCCACAGTACGCGTGGAGCGCCGCCTTTATCGCTGAGCGGCTGAATCTGTCGACTGCGCAGGTGCGCCGCACGCTGTTCGCGCAGGGGACGGCCCTGACCGATCTATGCCGCACGCAACGGCTGATGCGGGTGCTGTTCGAAGCGATGGCGGGCGATGTTGCGGTGTCCGCTCTGGGGCGCTTCGCCGGCTGGCCTGCCACCAGTGACCTCGACTGCGCTTTCTACGACCGCTTTGGCTTGTCGATGGATGCGGCCAGGCGGCTTGCGGCCAGCCGCTCGTCGGGCCGGCGGCTTTCGGTCGCATGAGCCGGGCGACGCGGTATGCCGGTTCCGGGTCGCGACCCGGCCAGACCATTTCGATGCACGGAACGTCTTGTGAGCCTTGATTGACCGGCGAAGCGCCGGCCGTCAGGATCGATTCCATCAGCCGTCGTCTCCCCCAGACGAGGCAGCCAGTGAGATGGAAGCTAAAGAAGATGTCCAAGGTGCTTGAAGGTATCCGCGTCCTCGATTTCGGACGCTTCATTGCGGGCCCGTTCTGCGCAGCGTTGCTCGCCGATTACGGTGCCGACGTCATCCGGATCGACCGGGTAGGCGGCAGCGAAGACCGGTTCATCGTGCCGGTCACGGACTCCGGGGAAGGGGCGCTGTTCCTGCAGTGCAACCGCAACAAGCGTTCGATCACGCTGGACATTGACAGCGAGGAGGGCCGTGAGGTGGTGCGCCGCCTGGTGGCGACGGCTGACGTGGTGGTGGCGAACATGCCGCCGAAAACGCTCGCGAACCTGGGGCTGGATTACGCGACGCTGAGCGCGATCAATCCCGGCATCATCCTGACCGCTTCGACGGCCTTCGGCTCGCATGAAAGCGCTGGCCACCGGGTCGGCTTCGACGGGGTGGGGCAGGCGATGAGCGGCGCAGTCTACATGTCGGGCACACCGGACAGCCCTACTAAGGCGATGGTGCCGGTGGTCGATTTCTCGACCGCCTTGTCGTGCGCGCTGGGCACAGTAATGGCGCTGTACGAGCGGCGCAACAGCGGGCGCGGGCAATGCGTCGAGGCGTCGCTGCTGCAGACGGCGCTGAACCTGTCCAGCGGGGCGCTGATCGAGGAAGCGGCGCTTGCCATCGACCGGCAGGCGATGGGCAACCGCAGCCCCTCCTATGGACCCTCGGACATCTTCCGCGTGGCCGACGGCTGGATCATCGCCCAGGTGATCGGGCAGCCGCTGTTCCGGCGCTGGGCCAATCTGATCGGTGCACCGGAACTGGTGGACGATCCCCGCTTCAGCGACGACCTGCGGCGCGGTGAGCACGGTGATTTCCTGAGCGACCTGATGGGCAAATGGTGCGCCACCCGCACTCGCGATGACGCGCTGCGGGAATTGGAGAAGGCCAAGATCCCGGCGGCGCCGATCTATTCCCCGCGCGAGGCGCTCGATGATGCGTCGATCCAGGAGTCCGGCGCCTACATCTGGCTCGACTACCCCGGATTGCCGCGCAAGGCACCGATCGTAGCGCCGCCCGCAGTGCTGTCGCGTACCCCGCCCGATGTTGCGCGGCGGCCGCCCATGGTTGGCGAACACACCGAAGAAGTGCTGGCTGAGGTGGGCTACGACCGCTCGCAGGTGCAAGCCATGCGCAAGACCGGCATCGTCTGACAGCACGATCCGCACCGCGAGCAATTCGCAGAATGCGAACCGGTGGTTCGCCAGTGACTACTTGAGCGCAACCGCCCGGTTCCACTAGCATCGATTAAGGGTTACGGTGACCTGTCCCGGCCAAAGGACCGGAAAGCACGGTGCCCTCGCGTAGCGAACAGTTGTAAGGCAATGGAAATGGAAAGGGCCCGGCCGCATGACGCCGGACCGACAAGAAAGGAGACAGCAGTGCAAGCAAATCAATCGCGGCCACTTGAAGGCATCCGCGTACTGGACCTGACTGTGGCGCTTGCCGGGCCGTATGGCTCGCTGCTGCTTGGCGGAATGGGCGCGGAGGTGATCCGCGTGGAAGCGCCCGGTGGGGGGGACATCGCACGAACCAACCCGCCGTTCGTGGGCAGCCACGGCATCCACTTTGGCCAGCGTGAAGACGGCGAGGTATCGCTGACGGTCCTGAACCGGGCCCGCAACAAGAAGAGCATCACGCTGGACCTGAAATCGGAGCAGGGCCGCGAGCTGTTCATGCGGCTGGCCGAGGAATGCGACGTGGTGCTCGAGAACTTCAGCGAGGGCACCACCGCCAAGCTCGGCGTCGACTACGAGCAGGTGAAGCAGCGCAATCCGCGCATCGTCTATGCGTCGGTCAAGGCGATGGGCGAGCCGAGTGCGTTTCCGGGGCTCAAGGGCATGGACATCATCGTCCAGGCGCTCAGCGGCCTGATGGAGGTCACCGGCTACGCCGATGGCCCGCCGACGCGCTGCGGCCTGCCAATTGCGGACATGGTCGCGCCGATGTACGTCGTCAATGGCATCCTGGCCGCGCTGATCCACCGGGGCCGCACCGGCGAGGGCCAGCGCGTGCAGGTGTCGATGCTGGATTGCCTGGCATCGTGGGTGGCCGAAGAGCACTTTGACGTCATGGGACGGGAAGGCTATCCCTCGCGCACTGGCAACTACCACGACCGGCTCGCGCCGTTCGGGGTCTACCCGACGCTGGACGGGCACGTGGCAATCGTCGCGTTCCAGCCGGACTGGATGCGCGGGCTGCTGGAATCGATCGGGCAACCCGAACTGCTCGAGGACCCCCGTTTCAGCGGCCGCGGGCCTCGCATGCGCAATGCCACGGCACTCAACGAGGTCATCGCGGGCTGGACGAAGCAGCGCAGCTCGGCCGAGGTGGTGCGCGAACTGCTGAACAACCGCGGTGTGCCCTGCGCGCCGGTGCGCAAGCCCAACGAGGTGCTGCACGACCAGCGGCTGCATGACAGCGGCGCGCTGATGAACCTGGCCCACCCCGAGTTCGGCCCGGTGGACGCGGTGGGCATGGGACTGCCGATCCGATTCTCGGCGACGCCATCGCAGTTCGACCGGCCTGCCATGGAGCTGGGCGGTGCCAACGAGGAGATTTACGGCGGGCTGCTCAAGCTCAGCCCGATAGAGATCCAGGCATTGCGCGAAACGGGGATCGTCTGACCATTGCCCCGCCGGCCGATTCAACAGGAGACAACGCAATGATTTCACGCCGTACTTGCCTGCAGCTGCTACCCGCGCTGGCAGCGCTACCTCTGGCGGCACGTGCGCAGGCCTACCCGTCCCGCCCGGTCCGCTTTATCGTGCCTCTGAGCCCGGGCTCGGGTACAGACGTCGTTGCGCGCTACATGAGCGCGGAGTTGGCGAAGACGATGGGCGGGTCGTTCGTCGTCGAGAACCGCATGGGCGCCAGCGGGATCATCGGCACCGATCTGGTAGCAAAGGCGCCCGCCGACGGCTATACGATCCTGTTCAACTATGCGGCGCACTACTCGAACCAGTTCGTCGAGAGGACGCCGTATGATGCGGTCGGCGACTTCGAGCCGGTCGCCCGCCTGGCGACCTCGGCGATGGTGCTGGTCACTGCGGCGAACTCGCCGTTGCACACGGTGCGGGACCTCATTACCGCCGCGAAACGCAAGCCGGACGGGCTGTCCTATGGCTCGCCCGGCAATGGCACCACGCCGCAGATGGCTGCGGCGCTAATGAGCAATATGGCCGGGATCCGGATGAACCACGTTGCCTACAAGGCGCCGGCGCAGGTCGCAATCGATGTGGCGGGCGGACAGCTGGATGCCGGCTTCGGCGGCGTGGCCACGTCGTTGCCGCTGGTGAAGGCGGGGCGCTTGCGGGTGCTGGCCGTGACCAGCAAGCAGCGGTCGAGCTATTTTCCCGACGCGCCCACCCTGGACGAGGCCGGCCTCAAGGGCTATGAACTGGTCACCCCGATCTGGGCATTTGCCCGCCGCGGCACGCCGCAGGCAATCGTTACGCAGTTGTCCGACGCCATGACTAAAGCCGCCGCGGCGCCGGCCTTCAAGGCGTTCTGCATCAACCAGGGGCTGGAGGTCGACATCCAGGACGCTGCGAAAGCCCGCGCCAATGCGCCGGCCGAACTTGAGCGCTGGAAGAAGCTGGTGGCGCTGTCTCAGGCGAAGGCAGGATAACCATGCCTGCATGCCGAGGGCTTTCTCCCTCTCTCCCGCGTGCCGGAGAGGGGGAACCCGGTCCGCGATCGGGAGGTGCTGCTGCAGTATTGGCTCACGAAGCCACGGCCTGCGCCCGCCGCGCCGGCTTGCGCACCTGCTTGGGCCGGACGCCCTCAAACAGGATCGCGCAGAGTTCGTCGATCACCTTTTCGGGCGAGCCCTTCTTCGGGTTGAACCAGGTCTGCACGGAGGTAATCGTGCTCAGGACGAACACGCGGCACAGGGCGATGTCGATGTCCTCGCGCAGGTGCCCTTCGGCGCGCAGGTCTTCCAGCATGCAGCTCCAGAACGCCTGATGCTGGGCCCGTCGCTTGAGATGGCGCTCGCGCACCTTGTCCGGCAACTCGGCCAGCTGGCGCCCATGCGCCAGGGTGTAGTCGCCGTACTTGATCATCGCGCTGAAGAGGCCGAGCAGGCCGGCACGGAAGCGCTGCTCGGCGTCGGCGCCTGGCGGGAGCGCCGCGATGCGCGCCTGCGTGTGCGCAAAGATGCTTTGGGCACCGTGTTCCATTACCGCGTCCAGCAGCTCTTCCTTCGAGGAGAAGTGGTAGTAGATGCTGGCCGCTTCGATGCCGGCCTGGTCGGCAATCCCGCGCATGGTAGTGGCGGCATAGCCTTGCGTGCCAAAGGCGCGCGCCGCCAGGCGCATCAGCTTCTCGCGGGTGTCCACAGTGGTGGCGTTGGCCTGGCGTTTTGTCATGATTTATGAGGGCCTGAACCGGGTTCCTGGCAGTGTTGTGGGGATATTCCCCATGGAAGTTACTGCATCGGGCGCGCAAAATCTACCTAACGTTTGTGGGGCTAGGCCCGTGCGGCCGGACTGGAACACGGTCAGGCTTGGAGGAGGGCGGCAATTCACGCCCGGCGGGTCCGGAAATCGCACCGCTCAGGTGTACTGCGCGCTGCTGTGGGAGATAATCCGGTACGACGTTAGGGAAGAATGTGATGCGCTTTGATCTGGTCGATCTAAAATTATTCACGCATATTGCGGAGGCCCAGAGCCTGACCGGCGGTGCACAACGCTCGCATCTGTCCCTGGCGGCGGCCAGCACCCGCATCAAAAACCTGGAGGAACACGTCGGCGTCAAGCTGCTGAGCCGCAGCAGCCAGGGCGTGAAGGTAACCGGGGCGGGGGAGACGCTGCTTGCCCACGCGCGCCGCGTACTCCGCCAGCTGGAGCAGTTGAGCGGCGATCTCCAGGAGTATGCGGCAGGCGTGAAAGGCCATGTGCGCGTCTTTGCCAACACCACGGCGATGAGCGAGTTCCTGCCAGCCGTGCTGCGCACCTATCTGGTGAACCACCCCGACGTGACCATCGACATGCACGAACGGCTGAGCCCGGACATCGTGCGCGCGGTGCAGGACGGGATCGTGGACATCGGCATCGTCGCCGGCAACGTGCGTACCGAAGGGCTCGAAGTCATGCCATACCGGAACGACCGCCTGGTGCTTGCCACTGCACTGAGCCATCCGCTGGCCGAGCGCAGCAGCGTGGATTTCGTCGATACGCTCGACTACGACTTCATCGGCTTGCCGGAAGAGAGTGCGATCCACAATTTCCTCAAGCGGGCCGCGGCGGACTTGCAGCGTGAGCTGCGCTGGCGCGTCCAGGTCAGCAACTTCGAGACCGCCTGCCGGATGATCGAGGCGAATGTCGGTGTCGGCGTGCTGCCGGAAACCACAGCCCGCCGCCATGCGAATACGATGGCGCTGCGGATCGTCCAGCTCAACGATGAATGGGCCGAGCGCAAGCTGCAGATATGCGTTGCAGATCTCGGCGCATTGCCGCTGTTTGCGCGCAAGCTGGTGGATCTCCTGGTCGAGGACGGTCTCGGGCGCCAGGACTGAAGGCGCCCGCGAACCCCTGATTCCGCTACTTCTGCGCGGCGACCATCTGCCGGAGCTGGTGCTTGAGCAGCTTGCCGCTGGCCGTCGCCGGAATCGCGGCCACGCGCAGGATCTTCCCCGGGCGCTTGTATGGCGACAGGCGATCGATCAGATAGGCGTGCAGCGCCTCCGCATCGAACTTCTCTCCATCCTTGATTTCGACAAAGGCGATCACTTCCTCGTTGCCGTCCGCAGCGGGCTGCCCGACCACGGCCGACAGGCGCACGGACGGATGTGTGTTGATGACCGATTCGACTTCAATCGGGTAGACGTTGAAGCCGGAATGGATGATCAGGTCCCCGGTGCGGCCGACGATGAACAACGCGCCGTCGGGACCCAGCCGGCCGATATCGCCGGTGTTGAGCCAGCCGCCGGGGCGCAATGCCTCGGCGGTCAGGTCCGGGGCATGGTAGTAGCCGCGCATGACGCCGGGACCTCTTACCCATAGCTCGCCCGGTTCGCCCTCCGGCACCGGCTTGCCGTCCGTCCCGACCACCTGCAGCTCCGCGCCTTCGACGATCTCGCCCGCCGCGCAATCGGTGCGCGGCCGTTCCATGCGTGTCACGAACAGCGAACCCGCATACTCGGTCATCCCGTAGCCATGGTGCAGCGGCTGGCCGAACATCGTCTCGACCTCCTGCTTGAGCGTCGGATCGAGCGGCCCGCCGCCCGTGTAGAGATAGCGCAGCCGCGGCGACGGCAGCAGCGGCAAGCCGCTCGCACGCACGTGCGTGACGATACGGCTGAACATCATCGGTACGCCCTGCAGCAGCGTGATGGCACCTTGCCGGATTGCCGCGATGACATCCTCCGCATTGAAGCGCGCACACAGGTACAGGCTGGCGCCAGCTTGTAAGGTCGAGAGCAGCAGCGTCCCCAGCCCGAAGACATGCGACATGGGCATGACCGCGTAGGCGCAGTCGTCGGCCTGCATGCGGCGGGAATCGACCGTGACGCGCGCAAAGTGCAGCAGGCCCCGATGGGTGACCATCGCGCCCTTGGGCTGCCCCGTCGTGCCGGACGTATAGATCAACGCGGCGACGTCGCGCGCGAGCGCTTCAGGCTCGCGCTCGCTGGTTTCGTCGACGGCGCTCGCCATCAGCGGGCCCAGACCGGCCGGGGCGATCTCCCGGGCCCGATAGCGCACGCCGTGCCGCAACGCATCCGGCGACGCAGCGTGGGTGAACAACATCAGGCGTGGCCGGCAGTGCGCCCGGATCACCTCGATTTCCCGTTCTGTCAGGCGGGCATTGACGACGACCGGCCACGCCCCCAGTTCCGACAAGGCGAACACCAGCGTGATCACCGCCAGGCAGTTCTCGGCCGTGATCAGCACCCGGTCGCCGGTGCCGACGCCCTGCGCCTGCAGATAGCGCTGCGCATCCTCGATACCCGCCCACAGCTGCGAGAAAGTGGTGGTGCGGCCATCCTCGAAGACCGCCACATGCCCGGGTGCCTGGATGGCCCAGTGGCGCGGGATGTCGCTGATCCGTTGTGCGGGTTCTCGGTCCGGTGGCATTTCGCGGGAATCCTTGTGCGGGTGGAAAGCGGTTCCGCAGGGCGGGGCGCAAGCAGAACGACGCCAGTGTATGTGCGCCGGAAGTGACGTGCAATCCCGTTGCTCCGGGCCGGCTATGGGCGACCTTCAGGCATCGCGCGCCTGGCGGATCATGTTGCGGGCAATGATGACCTGCTGGATCTGCGTGGTCCCCTCGTAAAGGCGGAACAGGCGCACGTCGCGGTAGAAACGCTCGATGCCGTACTCGGCGATGTATCCGGAACCACCGAGGATCTGTACCGCGCGATCCGCCACGCGGCCCACCATCTCAGTGGCGAACATCTTGCAGCACGAGGCTTCGGTGGAAACGTTCCGGCCCTCGTCGCGGCGGCGAGCGGCGTCGATCACCATGCATTCGGCCGCATAGAGTTCGGCCTGGCTGTCGGCGAGCATGGCCTGGATCAGCTGGAATTCGCAGATGGGCTGGCCGAACTGCTTGCGCTCCAGCGCATAGTTCAGGGCGTCGCGCAGCACGCGCCTGGCCACGCCGACGCTGACGGCGGCGATGTGCAGGCGCCCCTTGTCCAGCACCTTCATCGCGGTCTTGAAGCCCTGGCCTTCCTTCAGGCCGATCAGGTTGGCGGCGGGCACGCGCACGTTCTCGAAGATGACGTCGCAGGTGTGCGCGCCTTTCTGGCCCATCTTCACGTCGCGCTTGCCGAAGCTGATGCCCGGCGTCTTAGCATCGACGATGAATGCCGAAACCCCGGCCGATCCCTTGATATCGGGATTGGTACGCGCCATCAGCGTGAACATGCCGGCTTGCGGCGCGTTGGTGATGAAGCGCTTGGTGCCGTTGACCACATAGTGGTCGCCATCCTGGATTGCGGTAGTGCGCAGCGAGCTGGCGTCCGAGCCGGCGTCCGGTTCGGTCAGCGCAAACGAGGCCAGGATCTCGCCGGTGGCCAGGCGCGGCAGCCAGGCGGCCTGTTGTTCGGGCGTGCCATCCATGAGGATGCCCTGCGAGCCGATGCCCACGGTGGTGCCCAGCAGCGAGCGGAACGCCGGCGAGGTCTGGCACAGCTCCATGACCACGCGCACCTCCTCTTCCATGGTCAGTTCCAGGCCGCCGAAGCGCTCGGGGATGGTCATGCCGAACAGGCCCATGTCGCGCATGTCCTGCACGATGTCCTGCGGGATTTCATCGGTCTCGGCCACCAGTGCCTCGGCGGGCACCAGGCGTTCGCGCACAAAGCGGCGCACGCTGTCGAGCAGGGCTTCGAGGGTGTCGTTATCGCGGATCATTTCAGGTTTTCCTAGATGGCGGGACGGCGGGCACAGACCGGCCGTCTTCGTGACGCCGAGAAAAGGGCCGTGCCCTGGCCAGGATTAATGCGGTGGCTCAGTAGCGCTCAAACACCGCAGCGATACCCTGGCCGCCGCCGATGCACATGGTTTCCAGCCCATAGCGGCCGCCGCGGCGCTGCAGTTCGTG
>NZ_JBYOJP010000017.1:12907-164477 GCF_057798975.1 Cupriavidus sp. 21MJTG02-4 | reverse complement strand
GTATCGCCGGCGTTCTAGTCCATGCGCAGTCCCACCCCTAACCCTTGCTCGGCCCCATTACGGTGCGTGATCACCCATTTCGGCTGCTTGATCACCCATTTCGGCAACGTGATCACTCGTTTCGGGAACGTGATCACCGATTTCGGCGGCGTCGCCGAAGTGATCACGTTCCGCCGAAACCAGCGATCAGCTTCCCGCCGAAACAGGTGATCACGTTCCCCCGAAATCGCTGATCACGCGCCCCGAAATACGCACCTTGACGGCTTCCGGCAACGAAAAGAATCGGGTACGGGCCTTGCGCCACACGCGGGCCGCGAACGCACGCTGGCTCGCTTCGAACCTGTCCGCTTGCCGTTGCCGGCGATCCATCTCTTCGTCGGCTTTGTGCTGCTCCGCGGCGACGTGCTCGGGGAAGAGCGGGTATCGGTCGCGCTCGCGCTGCTGTTTGCGCGCGAAAGCGGCCTGCCGGCGGGCGTTGAAGTCGATGGGGGTGTAGCGTTCGAAGCGGGTGAAGCGCATGGTAAAGGTACCGAATGGTCTATGACCAGGATACCGGCGCCATCGCGAAGTCAAGGCCGCCGGCCGGCGAGACTCGCCGAACACCATTCTCAAGGCGCACATGGCCGGAGCTGCGCCCGAAAGTTATAGAATTTGGGCATCTTTTCGGGAAATCCCATGTCATCACCCCAGACCCCCGCCGTTCGCGAGGTTTCCCTCGGCACACGGCCCAGGAGCGAACGCGAGTTCATCCCGCCCGGCGACCCGCAATACGCGGAAATCGCGATGCTTGATGCCTTCACGTTCAAGCGCTATCTCGACCGGACGTTTTGGTACCCGAGGCGAGAAGTGCTGCGCTTCGAGGTTCGGGCGATGCCGTCGCCGACCGGCAGCATCTACGACGTCGTGGCGCTGGTCGCGTCGGGGGAGGGCGAGGCGTGGTTTTCGGAGGCCGCAGTGCCCGCACGATGGGACTATGTCGCCATCAGCGAAACCAGTCACGGCCTGTCGAAGATGCAGACCGCCAAGCTGAAGGCAGAAGGCAAGCTGCCCGCTGATTATGAGCCGTTCGGGGACGATGGGCCGGTGCTTGACCACTCCAACCTGGAGAACCCGGAAGAGGTTGACCTGCGCCGGTGGGATGTGGTGAACCGCGTGCGCGAGGCAAGCCGACAGCGACGCGCGACAGGTCAAGCCGCAGCTAGGGTCTTATCCCCGAGCGGCAGCTTGCCGATCTGCTCCGGACGGTAGGCGGAATCCCATTCCACACCCGGCCACGGTTCGCGGAGGATTTGATCGGCTGCTCAAGCATCGCCGATCGGCGGCGGATGCGGTTGAACTACGAGTCCACCGCATGCAGGCTCGCCTTATTGTGCAGCCACGCCAAGTGATCGGAATCGTAGTCACCTAAATCCGTTAGCAGACAACTCGCCTTCTCCGGCTCAGCCATGCTCGGCAGCGGATGCCAAGGCTCCAAAAAATGGATGGCCGGTACTCCGGCAGCGTCGATGCGCTGAAAGCGTGGGGAATCGGGCTCACGATCGGGAGCGCTATGTCCTCCAAATAAACTGGGACAGTCGTGACCGACCCCCCGGTGGGCTTAACGGCAGCTGCAGGCGTACTACGACGGAGAAAGTAACCCGCTGAACGTGGAAGTTGTGGCCGGTTACGCACACAACATGCTCTCTCCTGGAAGCCAAGCCCGGCCCTCCACATATATTCGAAGTGAGCCTCCCCATGACTCTGCGTGATGTGCTCTAGACACAATTCGCTGGCTTTGCTCAGCCTTAGTAAAGTTTTCTGCCAAAATTTTAATTAACGCCCGACGCTCGTTAAGTGGCCTTAACTACGAAGCCCATGCCATCAGACGACCCCGCCCTGGCCTCCGCAACCACAAAACCCGAATCGGCCGGTACGTGCCGGCCGTGGCTTTCGACGAGACGGTGAACGCTCACGTCCCGCTGGTTATGCTCACAACATGACTGTCTCCCAGAAGCTAACGCCGGCCCTCCACATATATTCGAAGTGAGCCTCCGCAATAGCGGAACGGAGGTGCAGGCCCCCGCCACGGCAATAATCGAACAAGTAAGCGGTCGGGACGAAAGGGGAAGGGCTCCAAATCGATCACGGTCCCGCTGTCACTCGACCTGTGACCTCGCAGAAACGGGTACACATCGCATGACGGGCGTCGAATCATTCTTGGTTTCGAGTGCGGATTCACCGAGGCGATGGTGGTCAACCATGTGTTGGACCGCCGAGTCGTGTCGCTGGACGGTCAGCGGCTGCCGAGTGGCTTTCGCTAAGCGGGCAACGGCCTTCTGGATCTGGAGGCCTACCTTGTGCAGGAGGATCCGATCGCTGCGCTTGGGCAATTCGTCAGGCTGGTGAAGCGCGCCAGCGGCGAGCCGCAGTTCGCTCGGGGCTTTCTGGAGCATGCGTCGGCGGCTGTGCCGCAGTGCACCCAGTCGCGCGCGGCCGGGCCTTCGGTCGTACTGGCCCGACCGAGTCAATATGAGGCGAAAGGCGTATGAAATTGGCGAGCTTTTGGGCGACAGCGAAAGCTGTTCGCCCCATATGAGGGTTTCCGTATTCCTCGCTACGGAGAACCCTCTCGGACTTGCTCCCCGCCCTCCTTTCGAGAGGGCATTTTGTTGAAACAACTAGACTAGCAGCCAATCCGTCGACTACGGTCACCAGGTCGGGCGAGTGGCGGGCTATTTGATCCGGAGGGCTCACTTCGGATATTCTCTTACCACTTTCCGCGTCCCAGACGCATCGACCTCGCACCGCAAGGTGCCAGCTTCTGCAGTACGGTGGCCTCCCGCTTAGCCGGGCCAGTCCATCCATTCTATCCCACCGGGAACCACGTTCCCGGTGCGGCAACGGGTTCCCCATTCCTCTTCGGAGAACCCACAATGCTATACCCAACTGCTGTCGCCCTTCGCAAGATCCGTACGGCTCGCAATCCGCGCACGTACTTTGATTCGGTTGAAATGGCTGGAATCACCGAGTCCATCCGTGCTTCCGGTGTCTATCAACCCATCCTACTTCGCCCCATCGAGCACGATGAGTTCGATTTCGAGCTCGTCGCCGGGGAGCAGCGCTACCGTAGCGTCGCTTGCCGCTGAATTACGATTGGGAACCACAATGAAAAAATTGCCGGTTGACTACTACTTGACGCTTTCCGCCTTCCACCTATCGGAAGAGACTTTTTGCTGCTTTGGTCAAGAGCCCGTTTTGGCTAATAACTTTGCGAGCTATTTTGTGGAGGTCATTAACGTCTACGCACCTTCTGCTAGACACTATGCAATACCAGAGGACCTGGAGAAGGTAATGCAATACGCGATGTCACTTGGCATCACGTTGCTGCATTTCGATGTGAGGGCCGACGAGATAGAGGTTTTGCCGCGGTATGAGTGGTCGTAGCCGTTTCGCGCCATGGTAAGAACTGAGGTGCCAATGCATGTTCGTACTGTAAGGCCCAGAAGCAATGTAGGCGCGGCAAGCGGCCGCCAACTGTCACCAAAACCTTGACGTTTTCCTCAAGGCCGCATTCCATGCGAACCGGGTCTGTGTCTGGCTGTGATTCGCCGTCACGTGGCAGCAACCAAATTGCGGGATCTTGCTACGCAAGCCAATATTGGCTATCCTCACATCACTTTCCGCGTCCCTGACGCATCGACCCCGCACCGCAAGGTGCCAGCTTCTGCAGTACGGTGGCCGCCCGTTTAGCCGGGCCAGTCCATCCATTCCATCCCACCGGGAACCACGTTCCCGGTGCGGCAACGGGTTCCCCATTCTTCTCCGGAGAACCCCCAATGCAATATCCGTCTGCTGTTGCCCTTAGCAAGATCCGTACTGGCCGCAATCCGCGCATGTACTTCGATCCGCTCGAAATGGCTGAACTCACCGAGTCCATCCGGACTTCTGGTGTCTACCAGCCCATCCTGCTTCGCCCCATCGAAGACGACGAGTTTGAGTTTGAGCTCATCGCAGGCGAGCGTCGCTACCGCGGTGCGGTGGTGGCCCACGGCATCGACTGGGTGATTCCCGCCCTCGTCAAGGTAATGACCGACGACGAGGCCGACCGAGCGGCGCTCATCGAGAACGCCCAGCGCGCGAACATGTCGCCGTCTGAAGAGGCCGTTGCCGCCTCGAAGATCGTCGGCCATTGCAAAGGGGATCGCGAGGAAGCCGCCAGGCTCCTGGGCTGGTCCCGCGCGACGCTGGATAAGCGCCTTGCTCTCATGAATTGCAGCCCGGATGTTCAGGCGGCACTGAATGAGCGCAAGATTCAACTCGGTCACGCCGAGTTGCTCGCCACACTCGCCAAGGACAAGCAGGACAAGCTCCTGCCGGTCATCATCAGCGAGAAGAAGGCGGTGTCGGAGTTGAAGAAGACCATCGAGGCGGCTGCGTGCAGCCTGGAAGTGGCCATCTTCGACAAGACCGACTGCGCCACGTGCCCGCACAACTCTTCGCTGCAAACAGAGATGTTTGGCGAGGCGATCGCTACCGGCAACTGCACCAACAAAGCCTGCTATGCCGAGAAGACCGACCGCAAGCTCGAAGGCATCGTCTACGGGCTCAAGGAAGAGTATCCGATCGTGCGCATCATCCGGTCCGGCGACAACCATACCCGCATTCAGCTGAAGGTGGATGGTCCAACCGGGGTCGGTGAGGAACAGGCCAAGGCTTGCCATGCCTGCCAGAACTTCGGTGCCGCGGTCAGCGGTCTGCCGGATTCCATGGGCAAGGTCTACAGCGGCCAGTGCTTCGATACGGCCTGCAACCAGAAGAAGGTGGCTGCCCGAATCAAGGCGGAGCGTGACGTGGCCAAGGCGCCTGCTGCAAGGCAGACCGCTGGCAAGCCAGCCGCGGCAACGAAGGGCGAAAAATCGTCCGCTACTGCCGAAAAGCCGGTTACGGTGATCAGCGAGTCGGAGAAGGTGAAGCAGTACCGCACCGAGCTCTGGCGCAAGGCGCTGCGCAAGGAAGTCGCGCAGAGTACCGAGCAAGCCAACGCCTACCTGCTGGCAATCGCCATGAACGGTCTGTCGCGCAATATTGGCGGCGACGTGATGGGCAAGTTCTTCGAAAAGCTCACCGAGCAGAAGTCGTCCTCGACCCTGCAAGGCTGTCTCACGGCTGTGCATGGCATGGACGAGGGCCGTCGCCACCAGTTGACGATCGGCATGACAGTAGCGGCAATTGGCGGCATGGAGGTGAACAATCTCCGGGAACTGTGCCGGTACCACAAGCTCGACCTGCGCAATCACTGGAACCTGCAGAAATCGCAGGACTTCCTGGAGATGCTGACGAAGTCCGAGATGAAGGTCCTGGCTGACGAACTTGGCATCCGCAAGGTGCTGGGAGACGGCTTTGCCAAGCTGTTTGGCAAATCAAAGGCTGAGGTTGTTGCCGGCCTTCTGGCCGTCGACGGCTTCGACTACACCGGCAAGGTGCCCAAGGTCCTCGGCTACTAATCTTCTTTCCAATCGGAGGCGCCAAGGCGCCCTCCGCCTCATTCATTTCCCAAGGATTCACTATGTTCACGGAATTGGCTGCGCTCGTTCGCGCGAGCGAAAAGGTCGTCGTCACGCTCACCACGCAAGGCGACACCATGTCTGTCGTTGTCGTGCCTGTTGTCAAGGACGCTGCAGATGCTGCGCTGAGCACGCCCTTGGCGCTGTCGGCGACGCCGGCGGAGCTTGATGAAGGTTTCGCCGCCGCGATTGCAGGAGTCAGCGCTGCGCGTCAGTCGCTTGCTGAGCAGGTCGAGGCCACCAGGTCCATCCTGGAGGCGGCCAAGACCTCGCAGTCGACCAAAGCCACGAAGGCCTTGACCACGGCTGCGGCGCCGACGGCATCCGAAACGTCCGAGGAGGACGATGACAACGACAAGCCGGAACGCAGTGCTGGCGCGCAGGAAGCGGCGAAAGCTGACGACGGCGCGGCCAAGACGGCCGGCACCGACCTCGCATCGCTGCTGTAAAGGAGACTGGCATGGCACTCGAAGTCAAGAAGCTCACTCGTGAGTTCTCCTATAACGGCATGACGCTGATGGACCCCGGTCCGCAGTTCACGCCCCAGCAGGTGCGCGACGTCTATTCCGCCCAGTACCCCGAGCTGACCACCGCCGCGGTGGATGGCCCGGAGCACAAGGGGGAAGTCGCGCGCTACACGTTCGTCCGCGCCGCGGGCGCGAAGGGCGCCGATGCGCAAATCTGACCTCATGAAGGCACTGTCCACGGGACAGTTTGCCTCCATCAACAAGGAGCCGCCCGAAAGGGCGGTTTTTATACATTCTGAGGAGACCCAACAATGTTGTTCGATCCTCGGTCGTTTGTTCCTGACATCCATGCGGGACAGCAACCCGCATGGACGCCACACCGACAGCATTCCACTGCCGGACGTCGACCTGCCCATGATTTTCTGACACTGCCGAAGCTTCCAGGCTCTGTACCAGCCACTGCGCGCCTCACCTATGGCGATGAGCTGGAGGTTACAGATCTGGTGCTGGCGCAGTTTGCGGCCGGCATCCTACGGGCCAGTGATGTGTTGAACCCGACCAGTGCGGGGGATGCTTTCGCACAGGCCATGTTCGCATGGCTGGGGAAGCGAATCCCAGTGTGTCAGCGATTGCAGTTCGGCGCGAAATTAGTCGATCGCGGCGCTGCCATGGACCAGGTCATGCAGTTCGGCTGGGAAGACGGGCTTGAAGCGCCGCTCTACCTGGCCATCGAATTGCCCGGCGAGGAGGTCTATGCGATCGGGGAAGCGCGGGCGCAAGCCATTCGTGCGGCCCACCCGTCGTTGCTCTTCACCGCAATGAACCTGATCAATGCCGCGTGCGGCAAGTCGCTGTTCGTCCGTACGCCTGACATGCTGCTGGACCAGTTCGCCCGCTGGCATTGGGATCACGACGCGACCCTGGCCGACGATGAGAACGCCCGGCAGTTCCTCAAAGAGAACTTCGGCGGCGAGGAAGCCGACATCGAGCGCTATCTGCCGTCGGTGGTGCGCGCCGAGCTTGCACCGGACGACACCCTGCCACTGTATGCGCACGTTGATGCGGCTTCCGCGCATCTGCGGGAGCTGGGTCCGCGCAACTTGCGCGCTCTGGCTCGCTTGCATAGTGGGTGGCTGGGCGAGCTTTGTACGGCGCTCGCCGACCTTCGGCTGCTGCTGGCCAGGGCGGGGGAGCGGTCGGCCATCGCCGGCGCCCAATGGGCGGAGCCGGCCTATTCGGCCGCGACCATCGCCTATCGTCCCAGTGACTATGTGTCGGAGATCCTTGACGACCACTATGAATGCCTGAACAACGCTGGCGACGCCACGATGTTCCAGTGCTTCATTCCTCTTGCAGACGACGCCGCGGCGATCCGCCAGCAGTTCCGCGAGATGGCGGACATGCTGCAAATCATCGGCGCGCTTGACCGCGTGCTCACACACATTTCTTCATAGGAGGGCCCCATGGCCGAGATCCTGACCACTTCGCGGTCGCATGACGTGGTCCTGCAAGGGGCCATTTTGCTTTATGGCCGCGCTGTCGGAGACTTTTCGTATGCCACTGCGCATCGAATTGAAACGGACGGAAACACCGGCCGCCCTGTGATCGGGGCCGGCACGCCGCTCAATCGGCTGGCGCTGATTCAAGCGGTGCGCCAGGTCGCCGAGGCCTCGTTGCCAAAGGGCGAGTTCCTGACGCCCAATGTGCTGTCGATCAGCCCCGCCGCAGTGACGTGGTGGAGTCCAGCAGCGCATCGCCGTGTGTTCTTCAACTGCAAGGAGTTTGGCGAGTGCAGCGCCGTGGTGCCGCATCCGGCCCTCGTTTTCCAGGCGTCGCACACGGGGTTCCGTGTCTTCGCACTGCCCGGGCAGGAGCGGCCGGTGTCGGCAACGGTGCTTTTCGAGCCGCCTTACTTCAATACGTGGGACAACGGGAAGATCTGCATTGGGAGCGCACATGTGCCAAAGCAGATCGACGTCGCCTCCATTGCAGGCTGGGAATCCGGGTTCTTCAACTCGGCATTCACCCATCCCAACCACGGCGGCCAGCGCGTGAAGTACAAGCGCGGCGCCTACGCCTTCTGGAAGGACATGCTTGACGGGAAGTTTCCGGACTACCCGAGGCAGGTTCTCATCCCCATGAAACGTACGCTGGCCGATCTGATCGCCGGCAAATTGGACCATTGACCATGCATCCTGCTGATGTGACCCTGCAACAATCCTTCCCGTCCATCATGGTTCCGCGCCTTTCCACGCTCGAACCCATGACCCGGGCGGGGGAACGGCTGCTCATCGCAGCCAACGGTGTGTTCCTCGAGATCACGCGGCCCTGGCTAAAGGTCGTTCGCCGGCTCGGCGGTTTCCAGCATCGCACGACCATCCCGTATGGCAACGCGAGCGAAGAGACCGATCTTCTGTGCGGCCGCATTCCCGCACGATTGATCGGCGAGTTTGCCGAAATGGCGCGCACCGCGTATCCCAAGGAAACGGGTGCGTGGGTGGTGTGGAATACTACGAGCCAGGCCTTCAGGCTGGTGCCAGTGCAGATCCTCGAGCACAGTGCTGGCCACCTGAAGTATGACCGGCCAGCGCTGGCAGACGATGATGTGCTGGTCGTTGACTGCCACTCCCATGGCCGATCGCCGGCCTACTTCTCGTCGACGGACGATGTGGACGACCAGCACGACGTGAAGTTTGCGTTCGTGTTGGGCAACTGCGCTGCGCCTGTCCCTTCCATGGCCCTGAGGCTCTGTGCCAAGGGCATCTTCGAGGCGGTGGAGAGCGTGCCGGCAGAGTGGTACGCAGCTGCCAGCCTGGAGGTCGTGTCATGATCGAGCATCGTATTCCCGAGGTCATGACCCGACGCGCCTGGAATGTCGTCGTCGTTGGTGCTGGCGGTACCGGCAGCGCCTTGCTTCCCAATCTGGCGCGGCTGCATCACGCCATGCTTGAGCTGGGCCACCCCGGTGGCATCGAGTGCACGGTCTACGATGACGATACGGTCAGCGAGACCAATGTCGGCCGCCAGGGCTTCTATCCCGTGGACGTCGGTCAGCCCAAGGCGACTTTGCTGGTCAACCGGCTCAACAATCTGATGGGCACGCGCTGGGAAGCGCGCGTCTGTCGCGTTGGTAGCCGGGATCGCTTTACCTGCGACATGGTGGTCGGGTGCGTCGACACACGTAAGGCTCGCAAGGCCATCCTGGGCGCGATGAGCCGGGGGACCGGTGGCTACTATCTTGACTGCGGCAACGAGTCGGACAGTGGCCAGGTCATCCTCGGTCAGGTTCGCGGCAAGGCCGCTGAGCGACTGCCTCACGTGGGCGATCTCTTTCCGGCGCTGTTGGACCCGAAAGGGGACAAGAAGGACACGGCTCCGTCGTGCTCCATGGCCGAAGCACTTAGCAAGCAGTCGCTGGTCATCAACCAGGCGATGGCGGTGCAAGCGTACAACCTGCTGTGGACGCTGTTTCGCACGGGCACCCTGCAGTACTGCGGCGCGTTCGTGAATCTGGCGGTTGGTCGCACGAACCCGCTGCCAGTTGATCCTCAGGCTTGGGAACGATTCGGGTATCACCTCCCCGAGCCGAAGCGGCGGGCGAAACCCGCCCCGCGCCGAGCCGGTTGAGCCCGTCATCTCCGCGTTGTTGGGGATGGCTTTTCCCTTTGGCGCGTTCGGGTTGCATTAATCCGGGGCCTGTTTGACCGTTATACCCGCGCCGCTGGCGCGAACCACCTTCATCAACCCCTTGGGGCACTAGCCCTGCGGGCGTGCTCCATCTCTTACCTTGGAGCACTTCATGAGCCATTCTTCCAACACGCCGCGCGCTTATCGTCGCATCTTCGTGACCGGGAGCTGGCTGCCGGACAACACAGCGGTCGGCGCCTACTGGAACGGCACGATGTGGAACGGCTTTCCGGTCCCTATGTTCACACGCGAAGACGGCGACGGACTCTGTGCGGCCATGCCGAACCTTGTCTACGTGGAGCGCCGGCAGGCGTTCCTTTTCGACGAAAATCAGCAAGTTGAATGGTTTCGTCCCTCGATCGCCGTGGTGGACGGCAAGGAACAGCACCTCTACGCAATCGGCGATGGCTGGTGTTGGCAGTTCGCGGACTACGCGGTCGATCCGAACCTGGAGAACTGGCTTGCGGGTAGCTACCTGCAACTTCACCTGCGACCAAGTGTGCGGGCGTGGATCCAGGAACTCGCATGGGCGAATGGCCAGTCGCTGGAGCACCACGCCGAATTTCTTCTGGCGTGTTTCTGCGAAGAGCGCAGAGACGGGCGGCCCAAGTTCGATCTATCCGGCTTCGAGGCTACAGCGTCGCGCGCGCAGCACACAACACCCATTTCGGGTGGCGATGCTGTGCGCGCGCGCCGTGGGCCGTGGCTCAATGTCGTAGACGCTGTGTTGTCGCTTGTCGCAGCCGAAGACGGCGGCGAGCCATCGAGGCTCTCGCGCGAGATATTTGCAGAAGTCGTGCTGGATGGTCTCGCTCGCGAGCTCGGCGGTGTGGTGTAGCCGGACCGCTCCACATTCTCCGCCGAGCCTGCTACCATTACGTTACCTACCGCGTCTCAGACGCATCGACCCTTCCGGTTGTATAGCCGGACAACTCTTCTCTCCCCACCTACGGGCCTTCCTGCCCGTGGGCATGTTGGCCTTTTTTTCCCCTGAGGCCATCATGTTCAAGCGATTCTTTCTGCTTTTCCTTTGCTGCGCCATTTTCACCGGCTGCGCTGCACAGCCGACTTCGCCGAACACCTATCGGGGTTCCGAAGCGCTGCGCCGTGGTGGTGCCGAAGCTGTCACGGTCCTCCGGGTCCGACCGGTCACGATTGTCGACAGCGACGGATTGATGTCCGCAAACACCGGCGTGCCTGGCGTTCTTGGTGCCGTTGTCGGCGCGGTCCTTGGCGCTCGCGTCATTGGTAACGGCAACGGTCGTTACCTGGCTGGCGCCTTGTCGGGCACCGTCTCCGCGGTGATCGCGCAGACGGCGGCCAACCATCTGGGCCGCCGCGACGGTGTTGAGGTCATTGTCCGCACGGACAACGGCCGGCAAATCGTCGTCACCCAGGATGCCGATCAGCAGTTCGTCACTGGCGAGCAGCTGTACCTCGTCTCGAGTGCCGGTGGCTATCGCCTGACTCGCTAACGGGCTCCAGTCCGGAGCCTCGTCTCTTTCACCTTCCCCACGCGGGCCTCCCGCGCGGGGGGCTCTGTCGCGACCTGGAGTTCACCATGTTCGACGTTGCAGAAGCATCACCCATCACCATTACCCCGATCGAAACGAAAGGGAAATACATGTTTGAAGTCGCGGATGGCATCCGTCGGCAACTGCGCAGTGCTGGGCTCGAGCCGGAATGGCTGAACGCCGCCAACTTTATGGATGACGACAACGAAGCCTTGTACGGTCCGAAGTCGTCCCGTCAGTGGCCCCAGTTCGGTGCACGTGAACGGCTTGCCGTCTCCGTGCATCGTGGCTGGTCGGAAGGATGGGCGGTCTTCGTTGACCGCGTTGGCTATACCGGCGATGCGTCCAACCTGGTCACCACTGCCCAGAAACTGTTGGTCGGCAAGATGCTGTCCGAGCGCCAAGCTTGGGACACTGTCCGCGCGATCAGCAAGATGTTCGATATTGCCTGATATCCAGGCCTATCCATTCGCAAGCCCGGGAGGGCTTGCCCAACCCCTCGGGGTTCGGCAAGTCGCTTTCACCCGCGTCATCGACGCATCGACCCACTGTCCGGCAACTCCGGACCAGCCCATTGCGGGACACTCGTCCCGACAAGGGAGGGGATGTCCCCATCTGATTCGAGGATATCCATGAAGCTTCCCAAGTCTCTTCTTCGTCCCCACGCTCCCGGCAATCCGGCAGCATGCCTGGTGCTGCGTCGCGACGCATGCCGCATGCTGCGCCGCTTTGCCGGTGACATGGCATTGCGCCCACGCGATTACACGATCCGTGAGCATCGTCAACGCCGGCGCGAGGTGGCCGTGTTCGCGCTTCAGACGGAATCGTTGCTGCTCGAGATCCAGCATCGGCCAGGCGCCGACGGCATTCGCATGTCCTATCGGACGTGCCGCGGTCGCAATGACCTCAGCGGTGGCAGCAACAACGCCATCGACTTGCCTTCACTCTCCACCGATGAGGGCTATACCAATCTGCTGACCACGCTTCGCGTGGTTGCCGGTCGGCGCAGCTGAGGGATCATCATGACGACTCTTATCAAGGTCACATTCACATCGACGGCAGGCGAGGAGATCAACGGTCAGGCGCAGTTCGAGCCGATGTCTGAGCTCGTGACGCTGCCCTCACGATTGCTTGAGCTTGTAAAGCGAGCCAGGGCTGCAGGTGATGGGCATGCCCTCGTCGCACATGAGGACGGGTATCGCTATCCGCTGGAGCCGGTTGAAGTTGGTGTCTACCAGCTTGACCGCTCGCGTCGGCGTCGGCAAAGGCTGCTGGAGCAAGCCTGGAAGGCTGTTACGGCTCCAACCAAGGATCAGCGGCAGCAGTCTGGCCGCTTTGCACACACGCTGTCAGCCGCTGCGCTCATCGGCGCCAGCGTCTACGTGGGGTCTAGCAACGTATGGACGCTGATCGCCCTAACCGACGTTCTTTGCCTCGTCGGCGTCGGCGCTGCACTATTTCTCGTCGGCACAGTTCTTTCCAAAGGAGACTGAGCTATGACTCTCGGCCTTTTTGTATTGATTCTCGGCGGTGCCATCTCGGCCTTCCTGCTCTGGGCAGACCGAAACGGTCGTCGTGTACACAAAGACTAAGCGCTGTTTCGTCCAGGCCCAGCCATCTGCGGTCGCAAGTCCGCAAGCGCCGATCCAATCGGCTCACCGCATGAACGCACTCCACATAAGGATTGCGTTTTCATTTCCCGACCCACACGGGCGTCGTCCTGATGGGGCGGCTCCCTCCCAAAGGAGTATCCCCAATGGACGACATAGTCTATGGCGCTGGCTCGGCCAGCTATCCTGCTGGCGTGCGGGTGCGCGTTGGCCTCTATGGCTCGAACCTGCGCCCGGCACTCCAGCTGGTCTGCGCTGACGATGGCATGCCCTATGCCTCGCTCAGCGTGAACTTGCCGGAGGCGCCATTGCTCGCCGGCGAATTCTGTGTGGCGGCCGACTGGAACCTGCCAGCGGACCTGAAAGCGGCGTTGCTTGCCGCCGGCAAGTTCGCTGACACGGGCCGCGGTACCGCAGGCTGCGACCAGGGCGGCTCTATCTGGCGCATCATGTGTCCCGAGCTGCTGTCGCAGGTTGCGGCTGCCCGGATTGTCGCCAGCCGGTCCCGTCCGACCCCGCGCATGGCCGCCTTCGCTTAGCACTACATCCCATTCCAACTCTTTCGGGGCACGTCCCCGAAGGGGCGTGCTCCGTCCTGGAGCACATCATGTATGTCATCACCCTCGGCCAGCGTGCCGAAACTCGCACGACGCTCGCCGGCGTGCTGCATCTGCTCAACGACGACCGAAGCGAGACGGCCCAGCCGCGCTTCGAAGAGATCGCGGTGCGCCACGTGGAGGGCGGCAACATCCCCGTTGTGTCCCTGTCGCATGGCAAGCTCGGCGTTCGTCCTGGCGGAAGCGCCCGTTCGATTCTCGCGCGGGTCATCGATGAGGTGGATCGCTTCCTCGTGCGCGTAGGCGGAAAGGTCCTGCGTCCGCAGGAAATGAGTCGTGCCTCCTGGGGTGCCGTACTGGCGGCGGGCCGCTTGGCCTACTTCCCGGAGGAAGCCATCGACTTGTCACAAGGCGCGGCCGGACCGCTGTTCCAGACGGCGGATCTCTTCGAGAAGTCGGGGCCCTTCGACATTGCGCAGTACGTGCAGTCCGAATTTGTCCGGCGCTTTGGCTATGGCACCAACGGGCCGTTGTACGACCCAGCGCAGATCCCGAACGCCCGTCATGAAGTGCACGTCGCGTACGCGCTCTTGCGAGGCGAAAAGCTTCGTGATTGTGTGCTGAACACATACCGCGACAATCCGCGCTTCGGGCGGTCGGACCTGGACTGGCTGGAGCCGCTGATCGCTGTGCCAGCCCTTCGTGGCGCGCTGCCGGCCCATCACCTACAGGCACTCTGCCGTCTCCTGCGACTCGAGAAGATCGCAATCACGCCGCAGAACGCGCCGAAGCTCCTGGCGATCGTTCGACGCGTCCCTGCCGACGGCACCGATGTGCACATGGACGACGCCCTGTACGAGGCTGGCGTACTTGCACCACGGCCCACCCCTGTAGCGCGCCCGGCGGAGGGGCAGGCCGCAGCGCCCGTCTCTGCGCTTGCCTCGCGGATTCATCACCTCATCACGCAGCGGCAGTTCCGTGCGACGATGGATAAGGCGAAAGCGCAGCGCGAAGCGTTGGAGATCAGCCAGCGGCATTTCGATGATATTGCCAGGCGGGCGGTGCATGCTCGCGTGTCGACCAGCTTCGACTGGCCCAACAAGGTTGCACTGGCGGTCCTTCAACGGGACGTGGCCACGCTTCTGCATATCTTCGACAATCCGAAGGACTGGAATGTCGACTCCAAGCGCGCCCTGCGCGAAGAGCTCGACGTCGACCTGCTGCAATGCACCGCGTCGGGTCGTCGCCAGCGCATCTTTGAGATGTGCGGCTTCTCAGCGGCGGAGCAACAACGCTGGGAGCAGCAGGCGGCGGCCGCGAGAGCTAACCGGCTGGCGTTGCAGGATTTCGAGGATGCCCGCAAGCGGGCTGAGGCGTCCAACTGGCGGCTTGAGAGCGGGAAGGTACTCAATGGCCGCGAGTACGTGGACTTCTGCATTGCCGAGGGCTTCTCGGAGATCGTCGATGTGCCGCGGCCGCGCGCGCGAATATCGCATCCGCGATCCGCACCGCAGCATGTCCCGACGCCTGCGCGCCAAGGATGGCACGCTGGCCTATGCCAGGGCAAAGCTGGCGCAGGCCGGCACGCCCAGGGCGCTCGCAGCCTGAATGAACTTACCCCTGGCCCACCGGCCGGGGGATTTCCTTGAAACACATAGCAAAGGTGCGAGTTTTCAGCGGCACCGAACGTCACGTCGTCAGTTAGCCTCTGCCTATCGCGAGCTGTGTTCGCACTGATCGGAATCAGTCCAAACACAGTTTCACCCGCGTCCTGGACGCATCGACCCCAACGCCGGCCTGCCGGCCATCTCTTGAACCTCCCCACAGGGACCGCTCCCTGTGGGGACGGCCTGTGGGATCCCCCTAAGGAATCCCATGGAACTCAGTCCTTCCCAACTGCAGAAGCTGCTTGCTGCTTGCATTCCGGCCACGCTGCCCGTCCTCGTGACGGGTGCGCCTGGCATCGGCAAGAGCGATCTCGTCGCCCAGGCCGCCGCGGACGCTGGCCATGAGCTGCTCATCTCTCATCCCGTGGTCGAAGATCCGACCGATTCGAAGGGCTTGCCCTTCCCGTCGTCCGACGGCGCTCACGCCCGGTTCCTGCCCTTCGGGGATCTGGAGCGCGCGCTGTGTGCTCGGCGTCCGCTGGTCTGGTTCATCGACGACCTGGGCCAGGCGGCGCCAGCCGTCCAGGCGGCCAAGATGCAGCTGCTGCTGGCCCGTCGGATCGGCGAGCATGCTTTGCCGCCGCATGTCACCTTCGTTGCAGCGACCAACCGCCGCGTCGACAACGCCGGCGTCTCCAACATCCTGGACCCGTTGAAGTCACGCTTCGCGACCATCGTGGAGTTGACGACGTCGGTCGAAGACTGGACGCGCTGGGCGGTGGCAACGAACCAGCCGCCGGAGCTGATCGCGTTCTTGCGCTTCAAGCCCGATCTGTTGCTGTCCGAAGACCGGACTCGGGAAATCGAGAACCTTCCCAGCCCCCGAAGCTGGGGGATGGTCGGCAAGCTGTCGAATGTGGTGCCTGCCGAACTCGAGCACGTGGCCTTCGCCGGCGCAGTCGGGGAGGGCGCTGCAACGGAGTTTGTCTCGTTCAAGCGCCTCTTCCGCCAGATGCCGTCTCCGGATGGCGTACTTGCGGCGCCCGCCACCGCACCGATCCCGACCGATGTCGCGGTGCAGTACGGCATTGCCACGGCGCTCGCGCGCCTAGCCAACGCGAACAACTTTGATCGCGTGATGGTCTATGCGAACCGGCTCCACGAAGCGGGGCTCGGCGAGTTTGCCGTACTCCTTGTGCGGGACGCCGTGGAGCGCGATGCGTCGATCGCCAGCACGCCTGCATTCATCGTGGCGCAGGGCGGCCCGATCGGGGCTCACATCCGCGGCCAGTAAAGCCGCCTTTCTGCAACAGCAACACATCTGCCGGCCGGCTCGGGTCTACCCGAGTCGGCCTCATTTTCTGTCGCTACTACTTTGCGGCACATCCCTGTGAGGATTCATCATGAACATTACCAACCTGACGTCCCGCGTCATGCTGTCGACCCTCAACATCTCCGTCTGGCGCGCGCGTCGCTTCGACACCCGTGCCACGCAGGAGGTAGAGGCCAAGCACGAGGCCAAGGACATCGGCCGCTTCAACAAGCGGCTGCTGACCGACGGTGCAACGTCCTACAAGGAGGTCTGCGCCATTGGCAATCGTGCGCGCTCGCTATTCGATAGCCACTCGCTGGACTACGACCAGCTGGGCGTGCGTCTGCTGCCGACGACCGTCTACATGGAGGTCGCGGAGATGCTGCGTGCGCTGCGCGACGAGTTCGACGGCGCCACGGCGCAGTTCCTGGCCGACTACCCACGCCTGAAGGAAGAAGCACGGGTCGCGCTCAACGGTCTTTTCGACGAGGCGGATTATCCGACCGAGGCAGAGCTGCGCAAGAAGTTCGGTATCCGCTTCTCCGTGCTGCCTTTCCCCGATGCTAGCCAGTTCGGCATCGATCTGCCGCCCGACGTGCTACAAGGCCTCCGCGATCAGATGGACGCGCGAGTCATGGGCGCTGTGAAAACGGCCAACAACGACCTGGTCGGCCGTCTGTATGAGGCCGTGCAACACTTCGCCAACCGCCTGTACGGGGAGGGCAACGTGCGGCTTGACGTGGCCGACAAGTTGCGTGAGCTTAGTGCGCTGCTGCCGAAGCTGAACTTCTCGGACGACCCCGCGCTTGCGGCCATCCTCGCCAAGACTCAGGATCAGCTTGCCTGCTACACCGGGGCGCAGCTCAAGGATGACCCGTTGCTGCGGCTGAACGTGGCTGAGCGCGCGATGGAAATCGAAGCGCAGATGGCCGCATTCATGGGCGGCACGCAGCCGGCGATGACGCGCGAGCGGAGCGACATGCCCATGCTCCAATTGCTTGCTGCGTGAGGTTGCCATGCATGCGCGAATCGTGAAGCAACGCGCGGCGCTGGTGCTATCGCAACCGTTCTTCGGTGCGCTGGCCCTGCGCCTGGCCCTCGTTGAGGATCCTGCCTGCGAGAGCCTGTGGGTCGATGGCGTGCGCCTGGGCTACAACCCGGCGTATGTCACGTCCCTGGATGACCTCGAGCTGCGGGGCGTCCTCGCGCACGAAGTGCTCCACGTGGCCAATGGCCATTGTTGGCGCATGGGCGCGCGGGACCAGGAGCGGTGGAACCGCGCGTGTGACTACGCGGTGAACCCGCTGGTGCTCAACGCCCAGTTCAAGCTGCCTCAGGGCGTCTTGCTGGATGGGCGATACCTGGGCAAGTCGGCTGAGGAAATCTACGCGATGCTGCGACAGGAAGAATCGTCGCAGCAGCCGGATGCCGCGGCGGGCGGCGGCTCGGGAACTGGGTCGTCACCGCAAGCCAGTGGCCAGCAGCCAGCACCACTGTCGACAGGATGTGGCGAGGTCCGGCAATACACGGGCGCCGACCGGCCGACGGTGGAGGGCGAATGGCGCGTAGCCGTGAATCAGGCTGCGAAAGCGGCCAAGATGCGCGGCGCGCTGCCTGGCGACCTTGAGCACCTGGTGGAAGCCGCGCTTCGGCCGTCTGTTGACTGGCGAGCGGTGCTGCACCGCTTCGCCGCCCAGGCGGCCCGGTCGGACTACAGCTGGAAGGTGCCCAACCGTCGTTATGCCCATTTGGGCCTCTATCTGCCGTCGTTGCATTCCGAAGCGGTGGGAGACGCGGTGTTCGTGCGCGACTCCAGCGGCTCGGTCTTCGACGAGACGCAGCGGCAGTTTGCGGCGGAGATTATTGCGGTGCACCAACAGCTGCAGCCGGCTCGGCTCATCGTCATCGATTGCGATACGCGGGTCTCGCAGGTCCAGGTTTTCGAGCGTGACGAGGTGGTTGATCTCCGGCCGTTGAAGGGTGGGGGAGGAACTAGCTTTAAACCGCCATTCGTATATCTGGAGCAGGAGGGAATCGAGCCCGCCTTCCTCGTCTACCTCACGGACCTGTATGGGGCATTCCCTGCCGCGGCACCGGCCTATCCAGCCCTCTGGGCTTCAGTCACGCCGTTGGACCGCATCGCCGCACCTCCTTTCGGTGAATGCGTAGAGGTGATCGTTTGACCTAAGCCCTGGCTCCGGCCGGGGCGCTTGGAACGAAGTCACTACTGAGCTGTCAATTCCTGTCACCCTCAAGCGAGCCACAAACGTGCCGATGGTGGGTACCGAAGTGGTCGTAGCAGGCGCCAGCCCCGGCGCGCCCGGGGCTCTTCTTTTTGGATTCCTATGTCAGCAAGCATTGTTCAATCCGAAGTATGTGGTCGGACTATTCGCGTCGCCGAAACAACGGCAGGTGCCAGTCGCAGTGAGCGGCTGGACCATTGCCAAAGGCGGCGCGCGGGTTGCCGGCAGGCCGAGGAGCGAGCTTTGGAACCCCAGCTTCAAGTGACGGACGTCGACCGCCTGCCGCGACATGGCATCGCCCTGCGTGTCGACGAGTGGTTTTCAGTTGCCCACAACGGACATTCCTCGCCGTTTGACGACTGGCTCCCGATTGTTGCAATGCCCGTGCAATCTGCAATTGTGGGCATGCGATTGTCGCAAGGCAATGTCGCGTTCGAGCTGCGCCACGGCAAGCAATACGCGATCGAAGACTCGGTGCATGGCGGTCGGACATTTCAATGCATCATTGACAGCTGCGTGCCGCTTGTGGCCTTCATTGACGCGCGAGGCAGCCGAGGACCGTGGATCACGGTCCGAAATCTCTTTACTATCGAAGAGATCGTGAGCATGCGGGAACTGAGTGAATGAAAAAGGAAAGGGCCCGACGCGTCTGCGTGTCGGGCCCTTGTTCTTTACCGTTTTGGGAGAAAGACGACGCTTACGTGCGAGCTTTCCGGAAAATTGCCTTGAGCATGCTCATACTTTTGCCGCCGGCTCGGCCTCCGTCGTCGGCGCGGTGGCTTCGATTGTCGACTCCAGAGCGTCGCCATAGGTGAGGGTGGGAACGCGCGAAATGTTCCCCTCCAAGGCTGCAGAGGTTCCAAGCCGGATGGTACCGGCATAGGAAATCCGGCCTTTCACACGACCATTGATATGCAAGGAAATCCGGGCCGCCACATCTCCCTCGACGGTGCCATCAATTAGCACGTGATCGCCTTCAACGGTGCCACGAATCAGCCCTTCCGCACCGATATGGACCAAGCCTCGGGACGAACGCAAATCGCCGTCGACCAGGCCAAAACAGCTGACGCCGTGATCGCAGGCCATGTGCCCATGGATGCTGAGGCCCGCTTGAATCAAGCTGAAAGTTCGTTGCTGGGTCATATCTGGAGTCAGAACAGTTTGATCTCGTTTCCGCGGCTGGATGCTGGGGTTACTTGCGCGGTCTGTGCGGGGGAGGCCTGTTGCTGCCTGGTGGGCGCCGGCGCAGCCACGTTCTGCTTGGGCGCTTGGGGCTTCGCCCGGGCCTCGGCAGCGACTGCTGAGCTCGCCGCAGGCGCGGGCGCGGAGACCGCCGGCGCAGCCGAGGGTGAGGGGACAGGTGCAGCGGCTGGATGCGCGACGCTCGGCTGCGACGCGGGCCATCCGTGGCCGCCATCTTCAGCTGGCGCATTGGCCGCTGGCAAAGCGGCTGCCGTCGACGACTCGGGGCGCTTGTGCGTCTCGCCCGACGCGAGCCATCGACCGCCGCCGAAGGCGAGAACGGCAATCAGCACAATGCCAAGGCCCTGCCAATGGATCGGCTTGATCCGCGCCCAGACGGGCACCGGCTCGTTGCCGGACGGCGTGTGAGGTGGGGGCAGCGCCAAGGAGGCGCTAAGGCTCACGGCACCGGGCCGGGCCAGTTCGATCGTGACGGGCGGTTCCGCGTAGTGCGCGTGCAGGCGTTCGATTTCCTTGATGTCCATACTGTCTTTCGTGTATCAGGCTTGATCGATCAGCTTTCCGTCGGGGGAGAAGCAGTCGTTGTCGGGGATGCAAAGCCGGTGGATCGCGCGGATTTGTCTCGCGGCGCCAACAATCGCTTCGTCCTTCTCAGTGTCGGTAATGGACTGGGCCATGTATGCCCCGAGCGCACGGTGAAAGAGCCTGTCGTGCTGGTTAAGCAGCCGGATTAGCCGTCCGGCTAGCGAGTGTGTCACCACGAGCTGCCGTTGGTCGAACCTGAGGCTGAGATGCCGCCTTGGCTGCCGCTCAATCCACTGCAGCCTCGCGTCCATCCATTCCTGCGCCGCCCGAAAGGCCTCGTCCAGGGCGAGGATCTTGCCTTTGCTGGCCACTGAGAATTTGGACGTGATGTAGTTGTAGTCGCTGCGCAGGAAGTTCCGTACGAAGTCGGTGCAGTAGGACACTTCTGTGCCGCTGTCCGTTTGAGGAACGATCTTGGCGACGCGTCCCTCGCTGAGCATCCGGCGGATGGGCTTGGGTCCGGCGTCGGCTGCGGTGGTGTCAGAAGGCGCGTCCCGCGACGATATCAGCGGTATCGGACGCGGCTCGCCATCGGGCAGATGGTGGGAAGGTTCGGCCATGTTTCATGTGGTGGGATCTCTCTCAGCAGGAATTCTGAGACAAAATACTGCACACATGCCCGGAGAAAGCGACACATAATTGGCGAGCTTTCTGACTTATTTCCGGGTGCTGATATGCCACAATTCACTCACACCTCGCGTCACTGACGCATCGACCCTGACTCCTGGCGAGTCCATCCTTTGCTTCAAGTCGTGCCATTTGCGCACGCGCCGACCGGCTGGCTACCGGTGTGGATATTCCTTGTGATAAGTGTTTTCGCCGAACACTTCCCTCATCAGCTCGTAATACGCGTCTTTCGCTGTGCCTCTTCATGAGTGCACGCTGGACACCGTTCGAGCCTGGGACCATGTGGCGTCTCTCTCCAGGCCCCTCCTAGGCAGAACGGCTGACGTCGAGCCGATCCGTGAACCTGCGGCCGAACCTGTGGGTTCGCGAAATGGGTTGTTGTGCAGCGTGACCATGCTGCACGAGGACGACTTTACGTCCTCAGCATGAGCGGCGCGTACGTAGCGCGCTGCTCCCTGAGTGCCACGCCCCCGGAAGGGGCGTGGCATGCAGGTCTCACGAACAAAGCTCGCTTTCCGGCGCACCCGGGACGCGGGCTTTCTTTGTTTGTGAGAAGCCTGTTTCGGGGAGATGCCATGCACCACGATTCCGAGATTTCCGCCGCCATCGCGGCAATGCTGGTTCGTCGGCGTCCGATGTACAAGGACATGCCGGCAGCCTGGCGAAACCTTTGTGAGGCGGCACACGTCGCCAGTCTTCCGGAAGCCGCTCGTGCGGCCTTCCTTTCCACCGTAACGACCCAGCGCGGGGCAGACACAGCCTTGCGCCTACGGGAGCATGGTGCGTCCATCCGGGCGAACGTCGTTCGATTTCTCTCAGAAAGGAGAAAGAACGCATGCATGCACCCATCACCTACAGCGGCTTCGACGGACCGAGAAGCCTTCTAGAAGAGCGGCCCATGCGGCCGCCCCTCATCGGCAAGATCCGGCCGGGAATCAAAGTCCTGACCCGCAAGGCCCGGGAGAATCCTGAAGCGGTGCGAATCCACGACGCGATGCTTGCCCAAGGGCATTCATTTGAGTCGATCGGCATCCAGATCGAGCGCGAGACCCAATTGCGCAACGCCCTCGTGCCGAAGAACGTGCCTTGGTTTACCTGCCGGGGCTCGGACTTCGCGAATCCTGCCGTGGCCGACGACATCCTGCAGCGCTACGGCGAAGACCGCGGCGATGGGAATGGCCTGAAGCTATGGCGCTTCCCCGTGGTGTTCGCCTTCGATGACTGGCTGCGCAACATGCCAAATGAGCTGGTGACCTACACGGCCAGCGGCAGGCAGTTCTTTTCGGAGTACGGACCGGACGGCTTGCGCTACTGCAAGACCTACGCGCTGGTGCAACGCGATGCGCGAGCCAATCGTGCGAAGCGCGTGTGGGGTGGTCGACCAGTCGTCCTCCGTCAGGACGAGGCCATCCCGGACGGCCGGTGCGATCCACACAGCTGCCCGCAGTACCAACAGGGCTTCTGCAATCTGTCCGCCTCGTTCTTGTTCGCGGTCCCAAGCACTCGGGGCCTGGGCTTGATCGAATTGCCGACAACGTCAATTTACGTCCTGCAGAAGGCGCACGCGGCCATGCAGACTGTCGCGCTTGCGCGAGGGCGTCTGGTCGGGGTCCAGTTCTTTGTGAGCAAACAAGAGGTCGAGATCAGCCGGATCGATCCCGAATCCGGCAAGCCGGTGCGGCAGATGCAGTGGCTCATCACCCTCGATGCGGATCTTGACTTGGCAGGGCTGCTCGACGGCTCCGATCGGCCGGAACTCTCGCATGTCGAAGCCGCGCAACACGCGATCGCCGCGCTCGAGGGCACACCGGATACGTCACAGCAGCGTGAGTCTTCAGGCGATCTTTTGCAAGAAGAAGGGCGCACGTTTCCCGATGTGCAAGCCCAGCACGTGGCTGAAGAAGACCTGGCCGCGGAGTTCAACGAACTCGCCGGGCGCCTCGGCTTTGGCAACGAGCAGGATCGCATGGATCTGCGCGTATTTCTGCAGAACAGCTTTGGCGCCGGGTGGACGAAGCGGCCCGAAGCGGTTCGGCAGGTGGTGAACGACATGCGCAATGCATTGGCGAACAACCCGGTCGCATACCGCGAGCAGGTCAAGGCTATCGCCGCCGAGATCTCTCCCTGAGCCTGGCCTGCGTGCCGGCTCGACTTATGGACGCCCGATGGCGTCCATGCTTCTTTTCGCTTCGCTGGTTATTCCGCCGGCACATTCCCTATCCATAGGAGGTTCCATGCTCAACGAAGACGAAAGTTTGCGTCTGGGTCATTTTTCAGACCTGCATTACTCGCCCAGCCATCTGGCCGAGGCAGACCTCTGCTTTGGCTTCGCGGTCGACGATGCGATAGCGTCGGCCTGCCACGTCGGGGTCGTGTCGGGAGACGCCACCGATCATCGCCTTGACGCGCACACGCCAGCGTTGTCCGCGCTGGCCCGCCGGATTCATCGGCTGTCGGCCCACATGCCCGTCCTGCTCCTGCAGGGCACTTATAGTCATGAACCCCCAGGTACGCTAGACCTGTTCCGACTCATCGGTGTGCACTATCCCGTATACGTAGCCGATCGCATCCATCAGGTAGCGCTGTGCGCGGGGCAGTTTGTACCGTCGGACGGGCCTCTTTTCTCGACCGCTGAAATCGACGTGTTGCTGCCCCAGCACGGCATGCCCGAAGTTGTCTTCACCTGCGTGCCGACCGTCAACAAGGCGGTACTGGCTGCTGCCGCCGGCGTGGCCAATGCGGCGACGGCGGTGGGCGACTATCTTGCCCATTACCTAGCGGCGGCAGGGGCTATCAACCGCCAATGGCGGTCATTTGGCGTGCCTACGGTCGGCGTGTCACACGGCACGGTGAATGGCTGCCAGACCGAGCACGGCGTACCCATGGCCGGCTTCGATCATGAGTTCACCATCGGCGCGCTGTTCGAGGCCGAGTGTGACGCCTTTCTGCTTGGCCATATCCACCGCGCTCAGCAATGGGAGCGGGAGGGCAGGGTAGTGGCATATCCCGGCTCCATCGGGCGATTCCACTATGGCGAGATCGGGGAGAAGGGATACCTGCAGTGGCAGGTGAGCCCCGGACATGCCACGGCCTCGTTGGTGGCCACGCCTGCACGCGAGACGGTGTGTGTGGACTTCGACGGCCCGCCGGACATGGCAAGGCTTGCCGACATTGCCATGGAAGCCGCTGACAAGTTCGTGCGCATTCGTTGGACGGTCAACGAGGAGCATCGTCAACTGGTCGACCGTGACGCGGTTCTTGCGCTGTTCGGAAAAAGCGCCGAGGTCAAGATCGAGGCGCGCGTCTTGCCGGCCGTGCGTAGCCGCGCCGAAGGCATCAGCCGGGCCGCCAGCCTGCCGGAAAAGCTCTTCCGCTGGGGTGAGCTGACCGGCGTTGACACTGCCCCGTTGGTGGACCGTTTGACCATGCTGGAAACGCTCGAGGCGCAGTCGATCGCCGACGGCGTGCTGGCCAAACTGTGTGAGGCTGGTGCGGAAGGACCTACCCGAGCGGAAGGGACACCAAGCGGCGTTGAACGCTCCGACCCGAGCCCGGACTCCTTGGCGGTTCTCGCCTCGGCGCCGCTGGCCGACCAGTCAAGTATGGACTGGCTCACCGATGACCTGTTCGCGGGGCAACCCGCCTAACCCTCCGAACGTGCGAGCCATGTTCCGACAGCCGTGAGGGCTGTCGAAACCCGGTTTCACCCCGCGTCATTGACGCATCTATCCAGCAGTATCCATTTCCTTTCTATTTACCCTGACGGGTGCTTCCCGTCAGGGGTGCGCTCCGTCCAATCCCTGGAGTGCAACATGATTCTCTATCACGCCGGTCCGAAGTGGCTGCATGTTGAGGAAAGTGCCATGACCCGTACGGATCTGGCCAAGCGGTTGTGCGAGAACCACCAGTTCACGCAATGCATGATGTATGAGCCGTTCGGACGCGGCCGCGGCGCTGTGATTGCCAAGCGCGATCACATACTGGTCATGGCGATCGCCGCCGACGGTGGCAACACCTGGTACTCCGTGGCTCCGTCCAAGGAGCTGCAAGACCTTATCTGGTCGTTCTCGAACGGCTTTGCCGGACAGTGGAGCGCATTGGAGCTCAGGGCCATGACCGGCCTGGACGACTGGAAGGCGCTGCTGCGAATGGCCGGAGTTCAGTTTGCAGCGGCGGTGCGTTCGGTTGAACGCGCGATCACTGGCCTGCCGGAGCAGGATGTGCCGGCCGTGGCCGAGATGCCAGTGTTTGATGGCGACGCTATGGAGCTGCCGTCTGACTATCTCCACTCCTTTGGCACGGAGGTCGTTGAATGCGCCCATTGAAACTGACCCTCGTCGGCTTCCACGGTATCCGCGACGGCATGCACCGGGACAGCGTTACGGTGGATCTGACCGATCTGCCGGCTGGCCTGATTGCGATTGTCGGGCCGAATGGCGCCGGCAAGACCACGATCATGGACAACCTGCATCCGTACCCGCTCATGCCGAGCCACGCGACGAAAATGTCGGCCGACGCTTTCTCGTACTGGGACCACCTCTGTGTCCCGCGCGCTGAGAAGGACCTCGAATGGGAGCACGGTGGCAGGGTTTACCGGTCGGCATTCGCGTTTCGCAACCCGGGCAAGAGCCGCAAGGCGGAGTACTACCTGTTCGAGAAGAACGCGACGGGCGACTGGAAGCCGGTGCAACTGGCGGACGGTACCGTATCCGATGGCAAGGCCGACACCTACGGTCGCTGTCTTGACTCGGTGCTCGGATCGGCCGAAGCCTTTTTCACCAGCGTGTTTTCCGCGCAGAACCGGCGGCCGCTGGCAAGCTACCAGCCCGCCGAGATCAAGAAGCTGCTCGCCGAGCTGCTCGGGATCGATCACCTGCGCGAGCTGTCCGCGAAAGCGGGCGACGTGGCCAAGGCGCTGAGCCGTGCTCTGGATGGGCTGCAGCGGGATGTGCTTGCGCTGTCCGGCAAGCGCGACACCGTGGCAACGATGACCAGGGAGATTCAGGAGATCGACCAGGCCCTTGCTGCTGAGCGGACGCATCGTACGGAGCGGCTCAATCGAGGCAGCAAGCTGGAGCAGGAACGTGCCACGCTGGCTGCCAAGCAGGCGGCATCGGCCGGAATCGAAGCCCGGTTGCGCGAGTTGCATCAGCGCAAGCGGGAGTTGACGGCACGTGGCCAGCAGCTTGCCATGGACGATCGCACGGTGATTGCGAAGGCGACTGCGCGGCAGCGGGACCTTGAGGATACCCTGGCGACGAGCCAGGCAACCGTCGCTCAATCCGAGGCGATCACCGCGGCCGGCGCGCAACGTGATGGCGTGCAGATGGCCCATGGCCGTCGGCAAGCAGAACTTGCCGAACGGCAGCGGGAGCTGGCCGAAGTCGAATCCCTTGCGACCCAGCATGCGGGGCTGATAAGTGAGCTGCGCGGGATGGAGCAGCGCGGCTCGGTGGCGGCACAGCTGGCGCGGACCCTCAAGGCCCAGACCGATGTCATGGATACCGTGCCTTGCAGCGGCCACCCAATGCACAGCCAGTGTCCGTTGCTTGCGCAAGCCCGCGAGGCGACAGGCCAGTACGAGGCCCAGGCTATCGTGGTGACCAATCTGCGTACCAGCTACAGGGATAAGCAGGAAGCCCTGAGGCCAATGGACGCGGCATTGCAGCGCCTGCCAGCGGCTCGTGAAGCGGTGGCATCCCTGCAGCGAGACATCGCGCGAGACAATCAGGAGCTTCAACGCCTGACTGCTCTGGCGGCGCAGAGACCGTTGCTTGACACCGCCGCCGCTGCGCTTGGGAAGGCACGGGGCGACCTGGCAGCCCTGACGCAGGAGGAAACTGAACGGAAGGACCGGCTCGTCCGGGATCTCCAGGATGTTGAATCCCAGCTGGCTGCGGTGCAGCGCGAGGTTGACGCGCTGGCCGTGACCGACGTGACTGGGCTGATTGCTGAGCTCGACCGCCACATTGCGGGCGTACGGGAAGGGGTCAGCGCGGCCGATGGCAAGATCGAAACATTGATCCGCCGTCAAAGTGCGCTGGCCACCGACCGTGACCGCATCGAGCGAGAGCTTTGTGGTCTGCCGGCGCTTGAGTCGCAGGTGCAACGCCTGTCCGACGAAATCGCGCAGTGGAAGCTGCTCGGCAAGGGGCTTGGCAACGACGGCGTGATCGCGTTGTCGATCGATGATGCGGGGCCGGCCATTACCGGCATCGTCAATGACTTGCTGCTCGCCTGCTATGGGCCGCGATTCACGATCGCGATCCAGACCCAGACGACGCTGGCCAGCGGGGAAGCCCGGGAGGGATTCTCCATTGCGGTGCTGGATGCCGATAACGGTAGCTCGAAGGAGTTTTCCGTGATCAGCGGCGGCCAGAAGGTATGGATCAATGAGTGCCTGACGCGTGGTATCGCCCTGTATCGGGCGCAACACGCGAAGCAGTCCTTTCAGACGCTGTTCACTGACGAAGCGGACGGTCCGCTGGACCTGGAGCGCAAGCGCGCCTTCATGAAGATGAAGCGTGAAGTGCTGCGGGTTGGCGGATATGAGCGAGAATTCTTCATCTCCCAGACGCCGGAGCTCGTTGATGAAGCCGATGGCGTGATCGACGTCACGGCGCTTGCTGCCGGGGCCTAATCGCCTTCTCTATTTCATTCGATGGCCGGCTCCGAAAGGGACCGGCTTTTCCTTTTCTTCTGACCAAAAACCGGAGCAGCCATGGGTCTGATGGTCGTAATCGTTGTTGAAAGTACCACCTTCGATGGCTCGGACGAACCGGCGAAAGCTGCTGCGCTCATGCACGTGTTGGCCGACGAGGTTGTCGCTCGGATTCCGAAACTTGAGCCGGGCCAGTCGACGCGTTGCGCTCGCGGGCGGTGCCTTTCGAGGACCTGCCGGCGGCCGGGCGGTCGGCGTGGCGGCGCGTCGCTACGCCGTCCAGGCAATGTTCCATGCAAAAACGCCCCGAAATCGCGATTTCGGGGCGTTTTTTTCTGTTCGCGGGAATCGTCGTGATTACGCTGCGGCGTCCTTCAGCTTCTTCATCGCGCGAACCTTCACCTTCACGCTGGCCGGTTTGGCGGCAAACCATTGGTCCTGGCCCGTGAACGGATTCTTGCCGAAGCGCTTTTTCGTGGCCGGGACCTGGATCGCCGAGACCTTGAACAGGCCGGGGAAGGTGAATTCACCGGCGCCCTTCTTGTGGATCGCGCTCACCATGGTGTTTTCCAGGTGAGTCAGAACGGTCTGGACGGTCTTCTTGTCCAGTTCGGTCTGGGCGACCAGATGGGCGAGGAGGCTCGACTTGTTGAACGTGTCCTTCAGCGGCTTGGCAACCGGGGAGGCTGCGGCAGCCTTCTTAGCCGGAGCGGCTTTCTTTGCTGGGGCAGCCTTCTTTGCGGCGGTCTTCGTTGCAGTCTTCGCGGATGCTTTCGTGGCCATAGTCGTACCTAATTAAGAAACGCGTGCGCGCGGGATATCGCGTACATCGCATCCGCGAAGAATAGCAAAAGCAAGCGCGAGTGCAATAGTGAGATGCGCTGAAACCCCTATGATTTCAGGATTTTTCGTCGTCGGGCAGCCGAAATGGTAGCGGCAATGCGGTCGCAGGTGCGATTGCTGGCAAGCCCTAAGATCCGGGTCACGTCGTCGTGCGTACAGCCTGCGAGCAGCTGACGCCGGCAAAACGTATTGCGCAGCGTGCGGGGACTTGGCTCGACGCCGGCGAATTCTATCGCTTCCAGCGCGGCGGCCACGATCCGGCCGAAGCTCATGTCGGTGATGGGGCGGCCATCCGGGGTAAGGGTAAAAAGCAGGTCGCCTTTTACGGGAAGCGTTGCGCGGCGGGTTTGCCAGGCCTGAAGTAGCGGTACGGCGAATTCGGCCAGGTGAACAGTGCGCGCGTCCCGCGCCCCATGTCCCGTCACGAAGAGATAGGGCGGGTTTGCATCGGGGACTAGGTTCTCCAATCGCGCGGCTCGCGCTTCCGCCGCGGTAATCCCCGTTGCGAGAAACATCGCGACGATCGCCCGGCTACGCAAGCCGGCCAGATCGTCGGCAGGGGATTGAAGATTGGCCTGCAGCCGCGCGTCCTCGGCCTCGTCAAGGAACTGGGGTGTGGGCTCTTGGTCTGGCCAGCGCTCGGCGGAGAGCATCAGGGCGGCTGGGTTGTCCAGGCGCACACCGACGAAGACCAGATGCCGGCACAGGCGTTCCAGCAGCTTCACGTACCGCATGCGTGTGGCCGGAGAGTACGACTTGGCGTCGCGCGTCTGCAAGAAAGCCTCGATATCGGCGGTGCCAAATGAGGTAACGGTCGCGCTCCTCGCCAGCAGGTGTCGTCGGAAGTTCTCGAACATCGCCTGGTGCTGGACGATCGAGCGCGCGGAGAAAGGGCGGCGATCAGCGCCAGCCGCCTCACGCGCCTGCCAGTCACGGTAGGCCAGGGTGGGATTGCTGAGCCAGAGTGAGTCCATTTGTGCCATACTCGCTGTTATATACTGAATTGGACCCACCCCACACCCCTGCCGCCGCTATGCGGCGGATATGGCTTGCAGGCGAGAGGTCAGAACCGCGGCCGCCCATAACGGTTGCGGCGCGCGGCGAGCCTTGCGCGGGTGCAGGCATAGCGGGGATAGGCGGCATCGAGCATGCCCGCGATCCGCTCCAAACGATCCTCCTGCGTGAAACAGCACGCGAGCAGGCATTCGTCGACGCAGTAGCGCATGATCTCCAGTAGCAGCGCATACCGCTTTTCGGGCGGAAACTGCAGATTGCCCACCTTCGCCCATGCTTTCAGCCCGGCATGGGCAAGCGCGACGAGTTTGTCGGGCGTGGCTGGCCCGGTTTGGCACAACTCAACCGCATCCCGGTGCAGCTGCCGAGAAAAATCACTCATGCCGCCTCACCGGTGAAAGGCTGGAGATCCGCGACGCTGACCCAGCGGCGGCAGATTTTCGCGCGGCCACGCACAATCTCTTCCACCTCGACATCGGCCGTGGGGCCGCCCGGCCCATTGAAGACCGAGAGCACGCGAGCTTGACGGGCCGGGAGAGCGGGCGCGGCCCGGTAGCGCAGGGTGGTGATTGTGTCGGCCTTGATCGGTCCGTAGGCGCGAAAGATCGGTGTGCCGTTGGCATGCTGGCCGATCTGGTCGCGGAATGCAGGTTTCAGCCCGTCAAGAAAGGCTCCGAGCTGCGATCGCTGCATACCGATGCCACCGCTGGTTTCCTGCAGGACAGGCAGGGCAGGGCCGTATCGGCGCGCCAGCGCGGCGCGCATGACGCGCCGGTACTCGGCGCCGCCGGCCAGCATCACCGATCCGACACGCATTGGCCAGGCGGCGGGCCGCAGATAGCTCGACAAGTCCGCCATCATCTGGTCGGCCCGTTGCTGGGTCATTCGCTGGTCGTAGGGTGCGATTTCAGTGTCGGGATGCAGGAAGCCGTGTCGCGCGGACAGAATCAGGACGCGGGGCGCCGCATCGCTGCGCAGGTGCGTCCGGTATGATTGGTACATGACGCCCCGATAGAGATCGATGGCACGTGCGCTCCGATCGAGCTTCGAACCGGAACAGGCCAACAAGAGCAGGGGCGGTTCGGCCTCGTTGCAGAGCGTTGGCGCGAGGGGAAACAGGGAAAGTTGCGTAGTCGAGAGCATAGGACGGTGTCGCGTTGCATGCTTTTTACTCTACAGACTCACCGCCATAGTCAAGTCAACCGCGCGCATAAGTAGCGCTGGACCGCGCGGAAGGCCATCCATGAGCTTCCTCAAGTGTTGGGGGCTTGTTCTCCTGACTGTCGACCAGTTGCGCGATATCCTCCAGAGCCTAAGCGAAGCTGGTCACGGCAACCTGCCGGTGCATGCCCTGGCCGAAGGCCTGACAGGACCGGTGCGCAGCGCCGATGTCGTGCCTGGCTGGAACCCCGCTGTTGGCACGGTGACGCTGCTCAGGGTCATCATGACGGTCGGCGTCTAGCCTTGTCGCTCGCCGGGAAGGCGGCGATGTTCCTGGTGGGCGGCGGCATCTTGATGCACGGCATCCCGGCGATGCACCACGTGCTGGACGCGGCGGCACAGGCGGCGGCTGGCGTGCCGGCGATCGGTGGTGTCCTGCCGGTGCTGGCCCCGTTGGTGCTGGACGGCATTGCCGGCGTCGTCGCCGGTGCGCTGGTGCTGGCGGCGGTGACCGTGGTGAAGGCCGGGATGCGAGCGTTGCGGCCGTCGGCGCGCTAGGCAGAGTAGCAGGATAGCCCTGCCGTTCGGCGGGGTTGTATGCACTAGGTCGCCCGGCGACGCACCGAACCGCAGTTTGGGGATGGCTGCTCAACCGGCTTTAACCGTAAGGCAGTCGAGCTGGCCAGAGGCGGTTCGGCATCCACAGGGTAGGGCGGTTGTGCCACTTCATCGAGGCCGACAACCCCGCACAGGCAAATGCAGCACACACCCCGCTAAAACGGAACCCTTCGCGCCCGAAAAAAAAGTACTGGCTCTCGAGTATAATTTCACGATCATGAAAAAATTGATGAGCCGCTTGCACGGGACGAGTTCCAATGCCACGACCACTCCCTGATTCGACGCTTCCATCGCGCGCAACCATCCGTACCATTCTGCAATTAGGCGATCGCGTCCGAGCCACGCGGGCAGGGGACGGGATGCCCATTGACCAAGCGGCGAGGAGTTGCGGCGTCTCGGTCGGCATGCTGTCCAAGCTAGAGAACGGCAAGGGCGTCAATCTCGAGCACGTACTGCGGGTCTTGGACGGACTGGGTTTGACAATGCTGGTCGTGCCCAAGACGCATGCGCCTTTGCTTGAGCGGGCCGCGGGACATGCGCTCAAAACTGATGAGTTGGCAACTTGGGAATAGCATGCGACCCAGATAAGTTCGGGGCGTCGGCAGCCCGCTATGGGGAGATTAACGGGAGGTGCCTTTCACCGGTCGAGTACTGGCGCGCGTCCTGGTTGGGGTCTCTTTTGGGGTTGCAGGCGAGTGCGTCAGGATTTCTTTGCCGGCAACAACGTTGCTAGACGTTGATTTACGTGCCTCAGCAGATGGCTTGACTGGTAACTTCTTTGTTACCGATTCATGGTTCTCCGCAGTCTTAGCGTTCGCAGGTGGCTTGCGGATTGTCGAGACAGTCGATTTGGTCGCCTTCTTCGCCGTCACCTTACCTGCGGGCGGTTTTTTGCGTCCGGCAGCAGGCTTGGACAGCGCGAAAGCGTCGGCCATCTCGAGGCCAAACACATCGGCCACCAGCGCGTCGTCGAGCACCTTGCTGGTAGCGGGTCGTTTGGTGGGCCTGGGCACGCCCGCGCCGGCCTGCCTGACCAAGTCATTGGCCTCGACTCGGCGCAAGGCGAAGAGCAATTCCGGCTGTTGGTCTAGCCGCGCGCCGACGCCGTAGAGTACGGCAGCGACGTGCTTGCACATTGAGGCCCAGTCCGGACAGCTGCAAGTGAATCTGATTTCCTTCGGCACCGGAAACAGGCCGCTGCCGGGTTTGCAGATGCGCTCCATCACTGCCGTCGAGAGCTTGCCCTGCAAGAGTTCCACGAGCGAATCAATCGAACCCGCGCAATCGGCGCCGATCGCTCGCCATTGCTTTGCAGGACACGCCGTCACGGTCACAGCGACCGTGTACAGACTCGAACCCATTACCTGCGCGCGGACTTCGCCTGCCGTAATCTGAAGGTCGATCACGGAACCGTTGCGCACATAGGTACGGCCGCGCGGCAGGCGGTTGGCATAGTCGCTGTAGCCTTCCAAATTGTCGCACCAGGCCTTGCCCCAGAAGGTCTTGGCGATGGCACCGCGATATGACGCAATTGGCGACAGGATCGTACCAGCCTTCCTCGCCTTCGCGGCGGCCCGTTCAGCCTCTTTTCTGCGTTCGGCGACTGAGACATAGGGCTTCCATCCCCCGTAACCGTAACCCATTGCGATTCCTCTTGGCGATCAGTTTTCTTGCGCGGCATGAACATCTAGCTTCACGAGATCGAGCAATTCACGATCGCTCATCTCGGTAAGCAGGAGTTCTGCGCCGCCCTCCAACACATCCTCCACCAATTGCTGCTTCGCTTCGATCAACTGGTCGATACGGTCCTCGATCGTGCCACGGCAGATAAACTTATGCACCAGAACGTTCCTCTGCTGGCCGATACGAAATGCACGATCAGTCGCCTGGTTTTCCACAGCTGGGTTCCACCAGCGGTCGTAGTGGATCACATGCGAAGCGGCGGTGAGATTCAGGCCTGCCCCACCGGCCTTGAGCGAGAGCACGAAGAAGGGTGTCAGCTCATCTTCCTGGAATCGCTTGACCAGTTCGTGGCGCTTGGCTACCGGGGTGCCACCATGAAGCACCAGACCTTCGCGGCCAAAGACCGAACCTAGAAATGCCGCCAGCGGCTCAGTGGTCTCGCGGAACTGGGTGAATACCAGCACCTTTTCCTGTTTGGCGGCAATGACTTCGGCCAGTTGGCGCAGGCGAGCGAACTTGCCGCTGTCTTCCGCCTTCCAGGCGGCGTCGCCCAACCACTGCGACGGATGGTTGCATATCTGTTTGAAGCGCATCAGGAAGCTCAGCACTACACCCTTGCGACCGATACCCTCGGCGTCTTCAAGCGCGGCAGCCAGATCCTTCACCGCACGCTGATACAGTGCCGCCTGGCTCGGGCTCAGGTGGCACCAGGCCTTGAGTTCAGTCTTTTCCGGAAGGTCGTCGATTACCCGCTTGTCGGTCTTCAGGCGGCGCAGGATGTAGGGCCGTACGAGCGTTCGCAGCGGACCGAAGTGCTCGGCCTTCGCCAGCCGCCTGGTAAAGTCGGCGAAGGCCTTGTCTGAGCCCAGCAAACCAGGGTGGGTGAAATCGAATATGGACCACAGATCGGACAGGCGGTTTTCCACGGGGGTTCCGGTCAGCGCGATCCGCGATTGCGCCTGGAGCTGCTTGACCTGTCGCGTTTGCTTGGCGCCCGGATTCTTGATCGCCTGCGCTTCGTCGACAACGGCCACGCGCCATTGGATGGCCCCCAATATCGGCTGGCGAAGAAGCGAGCCAAAGCTGGTGATGACGAGATCGATGTCCGCGAGCCGCGCGGGGTCCAGCGCACGCAAATCGGCGGCCGACATGACCGACGGATGGGCGATCAGTAGGCGCAAGCCGGGGGCAAAGCGCTCGGCCTCTGCCGCCCAGTTGGCCAGCAGCGATGCGGGGGCAACCAGGAGACTGGGGCGCACCTCGGCGCTTTCGCGCTTCAGCACGAGCAGCAGCGAGAGTACCTGCATGGTCTTGCCTAGGCCCATATCATCCGCCAGGCACGCGCCCAGTCCGAGCCGGGTGAGCAGGTACAACCACCGCACGCCGGCCTCTTGGTAGGGCCGCAGGTTGGCCTTGAGTTCCGGTCCCGGGCTGATCTGCGCCAACCCCTCCGGCTGACGCAACTCCTGCAGGATGTCGGCCAGCCAGGGCCCGGCAACAAGCTGCGACCAGTCGCGGTCAGCGAGGTCGGCGCTATCGTCGAGCGAAACACCCGCCAGCAGGCGTAGGGCCTCATTAAATGGCAAACCGGTTTGCGCCGCCTTTTCCATGGCCTCGAATCGCTTCAGGAGGCGACTGAGCTTTTTCTTGTCCACCTCGACCCAGCGACCACGGATGAGTTGCAAGCCGTCGGCGCCTTTGAGCAGATCTGTGACCTCCAAGGCGCTGAGACGCTCGCCGTCGAGGGAGACCTCGATGCTGAAATCGAGCAACGCGTCCTTGCCCAGGAGCGAAGGAGGTCGTGCTCCGACGCTGGCTTTCACAACGGGACGGGCAGGGCGGCCCGCCTGCCAGACGCCTGGCGTGCGTACGACAATCCCGGCGGCTTCGAGTTTGGACAGGTCCGAGAGAAGGCGATGGGCGTCGAGCGGCGTCCAGCGCAGCGGATGGTATAGCTCGCCGGTGTCCACCATTTCGCGAAGCCAATCGCAGTGTTCCGCAGCGCGCTGCACCGGCAACAGTAACGACAGGAGCTGCGCCTTGCTCCTGGCTCCCGAAAATTCCGCCAGGGCTTGCGACAGTGGCTGATGTTGCGCTTTGCCATGGGCCGACAGGCGCGAGGTGTAAGTCGCAAGGAAAGCGAACGGTGACTCCGGGTCCTTGCGGTTCTCAGCGAGGTTGAAATGCACACGGCCGACGAGATTCCAGGCCGGATGGCGCAATTTGAGGAAATCCTGAAGCGAGACGTTTGCGGTCGCCAGTTCCTGGTGCAAGGCCGTATCGATCTCGCCCCACAGCGTGGCCAGCACATCTGGCGTTAGATACTCGCCGCCCGTCATCGGCGGCGCATCGGCAATCATGGCATCAAAATCATTGGCACCAGGCGTTGCGACCACGATCTCGCCGCCTTCGGGCGTAGCACACAGCGCGGTGACATAGCGCGCGGCAAAATCACGCCACCAGGCCCACGCGGGGGGCAAAATGCGGCCAACTTCCGCTGCGCCCAAATGCAGCAGGCCATGCCCCGAGCCAAGCGCAAAAGAACGCCCAAGCCGCAGTCGCACTTCATCGGCCATGATGGGCGCGGCGTCCTCCGGCACGGCAAGCAGGTGTCCGCCAGGCGTCAGGTGTGGCGAGAGAAGGTCGGGAGCAATCAAAACCGCGCGCTCCTCCAATCGCACGGTTTCAGCAAGGGCTGAAGCCGCATGTCTTCCAGGGAAGCGGCGGTCGAATCAAGCAGCAGGTCCGCCGGCGAAGGCCGGATCGGGCGAATGTCCGTTTGCGTTTGCTCCGACCGAATCATCGAGTCGACCAGTCGTCCGGGGTATGCCTGTCCGCTGCGTTGTACATATCTTGTGCACTGTCTTTGCATCTGCTGTAGGCCGATCTGATTGCTTCACTCACGGACTCGCGGCTCTGCACCGGCTGACCAATGTTCCACCTTCGCGGAGTCCCGCGTACCGAATTCTGCCAAAAGAAGCACGACTTTCCATGTCGTTCCAGATTCGTGGTGGTTTCGGCGCCAACCGCTTGTTGAGCGGATGCGGCAGGATAGTCCTGCCACTGGGGCGCCAGCCGCGAAGCGTTCATGAACAAGCGGATCGCTTGCATGCGGCTGTCATCGCGGTTCGCGCATAATTTCACGAAATTGAAAGAACCCGCCGATCCGCCTCCATGCTGGCTTCCCTTCAGCACGGAACGTGCCCCATGCCACCACCACTCCCGGATCCGACACCGCCCTCGCGCGCACCGGTTCGTACCATTCTGTAGCTGGGTGACCGCATTCACAGGCATCGGCCAAGAGCGGCCAAGCGCGGCGACGAGGCGGCATGGGAACTCCACCATGAATAGCAGGCAGATGGATGGCGGAACGCAGTCGCCGGACCCGGTGCCGCGCCTCTGACCCAGAGCTAGCGACCCCAATCAGCTCGCGTGCGAAGTCTCTTCAGATCGCGCTTGTAGTGCATCCTGGCTGGCAATTTCTATGCTCGATTTGTTTCGACCAATCCATGCGGCCAGCCTCAGTGCCGGTAGATCACCTTGCCTGGCGCGGGATCCTGCATGGCATATCCAAAAGCCAGACGATTCATCGCGGCTTACCACTGCTATCCCATCCGCAACTAGTGTGCAGATTACGATACATTTAACCTCGATGGAACCCTGAGTCAATATTGTCGTCTATACTTGACACGGATCTTCAGGACTGACTACCGATGAATCCATCGCTCCTCGGTAATGCCATTCAACGCAAACGGGTCGCTCTGGGCCTTACCCAACAGCAACTGGCCGACATGGCGGAATTGTCGCGCCAGTCGCTCAACGGTATCGAACACGGCACCGTCAATGCCACGCTCCAGACGCTCGGACGCCTGATGGACGTGCTTGGCCTGTCTCTGGACGTGAAGGACCCCGAGGCCAGCCGTCTGGGCGGCGCACCGGCGCGCGCGTTGTGGATGGCAGCAAAGGGCGCCAACGTCAGCTATACCGGGGAGCTCACCCCCGACGAGCTCGAGCGCGCCCTAGCCACTGGCGAGGTGCCATCGGCGTATCGCCCACAAATAGCCCAAGTCCTGGATGAGGCGCCGCTGCAGCTCGTCACCAAGGTCGTCGCCGAGGTGGCGGCGAAACAGCATCGGAACCCTGCCGACATCTGGAAGAACGTCAGGCGGCTTGCGCAGTCACTGATGGCCACACGCGGAGGCCTGTGGGCATGAAGGTCGAGCTCCGAGGCGATGTTTGGGAGAGCCTCTTTCCTCATGCTTTCACGTTAATGGAGGAGGTCAGGAAGCACGGCGGCATCGAGCCATTCTGGACCTTCGGTGGCGGCACGGTCCTGATGCTACGGTACCGCCATCGCTTTTCTCGTGACATCGATTTATTTGTGCCGGATCCCCAATATCTCGGGTTCGTGACGCCGCGCTTGAGCGAGGCTGCGGAGAACATCTCGAGCGATTATGTCGAGCAGGGGAATTTCGTAAAGCTGGTCCTCGACGCAGGCGAAGTCGACGTGGTGGCCTCGCCCAACCTGACCGACGAGCCATTCGAGATCTGGGAGATCATGGGGCGGCCGGTCAAGGTCGAAACCGCAGCCGAGATCGTTGCCAAGAAGCTTTACCACCGCGGGGACCGGGCCACGGCACGGGATCTCTTCGACCTTTGCGTCGTGGTCGAACAGGAGCCGACGGCGCTGGTGCATGCTGCGCCGTTTCTGCTTCGGCACGCCGCCGCATTCGTCAGCCAGGTCCAAGCCGGCCCGCCGATCATGCGCGAGCAGTTTGCCAGGATACAGCGCATCAGCTTCGACCGGAGCTTCGACGACTGTGTCGCGTTGGTGGGAGATTTTCTAGATTCGCTGCGGAAAACCGACGACGCGCCGCTGGCGGCGCGGAAAAGAGAGCGCCGGTAGGCGTCAGCATCGACTCATTTCACATGACTTCTCGGTTCCGATCGGCCTTTCAGCTAGCGATAGCCATCGTCCTCTTCGTGATGGTGGCCATCCTGTCACGCGAGTTCTATCGTTGGCTCGAGTCAGCCGAAGCGAATTCGGCTGACTCGCCGCCAAGTGCGGTGGTCCCAGTGAATTTCGATGCTGGCGCGGAATGCGAGCGCATGCTCGATTTTATTGGACGTCAGGCCCGCACATCGGAGACAGCCCGCTTGGAGCCTGCGCGCCGGGCAGACTGCCTGCATTCCTGATCTTTGCGCGGCGTGAAAATGATGTATCGTGCATGTCCAGGCAAAGTTGAAATGTCCGGGCTTCAGCAAAGTTGAAATGTCCGGTTGTCCGGTGTCTTTTCAGCTTGTTTGTTCAGTCTTTTGGGGTTCCTGTAAGGCAGTGGTGCTGGCCTGACGTGGCAGAGTTGTGATCAGGGTGGGACTGTTATTCCATCGGGGCGGATTTGAATTCCCGGGAGAGCGGAAATCAGTTCTCGGTTCCGTTAAGCGGCCATGGTTGCTGCTGCAAGCGTTTTAGCGCTTCCAACATGTCGTTCTGATCCAGCGAGCGCTGCGACTTCTTGCCTGGTGGTCGTCCACGCTTGCGGACAACGCCTTCCGTGGCAGGCAAAGAGAGAGATCGCGTGTTGTCGCGTTTCTCCTGAACGTACTGCGCCAGTTGCAATACGTGCCCCAGCCGCTTGTTATCCACGATTGCCCCTTGATCGACTTCCGACAGCTTGTCGTAGATGGTGTAGGGCAGGGCGACGCCATTCGCGCGTGGCTCGATCCTGCCGTCGGGGTAGTGGTAGACGTCGATATAGCGACCGGCCAACTTCCGATGCTCGGGGGTATCTGCCAGCAGGTAGAGCATCTTGTCGTACTGGATCGTCAGGCTCTTGGAGACGCAGCGTGGTTCGCGCCAGGCGAAGATCAGATCAAGGTTCTCGTCCGGTCGCAGCGGACGATGCGCGTTATGGCTGTTACGCGGGACCTTGGCGAAGCGCGCGTTGTAGTCCGCGATGAATTCGGGCATGAAGGCGTTGGCAGCTTCCATGGTGCTGATATTGCGAAGGCGCAGTTCCTTGACCAGTCGGTCCTGCAGGGTCAGGTGGGTCCGTTCGACGCGCCCTTTGGCCTGGCTGCTGTTGGCGCAAATGCCTTCGATGTTCAGCTCGAACAAGGCCCGGGAAAACTGGGTATGGCCATCGCCGCCGGTGGCATTCGGCTTGTTGACCCGAAAGACGCTGGCCTTGTCGCTGTAAAACGCCACGGGCTTGCCATGGCGCTCCAGGTAGGCGCGCGTCGCAGCAAAGTATGTGAACGTAGCCTCGGCATGGGTAAAGCGCAGCTCCATGATCCGGCTGGTGGCGTCGTCGACATAGACCAGCAGCGTGCAGGCCGGCGCGCGCTCCTCAAACCAGCGGTGATCGCAACCGTCGATCTGAATCAGCTCGCCATGGCAGGCACGGCGGTTGCGCGGCTGGTAGACCTTCGGCGGCCGCTGTTTGCGCGGTACCCAAAGTCCAGATGCCGTCATCAGCCGGCGGATCGTTTCCTTGGACAACGTGAGGCCATGGCGTTCGCGCAGCTTCTCGCAGGCCAGCGTCGGCCCAAAGTCGACGTAGTGTTCCCGGATCAGGCTCAGCGCCGCGGCTTCGCGGTCGGCCGACAGCCGGTTGTTGCTCGGACGGCCGCGCTTGCGGGTCACGAGTCCCGACGGGCCTTCTTGCCGGTAGCGCTCCAGCAACCGCCGCAACTGCCGGTCCGTGATCTCCAATCGTTCGGCGGCCACACCGGGCCGTAACCGACCATCCACGACCGCCTGGACGGTCTTGAGCCTGTCTAATTCCTGCATGCTGACTGTAATAACCTCGGATCTAGCCATCCTCTGGCGGCTCCATCGTGTTCAACCGGGGCAGGCTAAATACCATGAATGGAGCACTCAGGCGGACATTTGAACTTTGCCAAAACCGGACATTACAACTTTGCCGCTACAGTGCACTTTCGCATAATAAGGATTATGTTAAATCGTGATGCCTCAGTCGATGGGGTGATAGCTTCGATTCAGGGCTCGACTTTCACGCTTGAAAGCTGGAGATGAGGCATAACCCGCGATTCCAGCCAAGTCATCCGCCGGCCGACCTGGTCGTGTAGGTGTTCCAGCGCTCAGTGGCTGGACGACATGGGTGCAATTCCGAGCGTCAAGTGCTGGGGAACAAGGGAGCGTCGTCAAACCTGCCAGCTCGGGTCGCGCGGTGCACTTGGAAGCTGAAGAACATAGAACTCCGGCCCTCGGAAGCCATCCACGCACGGTAAGGGCCTGATTTGCCTCTCGGGTCCGATCCTTCTCCCTCAAGCTTGGCGGCTCCCGAGATGTGAAGCGTTCGTGTTTCCAAATCATCACTTTCTTACGCCCATTCCGGAGCATACGTTGCTGCATCGCAACATATGATATTCACGGGTTCTAAATCAGAATTAAACATGATTAAATTCCGGTCCGCGGCGGCAAATGCTGCACAACTTATGCGCCGCTGCGCAGGACCGGATCGATGCTCCCCGCGTCGCTCCGGTTTTTTTTCGGCGCATCCGGACTGAATCGTGGCACTGTCTTCGCGTGCCGCATTGGGAGGGGCTGTCGCGGTCGCCAATTGTGCGTGATGATAAGTCTGTCGCTCAGTGCATCTGGCTCGCGAATTAACCGCCCAGCCGAGGCAAGGATCAGGCCGAAGCTTTTCGGAATAATCCGTTAGTGTGAGGCGCGGAGTATAACCGTTGGTGCGATCCTTCCAAATCCGGTTTTAACTGCTGTTTGGATTTCATGGTGCAGATGATATGTCAAGCAAAACGCCAGAATCACTACCGAGTGGCCAATACTGGGCCACTCCGCATGCACCCTTTCCGTTGGACGGTCCAAATGGCCACGACGAGGTCTACCCCGGCGCGGATTGCCTAAGCGACGGCAAGTGGGTCATCTTCTACAAGGAAGGCAAAGAAGTATGGGCATGCAACGCCGTGTATGCCGCTGCCCATTTTGACTTTACTCGCCGTCCGGGGTCCCGTTCCTCGACGGACCACTGAATTGCGGTGCTAAGCCTCGCCTAGCGAGCGCAGTAGCGTCGCGACCTTCGCGCTGGTTGTGGCCTGCACACGTGCGATGAGCGCGTAGTCGACCTGGCTCACTCGGTACGTCTGACCGATATCGTGTTGCAGGCGATGCCACAGATGGCAGGTCATTTCAGCGTCGGCCATTGCCCGGTGCGCACGACCGGTCTTAGGCAGTTGCAGCATATCGACGAGCGTCGATAACCTGTGATTTTGAGCGTGTGGGTAGATACGCCTGGAAGTGAGCATCGTACACGCGAAGTGTTGATTGGCTGCAATGTCCAATAGCCCAAGCTCGGCCTGCCAAAACCTGCGGTCAAAACCGGCATTGTGGGCCACTACCGGATGCTTGCCGACAAACCGGGCCGCTTCACTCATGACCTTCGACGCAGCAGGTGCATCTGCGATCATGTCATTGGTGATTCCGGTCAGGCTGACAACCTGCGAGGGGATATGCCTTCCAGCGTTCATCAAGCTTTGAAAACGATCAACGATCTCGCCGTCACGCAGCAAAATGACAGCAATTTCGGTTGCTCGGTCACCGCGGCCCGGCGACAATCCCGTCGTTTCAAAATCCAGCACTGCGACCGTCTGCACCCTGCCTCCCTGTTTGGCCTCCGCGTTCGCGCTATTGTAGCTAACGCGGCTTCGCCGCAACCGGCACGCGCGGACCTAATCCTTCGGGGCAGGCAAGTATTCCATACTGACATCGTTGGTTTCGGTAGTGGCATGCTGCGCCGTCAGGCGGGCCCAAAGGCGTTCAGCTTCGGCATCGAAGCATGGCCAGCCGGACAGTAAGTATCGCCGTCCGCTTGCGGTCTTACCTACGCCGGTGCCAACGTCAAACGACCGAATGGCCGTACTCACACGTCCCGTCTGGGTCTCAATACAGAATCCGACGAAATATCGATCACCTCCTGCTGTCTCGCGGACCCGCCAGCGTTCGAGTGTAACCTGTGCTTGCACATCAAGAGGCGCAACAGTTTTTGCCAGCATGCTGGTTCGATCCACCTAATGCAAATTCGATTTGACTGACAGTTGACAAAAAATGTCATGGGTTGGAGTCGCGTTAGGCGTCTGCTCGGCAGTACTGATGCGACATTTTTCTGCACAGTGCGCGCCACGCGCCGAGACGTGAAAAAAGAAGCGCGGTTGTGCCGCGCTTTCAAAAGATCCACCAGATACGGGGAGCGTTCTGGATGAAGAGGACAGGGCCTCAGAAATGAATTTATCCGGCCGGCGCATCAATGACAATTGAAGCTTTTTAAGGACGGATTTAAAAATAGTGAGAAATGAAAATTACCGACTCTTCGCAACGACGTCGCTGCCATGAAATTGCGACCGAGGGGCCGTGCGTCGGTCATTCAAAAAGCTATTTCTGAAATGGGCCGGGAGCGATATGCTAACGAATACATAACAGATGAGTGATATGCTAGCCAAAGCAAAAAGGAACATCTGACATCACTTCAGTTGCTCTGGATACCGGCGCGCTGTCAATTCCGCGCATGCGCTCAACTTGACTTCGTTCAGATGTCGCAGAGGCCGGCTTCATCCCGTTGTTGCCGGCGCGACTATTTCTTGCCGGCGTCGAGTCAGACCGTCGATACGCCACCTGCCTGTGTTGTCTCGGCAAAGGTGGGCGGCGCCGTCACGATGGAGCGAAGCGCGGGTACGGCCGACACGATGGCATCGAGGTCGGGAATGGGGCGACGCAATGCTGCCGAGGTGGCAAACGCGGTTTCCATCGCCTGCGCCACGCCGAGCGTCACCGCGTCGCCGCGGAACCCGCCGGTCACCTGCAGGCCGAATGGCATGCCTTGCTCGTCAACGCCGCATGGCAATGAAATGGCCGGATGCGTGGTCAGGGTGACGACATAGGTCAGGGCAAGCCAGCGGTAATAGTTCTCCTGCTTCTCGCCATTGATGGTGTCTGCGTACAGCTGCGTCCACGGAAATGGAGAGACTGGCGTGGTCGGCGACAGGATGACGTCATAGTCTTGGAAGGCCTGCTGGAAGCGTTGCAGGATTCGGGTCTGCTCTGCCTGAGCCCAGGAGCTGTCACCCAGGGACATTCGCGCACCCATCTCGTAGTTGGCGCGGGTATTGGGCCCGAGGCTGGCGGGATCGCGCTGGTAAGCTTCATTCAGGCTCGCGACGAAGCTCTCTGCGCGCAATACGTCAAAGCAGCGATGCACATCGCCGAGCTCGAACCTGACTTCATCGCAGCATTGGAAGAGGTGCCGCATCGCGGCGATCTTTGCGCGAAAGACGCGCCGGATGCTGTCATCGACGCTGCAGCTGCCGAAATCCTCCGTCCAGCCTACGCGCAAGGTGGACAGATGGACGTGCGGTGGCGACAGGAAGGCAGCAGGATCGAGTTCGTAGCTAAGGGGATCAGTGACCGACCCGCCCGCCGACGCTGCCAGCTGCAGGCAGGTATCGGCGACCGTGCGGCCCATCGGGCCGACCACGGAAATCGGCATCCAGCCCAGCAGCTTGCGCGAGTTCGGTACGACGCCCGGCGAAGGCCGGAAGCCGACCACGCCGCACTTGGCAGCCGGGATGCGCAGCGATCCTCCCGTATCGGAACCGGTGCAAACCGGCAGAAAATTGGCGGCCAGCGCAGCGGCGGAGCCACCTGAGGAGCCGCCTGCATTAAGGTTCGGGTTGAACGGGTTGCCAGTGGCACCCCAGACCGCATTGCGAGAATTCGCACCGGCACCCATTTCCGGGATATTGGTTTTGCCAACGACGATGGCGCCAGCCGACCGCAGGCGCGCGACCAGGACGTTGTCCTGGCTGGGCACGTTGCTTCGGTATAGCGGCGAGCCATACGTGGTGAGCAGGCCTGCGGTGGCCTCCAGGTCCTTGACGCCCAGCGGCAGCCCGTGCAGAAGGCCTAGCGGCTCGCCGCGCATGACGGCCTGCTCGGCCGCCCTCGCCTCTTTGCGCGCACGCTCGTAACAGGTCGCGGTCACGGCATTGATTGCCGGGTTGTAGGTCTCGATGCGGGCGATGCACGCCTCAAGCAGTTCGACCGGGGAGATTTCCCGGGCGCCGATCAGCCGGCGCAGTTCGACGGCGGACGTCGAAGTCAGTGGGTCCTGCGAAGACATGGAAGTTGGATTTCCTTGAGTGGCCGCTTGCGCCAGCGGCCCCGGTTGAGGGGACGGAATTCGCGCAGGCTCAGTCAAGCTTGATATTGGCGCGCTGTGCAACCGCACGCATCTGCGGAATCTGTTTGTCGATCATGTCGCTGACCTGCTTGCCCGTCGCGTAGTGCGGCTCGATGCCGTTATCGGCCAGCTTCCTGCGCGTGTCCGGGTCGGCAACGACTTCGGCCAGCGCTTTCTCCAGCCTGGCGTGGATCTCCGGCGGCAGAGCGCGCGGTGCCACCAGCGCGATCCAGGTGCTGGCATCCATGCCGGGATATCCGCTCTCGGCCACGGTCGGCACATTGGGCAGCAGCGCCGAGCGCTTGGCCGTCGTGACTGCGATGGCCTTGATCTTGCCTGCCTTGACTTGGGGCAGAGCGGCAGCCACGGTATCGATGCTGAAGGGAATCTGGCCGCCAATCAGGTCAGTCATGGCTGGCGAGCTGCCCTTGTAAGGGACATGCAGCAACTTGGTCCCGGTCAGGTTCAGCAGCGCCTCGCCGGCAAAATGCGCGGTGGTCCCTGCACCGAAGGAGCCGTAGGAATACTTGCCGGGCTGTGCTTTGGCTGCTGCGACGAACTCCTTCAGGGTATTGACGGGCACGTCGCGATTGGCCAGCAGGACCAGCCCGGTAGATCCAATCAAGCCAATCGGCTCGAAGTTCTTCTGCGGGTCGTAGGGCAGCCGCGGATAGACGGCAGGGTTGACTGTGAACGTCGTGCCGGATGTCGCCAGCAGTGTATAGCCGTCCGGGGCGGACTTCGCGACATAGCTCGCACCGACAATCGTGCCGCCGCCAGGGCGGTTGTCGACCACCACGGTCTGACCCAGTCGCTCACCCAGCTTCTGGCCGATAAGACGGCCGACCACATCAGTGGCCCCCCCGGGCGGAAACGGCAGTACCAGCTGGATCGGCTTGGATGGGTAGGTGCCCTGTGCGCTTGCCAGGACGGGCGCCAGGCCAGTAGTCAGGGCGAGCCCGCAGGCAGTCAGTGCAGAAAGAGCGTGGTGGAGAGGGGATCGCATCTTGATGCTCCGGCAGGGATTGGAACCGACATATGGCAGTGGCACGCCATGTCAGACTATCCTACGATCTCGGCAGCCCAACTTCGTAGCAATGTTTAGAACAATTGATTGCCAAATCGGCAATCCGTAAGGATCAAGGCTGCGTTTCCCCTCTCGCATTGCAATGCAGGCACCCCATGTCCTATCGGATCCTTCAGGAAACCGCCGTCCGCTACTTCCTCGAGGTAGTGCGCACGGGCTCGGTCAAAGACGCGGCACTGAAGCTGAACGTGGCCCCGTCAGCGGTCAGCAGGCAGATCGCCAAGCTTGAGAATGAGCTGGACACCCTGCTGTTCGACCGGCGTGCGCGAGGCCTCGCTCCCAATGCCGCCGGAGAGTTGCTGGCTGCGTTCGCCAAGCGATCCCAGCAGGAGATCGAGCGCGTCACAGGCGACATCCAGGCGCTGCGCGGCCTGCGCGCCGGACGGGTGCGGCTGGCCAGTGTCGAGGGCATCGCTCATGAGTTCCTGCCCACCCTTGCAGCCGTGTTCAGGGAACAGCACACCGGGATTCGATTCGAGCTTGATGTCTGCCCGCAGGGCGACGTCTCCCGGCGAATCCGGGACGGCGAGGCTGACATCGGGGTCACGCTGAGCGGGGTGCCCGAGCGTGAGATCGAGGTGGAACTTCGCCATCCAGCGCCCGTGCTCGCCATCATGTCGCCCGACCATCCACTCGCCGGTCAACGTCAGGTTTCGCTGTCGCAAGTCATAGCCTACCCGCTCGCGTTGCCGCCCAAGGACAGCTCATTGCGGCAGTTGCTTGACACAAGCTGCAGCCGGCAAGACCTGCACTACCAGACCGTCTTCTCGAGCAACCATCTCGATTCGCTCGTGAGTTTCGTGGTGGCCGGAGGCGGTGCCATCAGCTTCTATGGCGAGTTGTCGGTGCGCGAGCGGCTGAAGGCCGGCACCATTGCCGCCATGCCATTGCGCGACCGTGAAATGAACGAGCGCTACATCGAGATCCAGACCCTGGCCAAACGCAACCTGCCTGCCGCGGCGCGCGCATTCGTGCAACAGTTGGTGCAGACCATCACCGGTGTTGGCGATGGCTGATTGCCGAAATTGCAATCCACCATTCCGTTAAATGCGGTGCAAGCATATTCCCGTCGGCGCGCGCGACAGGGAGAATCTAACGTGGTCAACATGGCCAAGTTCGCTGCTGGCCGCAATGAACCGATCGCGAGACTTGTCGGGCCCGGGGGGCGTATTGCCGGCGCAGGAAACTCTTGGATGACAGCACAGACGGCATGACAAAGGACATTGTGGTACTCGGCGCCGGCGTGGTGGGCGTATGCACGGCGTTGGCGCTGCGCCAGCGCGGCCACGCGGTGGTGCTGCTCGACCGCCAGGCACCGGGGAGAGAGACATCCTACGGCAACGCCGGCATTATTCAACGAGAGGCGGTGCAACCCTATGCCTTTCCACGGGAGTGGCAGGCTATCCTGCGGGTTGCCCTGCGCCAGGGCAACGATGTGCATTACCACCCTGGCGCGCTGGCACACCTGGCACCGGCGCTAGTGCGTTACTGGCGGGAGTCGGCGCCCGATCGCTATACCTCGGTCGTAACCGCCTACAGTGCGCTGATACGCCACTGTCTGAGTGAGCACGAGCGACTGATCACGCTCGCCGGCGCACAAGACCTGGTGCGCAAGTCAGGGTGGCTACAGGCCTACCGCACGGCGCGAGCGTTCGACCGGGCCGCGCGTGAGGCCAGCACAGTCGCGCGTGTGCACGGCCTGGATTGTCAGGCGCTCGACCAGGCTGGCGTGACGGCTACGGAGCCGGCCCTTTATGGGCGGCTCGCCGGCGCGATCCACTGGCGCGATCCCTGGACGGTTGCCGATCCCGGAGAGCTTGTCACTCGTTATGCCGCGCTGTTCGAGCGCGAGGGTGGCATCTTCCGCCGCGGCGATGCCACGACGCTCAAGCCTGCCGGCGCCGGCTGGACCGTGACCACCGAAGATGGCCCGCTGAGCGCGGCACACGTGGTGATCGCACTCGGTCCATGGGCCTCGGCACTGATCGAGAGGCTCGGTTATCGCTTTCCGTTATTCGTCAAGCGTGGCTATCACCGCCACTATGCAGCCGACCCTATGCCCCGGCTGCCGGTGCTCGACGTCGAGAACGGCGTCATGCTGGCGCCAATGCAGCGGGGCCTGCGCCTGACCACGGGCGCGGAGTTTGCCCTCCGCGATGCGCCGCCTACACCTGTCCAATTGGAGCGTGCCGAAAGCTACGCGCGCGAACTGGTGCGGCTGGGGCAGCCAGCCGAAGCGCAGCGGTGGCTCGGCGCCCGCCCCTGCGTGGCCGACATGAAGCCCATCGTGGGCAGGGCCCCGCGTCATCACGGTCTCTGGTTCCACTTTGGGCATGGCCATCAGGGTTTCACGCTAGGGCCAGTCACGGCACGTCTGCTCGGCGAGCTGATCGACGGCGAGCAACCCTACGTTGATCCCTTGCCCTACGATCCAATGCGGTTTGCCGTTTGAAGTGGCGAGTGGCGTATTGCCCGTCTATTCCCCGATCAGATCGTCGGGGAACTCGTCACGCCAGCGCAGGAACGATTGTCATACCATTAAGCCGGATCGGCCCTCGACCGCCCCTTCGTATCCGCCGCTGAAAGTGAGCATGCGTCCCCTGCTGGAAGCCCGTCTCGTCAATGATGCTTTTGGCGATCCCGGACTGTTCGTCGACTTCCTGGACGAACGGCGCGCGCTGCTGTTCGACCTGGGAGATATCAGCACCCTGATGCCGCGCAAGTTGATGCGCCTGTCGCATGTGTTTGTCACGCATACGCATATGGACCACTTCTCCGGCTTCGATCATTTGTTGCGGGTGCTGCTCGGGCGCAAGCCATCCCTCGTGCTGTACGGCGGGCCAGGTTTCCTGGCGCAGGTCGAGCACAAGCTGCTCGCCTATACGTGGAACCTGGTGCATCGCTACGACATTGAACTTGTTGTTAGAGCGAACGAACTTGGATTGGACGGGCAAGTGCGGCGTGCTTGCTTTTCCAGTCGCGATGGATTCGCCAGATTGGCCGAGTCCCCCATCGAAAGAACCGGCGATATTGTGCACGACGAGACCACATTCCGGGTGCGCGCCTGCTTTGTCGATCACGGAATTCCATGCCTGGCCTACCTGGTCGAGGAAAAGGTCCGACTCAGCATCAACGCGGAGCGCCTTGCTGCATCCGGCCTGAAAACCGGCGCCTGGCTGCGCCACCTGAAGCATGCCGTTCTGACCGGCGCAGCCGGCGATGCACCAGTTCTCGTGCAGTGGCACGACAGAAGCGGCGACCACACGGTAACGCGAACGGTCGGCGAGTTATGCCATTTGATCCTGGACGTGGAGCCCGGCCAGCGCATCGGCTACGTGACCGACCTGCGCTATACGAGCGAGAACATACGAGCGCTTTCGGGCCTGATGCAAAACGTCGATCAACTTTTCATCGAAAGTATGTTTGTGGATGCGGATAGCGTCCACGCCCTGCGCAAAAACCATCTGACCACAGTACAGGCTGGACTGATTGCCCGCCGCACAGGTGCCCGCAAGGTGACCCCATTTCATTTTTCGCCCCGCTATCGGGGGCGTGCCGTTGACCTGGGGGCGGAGGTTCAGGCTACCTCGGGGATATCGCGGTAGGGACGGACGTTTCCCCCCACTCAACCGCCATCTCGATCGCCGCCACGCCCCCGGCCACGATATTCACCACGGTCACCACCCTTGTTGTCCCGTTGGGCCTGGCCACGCTCCTGACCACGCCCCCAGCCCCGGCTCTCCGCTCGGTTGCCGTTGTTGCCGTCACGGCTTTCCCCTCGATTGCCAGAGCCCCAGCCTCGCTGATCGACTTGGTTCCAGCCCCGGTCCCAGCCTCGGCGGTCATCCCGGTACCGGTCGTGGCGGTCCCGGTCCCATTCCCTGCTACCGCTGTAGTGGCCGCCATTGCTCCAGTTGAAGTACGCCCCACCGTAACTGGGTACAGCATACCCACCGTAATAGGGCGCAGCGTGGCCGCCATAGTACCCGTCGTCATATGGGGCAATGGCACAGCCGCTCAGCAACGCAGCGGCGGCAAGGGACAGTACGGCTGGACGGCTCATCAACTTTCTGCTGGGGATAGATAAGGCAGGGAGCATACCGCTGTATATGGACGACAACTGTAAGAATTCGTGTGGCAGGAGGGAGGCCACACCCCACCGACTGAGGAGCTTCGGATCGGACTACCTGCTTCCAGGTTTGCAGTTGTCCTTGCCCAGGTGCAAGCCCTCAAGAAATGAGTGGTTCTTGGGGATGTCAGCGAGGACAAACTCAATTGTTCATCGCCCGACCTGCCGGGAAATCGCAGTCATTGCTTGACCCGTCACGCTGGAGACTGAACGGCAGCCGGCCGTTTCAGAATGTCTCCAGGAGGGTTGCTTGGGCGGGGTCGAATCGTCGGTTTCGTGATGCCCCGGCCAACATCACGCAGTTTCTGCCGTCGGCCTTTGCCGCATAGAGTGCTGCGTCGGCTCTCGCCATCACCGAGGCAAGGGTATCGCAAGCTTCGAACTCATCGTCATCTTCATGACGTTGGAGGACGAGACTGGCGTTGTGAACGTGATCGTGTGGCCTGGCGTCTTCGAACGCTTTCGCAAAGAGGTCCTCGGCGCGAGGATAGCCGGCATCTACGGACAGTGGCAATGCGAAGGCGAAGTCCGCCATCTGATCGCGCAGCGCATCGTGGATCTTTCTCCGATGCTTGGCCGCCTTGATACAGCAAGCCGGAATTTCTGCTGAGAGCCGGCGTTGCTCGGATTTTTCCGAGGACGACAGGCAACAAGCCGGCTTATCCTTGAAAGGAGCGCTGTCCGTTTCTCTCTCGCAACAATGCTTGAAATCCAGCGCATTCCGAGATGGAGAAACGATGCACATCAGACGCGCCAAGACCTTCAAACCGTCCCAGATCCCGACACCTGCTCTGTGTCACCGAATCCGCACCCGGAGCGGGACACGCTCATCCTGTTATTGGCATTCACCTGCGGCATGCGGGTGTCTGAGGTTGCCCGGAAGTCGCCGACGTTCTGCTGCTCAGTGGCAAACTTCGCGAAGCTGTTACCGGAAATCACGAAAGGCGGGCGGCGACCCGCTCGAGTACCTGGCGGCCGACAGTCTGCAGAGCTAAGTTACAGGCCTGTACCGTGCGGCGGGCTTTGGCACCGGCTACAGCAGCTACTGTGGCCGCCGAACGTATGCCAGCCGAGTCCTCACACAGGGGCACTCGCTCGAAACCGTGCAAACGTTGTTGGGGCATGCCGAGCTAGACCATATTACATCGTATCTCGAAGCTTCAAACAAGGAGCTTCGAGAGGCGGTCGCAGCACTTTGTGATGCTCTGCAGTAGCTACAATGTAGAAACATCTCCTTGACGTACTGCACCCGTGTATCTACAATGAATCTACACAATAGGAGTGTGCCGAGATGGAACTGTCAATTCAAAAATGGGGCAACAGCGCGGCTGTGCGCCTGCCCACAACCTTGCTTGAACAACTCAAGGTGGCACTGGGAGACAAGCTGTCTGTCGATGTGCGTCCGGACGGCGTCATGCTTAAGCCCGCTCGGCACAAGTATTCACTCGATGAGTTGGTTGCTCAGTGCGACCCCAAGGCGCCGACACCCAAGGGGCTGGGTGATTGGAGCGGGGTCAAACCGGTGGGGCGCGAAGTATGGTGAGGCGGTCCAAGTTTGACCGGGGCGACATTGTGCGAGTGTGCTTGAACCCAACGGAGGGGCGTGAGCAACAGGGCGATTTCCGTCCTGCGCTCGTGCTTTCACCGGCAGCATTCAACGCTCTGGGTGTTGCCCTGGTTGCACCGATTACGCAGGGAGGCGATTTCGCGCGCTTCGCTGGTTTTGCTGTTCCGCTGTCTGGTGCTGGCACGGCGACCCAAGGTGTCGCGCTGGTGAACATGGTGCGTACGCTGGATCTTGAGGCTCGCGGCGCGAGGAAGGTCGAACGGGCACCCGCCGAGGTTGTGGAAGATGCGCTCGCCCGTCTTCAAACCATCCTTGAATAGCCGTTACTAGACGTCAACAAAGGAAAAGAGAACAACAGATGTCTGAAGGATTTCATGTCCATGGGGCCCACGACCACGCGCTGGAACACGCAGCGGAAACTGGCCACGCCGACGCTTTGCTGGGCGCATCGCAGTAATGACGGCGATTCTGTCCACGGCAGGTGCCATTTTCGGCTACCAGGGCGGTGCGACACAGAACGAGGCGCTGCTGCTGAAGAACGAAGCTGCCATCCACAAGACAGAGGCGGCCAATCAGTGGGTCTACTATCAGGCCAAGGGCCAGAAACAGGCTATCGCCGAACTGACCGCGCAACTACCTGGTGTCGATCAGGTCGCGGCTAAGCGAGAGGCCCAGGGGTACGGGTCCGAAAAGGAGGCCATTCGTCAGAAGGCGGACGCACAAGAAGAGCAAGCAAAGCGAGCAGATGAAGCCAGCGAGGCAGCCGTTTATCACCACCACCGTTGGGCGCAAGCTGTCGTTGCCGTGCAGGTCGCGATCGCGCTGGCTGCCATCACCTTGTTGTCGCGCCGCCGCTGGTTACAGGCTGTCTCATATGGCGCGGGTGCAGTCGGTGGAGTCCTGGCTGTGCTCGCACTTCTTCACGTGTAGGAAAGTTCACATGCCCACCCTTCTTGAATGCCTTCGATCGCTTCCCGCAGACCTCGTGATGCGCGACCTGCCCGCCGTTCGTGACGAGGTTGCCACGGTTGAACAACACCTTGCTCGGCTCAGTCGTGACGAGGAGGGATACGAAGTACGCAAGGAACCCCGGAACTATGGCAGGAGTTTTACGACCGCTGTCGGGTTGATTGGCGGCCCTGCGATGTACCGAGAAGTGCAATAGGAAAAGGGCGATGGACATCACCGCAATCATCCAAGCAGCCAAGTTGGGGCGCGCTCGAAAGGACGCACAGGAAGACACTTGTGCGGTGTTTGCCGCCGCGCTGTACGACGTGTTGTCGGCTCAGGGGATTCCCTGTCAGCTAGTCTCAGCTGTGAAAAGGGAGGGTCATCCCTGGGCGCATCTAATAGTTGAGGTTGCCGGCCGCTACTACGACTCTATGGGTGAGTTCTCGACCGGCATCTATCGCGCGCGGGCCAAAATTCATCCGACAGTGTCCCTGGACATTGCGTACCAGCCCGACGTCCGGATGGATTGCTATGAGTCGGAGTTCGACGAACTGCACTCCTTCTACGTCAACATGCTCAACAAGGCCATGCTTAGGTCGGGTGCCGCGAAGCCTGCCTAATTTCACAGGAAAAGAGTGCGATGAAACCGTACAGCATTGACGTGTCATCGACCGGAGATACGGTGTGGGTAACAGCACACGACGGCTCGTGCGTAGGCCGGTTCAGTAAGCGATTTGGGATCGACGTCCATCGGACGGTGGAGGAGCAGTTGGCCGGCGCTGATCAATGCTTACATTGCACACACCAGCCGGCGGGTGAGGCCGAATGGAAAGTGTTTCGCACAGAGATTCTGCGGCACCACGGGATCAATGTCCCGGCAAATTCAATCAGGTTCTGAGAAAGGAAAAGCATGAAAGCGATTCTTACCAACGCCGAGCGAGCCGCGATCCGAGGCTTGGCGTCAGGCGACAAAGATCAACTTGAGGCGGCCCGAGCCGCATTTGAAAGGGCGGCAAGGGAGGGCCACGGTGTCCACACTTGCGTTGAGCTTCAGTTTATGGCGGAGGTTCTCGCACCGGTACCGGATCTGCTCCTGCGATCGCAGTATCGCGCGGCTATCCTGAAGCAGTCTCTTTGACAGAAAAAGCGGATGACCACGAAGGTTTGGAATCTCATTTTCGCCGTGGGCAACATGGGCCGGATCGTTGGCGACGCGGGCAATCCTCAAACACGGAAGTCTGCGTTGGAAGCCGCGTCGGTAATCGACAAGAACGGCTGGCGGGTATGGGTGGAGCATCACAAGAGCGGCGAGCGGCTGTAAGTGAGCGAGAGAAGGCGCATCGCGAAGCCGCCGCGGTATGGGGAGCGCAGCGATGACCACTTGTGACGGTGAGAGCGATGCCAATTGGGTGTTTGGACAGTGAAAAACGGGACCAGTCAATGCCTTTGACTATGGCCAGCGGGCGGATGCCTACGACGGGCAGCGGGATGAGCTGCCGCGCGACGCGGACGATCTGGCGGCACGCTATCGCACCGTGACTGGTCGCGCACCAACGTAATGGAAAATGACATGTCGGCACTGACCATCGCAGATGCGCTGCGCCTTGCGATCAATGTACTTCGCGACGCGGCAGAGTCCCGGAAGATGCCCTCGGGGACCGAGCTTGATGAAGCGACTGCAGGCCTGCATGCCGATGCAGCCGAGACCCTGGAGGCGTCTCTTGCCGATCTTCGGCATCACGAGTAGGAAGAGAGGTGCGACATGGTAGCGAACCTTTCATCGGTATTGTCGTCAATATTGCCTGGCGCAGTAGCTTGGGCGGAGAGTATGGCCGAAGCAGTTATCTGCAACGGACGTACGCTTACCGAACAAGGTTTATCGGACGCTCGCGCCGTTGGTGTTGCAATGCCGGAACGCATCCGCATTTCAATTGTGCAAACTCTTCCGCTGCCCGACGACGAGGCGCTGAAGAACGTCGCACTCTCAACAGGGTTGTTCGGTCCGGGTATGGTTGGACTGACCTTGGGGTACGCCATACTGATTGCGGACGGTTATGCCACACGGCGCTTACTCACACACGAATTCAGGCATGTTCATCAGTACGAGCAAGCCGGCTCCATTGCGAACTTTCTCCCTGGATACTTGGGTCAGATCGTCACCTTCGGCTACGTGGATGCGCCATTCGAAGTGGATGCGCGCAACCACGAACTATCCTGAAACGGAAAAGCCTAAGGAAACGATCGAGATGGGTACGCGAGAGAACCGTAGCGGTTTGGTCTTGGCGCGACGGGCCCGCGTGCGCGCGGTGGGCTCCTTCGTGATGCGGAAGTTACGTTTGTCGCGGTATCGGGCAAGGGAATCGTGCGCCATGGGACCAGCATAGCCGGGCGCTTCCCCGGTGGCGTAGGCGACGTTTTCCTATACAACTCCCGTATCCCGTAGTCAGGCCGCCAGTCGATGCTCGTAATACGGCCTGCTGCGGTCTTCGAGAATGGCATCGAGTGCCGGCAGGTTCCTGGGATCCGGGTGCAACCACGCGTCGACGTTCTCGCGGCGGATCGGCACGATGCAACGGTCGTGACCGGCAGCGCTCACTTCTGGCGGTGGCTCGTCGGTGATTGCCGCGAACGAGTAGAGGTCGGCTTCGCCCTCCTCCCCCTTTGAAAAGGACCACAGGCAGGCCACCAGCAAGTCCTGCTGCGGCTCCGGGCGGAATTCCAGTACCACGTTCTCCTCGACCTCGCCCGGCGCGCGTTCGCGATGCTCCATCCGATGCCGAGCGACGTTTTCGTAGAAGGCATTGACGATCACGATGCCGCGCTTGTAGCCATAAAGCTGGCGCCAGGCCTTCTTAAGGCCGTCGCGGCGCGCATTGTAGGTGCCCGGCTTCTGTCGTTCCATCGCCGCAGTCCAGCCAGGCAGGCGGCACTGATAGCGCATCGGAATGATGGTGAGCTGGCCATCCTCAACTACGAGCACCGGTGCGTAGTAACCCGGAAATATCCGCGAATCGCGAGGCAGTATTTCAGTGCGCTGCAGGTCCGCCAGGTTGCGCTGGGCCCTTGCAATCTTGTCAGTGGCGATACGCTGGTCGTTCTCCGCCTTCTTCGTCGGCTTGGTCGCCAGCGCGCGCTCGGCAGCCGTAAGACGCGTTTTCTGTTGAAACAGCTCCGCCTCATAGAGGCCGGCCAGCTCTCGATCAGCCGCGGCGATCAGGTCTGCAATGACACGCTCACCCTCGTTGGTCGGCGCCTCGAATGCAGCTCGCATGGCCTTGGGCAGCTTCGACCAGCCGCCATCGCGTCGCTTCTCCCAGAAAAGATCCACAAAGCGCTCGAGGCTGATGTGCGCACCAAACTCTCGAACGTACCTGCGATAGCTGGCTTGGATTGGGCGGAATAGCACATCACTCTTCTCCCGGCGCATCCTTCTTGCGACTCGTTGCAGGCGCATGTTCGCTGGATCGCTGGCGTGCCGCCTGAAAGTCGGCTATGTAACGGATCGCCTGTTCGCACTGTTCACGGGTCAGTGCGTGAACACTTGGTGTCGACAAGGTGAAATTAAGCTCGCTCGCCAACCACTTGATCGCCTTGCCGCGGGCCTCGAATGGGTTCGCGCCGTCCCGGCGCATCTTTGCGGCCACCAAGGGCTCCAGCGCATCGTGCAAGCGTTTCTTCGCGTCGCGCAGTTCTGCGTTCGCAAGGCGACCGAGCAGTGCGTGCTGACGGCTGCGAGGACGGACGCCGATCCAGGCCTGGCATGGCACACAGATCCAAACGGGACCATGATCCTCAAGGTAGGGATATGCGGAGTCACCTCTCTGGGCAAGCTGGGCGATGTTGCCGCAGTCGTCGCAGACCGGCCGTAAAGGTGCGGGAATGGGTCGGCCAACGCGCATCGCTAATGTTTGATCGAAGGAGCCTAGCAACAATGTTACCGAGTTTCTCGCCGGGGCGGTTCACGCCCCCGGGGCCGGCGACGAAGCCGGCCGGATCAAGCGTGGTCCGGCCTCGAATTCCATGCTGGTCAGGCTCGGGCACGAGCGTACGCAGAAACGGGTACGCTCGGCCGCTGGGAAGCCGCCTGGCCCAGGCACTAGGTGAGATTGGCCTCCCGTGCCCCGTCGGGTCGTTATTCGCAATCTGGCCTACAGTCACAACGACCAACAATCCGATGTGTCTCAGCCTTGCTCCGCTGCATCGCAGCACGTGTAGAGCTTGATTCTGCTGACAAAACGGTTTAGGGTGAACGCTCGGTGTGCGCATACTCAGCGCGTCCTCGCACCGAGTTCACTCAGCAGCCGTTCCTACCGTCCCCCGTGGAACTCCATCCACGGACCTGCAGTCGTAGTTCCTTTTTCCGATCCAGACAAAGGAGCCTGACATGCTCAGTCCGCATGAAATCGCCGCGCTATTACTGCTTGGCGATGCCCAAGACATCGACGATCTCGAACCAGAACAACTGGACGGATTGCTGATCCACAAACTGGTGACAATGGAACATGGCTATGGTAGCGCTAGTGCCCACCCTCGTTTGACGAGTCAAGGTGCTTCTATGCTTGAAGCCCTGCGCCGCATTCTGTAACACGGCTCGTGCGGCAGCCAGTGCGATCTTCGTTCTTGGCACCGGGCATGAATGGTGTCCACCTCCATGACTAGTGGACGGCCGACATCGAATTCTTGCGATCGCCGCTTGCAGGTGATGCCATCTGTGGTGTTTGCATAATGGGCGCGGGCATCGCGGCGCTAGGTATCTTGTCGAGTCAGGTCGCGGATGACCGGGTAGATCTCGGAGTGCCACTGGGGGCCAGAGAAAAGATCATAGTGGCCGCACCGGCGCGCCGTCACGTGCCGCTTGTCGCTTGCTGCAATGCCTCGGCACAGATCGTGCGCTGCCTGAGTCTGTCCGCAGCCGGAAATAGCGTCGCGGTCGCCTTCTATGGTCAGTAGCGTAGTAGCGCGGATGTCTTGCGGACGCACAGGCTGGCTGTGCACGAACCAATTGCCGCGTGCCAGACGGAAGTCCTGGAACACGATCTGGATGGTGTCCAGGTAGAACTCGGCCGCCATGTCGAGCACCGCATGGTACGCATCGCAAACGCGCCGGAGGGCTTCGGCACGCTCGTAGTCACCCAGCGCGAGTCCCAAATAGTAGGCCCAGTGCGACGCCACCAAAAGGCCCGGCTGTGCTGCCATCAAGCCGGCAAGCTGCAGGAAGTTCGGGCACACCTTGCGACCGGCACCGGCGTAGCGATCGGGCACTGTATAGATCAAATTCCGTTGAAACCATTCGAGCGAGTGGTCTGCGGCCAATCTGCCAACCGTAGTTGGACTGCGACGCGCATCGATCGGCCCGCCCATTAGGATCAGACTCCTGGGAGTCGGCTCATCCGCGCTAGCCAGGAGGGAAATTGCTGCTAGGGCCGGCACTGTGGCCTGGCAGATTGCAATCACGTGTAGCGGCTCCGCCGCGCCAATCTGACGGATGAACGCCTGCAGCTCGGTGACATAGTCATCCAGGTGAAACGGCCCGTCCACGAGTGGAACGCAGCGCGCGTCAATCCAGTCCGTCACATAGACGATATGCTCGGGCAATAAGCTTTCGACGACCTCGCGAAGCATGACCGCGTGATGTCCAGCCAGCGGCGCACAGACCAGCACGGCAGGTCTTGAATGCGACGCGGCGGCGCCAAGAGCGACCGGATCAGGTGCGAAGCGCAAAAGGTGGCAAAATGCCCTCTGCAGGACGACTTGCTCGACCACAGGGATGACGCAGCCGTTGTGATCAACGGCTGCAATACCGAACCCCGGCTTGTCGGGGGCTTGTCCCAGACGGTACAGCATTTCGTACCCAGCGGCAAAGGCAGGAGCACCCGGCATCTGCGACAGGGCGTTGTCACGGTCGGAAAACGCGCTTGCCGCGTTCGCTGCCCACTCAGTGAATGGCGCGAGCATTGCGCGCTGATACTCCATGAACCGGTAGAGCATGGAGGTCTCCAAGAAAGTACGCCAGTCAGGGTCTGCGGCGCCCTGTACCTATGCGGGTGCGTGAGGTGTACCAGAGTTTCACTATAGGTCGGGCAGCTATTGCTGCAGTGCCAAAGATCGGTGCTACACCGCTGCGGTGACCTGGTCGGTGGAATGACCGATTCTTTGGCCGCGGCGATCATGATTAGCCACAGCACGTCGATGCGGCAATGGCTGAACAATGCAGAGGGATGAGCCCTTGACCGAACCGCTGCGTCGGTACTAACCGGGGAAACCGGCTAGTTCATGTTTCCGGATGATTTCCACCTGTTCATCGATGATGGCTAAGAGCTCGTCTACTGAGCCCGAGAAGCGCTGTCGTACCTTCTCTCGTGTTTTTCGCTCGCTGGCCGAACGCACGAGCTCGTAGCCACTACCCTCTTGCGAAAGACGGATGACTCGCAGCTCCTTGCTGGGCGGAACCCGCAGCCAATAAGAATACCCATTCCTTATCCCTTTCTCTGAGCGTTCGCGAGGAACCAGGTATGGCCGAGCAAGCATAATTTCGGCGTGAATCGCTTCAAAGGACATGGTACTGCTCTCAAAAAACAAAGCCCCTGCCTTGCGGGCAGGGGCGAATTCTATTCTGAGGTGCAGAAATCAAGGTTTACGCTTCTTCTGCAATCAGGAACCTCTTGGGGTTCTTCCCTAGCCAGGCCGGCTGGCGACCACGGCCGGACCAGGTCTTGCCGGTTTTGGGATCCATGTACTTCGGCGGCAGCGGTGCTTTCTCGGTGGCCGCGGACGCTGAACTTGCGGGCCGGCCCCGACGACGACGCGGCGCCACGTCTTCCGGCGACAGACCATATCGAGCCATCAGCTCGCGAATCTTTTCGATGACGCCCGCGACCTCAGTCGAACGCACCTCTTCGATTTTGGCTTCCAACGCTTGCTTCTGCGCCAACAATTCCTGATACGTTGCCATTCTTCTCTCCAGTTTCTCAGCCACGATTGATTTATACGCATTCTCAAGTCGGTCGGCAAGATATTCGTTCGCTACCCTCATACGCTGTAATCCGTTCAATCGAAATGAAGTCTGTATTAACGTATGGCCCGGTCCCCGCCGATCAACCTTCCCCGTCCATGCATGGCCTGCACCTGCGGCCAATTACCTCATCCGTGGCTACGTTCACGTCCTCGCCTCCCTCGCCTCCCGCGACGGCAGCACGTGGCTTCAAGCGTAAACAAGTACAATCAGACCCAAACTTCCTCCTGCCGTCCATGCTATATAAAGCTGCACTCGCCTTCGCCGCTCTGATGCCATTTATCTCTCCTCTTGCGAGCGCGCAGGTTCGTGGGGCAGGCTCAACCGCTGCGGCACCCGTCTACCAGATTTGGGCGGATTCCTACAAAGCGTCCACAGGCGTTAATATCGCGTACGAAGCGGTGGGCTCGAGCGAGGGCATGAAGCGCATACGCGATGGAGGCATCGATTTTGGTGCATCGGATGTGCCACTTTCGGCTTCGGAAGCAAAGCGTGTCCATTTGGTACTGGTGCCAACCGTGGTAACTGCGGCCGTTCCGGTTGTCAATCTTCCTTCTGTTGCCCAGGGCCAATTGCGTCTTACCGGCGACGTGCTGGCCAAGATATTCCTAGGGAAACTTGACGCGTGGGACGCTATGGAAATTCAAGCGCTGAATCCTGGTATCTCGCTTCCAAAGCTGAAGATTCGACCGGTTGTACGCGCTGACGGTTCAGGCACGACTTTTCACTTCACGGACTATCTGAGCAATGTCAGCGACGATTGGAAGATCGCCTTCGACACGAAGGCTTCCCTTTCCTGGCCGGTCGGCTTTCTCACTGCAAAAGGAAGCGACGAGGTCGTTCGAGTGGTCCGTGGCACCCCTGGAACCATCGCTTACATCGACTACAACTACGTGCTAGACGCCGGCCTGAGCCCCGTGCAGTTACGCAACGCTGCAGGGAATTTCGTTAACGCTCAAGTCAGCAGCTTCCGCGAGGCCGTATTGAATAGCGACTGGAACAGAAAGGGCGATTTTTCCAGTAGTCTTGTAAATCGCCCGGGCCGAGACACATGGCCCATTACGATGGGCACGTTCGTTGCCGTGCCCGAAGTCAGTAAGTCTGCAAAGCAAACGCTAGCAGCACTTCGCTTTGTCACCTGGGGATACTTGCGCGGAGACGACTTGGCCCGACGGGCAAAGTTCGTCCCCCTACCGGACCGCGTTCAGGCGAATGCTTATCGCGAACTCGCGCGAATCACTGATGAGTCCGGTGCCATGATTGGCTTGCAAAGCATGGCGAGCACGCCCGGCCCAAAGCCATAGACACCTTGAACTTGCCAAATCCGCGGCGCAAAAGGCTTTCGTGACAATCCGCGCTTGGCCACGACTCCCCTCCGCCATCATGCAATGCCCCGTCTGTGACAAGGCTGATCTGACGGCAGTGACGCTAGAGATAGAAGCTCCTGAGCCAAACAAGACTGTTATGCTGAGGGCAATGCAGTGCCCTGCATGCAGCGAAGGAATCATCGAAGACTGCGAACTCCGTCACGCAGTCGGCGAGCCCCGACGTCATAAAATATCGACCACATAGCGACCCCTTCGAGAAGCGGCCTCGATAGCTGAGCACCGCGCATCAACACCCGTCGATGGCCATGCCAGGATGGCACGCTTCGTGGTACATAGCCCCCCAGGGTCTTTCCAGCATGATGCAAGGATTCTTATCTGCTCGAAGGGCCGCATCCAGCAAACGAAGCCGCCCTTTACAATGTTGCCGTGCAATATAGGACCATGGCCTAAGAAGCGCATGAATAGCCACACGCCCCTATTCGCGGCTGGCGAATGCGCCGACGGCCGCCGAGGGAAGTCGCGGAGTACAGAATGGCGACAGCTCGAGCTGGAACCAGACGGGAGGCACTGAAGCTCCTGGAAACAGAGGGAGTGACGGTGGTGGAATTGGACTACGAGTCAGGTTGGCAGGATGCAGTTGAACTCGGCAGGGTCGGCCAGAAGGTGGGGATACGCGTCGAGTATCGCGGGCACGAAAACATAGCCGTCCGCTCGCCGGCTGCGCTCGTTGCCGGCCTATTGCGACCAAAGACAACGTTCCGGCAACGGAATCTGTACTGTCAGTTTGAGCTCAACGACCTGCCAGCAGATGAGCTAGAGAGCCTGGAGGCAAAAGCGGCGAAGTTGGGGGACTATATTCTCGCGGGGCACTTGATGAGAGAGGTGGATGTACATTGGACAGAGTAAGCTGGTGCGGTCTGTCCTTTCGACAATGAACTGTTCGCTGTACGGTAGCACGGGTACTCGACCGCGTCGTAGTATCCCACTCTGTCCCTCGCATGCCGAGAACCACTATTATTGGTGGGCCGGGTGGGACTCGAACCCACTATCAGTCGATTATGAGTCGACGGCTTATACCACTTAAGCTTCCGGCCCTTGCAGCGCGAGATGTTTCACGAAGGCGACCTCTTACGAACGGTTTCCACCGCCGCTGTACTATAGGTCTGCAGGAAAAGTGAAGGTCCGCTGCTCTAACCAGGCATGAGCTAGGGGCCCAATAAAACCACAAGGGGAAAAGCCGTTGGCGCCGTGCGCAGCATGTACTTTTCCCAGTCGATGCGGGGCGCAATGGAAAGAAATGCGCCCGCATCTTCGGCCCATCAACTGGTTGGTACCATCGCGTACCGGCCGAGGCAATAAATCAGGCCGCCGGCGTAACCGCCTTCTTTGCCGGGGCCCGCTTTTTCGTGACGGCTTTCACTGATTTTTCCGAAGCCGCCTTCTTCGCCGCGACCTTATTGTCGGGCACCGCATTTTTTGCAGCGGGCTTCTTCGCAGCCACCTTGCTAGCCGTTGCCTTCTTTGCACCGGCGGCCTTCGCCCTCTTTGCAGCCGCCTTGTCCTTTGCAGCCTGCTTTTCGAAGCGAGCTGCAGCCCTTGCGGCTTCCGCCGCCTTGGCGACCTCACGCTTTGCTGCTTCGATCGCCTTCTTCGTGTCGGCGCGCAGCTTCAGCAGTCGCTTCTTTGCGGCCTGCGCCTCGCGCGAGAGCACGCTGGCCTTCTTCGTCGGCACAGCAACCTTCTTTGCCGCAGGCTTGTTTGTGGCAACTGCTTTGACCCGAGTCATGTGATTGAGTCCCTTTTGGGTGATTTTTCGTTCGAAAACGCCGAGTATAACCGCGGGAATGGCAAATGTAGCAGCGGTCTCAGTCTCTTCATTGTGATTGCGGCGAATCCCGCCAGTCTATTTGGCTGATACCGAGAATGAGCGAACTCGTTGTTGCGTCACGACGTTGTGATCGATACTCGGTGTAAGCTGCGGGCCAATCCGTCGGTCTGGCGACAAACAGCAAGTCGAAGCGCGCAATCTGCGGTAGCCAAAAGCGTCCCGATAGCCCCCGCCCGCCGGACTTGTTTCGCCGTTTCTGCAGTTCGGTCGGCTCCGCCTCAGTTCTGGCCATTGTCTTGCCGCTTAGTCCCCCGATTTGGCGCGGTCTCCGTGCTGAACGAACCTGTCGCTTGGCGGCTGACAATTGACCAGGATCATGCAAGGGCGCGTCCAGCGTCGTTACACTTTGCCGGTCCCATAGTCCGTGCGCCCCACTTATCTTGATGGGCAGGTCTCGAAGCCGTCTTCACCCCCTCTGCCATGAAGCCCGCAGTTGTCCAACACACCCCCATAGAGAACTTGCAGGCACTGCTGATAGGCACACTGCTTGTCGCACTGGCGGTCTCCATGTTCAAGCAGGCAGGCTTGCTGTCGGGCGGTACGGCTGGTTTGGCATTCCTTGCCCATTACCTCGGCGGCATGCCGTTTAGCCTAGCGTTCTTCGTCTTCAACCTGCCCTTCTACTGGCTTGCGTGGAAATACATGGGCGGGACGTTCACTATCCGGACGTTCGTGGCCGTGCTGTTGTTCTCCGTCGAAGCCGACTTGCTGCCGCGCTGTCTCAGCTTCGCCACGCTCGATCCCACGCTTGCCGCAATACTGGGAGGAGCACTATTGGGCAACGGATTCCTGATTCTGTTTCGGCACAAGGCAAGTCTCGGCGGTGTCGGCATCCTTGCGCTCGTACTTCAGGAACGGCGCAACTGGCGTGCGGGCCATATCCAGATGGCGGTGGACGCTGCGATCGTCGCAGCGGCACTTCTGACCGTTCCATGGCCGCGCGTCGCTCTCTCCATTCTCGGTGCCGTTGTCCTCAACTTTGTGTTGACAACCAACCATCGCCCGGGACGCTACGTGGTCCAATGACCATGGCTGCTGGGTTCCCTCAGTCACCTGCCAGTGGACGGCGGTTGCCTGCACCACGATTGAATTGGATCCACGGCGCGCACCAAAAGCGCGCCGAATCTGCACCACGAACGACGAGGTGATCGTCCGAAACTGCTCCTCATCGCTGGCATGGAACATGCGACAGGATCTGGCATCAGGCTGATGACAGCCTGCTGCCAGCGTCGCTGCACTAGCGCCGCGCTGGCAAGCGGTACAAAAGTTCGTACCCTTTCGAACCCCTGTAGAAATCGAGGACAACGGCGTCCTTTCCCCGCTGACTGTGTATGGCGTGGGAAAGACGCCGTTTGTCTTTTGTGCGCCAACGAAGAAACGGAGAGGAACACCCAATGGCCTATCTCGCTCCCACCGAGTTCGTGACCAAGATGGTCGACGCCGGAGAATCCAAACTGTTGATGTCATCGCGCGACACGCTGATCCGGGCCTACATGGCTGGCGCCATCCTAGCGCTCTCTGCCGCATTTGCAGTCACGGTTACTGTCAATACCGGCAATGCCCTGGTTGGCGCCCTGCTCTTCCCCGTGGGCTTTTGTATGCTGTACCTGCTCGGCTTCGATCTGTTGACCGGCGTATTCACGCTGGCGCCGCTGGCTGTCCTGGATCGGCGCCCGGGTGCTACCTGGCAGGGCGTAATGAGGAACTGGGGCCTTGTGTTCTGCGGTAACTTCGCCGGCGCTTTCACCGTGGCTGTATTCATGGCCATCATCTTCACCTTCGGATTTTCCGAGGCACCCAATGCAATCGGGCAGAAGATCGGGCACATCGGCGAAGGCCGCACCGTTGGATATGCCGCACACGGTGCCGCTGGCATGCTGACTCTCTTTATCCGGGCTGTGATGTGCAACTGGATGGTCTCCACGGGCGTGGTGGCTGCAATGATGTCGACCTCGGTATCGGGAAAGGTGATCGGCATGTGGATGCCCATCCTCGTGTTCTTCTACATGGGATTCGAACACTCCATCGTTAACATGTTTCTGTTCCCGTCTGGACTCATGTTGGGTGGCAACTTCACCATCATGGACTATCTGATCTGGAACGAGATTCCGACTGTCCTGGGCAACGTTGTAGGCGGCTTGACGTTCGTCGGGGCTACGCTGTACAGCACGCACTACAAGACGGCGGCTAAACGCGTTCTCGGCTGATCGATGACATTGGTCGAAGCGAATGCACGGGCGACTCTGCATCAGCGTTGGCCAGCACTCTGAGGCGGGCCGGAAACCAGTCAACCAGGACTTTCATGGCGTGACACAACCGGCCGGCCACCAGCGCGTCACGAAGGGAATCGCGCTGGCACTGGCGGACGGCATCAGTACAAGCGCGGTGAGCCAGGTGGCTAGCGCCGCGGCCGTGCGAACCTTTCTTGAGGATTACTATTGCACGTCCGAAGCCTGGACAGTGCGGCGATCAGCACAGCGCGTGCTGGCGGCCATCAACTCGTGGCTGCACGCGCAGACCCGGCGCAGCGATGCCCGCTTCGACAGCGACCGGGGTTACGTATGTACCTTCAGTGCTCTGATTTTCAAGGCTCGGGAGGCTCACCTGGTGCACGTTGGCGATACTCGCGTCTATCGGTTGCACCGCCATACGCTGGAGCAACTGACCAACGATCATCGGATATGCGTTTCAGCTTCGGAAGCTTACCTGGGTCGTGCCTTGGGAGCGGGTCCGTTCGTCGAGATTGACTATCGCGCCTGGGACGTTGAAGCCGGAGAGATCTATCTGCTTGCCACCGATGGCGCCTACGAGCATCTGGACGCCTCGGATGTCCACCGGGCGCTGGCCGCCAGTGCCGGCGATCTGCAGTGCGCCGCGCTAGCCCTAACCGAGGTTGCGATCGAACGAGGAAGCCAGGACAACGTGACCGTGCAAATCGCGCGCGTCGATGCCTTGCCAGAACTCGATGCGCCGGGCGCGCGCATGCAAGCCGAACGGCTCGCCCTGCCGCCGCCTCTTACGCCGCGCATGAAGTTCGAGGGCTACACGATCGTCCGGCAGCTTCATGCGAGTGCCCGCAGCCATGTGCATCTGGCAGTGGACGATGATAGCGGCCAGTTTGTCGCATTGAAGATCCCGGCCGTGGACCGATACGAAGATGCGGCGCATCTTGATGGATTCCTGCTGGAGGAATGGGTCGCCAGACGCGTTGACAATCAGCACGTGGTCAGGCCACACCTTGCTGACCGGCAGCGCAAGCACCTGTACGTGGCGATGGAGTATGTCGACGGTCAGACACTGGGGCAATGGATGATCGATCATCCATCACCGGACCTGGACGCTGTACGCGCGATCGTCGCCCAGCTTGCAGTCGGGTTGCAGGCCTTTCATCGACGCGAGATGCTGCATCAGGATCTACGTCCGGAGAATGCGATGATCGACCGGTCTGGCACGGTCAGAATCATGGATTTTGGGACTGTCCACGTGGCGGGGCTGACCGAAGGCACGCGGAATCCACGCCCCGATAAACCAGTCGGCACACTGCAGTACACCGCTCCTGAATACTTGACTGGAGACGGTGGCACTGTGGCATCTGATCTCTTCTCGCTGGCGACACTGGCCTATCAGATGCTGACCGGGAAACTGCCGTATGGATTGCAGGTGACGCAGGTCCGCGATCGCTCGAACTTTCATCGCATGCGCTACCTATCGCTGCGCGAGTTGCGCCCCGATCTGCCCGTGTGGATCGATGAAGCTGTGCGAAAGGCGCTGCATCCCAATCCACTGAAACGGCACGAAACAATGTCCGAGTTCATTCAGGCATTGCACATCCCTGCCCAGCCACTCTGGCAGCGCGCGACTCCGCCACTGATGGAGCGAAACCCATTGCGCTTCTGGCAGGCGCTGACCTTCGTGCTAGGTATCTCGGTGGTGGTCTTGCTTGGGCTGCTGATTACCGGCAGGTGACAATCTTAAGGCCAAATTCCGGACCAGCGTGCGCGTCGTTTCCGTCGGCCTTCCCTATCGACATTGCGGCAGCCTTCGGATCGCCTAACTGCATGCTCGAGGCGAAGAACTAACATGGGATCACGGCAGCTCAATTAGCGATGAACCCGCCAAATTGAGCTTCCGATGCCGACCACCCGCACAGGCGGAAAGAGAACCCTTTGTGGGGGACGCCTTCATCCTTGAGGGCAGTCGTGGAGCTGTATAGTGAACGCCCCTCCAAAGGGGGATTAGTGCAATCCAATTTCCTGCCGATCTAGTATCAAGGATGAGCCGACTACGTACATCGACGATGACTCGTGTTGGTTTTCACGTATTTCCTCATCTATCTGGCCAAATCAGCTAGCTGCCTGCAAATAACGGAGGTTTCCTTTGAAGTCTTTCAATAACCTGAAGATCGGTACTCGGCTTAGTATTGGCTTCGGTATCGTCTTGGCACTTATCGCCATGATGGTCACGCTGTCGATGGTCCGAATCACAGACATAGGCACACTTAGTGAGCAAATTGTCAACGAAGACTGGGTCAAGGCGGAGGCCGCTGCTACGCTCGACACCTACACTCGAGCCAACGGTCTACGCACGATGGAACTGTTCTTCGCTACTGACAAGGGTCAAACCGACAAGATCCATCAGCGCATCGAATTTAACAAGAAGAATGTAGTGGCCTCGCTCGATATCCTAGAGAATCTGGTTCGTACTCCAGAGGGCAAGAATTTGCTCGCTAGCGTAAGGGAGATGCGTGCATCCTATCTTGAATCTTTCATGCGCGTCGACACATTGCTGAGCGATGGCAGGCGAGATGAAGCCACCAAGATCTTGGTCGATGAAACTCTTCCGCGACTCGAAGCACTGAAGGACCGCGTAGTAGCCTTAAGCAATTTGCAAAAGAAGCTGGCTGAGTCTAGGAGCATTGTCATCAGAGATGACATTGACTCCACGCGAATTGCAATGCTTGCCACCGGTCTGGCTACTCTGCTAATTGGCACCGCATTTGCGTGGCGACTGACCCGATCAATTACCGTTCCTATCCAGCAGGCACTGGAAGTGGCCCAGACGGTAGCTGCTGGTGATCTAACCTCCAGCATTCAAATCACGCGTTCGGACGAGACGGGGCAGTTGCTTTCCGCACTCAAGAGCATGAACGAGAATCTCGATTCCGTGGTGAGAACGGTACGGCATAGCTCAGAAAGCATTGCTACGGGATCGGCTCAGATCGCTGCCGGCAACACGGATCTTAGTCAGCGCACCGAGGAGCAAGCCGCGAACCTGGAGCAAACTGCCGCCTCAATGGAGGAGATCAGTTCGACGGTGAAGAACAATACCGAAGCGGCGCGTCAAGCCACGCAACTCGCGAGTTCCGCGAGCGATGCCGTAGCGCAAGGTGGAAAAGCTGTCAGCCAAGTGGTCAGCACGATGGAAGCCATTACGGCAAGCAGCCAACAGATCGGTGACATCATCGGCGTGATCGACAGCATTGCCTTTCAGACTAATATTCTAGCGCTCAATGCTGCCGTGGAAGCAGCTCGCGCAGGGGAGCAGGGGCGCGGCTTTGCGGTTGTGGCAACAGAAGTGCGCGGCTTGGCTCAGCGCTCGGCTGCCGCAGCCAAAGAGATCAAGGACTTGATCACAGACAGCGTCGAGAAGGTCAGAGCCGGTGGTGTGCAGGCCAGCGCTGCAGGCGAATCGATGAGCGACATCATTTCCCAGGTGAAGCGGGTCAGTGACCTCATTGCGGAGATCAGCGCAGCCACCGTCGAACAATCGTCTGGTATTGGACAGGTTGGCGACGCAGTCAACCAACTGGACTACGTGACGCAGCAGAATGCCGCTCTGGTTGAGGAGTCTGCGTCGGCGGCCGATAGTTTAAGTCAGCAGGCGACAAAATTGGTTGAGGCCGTAGCGGTATTCAAGCTGAGACATCAAGGGCCAGACTCCAATTAAACAACCCCTGGCCGAGGGGGATGCGCTCTTGCATCTGACCCTCATTGGTGTGGCGTGCGGTGTCATGATCGCTGTTCGGGCAGCTTGAAGCCTATGGAGGTGCCCGACCTGATACCCATCAGAAGCAGCATCGTTTCGCTGAACTCGGGCATCGCCAGATAGAACATCACCGATTACAGGAAGAGGCTGCTCAGGACGGCCGTCCATACGACGACGTGCAAGCGGTCGAGCGCCGCCGCGCCTTGATCGTCGGTGACCAGGCCACGCCAGAATCCGCGCGAAGCCATCAGCGGGCAGACTCATACACCGGCTGAACGATTCCATCAAACCGTTGCATCGACCGGTTGAATCCGCGGTCTGCGTCGGCCGATCACTCGCTAGTCGGCAGGCCTCGCTGAATGGCCGTTGTACTTCGTGGGAACCGCCGCACGGACCGCGCGAAGTCGAGCGGCGGCAACGGGTCGGTCAGAGACGGTCGAGCTTCGAGGTCAGCAATAGGGTCTTGCCGCCAGTGGGACCCCCGGTCACCGACCAGAAAATTGGGCAGGTCTGCGCTCGAGGAAATGCGCAACCCCTTCCGCAAAATCCTCGCTCTGGATGCTTTCGAACATTTCGGCATTGGCGACTTGCGTGGCTTCGGCCAATGACTGGAACGGCTGCTCCCACAGCTGCCGTTTCATCACGCGAATAGATCGGGGTGAAACGTTCTCGGCCAGGTCGTCGGCATAGTCGAGCGTGATCGCCATGAGGGCGTCCGCATCCACCAGGCGGTCGACCAGGCCGATCCGCAGCGCCTCGTTAGCCAGCACCTTGCGCGCCGAGTACAACAGGTCGGCCGCATGACCGGGGCCGACCACGCGCGGCAGCAGCCAGGAGATGCCGTGCTCTGCAATCAAGCCTCGACGCGCGAACGCGGTACTGAATGCTGCGTCGGCACTGGCGAAGCGCATGTCGCTGTAGAGTGCGAACACCAGCCCCAGCCCCGCTGCCGCACCATTGATTGCCGCGATCACGGGCTTGCGCATGGCCGGAAAGTAGCCATAGCGCGTCTGGTAATCGGCGCGCCGGTTCATGTCGAACGGGCGCATCCACTGGGCGGCGCGGATATCGCCAGGTGGCAGCACTTCGAGCTCGTTGATATCCATGCCGGCGCAGAATCCCTTGCCTGCCCCGGTCAGCACCACCACGCGCACGTTGTCGTCGCGATCGATGGAATCCATGGCGTCGCGCAGTTCGCCCTCCATGACCTTGGTCAGCGCATTGAGCCTGTCCGGCCGGTTCATGGTGACCACGGCGATTCGCTCGCTTTTTCCGGCGCGAGCAACGGTAATCTGACTGTACATTTTGCGATTCCTTTCGATGTCGTACTAAGGGAGCTGAACGGATCTCGGTTCCAGGAACTCCTCCAGCCCATACACGCCGCCTTCCCGCCCAACGCCGGACATACCGAAGCCGCCGAACGGTGCCGCGGGATTGAACCGGGCGCCGTTGACGTCCACCTGCCCTGCCCGCAGCGCGTTGGCGACCACTTCGCCGGCACTGTCATCGGCAGCCCAGACACTTGCTGCCAGCCCATAGCGCGTGCTGTTGGCCAAGGTGATCGCCTCGTCGACGCTGTCGTAGCACAGCACCGCCAGCACCGGTCCGAAGACCTCCTCGTTCGCCAGCCGGCTGTCGGGTGCGACGTTGCCGTAGACGGTCGGCGCAACGAAATAGCCGGTTGCTGGCACCGGCGCATCCGCACCGCCGGCAATCCGATCAAAGCCTGCCTGCTCCGCTTCGGCGATATGCGCCTGCACGCGTTGACGCTGCTGCGCCGATAGCAAGGGGCCGATCCGGGTTTCGCCATCGGCGGGATCGCCGAGCTTCACCGCTGCTGCCGCCTCCGCCAGCAGTTGCCGGCACTGCGGGTAGTCCTCGCGGGGCACGATCAGCCGGGTAGTCGCGCTGCAAGTCTGCCCCGAGTTGAGGAAACATGAGTTGACAGTCGCCTTGACCGCCCTGGCGAGATCCGCGCCCGACAGCACGACGGACGCGGACTTTCCGCCCAGTTCCATCGACACACGCTTCATGTCGCCGGCCGCTTGTGCGGCGACCTTGCGGCCGACAGCCGTGGAGCCGGTGAACGACACCATCTGGATGTCGGGATGCGATACCAGCGCCTCGCCGACCGCCGCGCCGCCCAACACGAGATTGAGGACGCCCGGCGGCAGCTTCGTCCGCTCGCAAGCGGCCATCATCCGTTCGGTCACGGCCGGGGCCAGCTCTGACGGCTTCAGCACCACCGTGCAGCCGGCCAGCAGCGCCGGCGCCACCTTGGCCGTGATCTGATGCAGCGGGTAGTTCCACGGCGTAATAGCGGCTACTGCCCCGACCGGTCCCAGCGTCACGCGGGAATTGCCGATCGTCCGGACGAAGGCGAACGTGTCCGCCATCGCCGCCGTGGCGCGCCACGCCGCGATTGGTGCATCGACCTGGATCCGACGCGACAGCTTCAGCGGCATGCCGACTTCGCGCGAGATCTCATTCGCCAGCTCCGTCGCGCAGTCTTCCAGCGCGTCGGCCAGCGCGCGCAGATACGGCGCCCGTCCGGATGCGCCCAGCGCCTGCCAGCCAGGTTGCGCCCGCGCGGCTGCCGCCACGGCTTCGGCCACATCGCCCGCGGTGCCGAGACAGACATCGGCCAACGGGGCTTCGGTCGCCGAATCGTAGACGCGAATTGACTCGCCGGCTCGAATCGGACGACGTGCGCCGTCTATATAATGTTGGGTAAATTGCTTCACTGCGACTCCCTTGTGTTGCGTTTGTCGAGGAACGCAGCCATCACGCGCTGCGGTTCGCCGTCGGCATAGCATTCGAGTTGCGCCCGGATTCCGGCGACACAGGCGTCATCAAATCCCGGCTGCGTCATGGCGCGAAAGCGCTGCTTGGACAGGCGCACGGCGGTCGGCGGCAGCGCCGCGAGCGATCTGGCCTGCGCGAGCGCCTGCGCCATCAGTTCGGTCTCGCCGCATAGTGCCGTCACCAGACCGATATCGAAGGCGCGCTGGCCACTGACCAGATCGCCCGAGAGCGACATCTGCACGTTATGGGTGTATCCCACGTGCAGCGTCATCAGGTAGGATCCGACGATGCTCGCCAGGCCTGCCTTGACCTCCGGCTGCCCCCAGCGGCTGTCTGCTGTGGCCAGCCGCCAGTCCGCACACAGCGCAAGCTGGAAACCCGCGCCTGCCGCCACACCCCGCACTGCGGCCACGCAGGGCTTGTCCAGGTCGCGTACGGCCTGGTACATCGCCCGTTGCCGATTCAGCCAAGGCACGAGCTGCTGCCAGGTCACCGTGGCCGCCTCATCAAGATCCTGTCCGGCACAAAACGCCCGCTCGCCGGCACCGGCCAGCACGACGGCGCGCACCGAAGGCTCGGCGTTGAGCTGGCCCAGGGCTTCGATCAACTCGCCGCGCAAGGCGTCATTGACCGCATTCATTCTGGTCGGGCGGTTCAGCGTGACGATGGCAATGTCGTTATCCCGTTTGACGCGTACAGTTTCCATGTTCAATTCCACTTGAGTTCCACCACAGCATCGACCGCCATGACCCCTTCGCCGGCAGCCATCACCATCAGCGGGTTGATATCCACCGATGCCAGCGCAGTACGGTGACACAATGCCCAGTCGCCGAGTGCCACTGCGGACGCTGCCAGCGCGTCGAGATCAAGCGCCGGGATGTCGCGATAGCCATCGAACAACGGCGCCAGGCGCAACCTTGCGCAGGCCGCCTTGACGTCTTCGGCCGTGAACGGCGCCGGCAGGGTCACGACGTCCTTGCGTAGTTCGAGCAGTGTGCCGCCCTCCCCGATCATCACCAGCGGCCCGAACACATGATCGACCGAGACCCCCAGCGCAAACTCATGACGGCCCTTGACCATCGTCGCCACAATGACCCGTGGCGATTCCACGCCTAGCCGCTGCAGCGTGTCGAGGCAGTCCTGCGCCGCCCGGGCCACGCTGGAGGCATCGGTCAGGCGAAGCTGCACGAGGCCGTGCTCGCTCTTGTGCGGGACGTCCGCCGCACAGCCCTTGACCACCACCGGCACCCCGCCGAGCGCGTCAAACGCCGCTACCGCCGCATCCACGCTGTCACAGAGTCGGTGCGCCACGACGGGTACGCCGGCTTCGGCGAGCAAGGCCAGGCTACGGGCTTCGTCCTGCAAGCCGCTGCCGTCGAGGCGCTGCGCGTCAGGCCAGGTCGACGCAGTCTCCGTCACCGTTGCCGCCGCGGCCAGCCGATGATGCGCGACATACTGCGCAAGCGCTGCAACGGCATCGGCTTCGGTGACAAAGGCCGGCACGCCGTGTCGCACGAAAACCTCGCGGACCGATTGTTGCGTCGCGCTGACCACCAACGGCTTGGCTTGGCCCGCGCTGAAGTCGGCGGCGTCGCGCGCCAGTGCCTCGACGTCGTAGCCGGGACCCGCCACCGGAATGCCAACCATCACCATGTCGGCCTGCGGATCGGCGCCCAGCGCCTGGAGCACGCGCGGGAACATGTCGGCCTTGCCCAGCAGCGCCGCTGTCATGTCGAGCGGATTGCTGGCCGTGCCGAACTCAGGCAGGATCGCGCCCAGTTCGCGCAGCGTTGCCGGCTGGAGTTCGGTCAGCGGCAAATCGTGCCGTTCGGCCAGGTCGGCCGCCATCACACCCACCGCACCGCTATGGCTCATCACGACCGTGCGGCCCTGCCCCGGGGCGCGCTGCTGCAAATACAGCGGCACCGCGCGGACCAGTTCGCCAATGTCACGCGCACGCCAGATGCCGTGACGTGCTAGGAAGGCATCGATCGCGGCATCGTTGCCGACCAGCGCACCGGTATGCGAGGCCGCCGCCTTGGCACCGCGCTGGCTGTTGCCGGCCTTGATCGCCACGATGCTGGCGCCATGCGCTCGGGCCACTTCCGCCGCGCGGGCAAGCTGGGCAGGGTCGGACACCGATTCGAGGTAGACCAGAATCAACCGCACATCGGGGTCCGCCGCCACGGCCGCGGTCATCGCGCAGGCGTCGAGATCGGCGTCATTTCCCGTCGCCACCAGGTAGCGCACGCCGTAGCCAGCCTGGCGCAGCAATGCATAAGGCATGACGCTCGCCGCGCCACTCTGGCTGATGATCGCGATCGGGCCGTCCTGGGGCGCCACCTCCATGAACATCGTCGAGAAATTGAGCACCGCGCCGCTGGCGAAGTTGGCCGTGCCTTGCGCGTTCGGGCCCACCAGCCGCATGCCGCTGGAATTGGCCACCGCCACCAATTCCTGCTGCCGCTGGCGTCCCACCTCGCCCGTTTCGGCAAAACCCGACGCCATGATGACTGCAGCCTTGACGCCCGCGGCGCCGCACTTGCGCACCTGCCCAAGCGTGGCTTCGCCGGACACGGCAATCACGACCGCGTCCGGCGCCTTGCCGATCGCATCAAGATCGGGGTACGCACGATAGCCCTGGATGACCTCGCGCGCCGGGTTGACCGGAAACACCTCGCCCGCATAGCCGAAGGTGCGCATGTAGTGAATCGGTCGTCCGCCCACCTTGTTGGGGTTGTCCGAGGCGCCGATGACGGCCACCGATGCCGGCGAGAACAGGGCGTCGAAGGTTGCAATGGTCTCAGTCAATGGTCGCTCCCGATGCCTTGACCACCGGCGACCACTTGCCCGCGTCATGCTGGATCAGTTTCGAGAACTCGGCCGGCGTTCCCGGCAGCGGCCGGGCGCCCAGCGCGGCGAGCTGTTTCTGCACGTCTGCCTGCGCCAGCACGGCCTGTAGTTCGCTGTTCAGGCGGCGGATCACATCCGGCGTGGTGCCCTTCGGCGCCGACAGGCCGAACCAGATCGTCACGTCGAAGCCTGGCAGGCCAGCCTCGGCAATCGTCGGCACCTTAGGCAGTGCTTCAGAACGGGTCACGCCGGTCACGCCTAGCGCCTTGACCTTGCCCGCGTTGATGTACTGCCCTTGGCTCGATACGGTGTCGAACATCATCGAGATGCGTCCGCCAAGCAAGTCAGTGAACGCCGCGGCCGAGCCCTTGTACGGCACATGGACGATATCGATGCCGGCCATCGACTTGAACAGTTCGCCGGACAGATGGTTGGAGCTGCCGTTGCCGGCCGAGCCGAACGTCAGCGTGCCCGGCTTCAGCTTTGCCAGTGCGATCAGTTCCTTGATGTTGCCGACCGGCAGGTTGTTCGGCACCACCAGCACGTTGACAGTGGATGCCACCGAGCCTACGGCATCGAACGACTTGAGGGGGTCCACCTTCAGCGATCGGTAGAGCCACGGGTTGATGGCCATGGTACCGGTGGTGGAAAAGAAGAGCGTATAGCCGTCGGGGGCTGCCTGCGCGGCGGCCTCGGTGGCGATGGTGCCGCCAGCGCCGCCGCGGTTGTCGACCAACACAGGCTGTCCAAGCTGCTGCGACATGTGCTGGCCGATCAGTCGCGCCATCGCGTCAGTGGGTCCTCCAGCGGGAAACGGCACGACCAGGCGGATCGGTTTGGCGGGATAGCCGGTCGAGGCGGCAGCGGGGGCACTAAAGGCGGCCGGGGTGGCAGCGACCAGCAAGGCGCATAACGGACGCCGGAATGCGCGAAGTGCAGCGGAAAAGCACGGCATATTGTCTCCAGATGTTGCGTAAGCCCTCTCTGCAGGGAGGGCTGTCCTCAGTTTAAGGAGTCCTGAGCCAACTCAAAAGAGTATAATCATAGATATCTGATATCCACTTTCTGGATTGGGAGCCGGTGTGAATCTGAAACAGCTCGAAATCGTGGCGCTGGTGGCTGAAGTGGGATCGCTGTCACGTGCGGCACGCTCCCTGGGGATAGCCCAGTCACTGGTGAGCCGTGCGATTGCGCAGATCGAGGCGGAATGGGGCGACCGGCTGTTCGAACGAACCGGCCGGGGCGTGGTGCTGTCGGAATTCGGCCAGCGGATCTTCCCGCATGTCCAATTGCTGCTGGCCCAGTCGGCACGGCTGCGCGATGAGGTCAAGGACGCGGCGGGCGTCCCGTTCGGACAGGTGAGGATCGGCGTGCTGCCGTCAATGGCGCCGCGCCTGATACCGGCGCTGTTCGAGAATCTGCGCGCCTCGGCGCCCGGTGTCCGGCTGCGCGTGGCCGAAGGCTTCAGCGGACAACTCGACGAGGAACTGGAATCGGGCCATCTGGACCTGGCGGTCATCAACCGCTATGGTCCCGGGCCCCGCCAGGGAGAAGATGTGCTTGCTGAGGTCGCCACTTACCTGATCTGCGCGCCCGGCCATCCGCTCGCCGGGGTACCGACGGTGCCGTTCCGCAAGCTCGACGGCCTTCCGCTTGTCCTGCCACCGGCCCCCAACGGGCTGCGATCGATTCTCGACCAGCACGCGCGTCAGCTCGGCATCTCGCTGGATGTGGCGCTGGAAGTCGAATCGTTGAATACGATGAAGGAGGTTGCGCTTTCGGGGGGCGCTTTGACAATACTTCCAATGCTCGCAGTGGATCACGAAGTTGCCACTGGGCATTTGTCCGCCGTCGAGATTGTCGAGCCACGCTTACCACGGACCATTGCCATGGGCATCACGCGACATCACCCATTGTCCCGGGCGGCACGACTCGTTCTTTCTCGACTTCATGACTTGGTGCCTGAAGTTGCAAGGAACACGAGTGCCTAGTTGGAGCCCAATCGAGGTGTCTTACACACCTGAGTTCGGGGGAGGATCGGCTGCCGGCGGGCGGCGTCGGGCCGCACCCGGCCAGTTTCAGCCGTTGGCCGAAACTGTCACATGGACATTCAAACGTCGGCTCTGCCGCAGCCAACGGACTCTCGCGAATGACTGAAGATTCCGGTCGCGGTTGCGTACTTCCGACCGATATGGGTCCTCCGCGACAAGCGTCAAGTATCATCCGTCGGCAGGCCGGCAATGCGCGCTTCGTTACGTCTGCTGGCCTTCAGCGGCGCGACGAGTCTGCGGTGTATTCCACTTGCGATACGACGAGCGAGCGTAGAACGACCACGTGTGCCACGATCCTCCGCGACGCACGCGTACGCTGCCCGACTCTGGGCCCTGGACCGGTGAATGTGGTTGTAGATCAACTCCGTCCAGCCGAGCGAGGCGAAAATACGGTGGCAGATGGCGAGTTGTTCATGCGCTTGCTATTCCTCGTCCGGGCAGCCTAGCGGGGTCATGAATCCTCGTTTCCTGTGAAATCGCCATGCGACAGTTCGATAGGCGTGCCGTGAGGCGTGCGAAGGGCAGCGTGGTGCCAGGCTTCACGGTAGCGCGCCTGCGTCTCTGTGCTCGCGACGCCTTTACTTGCCACCAGGCGCTCGAGCGTGGCTAGCCAGTGCAGGTAGTAGGTCTCGCCGGTATCTGGATCGCCGGCAAGCTGCGCGCGCCTGATCTCTTCTGCCAGCGTTGCTGCCCATTCGCGCCAGGTGTAGAGGCCCTGCTGGTGCAAGACCAGAGCCAGAGCAAAAGCCTGTGCCTCCCACGGCTCGCGGAACACCGGGCCTTCCTGGTCATGGGGAACGCCCGGTACGGCCTCGGCGGCATCACGCGCTGCGGCTGGATCGACCTTCATTTCACGCTGGTTCGAGGTAGGGCTCGAATGCCTCGATCGAAACGGTGAGCGTGGCGTCGGTGTCCGCTCCCCAGAGCTCGCGGCCTTCGAAGACGACAGTGTAGAGCCACTGCGGGTCTTCTCCTGCGCCTGTCACGACGCTGTCCGGGAAGACATGGCAACCCCGGATCGCCTCGATCGTTCCTTCACGGCCGCGTGCGTATCGCGGCAAGCGTGTGTGGGTGGGCGGGTTGATGTTCTTCGTGCGCACTCGCTCACCCGGTTTGAACCTGGCCTGCTTCTTGGGCGGGCGAGCGAAAGAGCCTCGGGTGAATGCGTGTTCGATGTCGTTTGTCGTCATGACCCGTTCGACGGGCTTGCCCGGACGCAGGGCATGCCCTGCGGCGATTTCATCGGCGCCGATCAGCCCTCGCTCGACGGCGTTGCGCTCGATTCCCAATTCCCATCTTTCGTAGTAGGACACCGAGAGGTACACCTCGGCAGGCAGCCGCTCCTGCGCGTCGCGAGACATGTCGATGTTCCAGGCGCGCGTGAAACGCATGGCCCGCTGCATCGCCAGCACGCGCTCCTCCCACTGCGCGTGGAACGGGGGTTCGTCAGCCTCGGGCTGGACCGCGCCGAAGCCGTGCATGCCCCCCATGTCATGAACTCCGTTCATGGCGATATCTCCTCGGGACGCCGGGGCAAGCCGGTGCCGATCATGCAGTCACGGGTGACGAGCCGCGCAAGGCGCTCCTCGGGCCAGCCTTCAGTGCCGGCGGGGCGGGGTGGTACCACAATGAAGCGGGCTTCTGCGGTCGAGTCCCAGACTCGGATCTGCGCGTCTTCTGGCAGGACGACACCGAAGTCGGCCAGCACGCCGCGGGGAACTGACACGGCACGCGAGCGATAAGCGGCCGACTTGTACCAGACCGGTGGCAGCCCGAGCACGTCCCATGGGTAGCACGAGCACAGCGTGCAGACGACCATGTTGTGATGCCCGGGCGTGTTCTCCACCGCGATCAGATGATCGCCCACATGGCTGACGACTCCAAGCGCAGCGATCGCCTTTGTCGCGTCTGACAGCAGCGCCGCCTTGAACTCAGGATCAACCCACGCCCGGGCGATTACTCTAGCCCCGATGTGAGGGCCGATCTTGGTCTGGTATCGCTCGACGATAAGGTCGAGGACGGAACGGTCGACGTAGCCCTTCTCGGTCAGGATTGTCTCGAGCGCGCGCACCCGCAGTTGGATTGGCGAAAGCTCGGAGTGGTTGTGCTCGTCGGGACTCATGGATGTACTCGGACCAGACCGACTAGAAGTGCAGTGTAGGCTAATTAGTTCAGGATCGCGAGCCTTGAACTTCCTTCTCCGGCTAAACGGCAACTGGAATCGTGACAAGCGCGCGGAAGGGCGCCGCGCCTAATGGCAGCTTCACCAGAGCGTGAGCCACTTGAGTGCGCTGCAATGAGCTGCGCAGCACTTCAACTGGGCTAATGCACCGGCGCTTCGTCAGCCAGCGCTTGGAGGCGTTCTTTGGCATATTGCGGATACACCTTAGCGAGCGAGTCAGGCAATTCGCTGCTACCCATCATGAATTCGCCAGAGGGGAGGCGGATGACCGTTGGACTCGAATAGCCGCCATCGAGTTGTGGAAGACTCGAACGGCGCAGAAGGGTCGCGTAGCGACGATCAGGCGCCCTCCTCTCGGACGCCGGCAGTCGGCAAGGAGGCAGCGTGCGATTTCGCCCCCGACCGTGCCATTCAGACGACCGCTTCGCCCAGGAAACTGCCGTTGGCGAAACGCATGGTCCAGTGCCCGCAGTGGGTCGGGTAGCGCCAACCGGCGCGCCCTGCCCTCGGCTGCCTGAGGTCGGCCAGGTAGAGACGATGGCATTGTTGCGCCGAAGGACCGAAATCGGTATCGAAGCGAACATTGGTCGGGGAGCGTCGACCCGCGCCCTACTCCGCTTGGATGCCTCGAGGGCCAGAAAGCTACCGTCAACGTTAGAGCGGCAGGTGGAGTGAAGCCTGCCTGTGGCTGTCCACTAGATGGAGGGCTTACGTCCCGCCTTTTATGTACTGGACATTGGCAATCCAACCCCGTTTCCTGCGAGTCAGCCTCGACGCTTCCGTTTCCTTCTCAAAGCTCACCGGCGTAAGTTTCACCAGGGATGGCTCGACGTTCTCGAAGGCGTTGACGCTGACAACTGCGTAGAGTTGCCCCTCGATTTCGCTTGTGACAACTGGCACCACACCGCAACGAGAGCAAACGTGGAATGTGGCTGTGTGGGTACCGAAGGAGTACTTTGAAACGGCCGAAGCGTCTTGGACTTGGACTTGAAGTACCCCCGAAGGATTGGACGTCCAGACACCGCCGTGTTTCCTGCAAAAAGAGCAGGTACATGCACGAGCTGGAATTTCGACGGGATCAGGCTCCCAGGTGAGTTCGAAGGATACGTTACGACAGTGGCAGCTTCCCCTAATGAGCATGTGCCCGCTCCTAGTATTTACGGCATCTCGCAGAGTTTATAGCCCTCAATCGTTTGACATGTAAAGGCATTGTCATAACAAAGTGCCGGTGGTAGCTGCGGTCAATCAGCGTCACCAGCAGGTTGGAGCCCCGTTCAAGCTCAAATGAATGGCAGCAACAAGTTGCTCAGCAGACACAACCTGGTTAAAGCGCAGGTGGGCGGCTTCGGGTGGGACAGCGACCGCCAGCCGACGCGCACACTGGATCTCCCTCCAACCGAAAGGAGATCATCATGAAAGCTTCGAATAATCACGTCGGCGGACGCGTGCCGTGGAACAAGGGCAAGGTTACCGGACAGAAGCCACCGTTGAAGCTTCCGGAGATCTGGGCGATTCGCACCCGGTTGCAGATGTCGTCGAACATCCGCGAGCTTGCTATGTTTAACCTCGCGATTGATAGCAAACTGCGAGCGTGCGACCTAACTCGGTTGGTCGTCCAGGACATCTGTCAGGGCAGCCATGTCGGATCGAGAGCGGTGGTCATACAACAGAAGACCCAACGGTCGGTGCGATTCGAGATCACCGAGCAGACGCGTCAGAGCGCCGAAGCTTGGATCAAGGCCCGCGGCCTCAAACTCACCGACTATCTGTTCCCCAGTCGACTACATGCCTCGCCGCATATTTCGACGCGGCAATACGCGCGCATGGTCCATCGATGGATCGCCTCTATTGGTCTCGACGATACAGCGTACGGCACGCACACCATGCGTCGCACAAAGGCTTCATTGATATATCGGCGAATGAAAAACCTTAGGGCTGTGCAACTGTTGCTCGGCCATACCAAGCTTGACTATGTCCCGCGCAGAACTATGTCTCGTGTGTCACGAGACTAGCAAGATGTCATCAGTTGCCCGTGCACGGCGCAGGACATAGCCATGGGCCTACAAGCTCTTCAGGAACACCAGCAATCGGTCATCTGGACGATACCGTCCTGGCTTACCGTTAGGAGGCGTGATCCTATCGAGAACCTGCTGTTTCAACGTGAGGTTGGCGTCCAGGTAGACCCGCGTGGTTTCCACCGTTTCGTGACCGAGCCACAGCGCAATTACCGAGAGCTCGACGCCTTCTTGCAGCAGGTCCATCGCTGTAGTGTGTCGTAGCACATGCGGGCTTACACGCTTGTTCATCAGTGAAGGGCATTTCTCCGCAGCCGCCACGACATACTTGTGAATGAGGTAGTGCATGCCGTGTGCGCTCAGCCGGCCGCCACGTGCATTTGGGAACAGTGGCTGGTTTCCTGCTCGCGGTGGCTCCTGAACCCACGCGGCCAATACGGCGCGGGTGTTCTTGCTCAACGGCGTGCAACGCTCCTTGCGTCCCTTGCCGAATACGCGGACATGTGCGCCTGCCCCAATGTGGAGGTCTTCGCGCCGAAGACCGGTCAGCTCAGATAAGCGTAACCCTGTCTGAACCGCCAGCAACAACAGAGCGTGATCGCGGCGACCTGACCAGGTGTGCTGGTCCGGCGCGGCCAGCAATGCATTTACCTCCTGTCGGCTCAGGAATGGGACCAATGCGCGGCTGAACCGCTTCGCCGGGATGGCCAGCACGCGCTGGATGTGCGCCGAGAGCGACGGCATCTCGAAGGCCGCATACCGGAAGAACGAATGCACTGCCGTCAGGCGCAGGTTACGTGTTCGAGCCGTGACGCCGCGAACCTGCTCCTGTTCATCGAGGAAGTCCATGACGAGCGGCGCGGTGATGTCTTCCAGTGCCAGAGTGGATGGCGCTTTATGCAGGCGTCGCTGTAAATACTCCAGCAGTAACCGAAATGTGTCGCGGTATGATGCGATCGTGTGCATACTAGCCTGGCGCTGATGGATCAGGCGCTGGACGAAGAACTTCTCCAGCAGGGCTGCAAAGCTAGGTTCCCTTGTCATGATGACTCTCCCCAACGGTGTTCCAGGCGCTCCATCGCTTGTGCCATCAACTCGGGCGACCCGCTGAGATACCAGTAAGTCCCGGCCACATAGATGTGCCCAAGATAGGTCGACAGCACCGGCAATAGCTGCCAAGCATTCTCTCCCGACTGATACCAACGTATCAGTACTTCAACGGCGAAGCGATGTCGGAAGTCATGCAGTCGCGGCCCCTTGCTTGCGCCTTTGGCACGCAGTCCCGTTTGTCGCGACAGCGCGTAGAACGTCCGATGAACGCGACCCATGTCGAGGCGGGTTCCGCGACTCGTCACGAAGACATACGACGAGACCCGGCAACCGAGGAACTGCTTGCGGCGTCTGAGGTAGTCAGCCAGGACAGTACAGGTCGTCTGATGAATGGGCACCAGTCGAGACCGACCGAGCTTGGCGCCGCGAATCGTCAGGACGGCATCTTCGAGGTCCACGTCTCCAAGCTCGAGGTTCAGCGCTTCGCTGATGCGCAGGCCGGTGACGCTGAGCAAGCCGATGAGGCAATGGAATACCCAAGGCCGCAGCGGCGTCGACGGCCATGTCACCGGCAGTTCCAATGCCGCGTCCAGCAAGCGCTGTACTTCCGCTTCCGTGTATAGATGAGGTCTGGCTCGAGTAGACCGATGGGGCAACATGCCGACTGGCGGAATCTCCGTGCGGCTGTCGGTTGCACTGCGGTGGCGGGCAAAGCCGCGCACGAAGCAAAGGCGTCTGGCCCATTCTGCGGGTTGAACCGACGGATGTTGCGCCCACTCGAGAGCGAGGCCAGTGCTGATGTGCTCGGCTTGCCGAGTCTCCATGAAGCTGACGAATCGGGGCAACTGCAAGCCGGCATCGTGCATCTTGAAGCCCAGGCTGCGGCGCAGTTCAAGGTACTCCTGGAGTGCATCGCGAAGCGTGTTCATCGCACACCTCCCGGCCACGGCATGGCTAACGTACGGAGAGTACAGAGGTCCACCTTCGCATAAAGGCTGGTGGACTGCGAGCTACGATGACGAAGCACTCGTCCGATCTCGGGCAGCGACGCGCCGAGCTGTAACATGCGAACAGCGAGAGCATGCCGGAATTGGTGAGAGCCGCGGTGCGGCGCGCTGACCCGGGCACGATTGAGCGCGTGGCGCACGATCGTGCCGATTCCGTCTGAGCCCTCCATCAGCCCGCGTATCGGCGCTACGGATCGAAGGAAGAGATGCCGGTCTGGACTCGTGGGACGTCCACGCCTCAGATACGCGGCGATTGCGTCGCCTACGTCGGCGGTCAATGGCAGGAAACTCTCCCGGCCGCCCTTGCCACACACGCGCAATTGACCGCGGTCCCAGTCGACGTCATCTAGCGTCAGCTAGACGACCTCGCAGGCTCGTAGCCCCAGTCGCGCCAGAAGCAGCAGCACGGCGCGATCGCGTCGGCCCACCCCGGTCCGGCGGTCGCAACTATCAATCGCGCGCTGTGCGTGTTCGGGAGAGATGGCTCTGGGGATTGGGGGTGTGCTCGCCCAACTGGCCACCGCTGGCACGCTTGCGGCAAGTCCCACGGTGACCTCTCCACGAAACTGGGCGTAACGAAAGAAGGACCTCAATGCCGTGACGACGTTCTTCAGCGCAGCAGGTCCCATGCGCTTCGCCTCGCTCTGAATGAAAGTGCTGGCGTCGGTCGCGCGAACGTCATGCAGGCAGATCTCTCCTTGAGCGAACCGCCACACCAGGAATTTGCGTGTCAGCCTTGCATAGGTTTCAACGGTCACAACGGCGAATCCCTGATCACGCCTCAAGGACTGCGCGAACTCCTCGGCAACGTCGTCTGCGGCAATTGCGCGCGCTTTCCCAGCAGGACACACTCCCTGATCGCGCAGGAAGCGGATCAATAACTCCAATCCGTGCCGTTCACGGCGTTGCGTCTCTGAGCATCGCGATCGATGTCGTGAACGAAAGCGCTGATACCTTGCGATATCGTCGTCCTTCAACGTATGAAAGGGAATGCGGCGATCCTCGCACCAGCGCTCAAACGCAAGTGCGTGCTGTGCCAGTTGGCATACATAGCTGACCGAGTATTGCTGTTTGATCAGCGAACTAACGAACTCCGAAAGGGGTTCCCCGGTTGCGCTTCGGGCGGTGCGGACCAGCGCGTCCGCGTTCTCGTAAGAATGTTCCACGAACTTCTCCTTTCAGGCTAAGTGCCTGCAAAGGAGAATGCCAATGTCTAGCGCTCCTGCGGAAAATCCACTCCCGACTGGGATTCCCAACGATCGCGGGACATAGTTTCGCGCGGGACATAGTCAAGCCTGTACTAAACCGCTGACGCGGTAGGGGGAGGTGGGCACAGGTCCATGGCTGACGTTTCATGAAGAGGTCGTCTGGCGCTGAACCCCGGCGAGGTGGTGAGCCGTGAAGCCAGGAGCAGTATGTGAACGCCCGGTTGGGCATTCCACCCACTGCTTCCAGGAGGCTCGCCATGACGCCACTGCGCCAACGCATGCTGCACGACATGCAGATCCGCAACCTTGCAGTCAACACGCAGAAGACCTATCTCCTGCAGGTTTCCAGTTTTGCCCGGTACTTCCGGCGTTCACCCGAGGCACTCGGCCCCGAAGAGATCCGTGCCTGGATCATCCACCTGACCAACGAACGCAAGCTCGCGCCAGCGAGTGTGCAACTGGCCGTCGGCGCGCTGCGCTTCCTGTACCGCATCACGCTCAGGCGCGACTGGAGCGACGAGGACTTTCCGCTCCCCAGGCGGCCCATGAAGCTTCCGGTCATCCTGAGCTTCGAGGAAGTCACGCGTTTCTTCGAGTCGATTCCCAGCCTGAAGCATCGCGCCATCCTGATGACGGCCTATGCGGCCGGCCTGCGTGTCTCCGAAGTCGTGCATCTGCAGGTCACCGATATCGACAGCCAGCGGATGATGATCCGCGTGCGCCAGGGCAAAAACCGTAAGGATCGCTACGTCATGCTCTCGCCGAGGCTGCTCGAGGTCCTGCGACTGTACTGGCAGGACGCTCACCCGAGGGAATGGCTCTTTCCAGGCAGCATTCCGGGGCGGCCCATCAGCCGCCATGCTGTGGGCGACGCATGCCAGCTTGCACGTGAGCGTAGCGGCATCACGAAACCCGTTACACCCCATTCTTTGAGGCACGCGTTTGCCACTCATCTGCTGGAAACCGGTGCCGATGTACGCAGAATCCAACTGCTCATGGGACATCGCAGCATGGCTACGACGGCACGGTACCTCAAGCTGGCGACGAGCACCGTGTGCGCTACCACCAGTCCCTTCGACCTGCTGCCGCATCCTGCACCCGTTCCACCCCCGCCACCTGCGCCCGAGTACTTCTGAAGCCGGCGATGCGGCCGGCGCTCGAGGTGGCGGACATCTTCCGCCGCTGCGGCCCTCACTACCGGCAGACCCATGCCGACGCCCTCAGTCGTGCCCAGCGCCGCGCGATGAGCGCCATCGAGCTATGCCGCACCGCCGCGCTCGGCGGTCATGTCGAGCAGTGCGATGCCTGCGGCCATCAGCGCATTGCCTACGACTCGTGTCGCCATCGCTGCTGTCCGAAGTGCCAGTCGCTCGCCCGTGCGCAATGGCTCGAACGCCGGCGCGCCGAGCTGCTCCCCTCGATCGAATACTTCCACGTCGTCTTCACGCTGCCCGAGCCCGTCGCCGCGCTCGCGTACCAGAACAAGAAGGTGCTCTATGACATTCTGTTTCGCACCAGCGCGGAAACGCTGCGCACGATCGCCGCCGACCCGAAGCACCTGGGCGCGGAAATCGGCTTCCTCTCGGTCCTGCACACGTGGGGGCAGAATCTGCTGCACCATCCGCACGTGCACTGCGTGATACCGGGCGGCGGCATTGCCCCGGACGGCGAGCGCTGGATCGCCTGCCGACCCGGCTTCTTCCTGCCCGTGCGGGTCCTCTCGCGGCTCTTCCGGCGGCTCTTTCTCGACCAATTGCGCCGCGCCTTCGACGCCGGCGCGCTGCGTTTGCATGGCCAGCTCGAGCCGTTGCGTGACCCGCGAGCCTTCGCCGCCTGGCTCGCGCCCGCTGCTCACGCGGAGTGGGTCGTCTATGCGAAACCACCGTTTGGCGGCGCTGCACAGGTACTCGATTACCTGGGTCGCTACACGCATCGCGTCGCCATCTCGAATAACCGGTTGCTGCGCTTTGATGGCGATTCGGTCCTGTTCCAGTGGAAGGACTACCGTCACGAAGCCCGCCACAAAACCATGACGCTCACGGCCGACGAGTTCATCCGCCGCTTCTTGCTGCACGTGCTCCCCGACGGCTTCAAGCGCATCCGCAGCTACGGGTGGCTCGCCAACTGCCACCTGGCGGCGCGCCTGGCCACCTGCCGGCGGCTGCTCGGTATCGAGCCGCCCGCCGCTGCGTCACCGCCCTTCGCAGAAGACTACCGTGACCGTTACCAGCGGCTCACCGGCAAGTCACTGCGCGATTGCCCCGTCTGTGGCGAGGGCCACATGGTCCGCATCGAAGGCGGTGTGCCTGGCATCCTTCCGCGGGCCCCGCCTGACCCCAGCCATGGACACTGACCGGCATCACCACCACCCCGAGCACGATGGTCTTTCCCCACGCGGCCAACGCGAACCCACTCGTGCTTTGGCGGCATCGCACCAACACAATGCCGCGAAACTGCGCACCATCTGCCCATTGACCCTCGCATTCTCACTGTCATCGCGCGACCGGCTCCGTCAGACCGCCTGCTTCCGGCCTGCGATGGGCACGCGCCGGGTATCGCAAATCACCGCGACGATCATTCAATGCCCATAAACGCCAGCGCCTGCGGAGCGGTTTAGCACAAACATTTTTTTGATTACCGATCGCGGGCTGGCCCGACCGGCCTGTTCACGTGTCAGTAGCCGCGATCGCTAACCAAAAAAATCTCTGCTCTATGGCCTGCAGGCAATAGGCTTGAGAGCACTGTTCGCTACCTCGGTATCGAGGTAGATGACGCCCTCGAAATGGCAGAACAAACTGAAGTCTGAAAACGATTGGCCGGCTGAGCGGTCGCTTGCCGGCCATGAAGAGCCGTCCGCTAGTGTCGTGGACATGACATTCAGGTGTCGGCTTCGTTCAGTTTCCGGCCGTTCGCAGGCCGCCGATGCCGTCGCTCGCCCAATGCGAACGAACCGACCAATTTGTACTGATGTCAGCTACCAGCCGGGGAACGATAAGGCCGGCTGCGGCGGCAGCAACCTACCCCTGCGCCGTGGGGCGGACGATAATCTCGCCCACGTCAACATCGGCCGGTTGCTCGATTGCAAACGCCATAGCCCGGGCAATGGCGTCCGGCGACATGGCGAATGCATCCATCGAGGCGGAGATTTGCGCCTTGGCTTCCGAGTTGGTCACCGATTCTGCAAAATTCGTCCGCGTGAAGCCGGGTGAAATGACCGTCACACGCAGTTTGTCTCCCGCCTCCTGCCTTAATCCCTCCGAGATCGCGCGCACGGCGCTCTTGGTTGCGGCGTAGACCGCCATGTTTGGCGCGATGCGAAGAGCGGCGGTGGACGCGGTATTGATGAAGTGGCCGAAGCCCTGCGTACGAAAGACCGGTAATGCCGCTGCAATACCGTTCAGCACGCCTTTGATGTTCACGTCGATCATGTCTTCCCAATCGTCCACGCGCAGCTCGTCGAGAGGAGAAATCGGCCCGACGCCAGCGTTGTTGATCAGCACGTCGAGCTGACCGAATCGCTCGCACGCCAGTTTTACGAGTTGCGACATGTCCTCTCGGCGCCTGACATCTGTGCATGCCCATGCGCATTGTCCCCGCGCCTTGGCAATTCGATCGGCGAGGTCGCGAAGCCGATGCTCGCCACGGGCGCCCAGCACCACCTTCGCCCCGCGCTCCGCCAGTAGCAGTGCCGCTGCCTCGCCAATTCCGCTGCTTGCACCGGTGATGACAACGACCTTGTCCTTGATTGTCGACATGATATTTTCCTCATCTCTTGTCCAAGAGGGCGAGAATCATGAAATAGCCCCCGCACGCTCTGCACATCCAATGTTCGTCTAGCAGGGTCGTCTAATCTATAATCGAATCAACGTATTTATTTATCAATCGTCCGGATTCGGATGGACCCGCTCTCAGATGTCTTTCACCTGCTCAAAGTCGACAGCGTGCTGTCGGCACGGCTGGATGTGTATGGCGCATGGTCGCTGCGCTTTTCTGCTTATGAACACATCAAGTTCGGTGGCGTCCTGGAAGGTGCTTTCTGGCTATGGTTCGAAGATGGCACCCCGCCGGTCGAACTGAGGGCGGGTGATTTCTATCTGTTGACTCAAGGGCAGGCGTATTGCACCGGAAGCGACCCTTCACTTCCTCCTGACGACGGCCGTGAAGTGCTTGCCACGAGCCTTTGCGCAGACGGGATCGTGCGTTATGGCCGCAGCGGGGAGAAGGTCAGTGCAGCCGGAGGCCGCTTCGTCTTCGACGCCGATACCAGCGAACTCTTGCTGAAATCCTTGCCGCCACTTATCCATATTCCGGCTGCTTCTGAAACGGCTCCGGCGCTGCGGGCCGTGCTCGATCTGCTGCGACTTGAAACGGAGAAGCCCCGCCCGGGCGCGTCGGTCGCCGCAGCGAGCCTCGCGAACATGGTACTCGTGCAAGTCCTGCGCGAATACCTGGCGTCGGGAGCGCATACGCCGGGTTGGCTTGGCGCCCTGGCCGATCCAAAGATCGGGACCGCCCTTGCCCTCATCCATGAGGACGTAGCCCGGCGTTGGAAAGTCGATGAATTGGCGGCGGCGGTGGCCATGTCGCGCACGACGTTTGCCGAGCGCTTCAGGACGCTAGTCGGCATGACGCCCATCGATTATCTGACCGATTGGCGTATCGCAAAAGCTGGCGCCGCGCTGCGAGAAAGGAAAAGTATAGCTTCGGTCGCCGAAAGCGTCGGCTATGGTTCAGAGGCTGCCTTCAATTCCGCGTTCAAACGGATCGTTGGACAAAGTCCGGGGCGCTACCGGCAATCGCAATCCGCGGCATGATGGAACTCGCTAGCTATCGCGTATGACGGGTGACCGCTGTACTTCGGAAGCTGACTTTGGAGCCTCGCGGACTCGAATGACGCCGCGGGGTCGGCAAGAGACAAACGGGCAGCAGCCGGCAGCACGCTCCCCTACTGGTGGCGGGCACCCCGCAGGTTGGCCCACCTTAGTCGGCGAAGCAGGTCGCGAGCGTCGCAAGGGCGCGGCGCCGGCGGTAAGGTCACGCGACATACCCGGCATAATGTCTAAACATTTGTTCCTGCCGCTCGGCATGCGCTAACTGAAGGCTTGTTTGGGAAGTCTTCAAGGTGCAAAGGATTGGGCCGCAATACGGATTTGGGCCACCAAGAACTTGCGCTTCAGCGAAGCAGCCAGTTTCGTGGAATCAAAGAACCCAATGTCGTCCGGCTCAAATGGAGACCCGATCTTTGCGGCCCCAATCATTGCATCTTACGGTCACAGCCTGAGAGTAGTTCGGATCAGGACAACTCTCCCTGCAAGGAATTGGGTTTAGCCTTTTGCCTGCGCGGGCAGTCTGACCACGAGCGCCTGCCGTCTACAAGCAGCGGCTCCCGATGCAATGACGAAGCTCGGCATCGACGACGTCGATGAAGGCTTGGCACCGGCGCTGAGGGCTGCTGGGCTCGATTGTAAGGCGGGCCGGGCCTCCCAACCATGCATGCCATCGGTACGCGACAGAAGCTCTTTAGGCGAGTTTTTCCTTGAGGAACGCTACGAGATACGGGGTAGCGGCGGCGGCCACGGTCGACGCGGTGGACGGGTCGATGCCCATTTTCTCCGCCAGCGACTCAGCCACCCGGCCGGCCAGGATACCCTCCCCGCCCTCCGCGAGGGATTTGAAAAAACCATCGCCCCGGACCAGGCCGGCGGCGAAGGCCGCAAAAAAGCTCTTGCCCGGATGCTCACCCATCAGGCCGGCACTCTGTTCCTCGGCGTGGGCATGCGCGGTCTCTGCCGCCTGGCTCAGCATCTGCTGCGTGTCATCGGCGCTGATGCCCTGGGCGGCCAGAGCCTGGGCAGCCTGGCTCCCGTGCTCGGAAGCGAGAAATTCGGAAACAAGTTGCTGGACATCCATGGCACTCCCTCCCGTGGAGGTTACGGTTTAGAGACCCGAACTGGGGGTGAGGCGACAGACCTGCAGACGCCGCCTGTCGATGCTACCAGAGCTGGGTGAAACCTGACTGACCAGCCCTGACAACCTTGGACTGGTGCAAGGTCGAGCCGGTTGCCGGACGCGCGACCGGCGACGCTTCGGGAGCATTTCAGCATCACTGCCGGGAACAGTGCGACCGCATCTCGCCTGATCAAGGAAGCCTGTGGAAGCAGGGATGTTGCGGCCACACGATGCAAGCGGCGGCCGCAAGTACATGAGTCATCTGTACGCGCCGTACAGTTCAAGCTCATCACGAACCAAATTCCCTTGGATGCTGACTTTGTTGTGGCTGCTAAAACTGGAGCCCACCCATTTTGTGCCTCAATAGTCTCTTTCTGAGGATTATTCCGCTCTTATGAAGAGCATAGTTGCCGCGCCAGCCACACAGTCACCCGTTCGGGTGGGCTTGGGAGCATGTAGAGATGATAATTGTCGCGAAATGGGAAAGAGGAAGATATCAGTGCGGCGTTCTCTGAAATTTCGAGCGGCACTCGCGACCGGGTTCGTCGTAGCAGTTGTCATCTTCGCACTTGCTGTTGTCGCCCAGTATTACGCGTACTTGAGCCTGAGAGACTTGCTGCAGAGCCAGCAAGACACTCTCGTTAAGCTGGTGGCCGAGCAGCTCGACGAGAAATTTGAAGGCCGAGCCATCGTGTTGCGCCGCTTGGCACGGCAGTTAGCGCCAATGCTCGACCGGAGCCCGGATGAGCTCAGAGCCTTCGCGACGCAGGCTGTTTCCATTCCCGAGGCATTCAACGCGGTCTCCCTCATCTGGCCAGACGGCGAACTGGCTTTCAACAGCGCCACGCCTTTGGGTCAACACATATCCTTGGCCGACCGCGACTATGTTCGTGAAATTGTCCGAGGAGCATCCGTTGCCGTCTCCGAACCCTTGGTTGGGAAGAACAATGGCGCGCCTGGCATCGTCATGGCCGTCGGGCTGCGTTCCTCTGATGGCAGCCTGCGCGCAATCGTGGCAGGAAGCTTGAACCTGCTGCGGGAGAATTTTCTGCAGGAGTTGACACGCAACCGAATCGGCGCGACGGGCACCTTCTGCTTGGTATCGTCAGGAGACAACCCGCGATACGTCATGCATATTGACTTGTCGAATTTATTGAAAGGGGCGAATGCGACTGGAGAGTCTTGTGAGGCGGACACCGACCCTGCTGCCCTGGAGTTCATTCATCCGAAGCAGCCCATAGTCTCGCACTACCTGCTCGACACCAATGGTTGGGACCTAGTTGCCAACTTTCCTGCGGCTGAGGCCTACGCGCCGCTGAATGATGTGAGAAGAAGATTGGCTCTGGCGGCTGGAATCGCTATAGCCTTTGCAGCCATTCTCATGTGGATGGTTTCGCACCGACTGGTGGTTCCATTGGTTCGGTTACATGGGCTAGTGCAACAGAACGCGAAAGGCCGGCTCATGCATTCACCTGTGTCAATTACAACTGGTGATGAAATCAGCGACCTCACCACGACCTTCTCAGAGTTCATGCAACAACTCGCCGAAAGGGAAGCTGCCTTGGAACGCGCGAAGGACGAAGCGCGGGAAAGTGAAAGACGCATTCAGGCTATCGCCAATCACCTTCCGGACCTCGCCAGCTATGTCGGACGCGACGAACGTTACGTGTTCGTGAACGAGGCCTACGGGCGCCGGTTTGGACTTGCATCGGAACAGATAGTTGGCCTGTCCATCCAAGAGCTTTGGGGCGCCACTGCTTACGCCGAAGTCAAGCCCTACCTCGACGAAGCGTTTGCAGGCGCTTCCGTGGCCTTCGACCGGGATTCAGGAGGCGGTAGCGAGTGCCTTGAGGTGACTTACCAGCCCGCATGGAACGAGGCAAAGAACACTGTCCTGGGCCTGCACATCTTCGTCCGAGACGTGACCACGGAACGCCTCAAGTTAAGGCACCTTGAAAAGCAGATGCTCCTCGACCACCTGACGGGCCTGCTCAACCGAAAGGGCTTCGACCGGCGCTTAAGGTTGGCCAACGAGCGAGCAAGTGCGAACGGCACCCAAATGGGTCTGCTGCTGATAGACCTAGATGGTTTCAAACCGGTCAACGACACCTGTGGTCATGCCGTCGGCGACAAGCTCCTGAGGAGGTTTTCGGAGCGTCTTGCGTCGTGCGTGCGCGAATCTGATACGGTGGCGCGAATAGGCGGAGACGAATTTGCCATTGTCATGGAACACATCTCGAACCCCGATACGGTGGAACGCGTTGCGCAAACCATCGTAGAACTCGCGTCAGCGCCCTATACCATCGACGGCCATCACATCACTGCTGGCGCAACGGTTGGTGTCGCACTCCGACATCCGCAGCACGACCAATCCATTGGGGACCTGTTTATGCAGGCGGACACGGCGCTCTACACCGCCAAGCGCGGCGGCAAAGGCAGGTATGTGGTGTTTAGCACAATCCAATAGATACTGTTGACCTCAGGTTTTCGCCAAGCAAACTGCCGAGCAGGCGCACATCCTCGGATGGCACCCATTGAGTAGCACCGGCTCCGCGTTCTGCTAGCGGAGTTCGCGGTGCACGAGTTCAATATCGATGATCGGCAATTGCGCCGCGATCCTAGTCTCTGGCATGGCTAATGCCGCTGCGCACAGTTTGGGGGGACATTAATGCAGGCGAAGGCTGGAGGGATTCAACCGCCACTCTGCCAGATGCCGCCAGCCTGCTTTGCACCTGGCGAGATCGTCGCCAAGAATCAAGGGGTGACGCCGTGGCCAGCAGGATGTTACCTGTGCCACGCGGGCGGAATTGATGCCGATGCTACTGTACGATAGGACGTTGAATTTTTGTCGTGACGCACTGCTCGTACTGGCCAGAAGCCGGTGCGCGTCGTACCTGAGTTTAGTGCCAGCCAGAATTCACGGGATTCTCGGCTAGAATCAGCTGAGTGGCCGGCCTTTCGCATACCGCCGGCAATGCTCTAGATACGCCGCTTCCTGGCTGCTCAGCAACCCGACCACGCTCCGCCAAAGCCACGATGGCGCGTTCAGCGATTTTGGCCGGTTCAGGCGCAGTTCCGCGAGCCAGCTTTTCCGGGTCGCGGCATCCATCTGGTTGGCATGCGCCTTACCAACGACGGATGCAAGAAAACGCGCGGCCTTGACTGCATCAGCCTCGCCGAGCCGCTCAGCTTCGAGCTTCAGGTCCTGCGGCCTTAACTCGCGCACGACCACGGCGCGACTGCAGAGACGTCCCGCCATCATCCGGTCGCCGAGGAAGGGGGAGAGGTGCCTCGCGCCTTCGACAACCCGCCTGGCATTGTCGCGCGGCATGCGACGCGCCTCCTGCCGTGGCGCTGCGGGATTGACGGCTTCCTTGATGTCCAGCAGGCATGGGCCGTTGTGGCGCGGACCCGCGCTGCAGACATCCACCATTACCGCATACCTGAGACGCCCCAGGGAACTACACCCCTTCACCCAGTACGCCGCGTCGAGAAAGTTGACTTCTGTATCAGGGTCGCATTCAGGGCCCAGGAGGGTTTCAAGTACGCAGCGGGACTTAGTGTCGAAGAGCGCACGGATTCCGTTCATCTCCTCACTCGACAACGGCCAGAAGCGCTTGCCCAAAGGAATATGAGGTTTCGCGTCGCGGGTCTCCTGTCTGGCCATTCGGCGCCACGAACGATGCAGCGCCTTCTTCATCGCGATCCGAACGACCGCGGGCCGCGCTTCCTGTGCGGTCTTGCCGCGACGCGGATCGATTGCCTGCTCATAACCTGTCATGAGCGCTTCCATCATCCGGCTCGTGATCACGCCTGGCAGATCGGAACTGCGCGCCGCGGTTGCCAGCGAGAGGCCAAGCCGTATCAGATCGTATGCCGGATTCCCGATCACGGTCTGGTCAAGGTCCCGGATCTGGATCGCGGTCTCGCCGGCCTGATCGGCCACCGGGCCGAGATTACCGAGATGACAGTCGCCGCAAATCCACACGTCAGCGCCCTCGGGGACCGATCCGCCTGGCTGGCACGCTAGCCACGCGTAAAAGTGGGCCGCGTTCCCGCGGGCGTACTCGTGTGACGAACGTGCCATCTTGAGGTGCCGTATCTCGGCGAGCCGTGGTTCTCTCGCATCGGGTGCAGGACATTGTCCTTGTTTCGCCTTGCTCTCCATACGTCTCTGTGCTTCGATTCCGATGCATCGCTTGCTCTGGCATTAGTGTCAAGGCTTCCGGCAGCGGTCTCCCGTCATACACACGGAACTCCATCGCCATCGAGCCCCTACAAGGTGTCGCCGCGCCGATGCGAATTTCCAAACAGCTTCGCCCCCAGCAGTACGCCTAATCCAATGGCTATGCCCGCCGCGCGGAAGGGATTCGCTTGCACAAACGATTCAACGCGCTGCCGCCGCGTTTCCCATTCGTTCTTGGCCCGTATGGTGACGCGCCTTGCGACGTCCGTCGACTCGGCAGCAAGTGCCCCGGCGGTACTCGTAGACTTTGCAGCGAAGTCGAGGAATTCCGCTTTTGCCTTGTCCCGAGCTGTACCGGCGAGGCCGGGCAAACGCTCAATCAGCTTGTCGAGTTCATCTGACAGTTCCTGCGACGCAGGCTTTGCTGATGCCGATGCACCGGTATCCGGGCGATCGGCGGAAGGCCTATCCGACGAAAGGTTTCGTAACGCGGTCCCGCGTTGCGTATCCGGATTGAAGCCGCCGCTTGGGCGTTCCGTGTTTTGTGTTTCAATCTGGTCCATGTTCTCTCCTGGCCGTGTGAACTTCGCGCGTGAAGGCTTCGAACGTTCGAGCGCAACTTTCATGCCTGAACCAATTCCGTAAATAGGTGATGCAGCGAAATTTTTGAAAATTACTGGAACGGGGAACCGATAAAAACGCTGTGTTTGCGGAGTACCTTGTTTTCCCCAAGGGGCCATGAGAAGTCCGATCGAAAGAGCGCCACGCAATGTCACATGGAGCCTTTGGATCTCCTCGTGGCGCTAAATTAACTCCTTCAGTTCTGAGTCGCTCTTCCCGGGCTCCCCACCATAATGTGCCTTCCGTGCCGTCCCTCCCGCCCGCTCCCCTCCCCCGCATGATCAGTCGGGCAGTAATTCTTTCATCGGGTGAAGTAAAGGAGAACGGGCGATCGCTGCCCGCGCAGCCTGGTGTGCCGCGTGCTGGCGCCCGTGCCTTTAGATGCCGAGCACTTGCGTGCCCAAGCTCGACAAGGACCGGCGCCGAGCAGTGTGGCAATGCACCTCCAGCCGGCACCCAAGCGCGAAAAGATTACGTGCCAGCCACTATTCTGACGTTTCGCCCAGTAACTCCGATTTTCGGCTTTCCAATTGCTGCGCGACTTCGGTGAGGTCAATCTTGGCGTTGATCACCGCGGGAAGAGTTTGTTCTCCTCTTCCTCAACATGGTGCCCGTATAGCGTGCCTCGAGCATCTCGTCCTCGCCTGACTTGATCTCTGCGATCAGGTCCTTCGCTACGCCGTGCTCGACTTTGGCTTCGTCGAGCATGTTGTCGATCTCCTTGCTCTCGCCGCGAAGCGCCGCGTAGAAGATCTCGCCTTCGATCTGCGCGTGGACGGTGAGCTGTCGACAGGTCTCGGCCGCTACGGATTGCTTCTCGGCTTGATCCTTCGCTTCCTGGAATTGCTTGATCAGCTTCTTGACGGCGCGATGGTCGTCGACCAGCAAGGTGAGGGCGGTGCGTTGCGAGCGAGGCTTTCGCATGGTAGACGCTACGGCTCGCAATAATCAGACAACGCCCGACATGTGCCCCGGCAGACGGCGGGCTACAGTGAATGGCGTCTTCCTTCGGCCCGAACCATCTCCAGTGGCGGGTCATTTTTTTTTGAGAGATGCACGGGTTAGTCGCCCGTTCCATGTGCCGAACGGGCGCACAGGATGGGCTTCTCTTGACGCGGGCCATGCAACGAGGGATGAAGACGGTGCATATCACCCGGCTCTTCCTCATATGGGGCCGGTATTCGCGGGCGGCAGACGCGTGACATGTCGGTTGCGTTCGCACTGAGGCGACAAGCCCATCACCGTGGCATGCCCGTTGCGTCAGCGCACAAGCGGCCATCGCCGCATAAGCCACACGAGATTGACGAGGAAAAAAGGATGTTGATTACCAAGATGTTGTGCGCGTCCGCGACTGCGCTGCATGGCTCCCTTCTGGCTGTCCAGTCGACGTCGGGCGATTCAGCCGGTACTTCTGGTGGTACCGCCGGCGGAACCGGGTCTGCTGCCACCAGCGGAAACACCATGGGCGCAACCGGCTCTCCACGCATTCCCAGCACGCCGGGCACCAGACGCGGTGGCGTTAGCGCCACGAATAGCCGCGGTAGCTGTGGCAGTAGCGGCAGGGCCAGTGGTGTGACGGGGCCGGGTGGCGCCACCGGTTCCCGTGATATGAGCGGTACCGGCGGTGCGAGAAGCGGGTCCGGGAAAGACGTCGGGACCGGGCCAGACAGCGGGCTGGGTGGATACGAAGGCGGATCCGGGGCCGGTGCGACCGGTTCCGCGAGCACCGGAAGCAGCATGGGAGGCGGTGCAGCACGGTGAGCCGAACGCGGCCGCCACCACTCGCATCTCCTGACCGTTGTGCCATTGCACGCCATCCGATTGTTACGGTTGTGATGTCCGGCAAGCCGGCGTCCAGGTGCGCATTGAACATCGCATCTGGACGGCCTACAAGCGCGGCAAAAAACGCAGCGTCTGCATGGGAGGTCGTCATGCAAGTAATATCTCTTACCCCAAACATCCAAGACGACCTCGAGGAACTTCACGAAACAAATCGGGCCATTGAACATCTTGAGAGACGGATGCAGGCCCAGGAGCGGCGCATTGCACAACTCAGGCGGGACGGCATTAAATGCCAGAGCGCCGAACAGATCCGTGCCCGGCTACGCGATCGACTGGCGGAGCTGGTTAAGCACCGCGCGCTGATTCTCTATGACATTATCTGTTACGGCGATACCTGTAACGACCCTCCATGACTTCCGCAGCGTGCATGAACCTGGCCTCTGCTTCGGCTGATCCAAAGACGGCGACGCACTGCCAAGGAGCGTCAGCGTGAGAATGGGCAGCAGCCCCCATCCTGTTGCTGCCCCTCGACGCCTTGATCAAGCCGATTAACGATGCCATTCCATCGCTCATGAGGTTTATTCAGTGCACTGAAGTTATCATATCCATACGTGGATAGGGTAATAGAGCCCTGATCACCGCAGTGGCACTTGCAGCAGCCGCTGCCACGCTTCCTAGCGGCGCGAGATCCAGTCCAAGCCAGATGCGAGCGCCGCTACGCGCCTCACGTCGCATCGCCGTGCCGACCTGGACGCACCGAATCTCGAAGACCGCTCTCGTGCTTCCCTTACGTGGCTAAGCCCGGTCCCGGCACGTTAAGCCCGGTGCCCGTCATGGTCTCCACCGCGTTGACGATGGACGCGTTGGCGCCATAGTGAACCATATGCCCGGTGCCCGGGGCAAGGATCAACGTGCTACGCGGGATATCGCCGTGCAGCCTGACACTATGCGCGTCCACATCAACTATTGCGTCTCCGGCGCCAGCGATCAGCGTCACAGGCAACGTTAGCTGGGGATAAAGCCGGTGAAGCCTTTCCACCGCGGGAATCATGAACGTGGAGTCCTCGGAGGCAGCACGGATCTGCCCCGGTCGAAGCATCAATTCCCTAGGGACTGCATCGAGGAACGTCGGCGCCACGGGTGCCGGCCTGAACATCAGCTGCACCGAGCGCTTGAACGCCAGACGCCAGACAAGGGGCACAAGGGTGTTGCACAGCACGTCTCCCAGCAATGGAATCGCCCCGGGCAAGTTCATCAGTACATCGCCTCGGGCTGTCGGGTAGTAATAGCCCGAAAGAAGTACGAGCCCGCTGGCTTCCCCAGTCCCGGCCAGTGCCATCTCCAGCGCGACCAGGGTGCCCCACGAATGGCCAACAACGACAGGGCGCGTGACCCCAAGCCGGGCCAGCGCCTGGCTGATCCAATCAGCCTGGTGCCGCGGGGTCCACAGCCGGGTCCGCGGACGCTCGCTATAGCCGAAGCCGGGCCTGTCGACAGCTATCACGCGATGCCGCCGCGCTAGTGCATCGATGAGCCCACTACCGATAAAATCCTCCACCTGCACGCCATTGCCGTGTAACAACAGCACAGGCGGACCTTTGCCACGCTCGACATAGTGCAGCGCAACGCCGTCGACATTGATAAACCGACCAATGGGGGGATGCGCGCGCTCGGCCGCGCGTGCCTGACGGCGAACGGCAAAGGCGGCCGTAGCCGCAGTGGCTGCCGTGGCTGCCACTGCTGCTACGCCAGCATGGTGCCAACGGTCAGAAGACGATGAAGTTCGGTGGGAATCTGGCATGAAGGTCTCAGCGATGATGAAATTAACCGACAAGCAAACGCCAGCGCTAAACCGGTGCCCGCCGTGCTGTAAGCGGAATGCGCTCCGCAATCTGTGGGCCAGCGCCCCCAGGCGGCTAGTAGCAGCGGGCGAGTTGCGGGATGTAACTCCGGATTGCAACAGAGGCAAAAAATTGGATAATTCGCCAAAGACAAAGGCATAGTGGACTTGAGAGCGGGCCTCCGTATTCCGGTATGGGTCGCGAGTCCATGGGGTGAGTAGTGGACGTCGGTCCAAAAACACGTCTGCGCGTCGGCTACTGCGGCGTGGTTGCCCGCTTTGCGATCGGCGTCGTGGCGGCCATGATGGGCGGAGGGAGCTAAGTTGCTGAGACTGATCGCGAGACTCGGACTGCCGCCTAGCTTCACATCACTCCGGAAAAGCGGCGTGGGGGGCATCTGCTGCGTTGAGAGCCGGCGAACGAGCAAGCCCGTCTGCAGCGGCTGCTCTCATCTTTGGTGTCCGTATCGGAACGCTTTCAGACCTTTCGCCGAGCCGCTTAATCAAGGCATCGCTGGCCGGCGGCTGCAAGATTTCTACGACAGTTTCGATGCCACTGCGCAATCGAAACTGAACGCCGATGGCCTTAGCGGCGCCATCGAAGCTGATCCTGAGCGGCACGGTAGATCTGGCCGGCGTGGACCCCCTCACGGACGCTTTCGTTGCCCGAAGACTTCGAGCTCGGACGTGTCCGACGCCGTGGCCAGCAACACGGGTTCCATCAGAGCGCATGCGCCGAGCTGCGCCTGGCCACGCGCATTGCAAATGTCAACCCCCGTCGTTTCTCTGCCGTTTAAAGACTGTCGCGGATAATCCGATCCAACATGGTGAGCGGATAATTGATGGCAGTTGATGACAACGACGTACCGAAATACCCCAGGGGCGACCTGCGGCGAATGCTTACCGTTTTGGCTGCAATCGACGCCATCACCGATGCGACCTTGGTCAAGGTGGTAGCGCGCACTGGCATCGATAAGAAGACTGTCACCCTGCTAGTTAAGCAAGCGGCGGCGCAGGCTGGGGTTCATATCGAGAAGGAAGGACCGGTCTATCGGCTGCTCGATTGGGGACCGGTCCTCAAGAAGTCTGGCGCGAAAATGGCATTGAGCGGTGTATTAGGAACCGCCTCCGTGACAGCCGCAGCGCAAAAGCAAACGACCTTGGCCACGCGAAGCATTGACGAGCCCTGACGCCGCATGGTCGACGGCAACTCGTCCTTCCTGTCCTGGGCTGGCCTTCCCGCGTTGCGATAGCCGACCGGCGTTCTGGTGGAGCGGCGACGGGCCGAAGCACCCGCCCGTTTAGAGACCTTCCAGCGTCCAGTCCCATAGTCGCCTCTTCGCAACGGATCCAGTGGATCGCTTGGCAAGCGCATTGACGTGCGCCTCGTCAGGCTAGACTAGCGCAGGAAGCCACATGGAGCCGCGATGGACCCGGATGACGTGATACGAGATTTCGAGCGCCTTGCGCTGGACGACACGACAGAATTGGAGGTCGATGACGCGATTGCCGGCTTGGCGGTGCTGTTGGCCGATCCAGCAATCGGGGGGAAGGAACGGGCCTTGTTGACCCAAGTGGGTGCAACACTCTACCGGTTTGGCTTGAACGAACGAGTGCTGGCGGCGCTCAAGAAGCGGGGCGACACACCTCAGTGACCATGCCAATCCAGCGGCCGCCGTGGCTTGCTTTGGCGCTAAAGGACATTGGTGGAATGCTGACGCGCCGACGTCAAGACTCTCGACAACGAGCCCGTGGAGGCTCGTCAGCATCCGCCAAGTCCGCGGAAATGTGCTGGTTGTGAAGGCGGCTGTGCACCGTCTCGCAGCGGATCAACATCTTAGCCGCAGGCGCCGCATCCTCACCGGCCTTGCCGGCTTCCGCGGCGCTCCACAGATAGACTTGCCGGGAGACGATGGCGACGACCACAATGATGACGCCGACGCAGCAGGCCCGGGCCACAAATTGAAGGTATCGTGCCATGGAAATCGCACCGGATAGCAGGAGCTGATGGGTCGCGAGATTACACGAAAGTGTCACAAAACGGTGCTACGCCATTGTGGGATTGACAGCGTCTCCGTTTCGTCATGGCGGAGTCGGAACTGTGCCTTGTGTAACCCAGCACTGGGCCAAATGAGCATGCCCAAGACAATCGCGCCCTACCTAGCGGCCACTCCTGTGCCTGGCCCCACGCGCTCCTCCCGCTGGACAGCGCGCGAACGGCTATGAGGCGGTGTTCCCCGGCGCGCACTGTGTCAGCCGGCAAATGGGTTTCTTGGGTAATTAGGGGGACGGAAGTCGGGCCTACCGTGCCATAGATGCCTCCGCCCACTTCGACTTTGCTCCCGCTTCTGCGCGGGCGCGTCGGCTAATGACTGCAGCACGGACGCGCCGTCCGGACCGCTCGGGGCCTTCCGCCTCCAACATAACGGCTGACAAAAAACATTCAAATGTATTATTTGAAATGAAGTTCGTTCCCGCAATCCCGCACCGCGACGGCGCAACGGGTCAAATCGGCCGCGGTATAGTTTGGATGTGCCAGTACAGGGCTTTCAGACGTCCTAGCGATCGAGGCGAGATTATCGGCTATCGGTCGTCCTCCTTCAGTCCGCGCCGAAGCAAATCAAGGGCGCGGACGGCCATCGCAATCCCATCGTCGACATTGGCTCGTGTGCGAGACATGTGAAGAGACAGGCGATGCAAACGGCTGGATCATCTGATAGCGCGATGGCTTGTAGGGCTTTGCGGCTGGCCAGCTTGGCAATATCCCTGCCCAACATTGCCGAGAGAGCGGGCGAAATCTACCGGCACGCAGAAGAGGCTGAGCACGCCGCCAAGGACCTGTCGACGCAGCCACGGGGCCTCATCCGCCTTTCAGTACCGATGTCCTTTGGCGTGCGCTGGGTTAGCTCTACTTGGCGTGTCCATAAGTCGACCGGTCTTGCGCACATTACTTGCCCGCGGGTTTGGTCGGGTCATAGCGCTCCACCACGTGCGGGTCCGCCGGCGCATCGTTGCGCAACGCTGCCTCAACGGTCTCGACAACCGTTTCCCAGATGCCGGGGCGCTCAAGCACAGGCATTTCCTTTGCCAGGACGTTGCTGAGCTTCCCCTTGTTCTGCTCGATGGAGCGCAACACCCGGTCGGCTTGCTCGTCGGGCATCTCCACGATTTCCTTGAGCGCTAGCCTGGCCTGCGTGTGGCTGCGCAGATATTTCGATTCCTCTCGCATCTGTTCGGTGATCGTGCGCTCGATGATCTTGGAGAGATACACGACGTGGGGAGTCAGATCGAGATGTCGCCACAGCGGCCGAGCGAGCTCATCGCCGTGGAACTCCAGGTTAGACGAGATGCCGTCCGGATATTGCGTTCTCGTGGATGCGAACTGAACGTGGTCGCGAACGAGTCGCATCAGCGGGGCAGACACCTCATCGAGCACTCGAGCGTATGCGCGGCGCTCGCCGGCGTCATCCGTGATGACCGCTGACACCGGGAGGATCACCGGCGCGGGGATGACGCCGTCCCGACGTAGCACATCGTTGATCAGGAATCGATGCACCCGTCCGTTGCCGTCCGCCATGGGGTGGATGTAGACGTAGCCAAACGCGGCCACCGCGCTACGCATCACCGGCGACTGGCCGGCGGTGCGCGCGAGGAACACCCGCAGCCCTTCCATCATGTCGGCGACATCTTCCTGACCAGGTGCGACGTAGTGCACGACTTCGCTGAAGCGGACGGTCTCGCCCACGAACACAGGTGATTGGCGAAAGCCAAAGCGCGTGACCGTCGTGATCTCGCCAAGAATTTCGCGTTGCAGCTCGGCCGTTGCCGCGTCCGTCAGCGGCAGCTCGCCCTCGCCTGTACGCCGACCCATCACATCAGCGAAGCGCTGGATGCGCGTGGTGCGATCGCCCTCGCCCTCAATGACGAAGCTGCTCTTGCTCTCGCGCAACGTAATCCAGGCCGCGGCGCGCATGAGCAACTCCTCGCCGAACTCGTCCGTCAGGCCCGCATAGAGAGCGGCGACATCGCGTGCCGCCGCAATCAGATAGGCATCGGTCTTCGCGAGCGTGGGGCAGAAGTAGCGGGTGCCAGGCATGTTGTCGTTTACGCGCCAGCGGGCAATCTTCTGAGTCGCGTCTGCCGACGCCGTCACCTGCTTGTCGTCGTCAAGTGCGTCGACGTAGTTGCCGCCCAAGCGTTGGGGAACCTCGAGTCCGGCACCGGTGAGCCATTCATAAAGGAAGGCGGCCCGTCGGGCGTATTGGCCGGTAGGCTCTCGAGCGACCCATTCCTGGACAAACTCTCCGCCCGCCCGCGCGAAGAGCCGTGCTAGGAATTCCAGTTGCGGGACCTCATGGCGCAGATGGAACTGCAAGTTCGCCGCCGGCGTCTCGTCGGGGCGCATCTGCTCGGTGTAGGTCTCCAGACGAAAACCATCCTCGGCCTCGGTCGTGCGGCGGGTGCCGATGCGGCTACTCACGGGCAGTGTCGCCATCTGCGGCAGATCGAAATGCCTGATGAGCCAGGCCGCGCCGATCGGGTTGTCGAAGGGTTGTGGCATGCTCTTCCGTATGTCAGCGGCCCGCGACGGATCGATTAAGAGACGGGCTCATGATGGGGTGGACGATTACGACTGCGTGAAATCGATTATAAACTGGCGCATCGGTACAAAATCAATTATCAAATGTGCGCTTTACGGCTTATCGTGGATTTCGGGTGGCTCCGGACGGTAGATGTGGCGTTTTTGCCTCGTTTGGAACCCGCTGTCCAATATTTTGAACAGTTTTGGACCTCGCTGTGCTACGCGGCGGCGACCATGCGGACGATGCCGGCAAACGTACTTTCCGCCTCCGTGGCACCAGACATCATTTCCAGCGCGGCCCCGGTATTCACGGCGCCGCTCTTGATTGACTCGCCCGCGACGTAATTGCGGATGGCAGACTCGCCAGTCAGCGCTGACTCGTCCAGCTCCGCGGGCATCGTCAGCGCGCCGTCGACGGGCAAGACCGCGTGTCGGACCATCAAACGGTCTCCCGGACGGACTTCAGCGACATCGACCTGCCGCCATTGCACCGCCTCGAGCCGATTGGCGCGCCTGGGAGCGTGGCTTAGCTGCGCCGTCATCTCCCGCCGGGCGCGAGATCGGGCGTAGTTCTGCAAGGCACGACCGGTCGCCAGCATCAGCGATACGACAGTGGAATCCGGAAGGCTGCGGCGATAACGCGCCGAAAATCATCCTTGCGGGCAGCGGCATGGCGACGGGCGGACGTGGGGTGCACCATCTTGCCACCTTCAGCAGGGACCCGCGCTGCACCATTCTACTACGCCCTATCCTCTTTCCAGTGCCAATGCCGCGCTGGATGACCTGCACGCTGGCACGACTGCCCGGGGCGGCCGTGCTTCGCATCTGGAGGCTTTCATTTGGCGCTGCACGGACGGCCTTGAACAATCGCGAGCGTCCGCTGCTAGGCCCTCGTTGGCGGATCGCCGAGCATCAGCGCTTCGCTATGCGGGTAGCGTGGCATGATGGTGTTGCGGCCAGCCCCTTTTGCCTGATACAGGCCCAAGTCCGCCTTGCACAGCAACTGTTCGGCGGATTCGCCCGGAGATCGCTTGCCGTCGAGCGTGGCCGTGGCCGGCGCATAACAGGCGCTTGCGACCCCGATGTCGCTCGGGCCAGAATGGCGGCGACTTCAATGATATCTGCCGATGGCCTCGAGAAGTTTGAGCCCTTTCCCCGTCACGCGTATTTCACGTTCCGCCAGTTCGAGACGGACCAGTTGGCGCTCTACGAGCGCGTCGACGTCAGCGGGATCCAGTTCCTCATGGGCGTTCGCATCGTTCAGAACCAGCAAGGCCGCAATTTCGCGTGGACTCAGCATCGCCCGTCTCCGGCATGGTCGTTGTTCTCGTGCTTTTTCTTTTGCGGCGCACTGCCACGGGTTCTGTTCAGCTTCTGGTCAATCGGTGTGCCGGCAGGTCCAAGACACTATATAAGTTGACGCCCCATGGGCGTAGATGGATCCACCAGTTATTGCGTTTCGTCAAACTGGTGCTGGTACGGTGTGCCCAAAACGCCGGATGGAAGATGCCAGCCGTCCATATCCAACATTGCGCAACGCGAGCAGCTTGCCAGACCGGGCTCCCCGGCGCGATAACGTGCGTCGCGCAATCCGATGCGCTGCAGGGACGCTGCATCAGCCTGCGCCGAAGAGCGCGCCCGGATACGTTGTGGTGCTGCACGTCGAATTCCGTGCCGAGCCGCCCCTTGGCGGCCACGCGGCTGCGCGGGGTGGTCTCAGTGTCCGCGTCTGCCGCCCCGGTAGCGGCACGCCGGTGGGCGCTGCCGAGCCGCGTGGTCACACTGGCGCTGAGTATGTGATCGGCCCCGCGAGAAACGGGACGAACATGCCGACCGTCGGATCCGGCTTACGCTCCAAGTCCGGGCGGATAGCTGGCGCAGTGCCGCCGTTTCCTGCGCTATTCGGGGACCAATAATGCGTGCCTGCCGGGCAAGTCCGCGCGCAGCGCGTCGGGCGGTCTTATGGGGCGCCAGGGACAGCACCGTGCAGATTTGCCGATGCGGCGAGTCTCGAACAATTCATGCGGTGTGACAAGAACCCTGTCCCACCGTACGCAGAAACAGGTACACGCTCTAACGCGTCCGCCACGTATCAGATATGGCCGGGCAAGCACTATGCTGCGCTGCTGTTCAACTGAGGCTCCCCGTCCTAGGTACGGCGAATAAATTGTCGTCTCCTTTCGCCGGTAACTCGAGGAATGCTACGACAAGATCCCCGGAATCGAGCACGGCGACACCTTCGGCGTGGGCATGCGCCACAAGTACCGCAACTCTTGCGACATCAGTTGCAAGCTAAGCGGGCGAGAGACTGTGCGAACTCGCAACAAACTACCAAAGTCTACAAAGGAAAGGCTGTGACGACTTTGCAGTCGCCGGAGTTCTTCACTTCAAACACAAGACGTACCCGCGTTGTCGACTTGCCGCTCACGCCAGTTCCAACCTGCTCGCTCACTCGGGTACCTTCCGCCTGTGACATCACGACAAAGAATTTTTCTTTGTTCGGGCGTTATGTTCAATCTCGAAACAAGCAACCGCCCGATTACGCCAAGCTCAAATGTCGTTTAAACTGCAAGTTCTAACAAGGGTGTCATCTTGTGAAGTCTGAAAAAAATCTGTTTTCGATTGATATAAATATTCTGATTTTTTAACAAAAAATACAAAAATATGCCGTCTTTTGATCGCTGGATAAGCCCATGGCCGCGCACTTGGCCATTCGCCGTTTTTAAAAGGCACCACACCGAGTTGAATGATATTTATTGGGCCGGTGCAGTGTCAATGTACTCGTCCACTCATCATTTTCGAAAAGGCGGGTTCACGAATACTCAAAAGGTTGCTGCCGCGGTTCCACTACCGGCGAAGCAAGCGAAGCGGATGGATTTTTCGATTTCTCAATGGGAGTCACACATTGGCGATTTTCACAATTGGACGCGACTCGCGTCACTCATGTCAGTGTCGTCATATTTTGAAACATACCTAAGCTCTGTATCACAGTTGGCATTGCTTTCTAATCCTGCCGTACTTCTCAGGAGTTCCAAAGCGGTAGATGGCATTGCGCTTTTGAAGACCCTGCCGGAGAAGCACACGCGGGAGCATATTGGCACAGTGAAGACGCATGTCGTCGGCCTAACAAAAGGCGATTGGTCAAAACGGCTTGACAACTATGGTCGGTATTTCGGAGCGGTTCCGAGCCCTTTGTCCTCCGCAGTTGGAGCACTTAACGATATGCGACGCCTTCGTAATGGTGTTGGTCACACCTTTGGTAGACTGATCCCAGACTACGAAGATCCCCTTACATTCGCGCCAAAGAACTTCCAGCGACTTTCGGAGACGCGGTTGCAGACGTGGCTAGGCATTGTTGAAAAATGTGCAGTCGCTATCGATGATGACCTTCGTTGCAATCATATCGGGGCTTTTGAAGCGCTATGGAAGTATCATCAGTGGGATAAACGAATTGTCGGCCATAGGACGGAGGCACAGATGCTTCGTGAGAAATTTCCTGACGGACAGGGTGCGCCAGCATCGAAGAAATATTTCGAACAACTAATTCGATTTTACAAACATATATAGTAAATTGGGATTTGAATTTTTCATCGCCCGCTCGTGATGAAGTGCGCTATAGCGGGTACCCGGTATGGTTTCCAGGGACTCAGGGGTCTCAATCCGGTCGGTGCGCATATCGCCGCGACCTCTGATTTGAGCCGGGCGTCCGCTCCTAGACGAATCCCGGCCACCCCTCTTCCGACCTTGAAAAACTCCACGCTCTGCGCGGCGTTGACCGCCCGCTCGAGCCACGACGGCATCCCGCCCTGCCCGTCCCAGGTCTGCCCTTCCGCGCTGCGATAGCGGAGCACCGACGATGGGGGGCTCGGGCGGCGACGCGAAGCACCCCGCCGCGTCCAGGTCTTTCAGGGTCAGCCCATAGTCGTCCATTTGTGCCTGGATCCAGCGGATCGCGTCCGCGCGCTCAGTTCGTGCTGTCATCGCTGCCGTCACGGCTGTCGTTCCCATCGTCCTGATTGCCAGGCCGCGCCGGCGCCCCCTGCTCGTCGTCCCGCTCTTCCCACTGACCTTTGCCCTGGTCTTCCGGCGCGGTCGCCGGTGGACTGCCGGCCTTGCGCCGCCTTCCACTACCGCCTCCCCCCTGGCGTTCGCGCGGTGCGACGCGCAAGGTGGCCAGCAACTGGCGCGCGAGCGCCGCTTCCGCTTCGGCCCACTCGGCCCGGCGCTGCGCCGCGGCGAGTTCCGCCTGCACGGCGTCGAGTTCGCCCGCCGCCTTGCGCTGCGCCTGTTCGGTGGCCGCAAGCCGATCGGCTAGCGCCGCAGTCTGCGCTTCCAGCTTCGCGCGCCTCGCCGCGGGCCGCCGCCAGTTCGCCGCGCAGGTCGTCGGCTGTGCGCTCGCTTTTCCGGCGCGCGGTGCGCTCGGCGTCCAGCTCGCGCAGGCTGCGCCGCTCGCTGGCTTCGGCGCGTTCCTGCGCGAGCGTTACCGCCTCGCGCGCCCGCTCAAGCTTCGTCGAGAATTGGGTGCGCAGCGCGTCCAGCTGCCGTCGGCCCGCCCCCAGTTCCGTCCGTCCAGCCTCGATCCGGGCCTGCGTCGCGGCGTGCGCCTGCCACTCCTCGGCCAGGTCCGCCTGCACGGTGTCGCGGGCCTGCCGCGCTTCCGCCAGCTGGGCCGAAACTGCCGCAGCGTCCTCATGCGCGGCGGCCGTCTCCGCGCGCGCCGCATCCCGCTCGGCGTCCGCTTCGCTCGCGGCGTGCCGGGCTTCCGCGCGTAGCGTCGCCACCTCGGAGTGCGGGCCAAAACGGGGGCTGACTAAGAGGGACGTCTCCCCGTTAGGTCTCACTTTGTTTTTGCTGCAGTTTACCGGGGTAGCCGCCCCCTCCCAGCCATGCGGGTTTCCGGGCCGTTACCTGCGCGACAGACGCCTGCATGTTCCCAGGCATCATAATGTGTCTGGCGAACTGGCGCCGTCACCGATGCCGATGTTCGACTGAGCCTCATTGAGTCCGCCTGGGACGAGCTGGTGCGGATTGCGGCGTCCGTGCAAAGCGGGCAATGCACCGCAGTCCAGGCACTCTCGCGCTTTGGGGTGGCGGCGCGCGGACAGCCAGTCTATGAGGCCGGCATGCATCTCGGACGGTTGTTTCGTACGATCTTCCTGATCGACTATTTCACGAATACCGCATTTCGCCATGAGATGCAGCACGTGTTGAACCGCGGTGAAGCGGTTCACATTCTCCAGCGTGCGATCCATTCCGGCAAGATACCAATCGAGCTGGCGCGCCATGACGCGTCGCTGGCGGCATTGTCATCGTCCTTGACCTTGCTATCCAATTCAGTAATGGCTTGGAATACGATGCACATGCAACGCAGCTGGGACGTCCTCGAGAGAATCAGCAGCGAGACGACTCGATCTGAGGACCTTCGGCATATTGGTCTGACCCATCTCGAGGGGATCAATCTGCGGGGCACTTTTGAGTTTCCCATCGCGCGCTATGTGCATCGGCTCATGCCCACCGCGGCGTTCCAGGACTCATCTTCGCAGTGGCGCACGGCGTAACCGCTTTTGCTTTGAAAGCGGCTCAGAGAGTTGTACCAAAGAACTGATACCTCTGGATGCGCAATAGTCACACCGGCGACATGCATCCCCTGACCGCCGAGCGCTTGGCGTCATCCGCTCGTCGGCTCCGACTCGGCTGACCGCCCCTCCCTACCGCCACGCCCATGCTACAGATCGGTATCTGTGGATGCGGAAAACGGACCAGTCAGCAAGTGATTGATTTTATGGGGATATCTTCCGGGCATCTGCCGGAAACCCGCATGAATGCTTGGGGTAGCTATCCCGGTAAATTGCATCGAAAACAAAGGGATACCGGGTCGGTGCCCCACTCCGGCACGCCGTTAGACTTGTTCATATCGCTTCGTCCAGGGCTTCGAGCGCAGCCTGTACGCCATGCGGTGGGTTGCCCCAAGCCTCCTGAGCGCACTCCGGAGTTTCGAACCCTTGTTGTGCAGCTCCCATTTGGCACGCGGGCCGGCTAACGTCAGCTCGATGCCGCCATCACCCCGCGGTCCCATCCAGATCCACAGCCGGTCCGTCAGGCTCTCGATCACGGCTGCAATTGAACTTGGTCGCGCGCGCTCCCGTCTCGCCACTATGACTGCCGTCGATGAATACCGAGCGGGCTGGGTTCTCAAGAAGTACTTCGAATGGAAGCGGCTATCCGATGAGGGCGGCGAGCAAGCGCGAATAGCGGCATTAAAAATGGCCCGCCTCAGCGGGCGGCGTTAGTTCGCATAGCCAGCAATCAGTTGAGAGAGATCATGTGGGCTGAAGCTAACTGTTTTGCCGGTGTAGTAATTTGCTCGCTCAAATTGCTTCTTGCCGACTGCAGTCGGACTTTCCGCAATAGCGAGCACAAAGCCGTCCTTCTTGCTCATTCGATACTGCATGTGTATGACCTCAGCCTCCAGAAGTCGCGCGACACTAGTTGCCGCAATGACTATTAGAGGCGTTGCGCTATCAATCACGTGGTCGGCAACGAGTCCACCGGCAATCGGCAATTCGACATCGCTGTGATAAGGCAACTCCAGGTCGTTTGCAGTCTTTACAATGACTTCAGATACGCGGTCTTTGAAATCACTGGCTTGGCGATCTGCGCGCGAGGATGCCAAGGCAAACAGCTGTTGAGCGGCTTCGGCGACGCGGAAAATGTAGGGCGCAATCAATCGCTCGTCCGTGACTTTAGCGCGAAGCACCTCATCGGAAGAAAATCGGACGGGACTATGATTTGGAAGATCAAGCGCCCATCGATTCACAACTTCTGACTCAATGTCGCCGCCGGAGAGGCCGGCATAGAAGGCCGCCTCACCGTTTTCATCAATGTCCATCGACCCGTCATCGCGGACGCGAACACGGACGACGATACGATCGCCCGTACCAGCATATTCCAACGGCGTGACTATGCGCTGCACTCCTCCTTCGTCGGAGTGCACATCGAATAGCGAGCAGATGGCGCGCTTGAGGCTGGTCACTTGTTCCATAGGCTGTTTGCTCCACCTAATGTGATGCCGCAAGCACTGCAGGCGGCTCCCAATAGCTGTGCGCGATCTGATTCTATACCAGGGTCCAGTAGCCGGTGAGACTTGATAGCCAGCTCTGGTGCGCCGGGTAGCCCACGGTTCGTATAGTCCGATTCCGTGTTGCATGGGACTTTGCAGTGCAGCCCCTTATGGCTCGGATGGTAGTGGAATTCGAAGAGCGGAGAGAGGGCCCCAGTTCGCAAGCTGCAAAATAGATGCCCATAAAACGAGCGATCCTGCAGCGTTTCCCCATCGCGCCAATAGAAGACAGCAGAGTGCGTGTCTGATAGCTGAATAAGCTCTGTGGAGAACACCCGCGGTCCACCAAGCTTATGAAGCGGCTTGGGCAGCTTCCCACGCTTTAGTGGCTTGAAGTTGGGTGTCTCCGTAAGATGCTTCGGTGCCGCCTTATGGCCGGCAAGGTCTCGTGGCTTCATTCCATCTGCTTAAGCAACAGCGCATTCAGCCTGGGCATGGCAACATGCAATGTGTGTTGTGCCTCAATAGCGCCAATTCGGCCCAGAGGGCCGCTGGATGCTCCGCCTGCTATCGCGAGGGAGGCTGGAGCTGTGCAGTCGGCTGAGGCTTCGCGGTGCTGCAGCCGCGCTGGTAGGCCGTCATCTGAAGCTGGTAGGCCCGGTCGTTCGCGCTCTTCATGGCGCTGTCCTTCTCGATCACGTTGCCGATGCCGAAGTCGCCCAGGAATGAGAGAACCGAGCGCCCGTCAAACTCGCTCTCCTTGTCGACATGCTGGATGAAACCCTGGACCTTGGCTTGCTCGAGCTCGATTTCGCGGCAGCTCATCGTCTGCTTCTCGAAATCCGTCAGATTGCCTTGGCGGCCGTAGTTTTTGGTGGCGCACCCTTGAAGTGCCAGCAGGCAGAGGCCTGTGACAAGCGTTGTCTTGCGCATAGTTACTTTCCCCTCGAATCGATCTTGTTCTTTGTGCCGGATCCCGGCTCTTATTGTGGGCAGAATAGCGCGCCCAGTGGCCGAAATTAGCACGCCAGAAGCTATGACGAAATCCCCGATCGGGAGGGAAATCAATTGGCAGCCATTTTACCCATCCCTACCGCTCCCCTAATGAGACCTCGTAGCAAGCCAAGGGGTGATCGTCCTTGAGCTATAGATTGATAGGGTGACCGGTCCAAGCCGCACGCAGCAGGCTTCCGAGCCCCTTCTATCGACGATGTCGACTCTTTCGCAAGTCATTGACTTACAAAAAATTTGGGGTGCGACCGTATCCAATTGCAGCAAAAGCACAATCCCCCTTGTAGCGCTCGGACGGCATCAGTGCTCAACGTCGAAGCGAGACTGGCCACCTGCCACACGAAGCACGTTGCCCTCTGGCGTCATCTGCCGCGGAAGGTCGTGGAATCTCGGCCTGCCCGGCCTTGCCGTTACGGCCGGCCGTAACGTGGATACCGCCGCGACTCGACGCACCCGGCTGATTGCAGGAGAAGCCACACGACTTTTCTTCGGCTTGTGGGCCGATGGCTTCGGGGGTTTCGCGGCAGCACTGCGCGCTTCCGGCGGGTTCCAGACTTCTATGTAGCGCTCGACGGCAAACGCCGAGGTTGCCAGTACCATCGTTACCAGGCCGACAAGTAGATTCTTGGCCAATTCCCTCTCCGCGTTGTGTGGTCGCGACCGAAGCGAGTCCCGCTTTTGGCTGCCGCGTATTCTCGCACACCGGCCCTGGGCCCAACGCGGGGGGCAGCCAAACGCGACCGTCTGTTGGTGTCCGACCGGAGACAGGCCGTTCCACCAAGGCTGTCCCGGTGCGCGCGGTGGGAGCGGGCTGTGGCCGCGACATGGGCGGCAGGATGGACGCCGGCCGGCGATCCGAGCCTCCCACCAAGCGTGCGTCCGACGACGACGGCCTTCGTCGAAGCGTGCCCTTCCGCCCAGCCCGTACGGAAGATCGGCGCCACCCCGCGTCGCGGGCCCTCCGACGATCCGAACGCCAGATAGGCGCTGCGCGGCTGGCGAATGGGGTGCGCGTCCATGCGGCGGGCCCGCTTATTTCTGACGGCTCGTGGCCACGCAATCGGCAATAGACATATGGGGGGGAAGGTCAAAACTCGGAGCGGCTTGTTTACGCATTAGTGCAAGCCGCTCTTCAATGCTGACCGCTGCTGCAACGTAACGGTCCGACCAGTACCGTATTGACAGGTGACAACATGGCCATCCGAACGGTCTTGGCCGGCAAGCGCGATGTGATTGCGTGGACGGTGATTGAGGGGAACGGTCCGACGCATAAAGCCTGATAGCTTGCAGACTTGAGCGTTGAGCAGTCTCGCGTAACGCCGTGATGTGATAGCGTATTGATGTGACGGCTTTTGCTGTCTAGTCTTGATCAAACTAGGTGATTCCTCTATGAGTCTTACAGCCGTTCAGTCCGCACATCTCGAGAAGGTGCCCCTGGCGCATCGAGCCGATATGTCGCGCTTCTTGGAAGAAGGTGTCGAGGTGGTAGTTTATAGGCAGAGCGAGGCCAGTGACGACGTGCCACCATATGCCATCGCAGTTGCTGGGACAGACTTTTGGATCGAGTGCTGCAAGACGCGAACGTCAGGAGTGGCGTTGGCCCATAAGCTTGGTCTCAAGGTTCTTGAGGTTAAGTCGAGCACTACTGTTGGATAGTTTTCGGGCAGCTCAGCGAGCGTGTCATCGAGATGAATGTCGTGGTCCGTCTGCGCATTCAGCGTAACCTCCCAGACAGCATCGTCCTTGACGGCGCCAGACCATCCGATCTTGACGTAGGAGTGAGTCAGGCAGCCGGCGCGTCGAGTGGCGCCAGCTCGGCTGCAATGGCCCAGGGCAGCAGTTCGTCGATGCGGTTGATTGGGTGACCGGCGATGCGACCCAGCACGTGGCGGAGGTACGCCTCTGGGTTGAGGTCATTGAGCCTGGCTGTGCCGATGAGCGTGTACATCGCCGCGGCCCGTTCTCCGCCACTGTCCGCACCAGCGAAGAGATAGTTCTTGCGACCTAAAGCGACTGCGCGCAGCGCGCGCTCGGCGCTGTTGTTGTCGATTTCCAGTCGCCCATCCTCAGCGTAGCGTGTGAACGCCTGCCAGCGCTTGAGCGTATAGAGGATGGCGGCCGTGATATCGGATTTGCGCGAGAGCTTGGCCGCCGTATCTTCCAGCCAAGCCTTAAGCGCCGCCAGTCGCGGCACGGCCTCGCGTTGCCGGATCTCCCGACGCAGGTCTGGTGGCTGTCCACGGATCTCCCGCTCGATGTCATAGAGCTCGCCGATTCGTGTCAGCGCCTGGTCGGTGATGGCATTAGGCCGTACCACATGTAGCTCGTGGAACTTGCGCCTGGCGTGCGCCCAGCAAGCGGCCTCTTGCACCCGCCCAGTCTCATAGACCCCATTGAAGCCGGCGTACGCATCGGCCTGCAGCGTTCCAGAGAAGGACCGCAGATGGCGCTGCGGGTGTTCGCCCTTTCGGTCCGGCGAGTAGGCGAACCAGACTGCCGGCGGTGCAGTATCGGCCGCCGGCCGGTCGTCACGAACATAGGTCCACAGCCGTGCGATCTTCGTCTTTCCGTTGCCCGGCGCCAGCACCGGGATCGGCGTATCGTCGCCATGCATTTTGATGCCACGCATCACGTAGTTGTGCACGGCCTCCACAAGCGGACTGAGCAATGCCGAACAGCCGCCGACCCAGTCGCCCAGCGTGGACTCCGGTAACTCGATGCCTTCGCGTTCCCAGCGCGCGCACTGGCGATACAGGGGCTGGTGATCACAGAACTTTGACACCAGCACATTGGCCAGCAGTCCCGGGCCTGGAATGCCACGGTCGATGGGCCGGCTGGGTGCGGGGGCCTGTACGATGCGATCACAGCCGGTACAGGCGAGCTTTACGCGCCGGTGCCGGATGACACGTAGCCGTGCGGGCACCAGTTCCAGTTGCTCCGAGACGTCTTCGCCAAGTACCGTGAAGGAGCTGCCACATGCGCAGCACGTGGTCTCGGCTGGGGTGTGCACCACGTCTTCGCGCTCGAGGTGCGCGGGTAGCGGATTGCGCCCACCGTTGGTACCAGTGCTGCGCACTCGTGGCGCACGTAGCGCCGCCACGCCCTCGTCGGTCTGCAGTTCCTCGAGCTTAAGTTCGAGCTGCTCGATCTGCCGGTCCAGTTTCTCGGACCTGCGTCCATACTGCTGACGCTTGAGCTTGGCGATCAGTAGCTTAAGGTGCTCGATCTCAATGGCGCGATCGCTGAGCTGCCCTTCCAGAGTGGTGACCCGCAGTCGCTCGGCGGTGAGGGCCGCATCCCGTGCGACGATCATCGCCTTCAGGGTGGCGAGGTCATCGGGAAGTGATGAGGGATCATTGAGCATGCCGGCCAGTGTAGAACTCGGCGCTTCGGTTTACAAGGCCAGCGTCGGCCGCCAGGTGCGTTCAGGCTTGCGCCAGTCGATGCCCTCGAGCAGCATCGATAGCTGTGCCGGTGTCAGGTGAACCTTGCCGCTGTCGGCCTGCGGCCAGACGAAGCGGCCGCGCTCCAGGCGCTTGGCCAGCAGGCACAACCCATCGCCGCTCCACCACAGGACCTTGAGCAGATCGCCGCGCCTGCCCCGGAAGACGAAGACGTGCCCATTGTATGGGTCATCGGTCAAGGTGGCTTGCGCCTTGGCCAGCAAGCCGTTAAAGCCGCAGCGCATGTCGGTAACGCCAGCGGCCAGCCACACGCGCGTTCCTGCAGGCAGGCCGATCATGGGATCAGCGGCGCCATCAGCGCAGTCAGTATGGCAACGTCCACGGGGCCAGCCAGGCGGATTGTGCCTCGCTTGAGCACGATCTCGACGGTGCCTTCGTGCTGCAGTATCCGGGCGCCCGTGGCAGTCTCAGAGACAATGTCCTGCACAGTTACAGGCACCATGGCTGCCGGTGACATCTGATCTGCGCTCAGCACCGAGCGGCGCCACTTGAAGACCTGGTTCGTATTGAGACCGTTGGCTAAGGCAATGGCGGATACCGAAGCGCCGGACGCATTGCACTGGGCGACGATATCGCGCTTGAAGGATTCAGTGAACCGGCGTCGCCGCTGGATGTGACCCTCCGGGCCGGGGCTGGGCAGTGGCTTCATAGGTGTGCGCCTAGATTAAGCGGACATCTGCGCTATCCGCGAAGACACCTGAGCTTGCCTACATTGCCTCAGTTCGGAAAGACGGTATTCACCGGGCCGTTACGCTGCAACTGCTTCAGAGCATCAATAAGCCTTCCCCCGACGCTGTCAGGTTGTCGCCATTAGCCTGTGAATCATCGCAATGCTGCGCTCGAGGCCGAAGGCATCATCATGGCGAACACTGCCAGTTGAAGGACGTCGCCGACCCAGGATCTAAAGCCATGCAGGCATTGTAGGTGCACCATTGAGCTCTCCTAATGGGTCCTCGGATTCAATAGGCCGGAACCGAAGTAGCCGCATCGCGGTACACCTGGCGGCCCCCGACATAGGTGGCAACTGCATGGAGATTCTGGATGTCGACTTCAGGCACGGTCAGATAGTCTCCCGACAACACCACGAAGTCGGCCAGCTTCCCCTTTTCGATCGAGCCCTTGGTATCGGCCTCGCCGTTCAGGTCGGCATAGTTGATGGTGAACATGCGCAGCACGTCGGCGCGCCCTACTCGCTCGTCCGGTCCATATATGCCGTCGGTGATCGTGTCGCGGGTAATGAAGTGATACATTCCCCAGAACGGATTTACCGGCATGTTCGCGGAATCGGTACCCCCGACGAGCTGGAAGCCGGCGTCCATGAAGGTCTTCACGGGGGTCACGTGTTCTGCCCGATCGTGCCCCCAGTACTTCGACAGCACCGGTGCGGCAACGTACAGGTGGGCCTGCACGGACAGCCTCGCGCCCAGGGCGCGTACTCGGTTGAGCTGCTCCTTGCGAACCACGAATGCATGCTCGATTGTCCAACCTCTGACGGCGCCTGGGCTTGCCTTGTCGAGGCTTTCCCACGCTGTCAGAACCTGGTCCAGTGCCGCATCGCCCACCACGTGCACAGCCACGCGGTACTTGTTCCGGGCCAGTTCACCCACCACATCCTGATACGCCTGGCCCGAAACCAGCGGCAGTCCGAAGAACGTTCCGCCCTTACCGTATGGCTCGCTGTAAGGCTGGCTCATGTAGCCGCCTTCAAACCCGCCATCGACCGAGGTCTTCGCACCCCAGATGCGCACCCATTCGTCGCCAGAGCCGGGCGGCAGCTGAGCCGAGGCAATCATCGACTTGATCTGCGCGGCCGAATTCACCGGCGCCATGGCGTTGAGCAGCAATTGGAAGCGCAGGCTCAGCTTGCCCGCAGCTTGGAGCTGGCGGATGACGGCATAGGCAGAGGGCACGTCGGTACCCGTGAACATGCCCGGCACGCGTACGCTGGTCAGGCCTAACGCATTGAGCTTGTGCTGCATTTCATCCAGGGCCGCGGTGTCGAATTTTGGCGGCGCGGGCAGCGTCATCAGTGAGCGCGCGTTGTTGATTAGGACGCCGGTCAACTGGCCGTTGCTGTCTTTCTGGATGATGCCGCCGTCGGGCGACGCTGTACTGGCGGTGATATTCCACTTGGCCAATGCAGCACTGTTGAGCATGGCCGTCAGGCCCCCACGGTGCAGCACCAGCGGGTTGTTCGGTGCTGCCGCGTCGAGCTCGGCGCGGGTTGGAAGTCGAACCTCCTTCAGTTGCGCCTCGTGCCAGTCGGAGTTGCTTTGCAGCAGTTCGCCCGGCGCATGGCTGGCCACGGCCTCGCGAACCGCTGCCAGCACATCTTCAATCCTGCGCGTACGCGACAGGTCGATGCCAGGCCCGCCCCCCGCGCCATGCAAGTGCCCGTCGCTGAGCCCAGGGACAATGGTTCGTCCGCCCATGTCAACGACACGTGTGGCAGGCCCGAGATGCTTGGCCAATACGTCTGCAGATCCGATCGCCAGAAATTTTCCATCCTTGACGGCAAATCCCGGTTGCACAGCGTTGCCGGCATCGACGGTCAGGACTTTCGCGTTGGTGTAAATGGCGTCGGCGACCGGTTCGGACGAGCCATCCCCGCAGCCTGCAAGCGACAACACGATAGCCGCAAGACCGAGCCAACCCGGAACTCCCCTGCTTGTGCTTTGTTTCATTCGCGTCTCCTCCATTTCTTTCTTGTTTGCGTGTGCAATTCCGACGTTGTCGCCGACAGCCGGAACGAGCGGATCATCCCGCAGGATGGCCCTTTCGCAATTAATTTATTTACGATTGTTTATATTTCAATCATTTCTACGGCCGGTTCGGCCTCGCCCTGGTGTCGCTCAGGCCATTGCGGTGGCGTAGCGGCTGGCCGCAATCGTTTCTACTTCGTTCAGTGCATCCTGGAGCACGAAGTCGAAGCGCACATGGGTGAACGGGCCAGTCACGCCGAGCGAGGCGTACTCGGGCGAGTGCGCCACCTTCTCCATGGAGACGACCAGGCCATCGCGCGTGGCGAAGGCGAAATCGTCGTCCAAGAAGGTGTCGCCGGGGATGTTGACCTGCGTGGTCAGCGCACGCTTGCCGCCGCCCGATACAAGGAAGTGGATGTGGGCCGGGCGGTTGCCGTGGCGCCCCAGCAGCGCGAACAGTTCCGACACCGGGCTCTCGGGCGGAATCGCATAGCCCGGCGGCAGGAAGCTGCGGAACCGGTAGTTGCCGTCGGCGTCGGTCTCGATGCGGCGGCGTAGGTTGTAGTCGGGCTGCGCCGGGTCGAAGTGCGAGTAGCGTCCCAGTTCGTTGCAATGCCAGACGTCGACGCTGGCGTGCGGCACGGGCTTGCTTTGCAGATCCAATACGCGGCCTTCCATCACCAGGACTTCGCCCTTGCCTTCGTTGCCTTCATCCAGGCGCACCTCGCGCTGGGCCACCGGCGCACCGGCAACGTAGAGGGGGCCTTCAATGGCACGTGGCGTTCCCTGGGCGCGCGCAGCCGCCTGGTCGGCTTCATCCTCGAGAATATCGAGCAGGCGGTCAAAACCAAGGCCAGCCGAGATCAGGCCGACCATATCGGCCTGGCCAAGGCGCGTCAGCCATTGCATGGTCGACCAGAACTCCGCCGGGGTGACGTGGAACGCCTCGATGGTGCGGAACAGGTCCGCAACGATACGCGCGGTGATGGCGCGCACGCGCTCGTCGCCAGCGCTGACCTGGCTGCCGTTGACCAGCGCCAGGAGTTCAGAAGGGGTGTATTCAGCCATGATGAGTGCTCTCCTTAAATGTTGGAATCTGCAGAACGTTGCGGAATTTCGATCCTTCCGGCACTGGCCGGGGCCGGGAGCGGCGCGGCCGCGACCGACGCAGAGCGCGCGTGCCGGATCATCAGCACGGCCAGCGCCGCTGCCATTCCGGGCACCGCAATGGCCATGAAGTTGTGCTCGAGCCGCAGTCCCATGCCGACCAGTACGCCGATGACAATGGGTGCCAGGATGGCGCCGCCACGGCCCATGCCCAGTGTCCAGCCAATGCCGGCGGCCCGGATGCCGCTCGGATAGAACTGACCCGCGTAGGCGCAGCCGACGATCTGCGTGCCAATGGTCGATGCCCCGGCGAGGCCGACCAGCAGGTACAGCCAGCCGGTCGGCATGGGATGGCCCAGCAGGGTGATCGACACTGCGGCCATCAGGTACATGCCGATCAACACATACTTGATATGCAGCTTGTCAGCGAGCCAGCCGCCGCCAATGGCGCCAATCATGCCGCCAAGGTTGAGCACCAGCACGAAGGTCAGCGCCGAGCCCAGGCTGTAGCCGGCGCTGGCCATCAGCTTGGCCAGCCAGGAACTGAGCGCGTAGACCATGAACAAGCACATGAAGCACGACAGCCAGAACATCAGCGTGCTCAGTCCGCGGCCTTGCTGAAACAATTGGCGCAAATGTGCACTGCCGGACACGTCGGCACCCGCGACGACAAAGAGGTCTTCGGCACCCGGCCGGTAGCCCGGTTCAATGCTGGCCGCCAGGCGTTTGAGTTCATCGGTGCGGCCCCGCCGGATCAGGAACGGCACGGATTCCGGCATCGACTTCAGGACCAGAGGGATCAGCAGCAACGGCAACCCTGCGGCGACAAACACCGATTGCCAGCCGTAGCTTTCCATCAGGCTCTTGCCCAGCACCGCCGCGAGCATGCCGCCGACCGAATAGCCGCTGAACATCAGCGTCACCATGGTGCTGCGCATGCGCTGCGGCGCGTACTCAGTCATCTGTGCGATCACGTTCGGCATCACGCCGCCGATGCCGATTCCGGCAACGAAGCGCGCCGCGCCGAACAGCATGGGGTCCTTGCATAGCCCCGCAGCGGCGGTAAACACGCTGAACAGCGCGATGCAGACCGGCGATGGCCCAGCGGCGGCCGATCTTGTCGGCAATGGTACCCAGCAGGATATTGCCGAACATCATGCCGAACAGCGCAGTGCTGACCAGGAAGCCGGCCTGGGTCGGGCCGACTTCCATCTCCTTGATGATCGATGGCAGCGCGATGCCGGCAACGGCGAGGTCATAGCCGTCGAAGATGATGATCAGCGCGCACCAGATCAGTACGCGGTAGTGGAAGGCATTGAGCCTGGCCTCGGCGGCCATTCTCTGTATATCGATTTGTCGCATGTCTCCTCCGTTTCCTTATGCTTTTTTGTCGCTTCCTGTGTGACATTGGCTGTCAGGGGCAACCATCAAAGCTTGGCCAGCGATACACCGGCGTCGGCCAGATCTTCCGGTCTGACCGGACTTCGTTTTTCGATCAGGCGACGCGCGAAGCGCAGGTCGCGCGCTGCATTGCCACCGAGCGCAGCCTTCAGCCGGTCGCCTTCCAGATAGAAGAACATGAAGCTGCCCGCCGCAGGATCACCCCGTACAACGACCAGGTGCGACGGCGCAGGTATGCCGTAAATTTGGAAGTTTGTGCCATGCTGATCCGACCAGAACCATGGCAGCGGATCGTAGTGAACGTCACGGCCCAGCGCCGCTCGGGCCGCCGCAATGCCCTGTTCCTGAGCGTTCTGCCATGATTCGAGCCGCAATTTGCGTCCGGCCCAGCTGTTGCGCGCAACAGCAACGTCACCGGCGGCGAGTATGTCGGGGTCGGACGTGCGGCATTGCTCGTCGACCAGTACGCCGCCTTCGCAGTCCAGCCCCGCTTCGCGCGCCAGCTCGTCGTTGGGCACAAGACCGATGCCAACCACAGCGACGTCGCACGGGATGGTGCGGCCATCGGACAGTGCGACATTAAGTCCGCCTGCCACGCCGGAAAAAAAGCCCGCCACCGCTGTCCCCAGCAGCACTTGCGCACCGTGGGCTACATGCAGGGCGTGCAGGTGCGCGGACAATCCTTCCGGCACACTTCGCTCGCACAGCCGCCTCATGGTCTCGATCACGGTCACGGCGGCACCGCGCGTACGCGCGGTTGCCGCGACTTCGAGTCCGATCCAGCCGCCGCCAACCACCGCCACACGCGCTCCGCTGCGCAGCAGCGGACCCAGCCTCAGCGCATCGTCGATGGTGCGAAGCGAATGCACGCCAGGCAGTCCACTCCCTGGCACCATAAGTTCGCGTGCTTTGCCACCGGTGCAGAGGATGACCTTGTCATAGCGGATTGCGCTGCCATCGGCCAGCACCACGCGCCGGGCCGGCCGATCGAGACGCACCACCCGCGCATTCGCCAGCCATTCGACAGACAAGCCGGCGAGCGTGGCGTCGTTCAGGAGATGCAGGCTCTCCGGAGCCGCCTCACCGGACAACACCGACTTGGAAAGCGGTGGCCGCTCGTAGGGCGGGTGAGACTCGTCGCCGATCAGCAGCAAGCGGCCATCGAAGCCCTCGTCGCGCAGCGTGCGCGCCGCCCAGGCACCGGCCTGCCCAGCGCCGATGATGATAATGGTCGTCGGATCCGTAAGCATCGCAATCCCCCGCTCTCAGGCCGACACGACCACGGGCGGGAGCACCTGGACCAGCACCCGCCCTTCCGCGACCCGCACCGGATAGGTCTGCACTGGCGTCACGCAAGGCGCCTTGCGCGGCGCGCCGGTGCGAAGGTCGAACAGACCCTGGTGCAGCGGGCACTCGACGCAGCCGTCCTCGACAAAACCTTCGGACAGCGGTACACGCTCGTGGGTACACAGGTCGTGCAGCGCGAACAGCTCGTCGCCGACGCGGAACACGGCAATCGATACGCCCGCCGCGTCGACGGCGCGCGGCTCATCTTCAATGAATTCGTCGGATCCGCCGACGTCATGCCAATGGCTCATGGTGAGGCGCTCCTAGATCGGCGTTGCGAGAAGGGTCTGGACCCGCGAGGTGTCGTAGACCACGCGCTTTTCCTTATAGCGCCATGCGCCGTCCTGCCGGACGACCGTGTCGCGATAGACACCGGCCTGGTACACGACGGAGTCGCCGAGAGCGCCGGTATTGACGACGATATAGCTTGAGGCCATGCGGATCTCATCGCCGGCCACGGACTCGATCACCAGACCGCCGAGCGCATGCCGATAGCCGTGCGCTTCGAAGATGTTGGCGTGCCGCAGTGCGACGACGCGGTCGCGCATCATCTTCTGGTTACGGCAGTGGATGATCGGCGCGGGCAGGCCGCGATCGGCGTTTTCGCGCGAGATGATGGTGTACGTGCCATCCGCGGTGAAGAAGGCCGGCCAGATTTCCAGCAGGTTGTTGTCGATGGCGTGCACATAGCGGTGCTGTAGTGCGCTCATCTCCATCCATAGTTGCAGGTTGTGTTCCATATCAGTAACCCATTGCACGCTGATAGCCGGACCAGAAACGGCGAATCAGGTTTTCCGTGATATTGCTGTTGGTCTGCTCGGGCGCATCCAGGCCCATTCCCATGTACGAGGTCTTGTCGCCGTCGCGCACGGTACCGCGCTGCACCAGCTCGGTCGCCTCGGTATCCTCCATCGAGATGTAGCCTGCCGGCCCCACCAGATTGGCTTGCAGCAAGCGCAGCTCGCGCAGTTCCGGGGTATCGTCCTCATAGCCGAAGAAGTGGAACACCAGCTCGAAATTATTCGGGCCCTTGGGCAGCAATTGCCGCGCCACCAGCGTGTTGTGAATCTGCTGAATGACCAGCTGCGGGAAGAGCGGCTGAATGTGATTGGTGCAGTCTTCCTCGAACTCCGGGACCTGCCCCAGTACATACGGGTCCTCCAGTTCGAAGCCGTCCTGCATCGAGCGGATCTTCTGGTCGGTGTAGGCCGCCGCAGTGTTGGTGTCCATCTTCGGCTTTGTCACCGTGATGAGGCTATGCAGGCCGTGCGCGGCATCCGGGATGGAGCGCGCGCTCATGCCGACGCGGAAGATGTTGAAGGTGGTGTGGAACAGATGCAGCAGGCTCGCGTGGTACGGATCCTTGACGTTCTCGAAGTAGAGCTTCCAGTTCGACTTCGAGTACTGGCGCGTGCATCCCAGGTAGACGATGGGCTTGTGGAAGACCCGGTCTACCCAGGGACGCATCTCGGGGCCGATATAGTCGGCCAGCGGAGGCGCCGCATCGCTGAACGTGGCAAACAGCAGACCCCGATACTCTTCCACACGCAGCTTCTGCAGGCCGTGCTGCGACGGATCGAAAGCCTTGGCCATGCCGCTGAGCGCAATGGTTCCCTGCTTTTGTCCACGGCGGAACGGCACGCCCTGCAGATCGCCTTCGCACGAATAGTTCCACTGATGATAGACGCAGGTATGAGACGCCGCGTTGCCATGCTTCTCGCGGCATACCATTGCCCCGCGGTGCGCGCACCGATTAACCCAGCATGAAAAGCCGCTGGCCGTGCGTGTCACCACGACGGGGGTCTCGCCGACGAAGGTGCTCTTGAAATCGTTGAGATTGGGAATCTCGCAAGACAGAGCCACAAAGCTCCAGTACGGCCCGCGATAGATACGCTCCTGCTCTCGCTCGTAGACTTCCTGCGAGCTGAAGACACTGTAGGGAACGCAAGAGCCATCGGGCTGTGGAAAGGACACCTGCCGGTTGCTGGCGCATGCGCCTGTCTGTAGGGAGTCTGACATTGCTGTCTCCGCAAAATTCTTGTGTGTTGGCGATGGACCGAGTGTAGGAATCCACTGCCCGTTCGGACTAGCCGGAATTGGTCGACTTTCACGGTGTACCGATCCGTTTCCGGCGGAAATCGTATCGGCTATCCGAAAATGGCAGGGGATCCGGTGCCGGCAGTCCGGTTCAGGAAGGCGCGGAACGCAAGGCGCCTGCTTGCGGTACCCATGCCACCGGTGCTATGGCAATATGAAACGCAGGAAAGGGGCAACCGACCCCTGCAGACCAGCCCGGGTCTCACGTCCGTTCCAGCGCTGTGCCATGACGGAAACCCTCGCAAAGCCCGAACAGGGAGACAAGAAAGTGCCCCTTTCACCACGGACTCCGGTCCTCGCCACGCTCTATGGCAATCCGCTGTTTCAATCGGATGTGCGCGTCGAGGCGCACGACCACGTCGCCCGCGAACTCACCGACCACGTGCTTCGCTGGAAAGCCGGAGCGCCCGACGCGGCCATGTTCAAGGGCCAACTCGATCTCGTGAAGATCTATGCGTTGCGCTACGGTCCCGAGGTGGAGGTAACCGCGCGACCTTTCGATGATTTTTCCCTCGTGCATACCTCGCTCGGCGCCGGCGCGGAGATCGAGTGTGATGGCCAACGGCTGTGGGTCGCCGAAGGCCGTACTGCTGTGCTGTCGCCTAAGGAGCGCGTTCGCCTGCGCTGGAGTCGCGGCAATCAGCAGCTGATCGTCAAGGTACCCAACAGCCTGCTGCTAGAGGCCGGGGGCCGCGAAAGCGACCGTGCGCCGCTCGCGTCCGGATTTCTCCTGCCACGTGCGCTCGAAGCGCAGTGGGAGCTGATCGCCCATTCGATGCTGAATTTGCTTTCCTGCCCGGATTCCGCGGTTCACGTCAGATGGGCCGGTCACCTGGAGCGAAGCCTTGCCCTGTTCCTGCTCTTGCACCAGCCCGTCGATGCCTCGCCGTTGCCTTTGCCGTTGCAGGCCACACTGCACGCGCCGTCCGGACCGGAACCGGCAAGCCGCGGCACGCGCCAGATGGATGCGGTAGTCGCATATATCGAGTCGCACCTGAGTGCACCGGTCTCCCTTGAAGACCTGGCTCGTGCCGCAGGTATCAGTGGCCGCTCGCTCAATGCCCTGTGTCACCGCTATTTCGGCGTCTCGCCGATGGAACTGTTGCGCAACGCTCGCCTCGACTCGGTGCGCGCCAGGCTGCTGCTCGATCCGGCCGCCAGCATCACCGAAACGGCGCTGGAGCTCGGCTTCGGGCACCTGGGCCGCTTCGCCGCTTACTACGCGGCGCGCTTCAACGAACTGCCGAGCGATACGCAGAAGCGTCAGGCATAAACGGTTCCAGCACTGGAACACCGTTTTCAGTTCGGCGTGCCTTGTACGGTCCGCTAACGTTGCATCATTGTCAGCAAGCCATGCGTGCCAGCGTCAATGGCTCATGCCGACAATGACGACCGACAGGAGACTCGATGAATGCCGAAACCACCACCCAGTTGTCCATGGATGCAACCCCAGCGGGCTCACGCTTCAGATGGCTCGTGTTGATGGTTGCATGGGCCGCTCTCGTCCTCTCAACCGTGTGTCGCCTCGCTTGGGGAACGCTAGCAATTCCCTTGGGGCAATCGTTGTCGCTGCCGCTTGCAGCGCTTGGCATGTTCGTGACGGCGTTCTATGTCGGTTACGTCCTGTCCAACTTCGTGTGTGGATTCGCTACTGACCGTGTTGGCGGCCGCGTGGCACTCTCCTCCTCGCTCGTTGGTCTTGCCGTCGCGACGTACGCCTTTTCCTATACCCCGACGCTGAAAATCGGCCTGGTCCTGCAGGCGCTCATGGGCCTGACTGCCGGCGCAGACTACGCCACGGGTGTGAAGCTGGTGACGACATAGTTCGAGAAGAACGAGCGCGGCAGGGCTGTGGGGCTTCTCATGAGCGCGTCATCGGTTGCCGTCATTTCAACGAATGCGATCCTGCCGACGCTCGTGGAAATAATATGGCTGGCGCACGAGCTATCGCCTCCTTGGCGTGGTTGCCGTGATTCTAGCTGTGATCTGTGCCGCGGTTCTTCGTGACCGGGCGCAATCCAAGGACGTGCTGCCGTCGGAAGAGACCCGCATCCGCACAGCGGGCTCGCATGGCCAGGTGCGATCAGGCGTCAGCGCGCTCTTGACTAGGAAGTTCATCTTGCTGGCGCTGGCGCTGGCGCTGGCGGGATGCGGTGCATTCTGGGGAACCCTCGGCTTCACCTCCTGGGCGATTCCGCTAATGGTGAAGGCGCACCATGTTTCGGCGGTACAGGCGGGCTACATCCTGGCCAAAGAGTGGTCGGTCGTTTCCCCCTGGTTTGGGCGTCCTCCCCTCCCCGGAGAGGACGCTCAAGTGCCAGCCATCGCCTGAAGCGCTATCAGTTCGTGCTTGACCACCTTGCCTGCGGCGTTGGTCGGCAGCGCCGCTATAAAGGCCACGGAGCGCGGCACCTTGTAGTTGGCCAGACGCGGCCGGCACCATTCCAGCAAGGCCTCGCCGCTGAGACTTTCGCCTTCGCGCAATACCACGAAAGCGTTGCCGACTTCCCCCATGCGCGCATCGGGCACACCGACAACAGCGACCTGCGCCACCGCTGGATGCGTGCCGATCAGGTGCTCGATTTCCGCCGGATAGCAGTTGAACCCGCCGACGATGAACATGTCCTTGAGCCGCCCTGTGATCGACAGATTTCCGGCGGCGTCCAGTTTTCCGATGTCGCCCGTATGCAGCCAACCAGCGTCGTCGACGGCTTCGCGTGAGGCTGCTGCGTCGTCGAAGTAGCCACGCATGACGTTGTAGCCGCGGATCCACACCTCGCCCGCCTCACCAACTGTAACATCATTGCCTTGAGCGTCCACGCAGCGGATCTCCACGTCCGAAAGCGGACGCCCGCAGGTATTTGCTACGGTCTGCAGGCCGTCACCAAGGCGGCAGACTGTCGCGAGGCCGCAGCACTCGGTCAGTCCATAAGCGGTCAGCACGACATCAAAGCCGAGAACCTTGCGCATGCGCCGGATCAGCTCGGGTGCAATCGATGCCGCTCCCGTGACGGCCACCCGCAGCGTTGACAAGTCGTATGCGTCCAAGCGCGGATGGGCAAGTAAGCTAAGGTAGAGCGTGGGCGATCCCGGCAGGAAACTCACACGGTGCCGCTCGACGCACGCAAGCACGGCTTCGGCGTCGAACTGCGCCTGAGGCAAGATCGTCGCGCCGCGGATCAGCGCCGCGAGCCAGCCGGCCTTGTAGCCGAACGCATGAAAAAAGGGATTGATGATCAGGTAACGGTCACCTGTGCGCAGGCCAACGATAGCCGACCAGTCGGAAAAGGCGCGCAGGTTCTGCCCATGCGTACTGATCACCCCCTTGGGCTTGCCCGTGGTGCCGGAGGTGTACAGCAAGTCAGACGGACTATCCGGTGTCAGTGCGGCCACGCGCGCGTCGAGCATTTCCGCGGACGTGTCTTCTGCGTGCGCGAGGAAGGACTTCCAGGTCAGGCAGCCTTCGCGTTCGCCGCGCAGGATGACGTGGTGGCGCAATGCGGGCAATGCGTGCCCGCATAACATAGCGGGATAGTCGACACCAAGGAACTCGGCAATGCTGAACAGCACGCGAGCTCCGCTTCTGGCGAGAATGTCGGCCGCCTCACCGCCCTTGTACCGCGTATTGAGCGGCACCAGGACTGCCCCGGCCATCTGGATGCCGAGCGCCGCAACGATCCACTCATGCAGGTTAGGCGCCCAGACAGCGACACGCTCGCCCGGCTCCAGGCCCAGCGCCATCAGCGCTCGCCCCGCGACGCACGCCGCCTCGTGCAGTTCGCCGTAGCGCATGAGATGGTCTTCTTCCTCGATGGCTACCGTATTGCCATGCAGCCGTGCCGTGCGCGCCAAGGCGTCAGGAATGGTGGAAATCGCCGGATTCGTTGAACTATCCAGGTGCTGTGGCAAGGGCTCCCTCATCGTTGCAACCCCCCCTGAACGGTCTGGCCGCTCGCGCCAAGCTCCACAGCGGACGGGTAATCCGTGTAGCCGCGCGCACCCGGCGTATAAAGCAGCGTGCGATCGAACGCGGCCAGCGTTGCGCTTTGCCGCAGGCGCGCAGGCAGATCGGGATTGGCGATGAAATGGCGCGCGAACGAAACCGCATCGCCGATGCCGTCGGCCAGGGCTCGCGTGGCACTCGCGCCGTCGAAACCATCATTGACGATGAGCGCGCCACCAAAATGCCGACGCGCCAGCGCGAAAGCATCCAGCGCGGCATCGGGAGAGCGGCTCACATGCAGATAGGCCAGCCCGAGCGGCGCCACGGCATCTAGCAGCGCGCCGTAGGTAGCGGCCGGGTCGTCATCGCGCATGTCGTTGAAGGGGTTGCCGGGGCAGATGCGCAAGCCCACGCGCCCCGGGCCGATCGCCCCTGCCATGGCCTCGATCGTTTCCACGACGAAGCGCAGACGCGCGGTGCGCGATCCACCGTAGCCGTCGCTGCGCTGGTTGGCACACGCAAGCAGGAATTGCATCGGCAGGTATCCGCTGCTGCAATGTAGTTCGACGCCGTCAAAGCCGGCAGCCATGGCGTTGACCGCCGCCTGACGGTACTCGTTGATCACTGCTACGATTTCATGCCCTGCCAGCGACCGTGGCGTCTCCATCTCGACCATGCCATGTCCGTCGGCATAGATGGTGCCGCGCGCACGGATAGCAGAGGGTGCCACCGTCTGCGCGTCCACCGCCTTGTTGTGGCGGCTCGCGATGCGCCCCGCATGCATTAGCTGCAGCACCATCGCCGCCCCCTGGCTTCGGGCAGCGCCAGTGACTTCGCGCCAGGCGTCCATCTGCGCGACGGTCTCGATGCCCGGCGTGCGGCAATACCCCTTGCCGTGCCGGCTCGGGTAGGTGCCTTCAGCGACAATCAGTCCGGCACCCGCGCGCTGCGCGTAGTACGCCTGGTGAAGTTCCGTGGGCAGGTCTCCCGGACCGGCGCGACTGCGCGTCATCGGCGCCATGACGATACGGTTGGCCAGTGCAATGTCGCCGAGCCGAAGCGGCTCGAACAAGGTGGTGCTCATCGCTTCTATTCCTCTTCCGGTTTCGGTGTGGCGTCAGCGCGTGCGGACCTTGGGCAGCGAGGACCCGCGGCGCATCGTTGCAAGGAACTGATCCAGCGGGACCGGCCCGGAGACGCCGGGCAGAGAATCACCTGGCTTGGCATTCCAGAACGCCTTCCACGAGGGCCACAGTGCATGCCAGGAACCTTCGTATGGCTCACGGCCCGGCCAGCGCATCTTCCTGTCGCCGATGGGCGGCTTGTTCAGGTCGCTTGCGTAGAGATAGCATGGCAGGCGACGACGGAAATACCAGTGCCCGTCAATACGCTCGTAGTCGTCCCAGTAGAGCATCTGCATAATGACCCACTCCGGGCCGGTCTCATGCTCGTTCTTCGAGTACACCACGCCGCTCGCGTGGTCCGCATCCTGGAATTCGATGATGTGCCCGCCAATGTGGTGCGACGTCACGGTGAACTGATTGCGCAAAGTTTCGTCGATCCAGCGTCGCAGGTGCTCGCGGCCGACCTGGTCCTTCCCCACCGCGACGTCCTCTGGAAATAGGCTGGTCCAGGCGTCCAGGTCTCGCATGTCGAGCGCTAGCGAATACTTGGCCGGCAACATACGGATTTCCTCGATCGACTCCAGTCGATCAAGCCGGTCCTGCAGCGATTCCGTGCGCGCCGGGTCCAGCGCCATGTCTGTTGTCACTTTTCTCTCCATCGTCATTCAGGGGGATACGCTCAGCTTGCCTGCGGCTCGGTGCGCCGCTCGGCAGATGTTTGTGACACGTAGTCAGTAGCGCCCACGTCAAGCCGGCAGGTCTTGCCACCGTCGACGACCAGGCTCTGTCCGGTGATGTACGAGGCCTCGTCCGAGGCCAGGAACAGGATGGCGTCAGCCACTTCTTGCGGCTCACCCACTCGCCCCAAAGGCACGGAGCGTGCGGTACCGCTTGCGATTTCCTCGCTGGCAAGCGCCTCGCGCGTGCCCTCGCTCCAGACGACACCGGGAATCACCACGTTGACACGTACATTGTGGGCGGCGCCCTCGAGCGCCACGGCACGGCTGAAATTCAGCACGCCCGCCTTGGCAGCACCATAGGCCGACAGCCCCGGACTGCCGAGCAACCCCACCACCGACCCCAGGTTGACGATGGCGCCGCCGCCTGCCGCCTTCATCACGCGCAGCGCCGCACGCGTGCCGAAGAAGGCAACATCCAGGCTGCCGCTCAGGCACTGCCGCCAGGCTTCGGTGCTGACCTCATCGAGCACGCCCCAGGTATAGTTGACGGCGTTGTTGACCATGATATGCAAGCCGCCGAACCGGGCGACGGTCTGTGCCACGGCCCGCTCTACGTCCGCCTCGCTGGTCACATCGGCCTGCACCCACGCGGCCTCGCCACCACGCGACTGGATCTCCTCGGCCACGGCCCGCAGCGGCGCCTCGCGCCGCCCGCACAGCATCACCTTTGCCCCTTCGGCCGCAAAGCGCGCGGCGGTGGCGGCGCCGATGCCCGTGCCCGCGCCGCTGATCAGCGCAACCTTGTCCTGCAATCGTCCCGTTACCTGCATGCTGTTCTTCCTTTAATCTTTATCTCCAGGCGGGGCAACGATCCGAGCGCGTTGCCCTAGGCCTGCACCGTCAAATCATGGCCATGCCGCCGCTGACGGACAGCGTCTGGCCCGTCATTTGCCTGCCGTCCGCGCTCACCAGGAACAGCGCCGCCGCTGCAATCTCTTCTGGCTCGGCCATGCGGCCGAGCGGGATCGCACTCTCCAGGCTGCGCGCCCATTCCTCGCTGATGGACTGCATCATCGGCGTGCGCGTAGGGCCCGGGCAGATCGCGTTGACACGGATGCCACGCGGGCCCAGGTCGCGCGCCAGGCACCGTGTGAGGCCAAGCACAGCTGCTTTTGACGCGCAGTAGCTGAGAGGGCCTTCGCCGCTAAGCGCAGAGACACTGGCGATATTGACGATGGCACCGCCGGCCCCGGCGCGCGCCATCAGCCGCACAGCCTCGCGCGAGCAATAGAACGTGCCATTGAGATTGACGTCCACCACGCGCTGCCAGCCCGCATCGGTTAGGTCGACAATCATGTCGGTATATACCGTAGGCGTTTCGCCAGCAGCCAGCTGGCGCCCGCGCTCTGCCGCACGCATCTGATAGTGCTCGAAGCCGTCTCCCGGCACTTGCCCGATGCCCGCATTGTTGACAAGAATGTCGAGCCGCCCCCAGCGCCTTGAGACCTCGTCGTGCAGCGCCACGACCGCCGCGCTGTCCGCAACATCGCAGCCGCACGCCATGCCCTGTCTGTTGCCGATTCCGTCAAGAGTCGCCTGCGCGGTGCCAGCATCGCGATCGACGACGACCACCGCGGCGCCCTCGGCCGCAAAGCGCTCGGTTATGGCCCGGCCCATGCCGGATCCGGCGCCCGTGATCAGCGCCACCTTTCCTTCCAGTCGCATGACCGCTCCTCGATCAGATCAGGTGCAGCTTGCTCACGGCCTCCTGCGGCACGTCATCCAGCGTGCGCCAGGTGCCGTCGCGCCGCTCGAAGACCTTCTTGCGGTCCAGGTCGCCAGGCAGGTTGGCAACATCGGTGTAGAACTGGCGGTACCACTCGCGCAGCTGATAGACCGGACCGTCGGCGTCGCTGAGCACCGGACGGTCGACGCGGATCTTGTTGTGCCAAATCTCAACGTCCTGGAAGAAAGAGGCCTGCGCCTGCTCGACATAGGCCTGCGCCATCTGCTGGTTCTGCTCCTCCGACTGCCCCGGCACTTTCTTGACCATCACGCCGTAGCGCAGCTCGAAGCTATGCGAGTCGATCGGTACATGGCAATTGAGCAGAATGGTGTCAATGGGGTTGCCGTCGACCTCCGCGGTCATGCGCGTCACGTGGTAGGCCGGCCCGAAGTACGCGCTGTCAGCAACCAGGCCACTGCCAAGCAGTTCGCTCTCTTCGCCGCGGAACATCTGATAGCCGATGTGACGGTCAAACGTGTTGCAGAAATAGACGGCCGGTGAACCGTGCACCGGCCCGAAATGCGCGACGTCCACCAGGTTGTCGACAAGCTCGCGGCAGTTGTTGCCGATTACCATCTTGCGGATCGTCCAACCCGTCCACTCGCTCGAGAAGCAGGCGTTGATGCGCGGAACCGCCACCTCGGCCGGCGGCGGCGCGCCCTCGGGGTCGTGCCAGATGAACAGCAGGTGGTTCTGCTCGCAGACCGTCCACGCCCGCGTGCGCGCCTTGGGCGGAATGCGCTTGGCGCACGGCACGTGCTCGCAGGCGCCGTCGCCATTCCAGTGCCAGCCATGAAAGCGGCACACGATGGCATTGCCCTTCACCTCGCCCAGGGCCAGGTCCGCGCCCATGTGCGGGCACCACGCGTCGAGGATACGGATGCGTCCGTCCTCTCCGGTGAATCCCACGAGGCGCGTGCCGAAGATGTTGAGCCGGTGGGGCTTGCCGTCCTTGTAGTCCGAGGCTTGCCCGAGGCAATGCCACCCGCGGGCATAGCGACTGGCCGGCGGGATTGTCTGCGAGGTTTGCTGCGCTTCCATGTCTGCTCCGTGATGGACTGTTTGCACACGGGTATATTGTTTTGACAGGGGAGGTTCGCGGGCATGGTCCTCACGGACTAGATTCGGCGCATTTGCGCGCGACATGTCGCCGTCCGGCCCAAAGCTAGTCTGTTGGGACGACATTTCGTCACATGCAGCCATCGTATGGGCCAAACGTCCGGGGAAACACCCAATGCGGACGGCGGGACCAAGCCGCTATCATTCGCGGCTGACCGCAGGCCGGTGGCACCCAAGGGCCGAAATAGTGCGACGCCCAAGCAGCATTGCACGTCAGAATTGAGACAAGACCGATGACACGCCCCACCTGGATCGACGCCCGGCGCGCCGGCGAATCCGCGCTCGACATGGACGAGATCAGCGATCTGATCGGCCTGGTTTACGACGGCCCGCTGCTTCAGATCCCATGGCAGTCGTTGCTCGATGCCCTTCGGCACCTGCTCGCAGCCAACTACGTGACACTGGTGTTGCGCCCGCCTTCAGATGCATCGCCCGGCCTGATGATCACTTCCAGCGCGGTCGATACCACCGTCGGCACCGGCGCCTACGCGCAGCATTTCTATGCGATCGACCCCTTCGTCAACTTGCCCAACGGGCGGGTTGTGACCGTTTTCGAACTGATCGGCGAGGCCAGGTGGCTGGAGAGCGAGATCTATCGCTTTTTCAACAAGCCCTACGACGTGCTCCGGATTATGGGCGTGGACATCCGTGCGGAGCAGGGGGAGGAGTGTCGCCTGCGGGTGTGCCGCCCGCACGGGAGTGAGGATTTCTCCGATACCGACAAGGCACTTTGCCAGCGCATCGTGCCTCACCTGCAGCGCGCCGTGCGGATCCACGCAAACCTCAACACGACCGAGTCGGAGCGGCAACTCTATGCCGGCACCGTGGACAGGCTGCTCATCGGATCGGTGGTCCTGGACGATACCGGCCAGATCCTCACCACCAACGGCATGGCTGACGAACTCCTCGCGGCAAGGGACGGCCTGATGGTCTGCAATGGCCAGTTGATGGTCGACTCCCCGCCGGAGAACCGCAAGCTGCAGGCTTTGGTCCGCCAGGCCACGACATTGCGCGACGCAGTTCAGCCCGGCATACCGATCGGACTGTCCGTGCCGCGCCAGGGCGGCCGTGGCAAGCTGGGGCTACTGGTGCGCCCCATCGCCGCGCAAGCGTGGTCGCAGCATCCGCGCCAGCCCGCTGTGGCGGTGTTCATCCGCGACCCGGAGCAAAAGGCTCTCGCCTCGACCGATCTGCTGCGCAACATGTTCGGTTCACCCGGGCGGAGGCGGCGCTCGTGATGTTGCTGACCCAGGGCCTGTCGCTGGACGAAGCCGCGCAGGAACTCGATATCCGCCGCAATACTGCACGCGCACACTTGCGTGCCGTGTTTGCCAAGACAGGCGTGACCCGGCAGGCGGCTCTGGTGCAAACCGTCCTGCACAGCATTATTCCGCTTGGCTGACGTGATCCGGAGCACCCAGGCCGCCCGGTAAGGCGGCTGAACGTCGGGATGATGGGACCAGACGGCTTGGCCCGCCCGGGCGGGTGCCGTGGTTGGAAAACAGTCCCTGACGAGGTTGTTTTAGTCAGTTTGGACTATGTTGTGTCCGGCGTGACCGGAAACAATGCAGAGATCAGCCGCGTCTACCGCGGCTGTACGACCAACCATGACATCCGGGAGACATACCAAGTGACCATCCAACAACCTGCCGCCGACGACTTGCGCGTGGCCCTCAACACTCCGGCCAGCGCAGTCGTGATAACCGGTGGCGCCTCCGGCATCGGCGAGGCTTGCGCGGCGGCTCTGGCCGCCATCGGCCGGCCAGTCGCCGTCTGGGATATCCAGGAGGACAAGGCGCGCGCGGTCGCCGCCGCGCTTGCCGAGCGCTACGACGTACCAACCTGCGGGATCGGCATCGACCTGCGCGACCCCGCCGGCATCGATGACGCGCTCGCACGCACTCGTGCGGCCCTGCCGCCGCTGGGCGGCATGGTGCATGCTGCCGGCGTGGTGGATCAGAGCGGGATCGATGGCCTGACACAGGCCCGTTGGGATGCGGTTCTGGATGTCAACCTGCGTGCCATGGCGCTGTTGGTGCAAGCCATGCTACCTGACCTGCGCGCGCAAGCCGGCGCAGCCGTGGTCGGCATCGCCTCGATCAATGCCACGCTGGGCAATGCGCTGATTCCGGCTTACTCAGCCTCCAAGGGTGGCCTGCTCTCGCTGGTGCGCTCGCTTGCCGACAGTCTTGGCAGCGACGGCATCCGCATCAATGCGGTGTCTCCCGGCCAGATCCACACGCCGATGCTCCAGCCTGCCATTGACGCCCTGCCCGCCGGTACCTTCGAGCGTCGCATCCAGCTGGGGCGCCTGGGCACCCCAGCCGAAATCGGGCGTGCGGTCCGTTTTCTCCTGTCGAACGAGGCCAGCTACGTTACCGGCACCGAACTTATCGTCGACGGCGGCAACATTCCCTCGCAGCGCTGAATCGGAGCGCCCTGTCCTGTAACGATGCGCCATGACCGTAGTAAGCGGCATGGCGCAGAACCCCGGGCGATCTTCCTCACTTGTTGCCAGCGGTTTCGCTGAACGGGTTGTGCGGCTCGATAAAGGCCGCATCCCCCGCTCGCCCGCCAAGGCCGGCCAGGTCGCCTCATTGACGGCGAACAGCACGACAGGCGCGTCCTTGCGCACCGGCAGCCATGCATCTTTGTTACCGACGCTACGAAGAGCGTCGGCAGGAATGACAACCCTTTTTATCCAGTTCGTTGGCTTATACGGAAACTGCCTCTGATGGTTGCGAACGCGGACAACCTGCGATGTGCCGGCCTGCGTTGCGCCCGGACCAGATACAGTCGGCCAGCGACAGGCCGCTCACGTAATGGTTTGACGCCAGCCCTACCGCGGTGCGACCGACTGCATACAGGCCAGTGACCGGCGCCCCCGTTTCCGACAGCACCTGCCCGCTCTGTTCGTTGACCCGCAGCCCGCCCAGCGTGATCGAGGAGCACGGGAAAAAGCGACTGTGCGCAGAGATGTCGATAGCTAGCCAGGGGCCCTCATCGAGTGGCGCGCACATCCCGGAGGACTTGCCTGCCGGGTCGGGCCGTTCGCCACGCGCCGCGGCGCTATAGGCCGCGAGCGTTGCTTGCAGCGCGGCCCGTGGCATCCGAAGGCGATCCGCGAGCGTATCCACCGAAGAAGCGCGATGGCCGCCGGCCAGCATCAGCAGCGCGGCGGGCACGGCCTGAAATGTCCAGAGTTTCCCGCTCAAGCATTCTCGCAACGCCGCGCGTGCCAGCTTGCGGTTCAGGATCAACCACGCCCGACCCTCGTGGTGCTCGCACATGGCGTGTCCGAGCGTGGCACCGTAGACCTCTTCGTTGCCGATTCGCGCGCCGCGTGCATCAACCACGCAACCGCGCGCCCAGTCGAACGGCGGATTGATGAAGCGCCATGCCGATACGCGCTCCAGGTGCCGTGCCTCGCCGCCCGCGGACAGCCCAAGCTGGATGCCGCTGCCATCGCAACCGGTGGCGCCAAGGCGCCAGTTCAGACTGTATTTCCTCGCATGATGCGAGACCATCTGCCGGTTGAAGATGAAGCCCCCGCTGGCCAGCACCACCGCGTCGGCCCTTACTGCGTACGGCCGTGCATGACGCAGTTCCAGCCGCAGCAGCCGCGCGCGCAGCGCATCGGCTATCGCGGGCGCCATATTGTGTATCTGCTCCGCCCAGCGTGCCAGGCGGGCATGCCTGCGCTGCAGCTTGCCCGGTGGCACTTGCCACAACTCGACACCGATCACTGCGCCACTGGCATCGGTAATCAGCCTGCGCGCCGCCGTGTGACGCAGCACAGAGACATTCGCGCTGCCCTGCACCGCGCGTTGCAACGTGCTGTAAAGCGCGCGTCCGGACATGCCGCGCCCCTTGGTGCGATGCCCGCGGGGTGCCGGCTGCGCTAGGCGCGCGTAGGCAGGCACGGCCTCGTTGCCCGAGTAGTAGAGGTAATAAGGCTGAGCCGGGTACGAAGTCTTGCGCGGCGGCATGGCCGCCGAAAACTCAGCGCCGTGACCCTCCAGCCAGCCGAGCATTTCTCGGCTGCGCGCACAGAACGACTGAAGAGTCGTCTCGCTGACGACGTCGCCGACTTCCTGGCGCAGATAGTCCGCCATCGCCTGGGGCGTGTCGTGATACCCTGCCGCGGCTTGGTAAGTCGTGCCGCCGCCGGCATAGACAACGCCGCCGCTCTTGATGGTGGCCCCGCCGCCTTCGAAGCGCTCCGCGACGATCGCCTTGCGCCCGCCAGCCGACGCTTCAAGCGCCGCACAGGCGCCAGCCGCTCCGAAGCCGACGATTACCGCATCGCAGCTTGCCTGCCAGGCAAAGGCATCAGGGTTGTCGAGCCGCAGCGGTTCGGCAATTGGCATAGTGGCTTCATTCAATGGTGTCATGATTTTCTACCCGCATATTGATGCAGCGTGATGCCACGCACCTGGCACGCATCGGTGTCGGCGTGGCGTGGGCGCGGGCCACGAAGTCCGGCAACGATAGCCAGCGAACCGCAGATCGCGTCGGTAACCAGTGCCGGAATTTGCGTGAAGGATTGCCTGTCGCTCATTGGGTCTCCTGGGCAAATTCCCGAGTGGCAGCGTTGGCGGCACGGGCCTCAGGGCAGCGGGACATCCCGGCCAGCGTGTCCGCCGCGACCAGGCCGAAGGTCATGGCGGGGCCGATGGTGGCGCCCGCACCGGGGTAGCTTGTGCCCATCACCGATGCACTGGTATTGCCAATGGCGAACAGCCCGGGAATCGGTGAGCCGTCTTCGCGCAGCACGCGGGCGCTTGCATCCGTGACAAGGCCACCCTTGGTGCCGATATCGCCGGCATCAATGCGCACCGCATAGAACGGCGCTTTGGCCACGGGCGCGAGGCAGGGGTTGGGCTTCACTTGCGGGTCGGCATAGTAGGTATCGAAGGGGTTGTCGCCCTTGCCAAACTCCTCATCGAGGCCGGTCGCCGCATAGCGGTTCATGCGCGCCACGCTGTCGGCAAGGCCCGCGGCATCGATGCCAGCCTGCGCGGCCAGCCCGTCAAGCGAATCGGCCCGCAACAGGATGTCGGAAAGGCCGGGGGGGATGTTGCGATCCGGCATGACCGACGCCGGCATGATCGGTCCGCAGGGGTACTTGCGACGGAACGTGGCATCGAAGATCATCCATGCCGGTACGGTGCAACCAGTTTGTGCATGGTCCCGATACATGGCCGCGACGAACTCCGAGTAGGGTGCGGTCTCATTGACGAATCGCCGCCCCTGGCCGTTCACCACCAGGCAGCCTGGCATGGCGCGCTCAACGAACAACGGCTGCTGCTTCTCCTCGCCACGCACGTGTACCGTGGGCGCCCCCCAGACATGAGACATCAAAGCAACCTCGGCACCCGCCGCCTGGCCAGCTCGGATTGCGTCGCCGGTATTGTTGGGAGGCGTGGCACTCCAGGCCGTCTCTGTCGGCTTGGGCAGGTACCGGTCGCGCATGGCCTGGCTACGCTCAAAACCTCCGGCAGCCAGGATCACGCCGACCCGCGCGCGGAGATTCACGTGCTGCCCGTTGCGCGTCGCACGCACCCCCACCACGCCGCCGTCTTCGACCAGCAGGTCTTTCAGCGGCGTATCGAGCCAAAGCGGGATCGCGCGATTCATCATGGCGCGCCGCAACCCGCCCGCCAGCGCATTGCCAAGGGTAAGACGGCGGTCGCGCCGGGTCTTGCGGCGCCAGCCGAGATCCAGCCAGTAACGGGCGAACTGGCGCAACGCCAGTCCCATCCATCCGCTCGATTTGCTCAGCAACGTATGGGCTTCGCCCGACGTAATGGACAGCCGTCCGGCGACCAGCGTTGCGGGAGATGGCGCCCGCAATCGCGCGAATTCATCTCCGAGAAGTGCGCCGTCGAAAGGCAGCGGGTCAAGTGCGCGATAGCCTGACATTGCCCCCGGCAGCTTTGGGAAGTAGTCTGCGTAGCGCGGCATCGTGCAATAGCGCACGCCCACCTCCTCCTCAAGATAGCGCAGCATGCGCGGAGCGTGCTCGAGATAGGCGCGCAATCGCGCCGGATCGCCATCACTGCCGGTGCAGGCCATGAGGTAGGTAAGCGCTGCATCGTAGCTGTCGTGGCCGCCGGCCGGCGCGATATGGTGGTTCAGCGGAATCCAGATTCCGCCGCCGGAGATGGCGGAGGTACCGCCGTACTGGCTGCTCTTTTCGAGCACCACCACCGTCAGCCCTTCGTCCGCCGCGCGGCACGCGGCGAGCATGGCACCAGCGCCGGAACCGACTACCACTACGTCGAACTCCGTGGCCTGTGGTTGTCCTATGCTCTGTCTCATGAATGCGTCCCGTGTGTTGGCAGTTCCGCACGGGAATGTCGAAAGTGCCGTTGAAACGCCCTGTACTTGTCTTGGGCACTGCAGATCTGTTCAGAGGGCAGTACCGTTGAATTGATGTCCCGATGCACAACTGTCTCCTTGTTGGTGGTTCGTGCAATCGGAATTGATGGTTGCATTACCATCGTCAGGTTCCATCGTCTGATGGGACTAAAAAATTCCCCTACTCGCATGATTCCTGCCCCAACAGTGCGTGCTCTGACGGGAAGGCGAGTTCAGCTGAGTGGAACCACACTGCCGAGCAGCATCCGCACCAGCTTTGCTTGCCGCGTCACCCCTGTCTTGGCGAAGATCGAGCGCAAGTGCGCACGTGCCGTGTTTTTGCTGATTCCGAGTTCTTCTGCCGACTCATCCAGCGTAAGGCCATTGGCTAGCTGCAAAGCAAGCTCTGTTTCGGCCGGGGTGAAGTCAAACAACTGCCGGACCATGTCACGCGAAGCCTGCGACTTTCGCTCGGGATCGCGGATAAAGATCACACAGGCAGGGCGGTGCCGGTTGTCTTCCGACCAATCGCTCAGCGGTATGGTGCGGATCAGTACGCCAAGCTTGGCCTTGCCAGATGGGCGCGTGACCGACATCGCTTCTGTCACCGCGGTAGCAGTGCCCAGATGCGCCGTCAGGGCCTGGCGCAGCAGGCGGCGAAACCTTCGCTTCTCTTGCTCGTAATCGACATCCAACTCGCCCGTGGCAACGCGGACGCCATCCCGGGCGGCCAGAATCTCATCCGCCGCGGCGTTGGTCTTGATAATCGTGCCCGACTCATCCACCATGACCATTCCGACCAGCATTCGATCGATGGCTGCGGCACAGACATTGCGCTCGGACTCGACCATATCCATCCGGGAATGCAGGTCCACGGCGCGTTTCAAGTGCGGTAGCAATGCCGTGCAGAGCGCTTTTTCTGGTTGGGTAAAGTCCGGAACATCGATATTGCGTGAAACACGGAAACGACACTCCACCCCGTCGTCTGTGTGCAAGTCCGCGCCGAGCACGAAGCGCACGCCGAGAGGACACAGAAATTGCTGGTACAGTTCGCTGCCACACCACGCAGCTTGCCCCAGGTGCTCATCGATGGTGATCACGCGATCGGATGGCAGGCCGACGAATGGGTCGAGCGAGTAGTAATAGCTGTTGTAGGAAGCCTCGCCGGGCTGCGTAGTGTCGTGCTCCGACGCATTCACCATCAGCCCCGCACGGCCTGCGGCCGGCGAGCGCAGAATCAGCGTGACAAAGCTCGCACGTAGCTGCTTGCGTAGCGCCTCGAGCGCACTTCCCCACGGCACCTGCTCCATCGGACCCTGGTAGATTTTTCCGATCAGCGTACTGAATTCCGAAGGCGACAGTGCCAGCTGTGCGAACGCTCCGGCAGACGCCGGACTCTGGGTCACTTCCATCAGCATCTCCTCTTGTCTCCCTTCTTCTCGCCCCAGCCGTGGCAGGCTCGGGCCTTTATGCGCTGCCGCAAGGCGGCCGCCGATTATAGGAGGCAAGTTCATTCATTCGGGGCGATCGACGAGACCAAAATTTTCTGCAGCCAGCCAACGTAATCCGAACGGACTAAGGAGTCGGGCAAGGGCAACACCGAATCATCGCCCGCCCCTCCACCGCAAGTCGGCGACGAAAAAAAGCCCGTCATAAAGATGGGCTAAAATCCATGCGATAAGAGGAGATGGATCTACCGCATGGGCGAAGATCGCCGACGGCTACGCCGCGAGAGAATCAATTCTCGCGCTCCCACTCAGGGATGGTCATGGCAATCGATTGCCTGACTCCGGGAGAATTCTCTTGTGGGTCGCGCATCGGCCCCGTTGACGGGCGCTCGGCCCGCTCAACTCCAAGCCACGCCGCAAGCGCGGGCAGCAAGAAGACGGCACCAAACAAGTTGACCAGGAACATGAAGGCCAGCAGCACACCCATATCGACCTGGAACTTGAGGGCCGAGAATGCCCAAGTCCCAACGCCGATGAACATCGTGACTGCGGTAAACAGTGCCGCCGTGCCGCGTTGCCGCATGGCATCCAGGAAGGCGTCGGGAAGAGAGGCACCAGCATGAAGCTCGTGCTGCATGCGCTCGTAGAGGTAGATGCCGTAATCAACGCCGACACCGACACCAAGCGTGATCACCGGCAATGTAGCCACTTTCAATCCGATGCCAAGCCGCGCCATCACGGCATTGCAGAGGATCGACACAATGGTGAGCGGCACGACGATGCACAGCACCGCGCGCCACGACCTGAAGGTAAGCAGGCACAGCAAGGCGATCGCACCGAAGATCGACAGCAGCATGGCCACCTCGGCCTCGCCGACAGCTTCATTGGTCGCGGCCATCACGCCGACGTTGCCACCGCCGAGCTGAAACGCAACGTTCGAGTTGGTGTTCTGCTCGGCCAGCCGCTTCGCTTCCGAGATGATGTGCGCGATGGTCTTGCCTTCATGATTGCGCGAATAGATCAATACCTGCGAGGCCTTGCAGTTCTCGGTGTTCATCCCATTGTCGGGATCGTAGGCGCTGGCACCCTGTGTCAGGCCGTCGCCGCTGCGCGGCAATGCGGCCCAGCGCGGATTGCCCTCATTGAAGGCCGCAATCGATACCTTTGCCGCGGTCGGCACGCTGACGACCGACTGCACGCCCGCCACACCCCGCATGGACATTTCAAAACGCTCGATGGCGCTCATTGCCGCATAGTCCAGGCACGCACTTTCGACACCGGTCACTTCGACGATGACCGACAGCACGTCCACCCCGATGTCGTACTGGCTGGTGATCGCTGCATTGTCGAGGTTGTAGCGCGACGTACTGCGCAACTCCGGTGCGCCAGCGCCGATGTCGCCAATCTCTAGCTTGCGCGATTCCAGCGTTCCGCAGGCAAGCAGCACAAGGGCCGACGACAGTACCGCCGCAGCAGGCATTGGTCTCGCGAACACTGCAAAGCCGGCCCAGAGCCGGTCCCCGCCAGCTGCCTCGCGGCGACGGGCATGCGCAAGTGCGCTCGCTTCGATCCGTGTGTACGACAAGAGGATGGGCAGAAAGACCTTGTTCGTCATGATCATCAGCAGCACCCCCAGGCAAGCGGTGACACCGAGTTCGCGCACGATGTCGATCTGGATTCGCATGATGACCATGAAGCCCAGCGCGTTGGTCAGCAATGCCACCGTACCGGGCAGGAACAGCTTGCGGAACGCGTCGCGGGCAGCGTCCACCGATGGCAGGCCCGCAACCAGGGCCTGCTTCCACGCATTGGCCATCTGCACCGCATGTGATACGCCGATCGAAAAGATCAGGAACGGCACCAGGATCGACATCGGATCGATGCCCAGCCCCAGCATTGGCAGAGCGCCCAGCAGCCACACAACCGGCAACAGGGCCACCGACAGCGCCAGCACGGTCGTCCGCATTGAGCGTGTGTAGAGCAGCAGCAGGACCGCGGTAATCAGGAAGGCCAGCGCGAAGAAGGCGACCACGCCGCTGATGCGCGCCTCGACGTCTCCGACGAGCTTGGCGAAGCCAATGATGTCGACTTCGATATCCTGGTTCGTGTAGCGAGCACGGACAGCCTCGAGTTTTTGGGCGACGGCTGCATAGTCCAGGCGCCGGCCGCCGTCGGGGTCGGTGTCGCGGAACTCCGCGCGCACGAGCGCCGATCTCAGGTCATTGCCCACCAGGCTGCCGATCTGGCCCGAGCGTGCCACGTTATGCCGGACTCTGGCAAGGTCTTCGGGATTGGCACTGGAGAACTGCCCTGGCACCACCGACTCGCCACGGAAGCCGGCCTCCGTCACCTCCGTGTAGTGAACGTTTGGCGTGAACAGCGAGAAGACGCGTGCGCGATTGATGCCGGGAATGAAAAAGACGTCGTCGGTCGCATGTCGTAGCGCATCCATGAACGCCTGGTTGTAGATGTCGCCCTGGCCCTTCCAGCGCAAGCTGACGAGTACGGTATTCGCCCCCGGAAATGCATTCGCGTAGCGGTTGAAGACCTGCATGTACGGGTGCTGCATCGGGATCATCTTCTCGAACCCTGGATCGAGGCACAGCCGCGTTGCCGAGATGCCGAGCGCTACGGTCGCCGCAATACACAGGATCAGCAGGATGCGCCGATAGCGGATCAGCGTATCGGCGCAGCGGTCCACCAGACGGTAGGGAAGAGAGTTGGCGGGCAGCCGCCGGGGGCGTGGCGAGTTCATGAGCATCTCAGAGAAGTACGACGGGCAGCGGACAGCGCTGTGCATGCACCCGGCACGTGACCCGTGCCAGGGCGCGCTTTATCAGGAAGGCTTGTCTTGGTTGGCGCGCGGGCTAGATGCGTTCGGCAACGGGGACGGGGTATTCAATGCCGGCGTTGACCCGGACACGATTGCCACGCCGAGATCGCCGCCGAGAGCCAGGATTCCCCGCCCCAGGTCCGACACCGCAGCGAGGCTTTGCGCACCGCCTGCGCTGCTCACGGCGAACGTCTTTCCGTTGTCCCGTGAGGTGACGGCGGCCCCGCCCTGCCCGACCAGCACGAGTTCGCCGTCGTCGCGCTGCGTGCCGCCGAAATACGAGGCGCCAAGGCTTCCCTCGGCATTGGCCCAGGTTTCTCCGCGGTCCGTGCTGCGTAGCACGTGACCGCGCATGCCATAGGCGATCCAGTCTCCATTGGCCAGGATCAGCGCGCCGAACAGCGATCCTTCATATGGCACGGAGAGCTTTTTCCAGGTGGTGCCGTGGTCGAGCGAGCGCAACAGCAAGCCTGACTCGCCGGCAATGACCAGGTGGCCTTCCGCGTCGCCAACGATCGCGTTGAGATGTTGGTCGCCCGCTGGCGTCTCCAACGCCTGCCAACTCAGCCCGGCGTTGCGCGAGACCAGCAACTGGCCGAAGCTGCCCACCGCAAACACCTGCCCTGGGTAGTCGCCCCATACCGACAGCAATGGGTCGGAGCGCTCCGCGTCGATTCGCACTTCACGCCAGTGCTCGCCACCGTCCTCGCTACGGACGATCAGACCCTGGTGACCCACCGCAATGCCGATGCGCGGCGAGATGAAATACACCTGGGTCAGCACTACGCCTTCAGCGGCCGAAACCTGCGCCTGCCGCCATGCGGCGCCGTTGTCGTCGCTGACGAGGATAACGCCACGTTCTCCCACGGCAACCAGCCGGCTTCCGGCCCGGGCGATGCCGTTGATCTGTACCTGGTTGGCGTGAATGGCGGTTGCCGCGAACGCGGGCAACGGACGCGGCGAGAACGAGAGCAGCGCCGCGCATAGCACCACCGCCGAGAACGAAACGCCGGGGATTGTTGTTTTCATGGGTGCCTTTGTCAGTACGGCACCGATGCTCCCACAAATACTACACGTGATGCATTAGGGAATCCCAGTACTACGTCCAGACTATGCGCCGCACACCCGCTGCTACCTACACTTCGCCGGCAACTTTCAGGTAGGCATTCTCAAGAGGAGAGGCAATGCGCATGCAGCGGCTTGGGTTGGGCAGGCCACCCGCGCGGTGGCGAAGGACGTTAGTGGCATTGGCAACAACGGCGGTGGTCATGCCGGCATGGGCCGGGGACACCATCGACCTCGGGGCGGACACAACGCTCGACTATCACATGACGCTGGGCTATGGCGTGGGGATCCGTACGCGGTCACCGAGCGGCGTATTGCTTGCGCCCGAGAACATCAACGGCGATGACGGCGACCGCAATTTCAGGAAGGGCGGACTGATCGAGAACCAGGTCAGCCTGCTTGCCGAGGCCGATCTCAAGCACCAGAACCTCGGGTTCTTCCTGCGCTTCAGTGCGTTCTACGACCAGGCCTATCACCGACCGAATGCCAACGACGCACCAGAAACGGTCAACCATGACGGGCCGTCCAACCGGTTCACATCGGACGCGCGGCACTATCTCGGCGAGCGTGTGAAGCTGCTCTCGGCGTATGCCTACGATACCGTCAAACTCGGCGACACCGATCTGAACGTCAAGCTCGGAAGCCAAGTCGTCGCCTGGGGCGAAAGCCTGTTCTTCGCCAATATCGCCGCGGCCCAGGGGCCGGTGGATGCAACAAAGGGCTACGTCGCCGGTGCGGAGGTCAAGGACATCCTGCTGCCCACTCCCCAACTGTCGTTGCAATGGCAACTTGCGCCGAGCTTCAGCGTGCTCGGTTACTACCAGTTCCAGTTCCGCCCCAATGAACTGGTGCCCCCGGGCGGCTATTTCAGCTTCTCCGACGTGGTCGGCCCCGGTGCGCAGTTCATCATCGGCCCGGACGGTCTGCGGATTCCCCGCGGCCCCGACATCAAGCCCAAGAGCCACAACCAGTGGGGCGTGGGTACACGCTGGCGCGCGGACAAGGGCACGGAATTCGGGCTCTATTACCTGCACTACAACGACACGAATCCCAATGTCGTTGCGAGCTTCTTCCCGACCCTGCAGTACCAGCAGGAATACTTCGGGAACATCCAGTTGGCCGGGGCAAGCTTCTCGACGGAACTCGGCGGCGTCAATGTCGCGGGCGAGACTTCATACCGATCCGGCGCGGCCGTGCTGGTCAACACCCCGGACGGGCCGGGTGCCACCCGCGGCAATGTCTGGCAGACCAACCTATCCGCCATTCATATGATCGGCCCGACGTTTCTCGCACGGTCACAATCGATCGCGGCTGAGGTGTCCTATGTCCGTGTCCTCGGCATAACGGCGCTGCAGGGTTCGACGGAACTGACCAACACGCGCGACGCGGCCGCCTTCGAAATTGCCTGGACGCTGAGCTACAAGAATGTGTTCGACGGCTGGGATCTCGACGTGCCGATGACCTTCGCGCATCAGTTCGCCGGTAATACCTCCCTGGCCGGCTCGCTCGGCGCATTGAGCGGGATCCACGACACGCAAGCGTCGATCGGGCTGACGTTCACCTATATGAACAACCTGAAACTCGGGCTTGTGTATGCCAGGTACATGGGCGGGGTAAATCCCGTCACCCGGCCACTCTCCGATCGCGACTATGTCGTCGGAACCGCGACGTACTCGTTCTGAGGCCCGCAGCAAACCATTCGAGTCACTCACATCCCGAGGAATCCGAACATGAAACGCATTGCTCTTCCCACCCTGCGAGCCCTGGCCTGGATGGCCGGCGCAACCTTCGCCGTCGCGGCATTCGCCAAGCTTACGCCCGATGAGATCAAGCGGCTTGATGGTCCGCTGACACCCATGGGGGCCGAGCGCGCGGCCAACGCAGACGGGAGCATCCCGGCCTGGACCGCCAGGATTGTGGGTACGCCGCCTGGCACCCACTTCAATTCCGGCGATCGCTATCCGGACCCGTACGCCAATGAAAAGCCGCTGGTCGTGATCACGCCCCAGAACATGCATCAGCATGAGTCGAGATTGACCGACGGCCAGAAGGCAATGTTCAAGCGCTACCCGGATACGTTCAAGATGTACGTGTATCCGAGTCACCGGGACTTTGCCCTCCCAGAAAGCAAGTACAACGCGATCCGCACGTGGGCTGCGCGGACGAGCATGACCAGCGATCAGAATGGACTCCGGGATTTTCCGCCACTGGCGCCGTTTCCGATTCCAAAATCGGGGGTCGAGCTGATGTGGAACCTGCGCATGGCGTCCGACCTCATCGCGGAAGACGCTGTCTACGACCAGGCCGTCGTCTATCCGAATGGCAACGTCGTCTGGGGCAAGACCCAGTACACCGTCTATGCCCCGATCGGCGCCGAAGTATTCGATCCGAAGAACCCGCTGAACAGCAAGAGTTTCTATCGTTCAACGACCATGCTGCCGCTTTCCGACCGCGGCACCATCATCACAGGCTATGAGATGTGGGATCAGGAAGGCGCGGATACGCGACGCACCTGGGTGTACAACCCCGGCACGCGACGCGTGCGCCAGGCGCCGGAGTTTGGCTATGACCAGCCGCAGGGGCCCGGCGGATTCCGCACTGTCGATGACGACCGGCTATTCAACGGCTCCGGTCAGCGTTACGACTGGAAGATTGTCGGCAAGCGCGAAGTCTATGTTCCCTATAACAACTACAAGTTGCTCGACCCGAAGCTCAATTACGCCTCGCTGCTGACCAAGGGTCACGAGAACATGGAGTTCCTGCGCTTCGAACTGCATCGTGTCTGGGTCCTGCAGGCAACTCTGAAGGAGAACTTCCGCCACCAGTATGCAAAGCGGGTTCTCTACATTGATGAGGACACCTGGAGCGCAGTGGCTGCCGACAACTACGATGCGCGCGGCACACTGTGGCGAACCAACTTCGCCCCGACGATCTACGCGTTCGATGCCAAGGACTTCTATTCGACGTCGACGTTCTATCACGACCTCGTTTCCGGTGCCTATTACGCCGATCGCCTGACCAACGAGGCACCTGCGCCGGTGCTGACGCCGAATGCCAAGAGTACAGAGGCGTACTACTCGCCGGACGCGATCCGCGGCGCCGGCAAGTAAGGCTCCCTCCTTGTGCGCATCGCCACGCGTTGTCGGCGAAGCACCAATCCCACCATCGTATCGGCCCGGGCCGGCCACGGCCGGCCCGGAGCAGGACTCGACCCTATGAAGACAACCATCCAACCCGATTCACGCTACGGCTGGGGCATCGTTATCGGCCTGGCCGTGGTGTTATGCATCATCTTCGGTACCACGCTCAACGTGTTGAGTGTGTTCACACCGCCAATCCAGCAGGCGTTCCAGTGCACAAACGAAGAGGCGGCACGCATGGCAACGGTGTTCCTGCTCACCATGACGCTCGCCATGCCGGCAGCCGGATGGCTGCTTGACCGCATGTCGCCACGGCCCGTAATGACCGGCGGCGCAGCCCTGACAGTGCTTGGCTACCTGGCTGCGGCCTATGCCGGCGATGTTTCGCAGCTGACCGTCATGCTGGGCGTGGCAGGGATCGGCGTGGGCGCATCAACTTACGTGCCGGCTATCACCCTCGCGTCGCAGTGGATCGCCCCGAACCGGCAGAGCGTGGCCTTCGGCATCCTGCTTGCGGGCGCCGCGCTGGGCGCCATCCTGTTTCCGCTGCCGGTCACTTACATCACGCAATCGCTGGGCTGGCGCTACGCCATGCAGGGGATCGCGGCCATCATTGCCCTTACCTGTGTGCCGATACTGGTCTGGATCGCGCGCCTGCCCGATTCGCGCCTGAGCGGGGCGCATGGTGAGCCGGTCCCGATGCTGCTGCACGGCCATGACATCGGCGAAGCGCTGCGCATGCCGCGATACTGGTTGTGGATCGTCATGTTGATGCTGATCACGTTGAGCAGCCTCGGCGTATATATCGCCCTGGTGCCGTACCTGATATCGGCCGGCTACTCCGCCGAACGCGCAGCGGCCATCTACATGGCAATCGGCGCGGCGACCCTCGTTGGCAACATCCTGTTTGGTGCGCTCAGTACACGATGGGGCGCGAAGGCTGTCCTGCTCGCAGGCACGGCATTGGGCGCGATCGGCATCCTCTGTCTGCTGGCCGTGGGCCACCACGGCATGGGCATGATTGCGATTGCGCTGTTCTCCCTCATCTGGGGCAGCACTTTCAATCTTGCAAACCAGCTCTCGCCGCTACTGCTCGCGGAAGCCATGGGGCAGCGCAACTTCGGCAGCCTGCTGGGCATTGGCAACCTGATATCCGGCGTGGGATCCGCATTCAGTCCGGAAGTGCTCGGCTATCTGGTGGATGCCACCCATACGTACACCATCGCCCTCGCTATCTGTGCCGCTCTGCTTGTCGCCGCGCTGCTGCCTATCTCTCTCCTGCAACAAGCCGACCTTGTCCGGGAGACTGCCCGATGATGCCCTTTATCCCATCGGCCAGGTATGCCGACTATGAGACGGGTGCGATCGCCATCGAACACAGCGGATGGCGGCCAGAGCAGCGCCTGCCGACGCACAGGGCACTCGCCGACGACATCGATACCGACATTGTCGTCATCGGTGCGGGATTGGCGGGCGCCTCACTGTCGCTGCACCTGGCCGAGCGCGGGGTGAACGTCGTGACGCTCGAAGCCCGGCAACCGGGCAACGGTGCATCCGGACGCAACGCGGGGCATGTGCAGGCTTTCCTCGACAACCTGGAACCCCTGCGCGGTTGGGGCGATTGCGGCGCGCGCTTCGCCGAATTCTTCATGGAACATCGCAATATCGTATTCGACCTGTGCGCCAGGCACGGCATCGACGGCGATGCTGTCAGGTCCGGAATGGTTGAAGCTGCCTATCGGCCCCATGCGGCCCTCGCGCGAAAGGCCGCGCTGTGGAAATCACATGGCTACGACGTCGATGTCATCACGGGAGCGCCCCTTCAGGAACTGCTCGGTACAGGGAAGTACGGCTACGGCATCCACTGGCGCGAAGGCGGTCGCGTCAATCCGTACCTCTTCACCAATGGAATGATCACGGCAGCCGTGCGGCATGGTGCGCGGGTGTTCGGAGACTCCCTGGTCATCGGGTGCCATCGCGAAGGGCAGCGATGGCGGGTCCGTACTGCGCGCGGCAGCGTACTTACGCAGCGTATCGTCATTTGCACCAATGGGCACGCCGGCAACCCGTTTTTCCCGGAACTGGCGCACACGCAATATCCGCTGGTCGCATGCGGCATGGCAAGCAAGCCCTTGTCGCCGGCACTGCTCGACATCATCAACCCTTCCCGTCTCGCCATGACGCACTATCCGACCGGGCTCTACCCGATGGTGATTGATGGACGCAATCGCCTCGTCACCGCAACCATTCCCCATCCGGGACGCGCCCACGAGGCGAAAACCTACTTCGCCTACTTCCTGCGCCACCTCCATAGGATCTATCCCCGTACACGCGAGTTCTACATCGAACTGGGGGCGTACTGGACCGGCATCACGGCAAACTCGTCTTCCGTCTACCACGAGGACTATCCGAAGCTGTATCAGGTTGACGACGGCGTGCTTGCGCTGATGAACCTCGGCACATGGGGCAACGTCATGGGCCCTCAGTTGGGCCTGAGCCTCGCCCATGCGCTGGCAAGCGAGCGTCCCGACGACTGCATGCTGCCATTGGAGAAGCCTGAGCCGGTCCGTTTCCAGAGACTCTTCGAGTTCAAGACCCGACACTTCATGATTCCGGTCGCCCGGGTCATCGACCGCATGCACCTCGCCTGAAAGGAAACTACCCATGACAAAGCAGCACCTGAACCCTCCCGAACTACTCAGCTTCCCCCCACTCAGCCAGGTCGTCGTGAGCACCGGCAACAGGCTCGCGTTCATCGCCGGCCAGACCGCGTGCAATGCGCGCTTCGAGGTAGTGGGCGGCGACGACTACCGCCTCCAGTCGATCGAGGCGCTAAAGAACCTTCAGACCGCGGTACAGGCTGCCGGCGCGTCGATACACGATATTGTCAGCAGTACCGTCTATCTGCGCGATCTGAGGCCAGCGGTCGCGGAGCAGTTCGTCGCGGCGCTTTCGGTCGCCGTGGATGGGGAGCCCTTCCCTGCCCATGCGTTCACGATGGTCGGGGTACAGGCATTGGCAAGCCCCGATATATTGGTAGAGATCTCTGCGGTCGTTGCCTTTGACGCGTAAGCGTCCCGCCCGTGCGGGCGGATTTCACAAAGCTCAAAGGGAAGCGGAAAGGGCTTCCCTTTCCGCTTCGAGAATGCATCGTCAGAGCTTCCCTTCGCTCAGCAGCTCAAGCGGAATGCGCAAATCAACCATCCCCAGATAGCCGCCGTTGTCTTCGATGGCATCGTGCACGCCGTATCCGAGCAGGCGTTGGGCCCGTTGCGAAAGCCGCCGCGCCTGCGCAGGCGGCACGGACAGTACGTTGTTCTCCTCGGTCCTAAGCCAGCCAAGGGCGTAGCTCATGTGGAAGCCGCGCCGCCATTGGTCCGCGGTTGCGTTTGCTCCTCCAGCATGCAGGGTCGCCCCCTGGTAAATCACGGCGGACCCTGCAGGCATTTCGGCAAAGGCAATTTCCGATTCCTCGGGCTGGCGTTCGCGCGGCCATCGATGGCTGCCGGGGACGACAAGCGTTGCGCCGTTTTCTCTGGTGAAATCCACCAGGGCGACAACCGTAGCCAGTTGCAGGATCGGCCGCGGCTGGCGGAAGTGGATCCACAAGTCCTCGTCGCGATGGATCATCTGGGCGTGAGCACCGGGGCCGCGGTCCATCATATGCCCGAGGTTGAGCTGGTAGTCCGCGCAGTTGGGCAGCAGGAAGCGATCGCAAAGCGCCAGATACAAAGGATGGCACATGACCTTTTCGGCGAAGGCATCGGACTTGCCTGCCAGACCGGTCAGATGACGGACATGCTTGCCAAAGAATGCGGCGACGGCTTGATTCAGGTGCGGCTGCGCCGGATCGGAAGCCGAAATCAGCGGATCGATATCCCGATCCAGTTCGGCAAGCGTAGCGGGATCAAGCAATCCTTCGACGATAACGGCGCCATGCTCTTCCAGCGCATTACCGATGAGTTCAAGGGAGGTGTCTGCGCGGTAACGGGCTATCTCTGCCATATGTGTTTGTCCTTGGTTTAGTGGCGACAATCGATGTGGCAAGCCATGGTCAGACCCCAGTTCGCAGACTCGGGAAGTTTCGGCATGCCACTAATGCATCGCCAGATGCATTAGTGGCATGCTAGCTACGTGGTGGTGACGCGTCAAGCTATGATTCGGCGTGAAAAAAAGACGGAGCGCAAACGACATGGGTGTTCAAAATGGACCTGGCCTCGTCCGGCCGGGCGGCCGGACGGAACAGGTTCGCAAGGCCATCGCCACGACCGTTCTCGAACTCATCGAGGCGGGTAACATTGATTTTGAGTTACAGGAAGTAGCTAGGCTTTCCAATGTCCATCGCACGACCATCCATCGTCGCTGGCCGGATCGCGCCTCCCTGATCGCTGAGGCGCTGAGTGAGCACACCTCGCGAATCGACGTTCAGTTCACCGGGGACTGGCGGGCGGACATTACCCGAATGGCATTCACGCTACGGGACTTTCTCAGCGATCCGGTGGAGATCGCGATGAACACGATCCTGGCGTCGACGACAAACGCTGAGTTCCGCGAAATGATCGCCGCGCACTGGAGCGGTGTACTGGCTTCCTTCCAGACGCCAATCCTTCAAGCGCAGGCCAGGGGCGATATCGACCCGGAACACGACGCCGAGATTCTGGTGTCGATGATGGTCGCGCCCATCGTTTCGGCCATCATCTTTCTGAAACAAACGCCGGATGATCGCTATATCGAACGGCTGGCAGCGCAGTTGATTAAGGCTTGCAATTGAGTCTTTCCGAAGGATGCCGAGCAGCATACATCTTGCTATTTGAATGCTCTTATCCGACCGGGGGTGGCCAACTTGGAGAACGCACCAAACCGGGCTGACTAAGCGGCAAGGCGGAAGTCCTTTCCTTGAGAAAAGGACGCCCGGCGCTGGCTATTGAGCACTTCACGATCAAGTGACGGTTATTATCCCAAGCTACCTGTTAGGGGATTCCACTTAGTCCGCATTGACGAAGTGGCCGCCTCGCTCAGTGACTACGATCCCGACACAAGCCTGAAGATTGGCCGGAGGGAGACAGCGATGAAGCTTAGTCGGTTGTTATGGGCAGTGGCGCTGCTCGGCATCGCGATTGGGGCGGCGGTTGGCCTGGGAGCGGGTGGCACAGATGCAATTGCGAATCGTGATGCCACGGTCGAAGGCAACTTCACGCCCGCTGCAGTGGTCGACTACTGTGATGACGTATGTGTGCGCGGCCGCGGTGCGGCAGCTCTGATTGTGTTTAGCCAGTGGCCGTCACCCTGATCCTATCTCGGCGACCAGATCCAACGCGTCGATTCTTGGGCAGGCCTTCGGCGCGTGGTGCGGCGGGAAGCCGCCGCACTTACTTCAGCGTCTTCAAGCGATTGTTCGCCGCACGCGCGCCTTCGGTACCGGGATACTTGGCCACCACCCGCTCCAGCGTTTTGCGCGCGGCCGCCTTCTGGACGGACTTGAGCTGATTATTGGCCACGGCGATCATGGCGTCCGGCACCTTGGGATGCGTCGGGTTGGCATCGATCATCGTGTGCAGCACCCAGGTAGACCCCTTATAGAGGGCAGGCCGGGATTGGCAAATATTGGCTGGAGCGCAAAAATTAGAAAAACCCCCCCCCCCACAACAGAT
>NZ_JBYOJP010000017.1:0-12897 GCF_057798975.1 Cupriavidus sp. 21MJTG02-4 | reverse complement strand
GGGGGCGGGCGGGTTTTCAATTTGCGGCGCGGCAGCTAAATTGGCCCCACCCCGGCCACCCCTCATCCTGATCGTGTGCTACCTGCTGGCATATATCGACCGGTTCAACGTAGGCTTCGCCCAGATCACGATGGGAAAAGATCTTGGCTTCTCCGCCACGGTGTTCGGCATCGGCGGTGGAATCTTTTTTCTCGGCTACATGCTGTTCGAGGTACCCAGCAACTATCTGCTCGAGAGGATCGGAGCAAGGAAGACGCTTGTTCGGATCACGTTCCTTTGGGGCGCCGTGTCGGCAGCCACGATGTTCGACAGCACGCCGACGCAGTTCTATGTCATGCGCTTCGTGCTGGGGGTGGCCGAAGCGGGATTCTTCCCCGGCGTGATCCTGTACCTGACGTACTGGTACCCGGCCCACCGCCGCGCCAAGATCGTGGCGGCGTTCATGACTCCGATCGCCATCTCCGGCCTGGTTGGCGGACCACTTTCCGGCCTGATCATGCAGACGATGGATGGCGTCTACGGCTGGCAGTCGCGGCAATGGCTGTTCCTCATCGAAGGACTGCCGTCCGTCCTGATGGCCTGCGTGGTTGGCACTCTCTTCGTAGACCGCCCTGCCCATGCAACGTGGCTCTCCGATGAAGAAAAGCGCTTCGTGCACCATGCAGTCTCGGCGAATGAACCGGCATCCCGAAGCCGGTTTGGCGACAGCCTTCGCGTGCTTCTGACGAACGGCAAGGTCTATGCGTTCATCTTCGTCTACTTCGCCATGGCGTGCGCGCTCGTGACGACATTGATCTGGATCCCGACATTGCTGAAGGGCATGATGCCCGATGCCACGCCCATGACGATCGGGCTGCTGGCCGCCATTCCCTATGCGCTTGGCGGCATCGGCATGGTCGTCATTGGCCGGCACTCCGATCAGGCGTCGGAGCGGCGCTGGCATTGCACCCTGTCGATGATCGCTGCGGCGTTGGGCATGGCGCTCCTTGCCTGGAACATCACGAGCCTGGTAGCCGCCGTAGCAGCAATGTCCCTGACGCTCGCGGGCATTTTCTCCGGCTACCCGACCTTCTGGGCGGCCGTCACTGCACAGCTAGGCCAGAACAAAGCAGCTGCCGGCATCGCTCTCATCAACTCGCTTAGCCTGGTGGGAGGACTGGTGACGCCAGCGGTCACGGGCATCATCCACACGCAAACTGACAGCTTTGCGCTCAGCCTGTATCTGGTGGGGACAGTCTTGTTGATCGGTGCCGTTGTCTTCAATCGCGCGGTGGGTCGAGGAAACGAATACCGAATAATCGAGGCCGAACCGCTGGCGTGATCGTTAGGGCACGCCGTCAGCTCGCGACAATAGCGACGACGTCGCACTCGCTCGGCCGCCATGCCCGGCCGAGCGGGCTTTGCCACCCCTTCTCTTCGGTGGTGCGATATGCGAGCCCCGACGGGCTGCACATACCACGATCGCCACACCCTTCCCCTCGTTGACCGGGTTCGGCCATGAGCGGTCGTTCCATCGAGTTCTCAAACGGGCATTCGACCGGTTGAATCCGCACCAGGAAGCTGTCGTAGGTTAAGCGCACGATCCAGAGGCCATAGTGGGTCTGTAGTTGCCTCTGGCGCCAGCACGCCCGTGCGCGAGTGGGACAACGTCAGAGTCCGGCTGCGGATTCATCGGTCGATGCACCAGCTTTATGGAATCGTTCAGCCGGTATGCGACCCACCGACAGACTGTCTGCATGCTACAGTCACCTGCCTTACGCCATCGAGAGGGTATGCCGCATTTTCGGATTTCAAATGTTGATTCGAGCAACATCGCGTGCTCCGACACGCCAAGCACATTCCTACGCCCACCTAGAATTAGCATGACAATTATTAGAGCAGCGCTCCTTGGCATGATGCTGGCAACGGCGTCCTCCGCACATGCAATACGTTGCGAAGGCAGTGGCAAGACACTCTACACCGAAGACTCGGCATGCCCGGATGGCTACGGTATTGTTGATGGCTCTCCCCAAGGCAGCGTATCGGTCCTTGGAAAAAGCGAACACGTGCGTAAAGATGAAGCGAGCTTCCTGTCTGATCGCGCATTGGAGCGGAAGACAATGCGCGGTCACGAAGCCAGAAGCAAGGGAGACTCTGGCGTAGGCCAATCCCGCGCCGCGGTGTGCGAATCCCTGGCTAATCAAGCGAGATCTGTTGACGCCACGATGGAACAACCGAATGATCCCCACGCACTCCGTGCCTTGCGAAAGATCCACCGAAACATCCGAGACGAGCAGCAACAAAACGACTGCTAGTCCACTGAACCAGAAGAATCGCACCGGATGCGGCGCGTTGGATCGGAGTACTTCTATTTGAGCGGAGCGGCCAGCTTTTTGTAGCCGGATGGAGCGCATGATCTTTTTTTCGAGGTCCTTCGTACTGGTGAACACGCACGCGTGATGACGTCACGCTGGATACGGGCAAACCAGTTCTAGACCTAATTCAGCCACGATGAGTACGTGGAGGTGTTTGCGTCATGACGCTCGCATGGTCAGCCAGAAACGCTTGGACCGCGGCTTTGGCTTCAAAGGCGGGATCGTTGCACACCATATGGGTATCGAGCCGATGTGGTCGAATGTCGTGCTTGCGCCAGGTGGCAATCGTGGAGTTTTGGGGAAGTCCCTGACTTCAAGACATGTTCCCGACGCTACTCCTTCCGATCCCATCACGGTGAATCCATAAAGGAAAAGCCCCACCGGCTTTCCCGGCGGGGCTTCTTGCGTACCGTTGACGGTCGACTTAGATCGGTTCGATCTTTGTCGCAGCGGGGCCCTTCTGGCCTACTCCAGCCACGTAGCGCACTTTCTGGCCTTCCTGGAGCGACTTGAACCCGTTCCCCTGGATTTCGGAGAAATGGGCAAACAGGTCATTTCCGCCTGCATCTGGCGTAATGAAGCCAAAACCCTTTGAATCGTTAAACCACTTTACAGTACCGGTTTCCATGTGAGGACTCCCTAAAAATTCTCGCCTAGCCAAAAAAGCGAGCGAGGCATGACGATCAAGGAGGAAACATGGAGAGAAAGCGGCGCCGCCGGGGCGTGTACCTAACGCTTCGAGGTTATTACGCTTGAAGATCCTGCACTGATTCTTATACAGGCATGCTGCATCGTGGTCAATGAACATCTCCCAACAATGGGAGCGTACTTGCCAGGGCAGTGCACTGAAGACGTCCACGAAAGGGTGCCGGATTGTTCCGCGACGCATGCTACAGTGGGATCCCTCCAGCACAAGAGATCGGTATGTTCCTCTGCGCAAACTGTCTTGCAGTGGCGCGTGACGCCTCCAATGCCCCTGGACATCTGGCGTTGCACATCATCGATACACGACGAAGTAAGATTCCTCGATCTGCCACGGTCACTATCAGCACATTCCGCTGCTCCGACTGCGGCGCGATCTGGCGCTACCGCGAAGCAAAGGACAACGGTCCACAAGGCTGGTTGCGGGTGTTGAGCGAAGAGACAGGCGAAGGTAGCGCCTTGAGCGCAAGTCTGTAGTGGATCGGTGCCAACGCCAGCACGATTTTTTAAGCAAGGACGGCGATCGAATTGGCATTCACTGAACCCCGGCGCATTCCAACCATGTTGTTGAGCAGGCAGGGAGTAACCACCGAATCATGATCGAATCGATCCTGCTGGCTGTCACGCGCGTTGCCACATTCGAGGATCAACAAGCAAAGACAAACGCCACTGGCTTTTTCTTCAAGCGAGGGCAGCGTCTGTTCGTTGTGACAAGCCGGCATGTGCTGATCGACGAGCCGACCAAGCACTTTCCAGACCGGATCGAGATAGAGCTGCATGTCAATCCGGACAACGTAGCAGAGTCCATCGCCTTCTCAATTCCACTGTATCGCGACGGCAAGAGTGTCTGGCGCGACGGGTTGGATGGTGGCGGCGGCATCGACGTGGCCGTGGTTGAACTCGACCGCACCGCTCTGCCGTCGAGCATGGTCTACCGGGCCTTTACATCGGCCCACCTCTATCGGCCAAGTGACCTCATCGAAGCAGGCACCCCGGTGCTGATCGTCGGCTTCCCGCTGGGTTTCCATGACACGCCTCATCATTTGCCCGTCGTGCGCCAGGCAGTCATCTCATCCTCGTTCGGCATGCGCTTTCAGGGGCATGGCTACTTCCTGACCGATGCGAGGACGCATCGGGGCACGAGTGGAGCACCGGTGGTCATGCGCATGCCCAGGACCGATTCATCCACACGCACGCTGCCGTGGATGCTGCTCGGCACCCATTCGGCGAGACTGGACGTGGGCTCGCGGGACTTTGAACGGGACGAAGCACTGGGCTTGAATTCCGCCTGGTATGCCGACATCCTGCTGCCTCTGACCGAGGCATGATAAGGTGATCGGGCTTGATGGATCATCCATCCATGGGATCGCCCCGGAGCTGCAGCACCTGCCCGGACAGCCCACTCGGCAGGAAATCTCCGGAAGTGGTACCATTCGCCACCGTGGACAGCCGTCGATGTCAAATGCGCCGTCCGCCAGACATCATCATTAAAAGAGTATCGGCGGCAGTACGGGTGTACACCCGAACCTTTCGCGGCAACAATCAGCCGCAATCATTTCAGACCCGCGGCACGTCCGCTCCGTAACCAGCATGCATGTACCAGGCGTGCTGGGTAGCGCAAGCACGGTCAATCCCACGCCAGTTTCCCCGCCTGCGATGATGCGCAGGATGCGACACTGACTTTCTGCAATGGCAACCGATCGCCGGGCACGCGCGTACCTCCCCGCATGGGAAAGCAGGGCACGGCCGCCGGGATCGAGCGCCTTCCGAACAGGCAACAATTTGAATCCCGGCATTACTCCGTTCACCGTTTCCGTTTACCCCATCCAACAAGAGCCCGGCGTCTGGTTCGCGAACTACATGATCTCCGAGTACAAGGACGGCGCTGAACGCATCGTCGCGAGCGTCTCGATGCGGCACGCCACGCACCATACCGAAGCCAAGGCCAGGCAAGCCGCCCGCCACGCAGCAGAAAGCGCAGTGGCGCGCATGCGCTTGCAACCGTCCCCGCATCGGCAAGCTACAACCCCTTCCACGTCACTGCGTGGCACCCACTGAAACAGAAAGGAGCATCCTTGGCTAAAGAAGAACTGGTGGAATTTGGCGGAAAGGTTTCGGAAGTCCTCCCGGATAACCGCTTTCGCGTCACCCTGGAGAATGGCTTCGAGGTTTGGGCCTATTCTTCCGGGCGGCTCAAGAAGAATCGCATACGTATTCTTGCGGGGGATCGCGTCACGCTCGAAATGTCGCCATACGACCTGACAAAGGGACGCATCAACTATCGTCACAAGTCCTAATCCGGCGTTTCCGCGCTCCCGAAATAGCGACCACTGTTGACACCACCGTGGAATGGATCATCCGAACGAGAGCACAACCTTTGGCTCCGCACAGCACCCTATCCACGAAGCAACAATACACGGCGGAGCCCAATAAGAGCCGAGGTGCAAGATGCAGCGAGACAAGTCTTTGTTGGACAGAATTCTCCTGGCGCTATGCGCCGAGCTCCAGGCCTCGATGACCGATCTTCAGCTTGGCAGGCCCTCGGCAATGTCGAGCCGTCCAGGCTAGCCCACCATCTCCTGCTCCTGCAGGACCATTGACTGGCGGAGAAGACCTCAAATATAGCGTGGCGCCTGGCGTGGAACGGCCACGACCGAGCGGACGCCAGCCTGACACGTTAATCTGCTGGCATCAGGCAGCTACGCATTCGAGAACGCGCACATTGCCCTAAACCATCGACTAGCCACGTCGACTGGAACCCGTTCGCAAGGCTGCCTCTCGATGCTCCGCGCGCTCCTAGCACAGGCGCTCCTCAGCGGCCTCCTTACGCGACAGCGTCGTTTCGATCCGACTGCGCAGAACAACATCCCCCCCGCCCGGGGTCTGACCGCTTACAGATTTGAGCGATAGAGGTTCATTGACTACGGTGGGAAAGCTCCGTATAACTGATTGTGCAGGATCTTCAAGCAGCCATGCCAACCGCATTGACTCGTCTGCTTCTACGGCGCGCGCGTCTTCAATGCCGTCTCCTTGATCTTCTCGCTGCGCCGCACTTATTGAGGCGTGGATTGCTGCAAGACAACCACGGAGACGAGTACATTCTTGATCCCGAATACCTGGAGCGCGGTAACCCCGTGCATCGCAACGCGAAGCGTGAGACATACGCTGGTTGACGAGCGCCAACCATGCGGGCACGAATGAGTTGGCTGTGCCAGGAATATCGAGGCATGTACATACATTTCGCGGCATTCGAGGCTTCCCCCGATTCTATTCGCACGGGCGCACCTGGGCCGAAATGGGGCTACATGATGGCCATCCGCTATACAGTGGACAGGGACGATCAAATGTTTTGCGAATCATTCGACGAAGAGGATGATTACTACACGCGCACGGCGGCGGAGCAGGCAGCCGTCCACTATGGAAAACTTGCTGTCGATATTATTCATGGCTTGGCTTGAGGCGCAGCCGTGTGTCGCCTTGAAGAGGCACAAGCCGATTCTATGAGTTGTTCCGCCGCGACTCAGACAAGACATAAAGTAAGGCCACCGTGGATAGTCTCAAATCTAATCTTGATGGAATACCCGAACGACCTCACGAAAAGCGACGTACAGGAACCTTCCATACTTGGAGCGACGATGGACAACTATCCCGCAGCAAACTACAAGGGCTTTGATATCTACCCGTTGGCCTATAAATTCGACGCGCCTCGCAAATGGCACGAGCGCCGGCCAGACCGCTCATACAGTGCGTCCGTGGTCATCTGCCGGGAAGGTGAACCCCCTGGCGGCACAAGCGCGCGCGTGTTCCACGTTCCAAATATGCACTGGTCTGACCTAGGGTTAGCGAAGCGTGCAGCCATGCAACACGGCGAACACATTATCGAAGGCCAAGTCGCAGGTGAGTCGCTAGCCGGTCTTTGATCGAGAACGCTGAAACTCCTCTTCAGAATAAAATTTATCTACAGACGCATACTCCTGACGAAAAACAGGAGTGCGGCCTATGGCCGCGAACAAAGCGCCGCGTTGCAGGTGGATTGCTTCAGCCGAGGCTCGCTACTTTCCTTCGTCCGGCACGTTGTACGTTTCGCGTAGCTGGCTAGCGAACGGGCGGATCGCCTCCAGGCATGCGGCGCTGTTGCCTGAACCAAGTCGCCGCCGAGAACGGCACCGGATGCGTGACGCACTCTCGCGGATACCCGGAAGCCTTTGTAGAGGGCCGGCCGGGATTCGCAAAATTTCCGCCACATCTCCCGCAACTCATTGATTTATCGATGGAATCTAGCCTTCTCAGAGCCCCGCGTAGCTCCCCTTCTTTTGATTAGCAAGCGACCAAATGGCGCCGAGTGCACAAAAAGACATATATCAGCAAGAATGAGGCTCACACGGCCCGTCGATTTGTCATCAAAGGTGGGCAAATTCCGCTTCCTGGCACGCACGCTGTTCGTGGGTTTTTGATACTGGACCCAAGGGAGGGAGCGACTTTTTGAGAACAGGGGTAGATCTTGGCGGTTGCAAGGGACGACAGGACAATCTGCAACGATGACGAGATCCGGTACATGGGGCGCATCAAGCTGGACGTTGTGCGGCGCTAAGGATGCAACCGATCCACGATACCGCCTATCCGACGCTGCCGGCTGAGCTTACCGCCGCCGAACTGGACGCTGCATTCACGCCGACACCGACCGAGATCCGCTTCGCGCGCAGCCAGTCCCGTCGGACCTCAACAACTGTGCTGATTCTCGTCCAGCTCAAACTGCTGCAGCGCCTTGGCTACTTCCCCATGCTGGTTGACGTGCCACCTATCGTGATCGATCACGTGCGCGCAGCACTGCGAGCATCTGCCCTGCCCCGCGCAACGGTCAAGCGCTACGATGCCTCTGGCACCCGCTCCCGCCATCAGAAGTTGCTACGCGGGTATCTCCACATTCGTCCGATCGACGTGAACACGCTGAAATGGCTGGAGGCGCTCGCAACCGATGCGGCCCACACCAAGGTCGAATTGCCCGACATCATCAACGTGCTGATCGAAGAGCTGATCCGGCTACGGTGCGAACTGCCTCCATTAGCCAGTCTTCACCGAATGGCCACCCAGGCCCGCAGCCGGTGCAATGAAGCCATCTATCGTGCCATCGCTGATGCGCTCGATGACTCGCAGATCGCTCGGATTGAGGCGTTGTTTGACGGTCAGGCCGACCAATCCGGTTGGGACCAGCTCAAACGTGAGCCCAAGCGCCCCGCCGCACGCGAAATCGCAAGCTTCCTCAAACACATCCAAGCCCTGCGAACCCTGGCCGACGGTCTGCCGCAGGCGCCAGCGTTGCTATCCGTGTCCAAACGCGCGCAACTGGTGACGGAGGCCCGGGCGCTTGACATTGCTGAACTCAGGTCGCTCAAGCCAGCCAAGCGATTCACTTTAGCAGTGCTCTTCATTCACGCGCAGTTACAGAAGGCGCTCGACGATGTGGCCGAAATCTTCATCAAGGTCATGCGCAAGCTCGAGGGCCTCGCCAGGACCCGACTGCAGCAATATCAGCTTGCGCATGCCGACTCCTTGGAAGACCTGGTCAGCCAGTTCCGTGATGTGTTGCAGGTTCTCGAGGATGACGGCATTGCCGATATCTTCCGGCTGGATAAGGTGCGTGAGGTCCTCGGTAACGATGCAGCAGGTGCGCTTGCCCGCTGCAATGAGCATATCGCGTACGCTGGCAACTTCGATCTTCCATTCATGCTCGCGCCGTACCGCCAGCAGCGCTCCCTGCTCTTTCAGTGCCTTGAGGTCTTGCCGCTCAGATCCAGTTCGCAGGACAAGACGGTCCTGGTGGCGCTGGCCTGGATACAGGGCTTCCGGGCCTCGCACCGCGAATATCTACAACTCACTGACGACGACCTGCTGAACCTTCCGCTCGACTGGCTCCCGGCCAAGTGGGAAAAAGCCATCTTTCCGGACGGCCGGAGTAGTCGTCTGCTCCATCGCAGGTACTTTGAGCTATGCGTGTTCGATCAGGTCATGCGTGAACTGAACTCGGGTGACCTTTACGTGGAGGGCAGCGACCGCTTTGACGATTTCCGCCTCCATCAGGTATCCGAGGAGGTGTTCGAACGGGAGTTACCGCATTACTGTGACATCGTTGGCCTGCCAACGGATGGCAAGAGCTTCGTCAAAACATTGTCCGACAAACTGAGCACGGCCCTCGACGAGGTAGATGCCAACTTCCCCGAGAACGACGGCATTGAATTTGGAGAACAGGGGCTGATCATCCACCGGCCCGGCAAGGAGCCTGACCCGCCCAACATGATGCTGATCGACCAGGCCATTACCACATCGATGCCGCAGATCAGCATCCTTGACGTGCTGACTGAAACGGAGCAATGGCTAAATCTGCATAGGCTGTTCGGTCCATTGTCCGGCTTCGATGCCAAGCTCGATGACCCTCGCAAGCGAGTTATCTGCACGCTGTTCTGCTACGGCTGCAATCTGGGGCCGAGCCAAACGGCACGATCCGTCAAGGGGCTGAGCCGCAAGCAAATTGCCTGGCTGAACCTGCGTCACGTCACGGAGGAACGGCTCGACAAGGCCATCGTGAAGGTCATCAACGCATACAATCAATTCGCGCTACCAAAGTACTGGGGTAGTGGCAAACGCGCGTCCGCGGATGGAACGAAGTGGACTCTGTATGAGCAAAATCTGCTGTCGGAGTACCACATCCGTTATGGCGGGTATGGCGGGATTGGCTACTACCATGTCTCCGACATGTACATCGCGCTCTTCAGCAACTTCATTCCGTGCGGTGTGCATGAGGCGGTGTACATCTTGGACGGCCTCATCAAAAATGGCTCTGAGATCCAACCGGATACCATTCACGGTGACACTCAGGCGCAGAGTGGGCCGGTGTTTGGTCTGTCCTACCTGCTGGGCATCAACCTGATGCCGCGCATGCGCAATATCAAGGACCTGGTGCGGACCGGCGCCGGCGATACGACCATATCGAGCGCCTGTGCCGTCAGTCCATCGACTGGGACCTGATCCAACTGCGGATTTCGGTGAAGGTGATCAGCGGTTTCGGCGAACGTGATCAGGGAAGGAAGGTGGTACTGCGCGGTCAGGAGATTGTAGCGTAGGTGATCACGATGCCTGTTTCTTGACGTCGGTAGCCGAGCGCTTGCGCATGGATTCGCCTTTGAGCGATACCTTGTGCGCCTGGTGGACCAGCCGGTCCAAGATGGCGTCAGCCAGCGTCGGATCATTCAACCACTGGTGCCAATGCTCGATCGGGAGCTGGCTGGTCACGATGGTCGAGCGGGTGCCGACGCGATCGTCCAGAACTTCCAGCAGATCGCCGCGTGCGCTTTCAGAAGGCTCCTGTAGGCCCCAGTCGTCCAGCACCAGGACATCGATGCGCGCGAGCTGCGCCAGGCGGCGGGTGAAGCTCCCGTCGCCGTGGGCGATCTGCAGTTCCTCGAACAGTCGCGGCACCCGCAGATAGAGCGCAGAGAATCCCTGCCGACAGGCCTGCTGAGCAAACGCACAAGCCAGCCAGGACTTGCCGGCACCGGTCGCCCCGGTCAGGATGAGGCTCTGAGCATTGCGGATCCAGTCGCAACTGGCCAGGCTGGCGACCAGCCGCTGGTCAAGGCCGCGGCTGCCGTCATAGACCACATCCTCGAGGCAAGCCTGGGTGTGCTTGAGCTTGGCCGAGCGCAGCAGCCGCTCCAGGCGCCGGGTGTCGCGCCAAGCAATCTCCCGGTCGACCAGCATGGAGAAGCGTTCTTCGAACGGCAGGCTGGAGCTGGCGGTCAGAGCAGACTGTTCCTCGAAGGCCCGCGCCATCCCGTCGAGCTTGAGGGCCTTGAGCTGGCCGACGGTGTGTTGCATCAGCATAGTTTTCCTAATGGTAGTAGTCGGGTCCGCGCACGTTGTCGTGCATGGGGGAATGCCACTCGGCTTGCGATACCGGCAGAGTGGCTTGCCGGTCCAGATGGTTTTCAAGGATGGAGACCACCGACTTACGCGTGAGCGAGCCAATGGCGACGGCGCGGGCGCAAGCGGCTTCGAGCCGCTCCTTGCTGTACTTCTTGGCCAGACTCAGCAGACCCAGGCAGGCGCGATAGCCCATCTCGGGATGGCTCTTGTGGGTGAGCTGGTATTCGACGATGACGGCGACGCTGGGCCCAATCGAGGCTGCCCAGTTGAGCAGCCGGCCCGGCGTCCATTCGAGGTGGGCGCGGTGCGCCGCCGGCATGTGTTCCTTGACCGTGCTGTGGCTGCCCTTGCGGGTATTGCGCGCGTGCAGCGCCACGCGCTTGCCACCGTACAGAATCTCGATGGTGTGGCGGGTTACGCGGGCCTCCACCGCCTTGCGCACCAGGGCATGCGGCACGCTGTAGTAGTGTCCGTCGATTTCGACGTGGTAGTCGACGTTGACGCGGCACTGTTTGAATGTTGCGACCTCATAGCGCCGCGGCGGCAGCGGTCGCAGCACTGGCCGGTCCAATCGCTCGAACCACTCCCGGCGCGTGCCAGGCAGCTTCTTGAACGGTCGGTCGTTCAGGTCGGCGACGAGCTTCTTGATAGCCTTGTTGAGCTCGCCCAAGCTGTAGAAGCGGTGATTGCGCAGCCGCGCCAGAATCCACCGCTCGACGATCAGCACGCCGGTCTCGACCTTGGCTTTGTCTTGCGGTTTGCGCGGACGCGCCGGCAGCATAGCCGTGCCGTAGTGATGGACGAAGTCCTCCGCAGTACGGGACAGCACTGGCTCATACCGGTCAGGGCGAGCCACCAGCGCGCGCGGGTTATCCGGCACAAGCAGCTCGGGTAATCAGCAGCAGCGAGAAATGTGAAGGAACTCGCCCCGTCCTTTGCCCCTCCATAGCCAACAGCGACAGTTCCTTCAGATTTGGTAGGCCAGCTCAGAGCGATTCCAGCCAAGTGAGCAAGTCCTCGTTGCGGCGCCATGGTGGTGGTTTGTCGACCTTCGAATGCGGCTGCAGCCGCTGCAGGGCTTCGCGTTTGGTTTCCAAATTTGCTTGGGCGTAGTGATTGGTTGTCTCGAGGCTCGCGTGCCCCAACCAACTGCGGATCACGGTGACATCGACGCCAGCGGCGACCAGGTGGACCGCAGCCGCGTGCCGAAACGTGTGCGGCGAGACCTTCTTCGATGCCAACGTAGGCACAACCGCAGCGGCGTTACGCACGTACTGCGAGAGCTTGAAGCGGACTCCCGAGGGTCCCAGAGGCATGCCATATCGGTTGACAAACAACCGTTCGTTGCTAGCGCACGGTTGCCGCTGCAGCAAGGCCTTGAGCAACTCGACGGTCTCTGGCCACAGCGGGCAGATGCGTTCCCTGCGGCCCTTCCCAAGCAGTCGCACGCAGTTCGGTGTGTCGAATCGGATGTCGGCAGGACAAAGATTGAGCACCTCTTGTATCCGCGCACCCGTGTTGTAGAGGAGCCATAGCAGCGCGTAATCGCGTTGTCCTTCCAGCTGGGTGCGATCCGGCTGCGCCAGGATTGCCTCGATCTCGTGCATGTGGAGCTCATGGCGCACCGGCATCGGCGCCTTCTTAGTCGGAATTCGCAGCACCTCGGAACACTGCTCGATGGCCGTGGGGTCACGCTCGGCGACGAAGCTGAAGAAGCTGCGCAACGCAGCGAGACGACAGTTGCGCGTGCCGATAGAGACCTTGCGCTCGCGCTCGCTGTGCTGCAAGAACGCAGCGACCTCGGTTGCGTTCAGCGCTTGCAGCGTGAGCTCGGCGACACGACAACGTCGGCGCTCAGCGACAAAGCGCAGGAACAGTCGCCAGGCGTCTCGGTAGGAACGTATCGTGTGGGCGGAAACGT
>NZ_JBYOJP010000016.1:0-174495 GCF_057798975.1 Cupriavidus sp. 21MJTG02-4 | reverse complement strand
TGCGCACGTAGGTGGCCGGCGTGGCGATGGCCACCAGCGGCAGGATCACGTCGCACTTGCGGATGTTGTACTCGATCCACTCCTTGTTGATGGTGATGTCACCCTCGAAGAAGTGCATGCGCGGATGACTGACCAGGTCGCCCAGGCGGTCGGACGACATGTCCATGCCGTAGACCTCCCACGACGTGGTTTCCAGGATGCGGCGCGTCAGGTGGTGGCCGATGAAGCCGTTGACGCCAAGGATGAGGACTTTCTTGCCTTGCATGGGAGTGGTCTGTTGCATGGGTTAAGCGTAAGGATGAGCCGGGCGCGGGGGGCCAGCCTAGCGTTGTGGTGCCGGTGCATTCACGGCAAAGTTGGTCACGGCCACGCGGCGCCAGTCGCGTGCCACCACGTACATGGGGGCGCGCTGGCTCAGTTCGGCGAAGGTATCGGGCGACATGATCGCCATGGAGGGCTGGCCGTCCTGCCATGCGGCCAGGAACGACGCGGTGGTCGGCTGCCACTTCTGCGGTTCCTGGGTCACGCCGAATTCGAGTTCGTCGGGCCGCTCGACCATGACCAGCGTGTGGCGCAGGTAGAACGGCAGCGTGTGGTCCAGCACGCGCACGCTATAGAGCTTCATCTCGGGCCGCAGCACGCGCGCCACGGGCGCGATCATGTCGATGCCGGACGCCGAGCGGCCGATCACTTCATGCCCCAGCAGCGCACCGGAGAATGCCGTGCACATGCCGATCGCATAGACCGTGATGCTTGCCATCAGTCCGCGTCGCGGCAGCAGCCAGCGCGCGGCGAGCGTGCTCGCGATCATCAGGCCGAATGCCACGGCCACCCAGATGGCATAGGCGCGATACAGCGCATTGGGCGTGTTGTTCGAATTGAGCGTGGCGACGATGGGGCTCGCCAGCAGCCCGATGATGCCGATCGCCAGGCCACCCACGAGCTGGCGGCGCCAGGAGCGCTCGTTGATCGAATCCAGCGCCACGCCGCCGAGGATGCCCAGCGCCGGGAAGACCGGCAGGATATAGCCGGGCAGCTTCGAGTGCGACAGGCTGAAGAAGACAAAGATGGCGATGGCCCAGATGGCGGCGAGCAGCGCGGGCTGGAATGGACGCGGGGCGTTGCCGGCCACGCCAGGCGTCGTGCCGGCGCGCTCGCGCACCGCGCGCCACATGCGCGGCACCAGGCCCAGCCACGGCAGGAACCCGCCGATCACGAGCGGCACGAAGTAGAGCAGCGGGCCTTTGCGCGAATGCACGTTCGACGTGTAGCGCTCCCAGTGCTCGTGGATGAAGAAGAAGCGCACGAATTCCGGATTGCGTTCGGATACCAGCCAGAACCACGGCGCCGCGACCAGCAGCATCAGCGCGATGCCGCTCACCAGATGCAGGCGTCGCCACAGGCCGAGGTCGCGGGTCACGAGCGTGTAGATCACGAGCACCAGCCCGGGCAGCGCGATGCCGACCAGTCCCTTGGTCAGGATGGCGACGCCCATGGCGAGCCAGCACGCCAGCATCCAGTTGCGGCGGGTGGCCGGCGTGGCGTCGGGGTGCTGCGCCAGCAGCATGAACGCCAGCACGCAGGCCATGGCCCCGGACAGCGTCATGTCGAGCGTGTTGAAGTGCGCCGCCACGCTCCACATCGGCGCGGCGACCATCACCAGGCCGGTGAGCAGTGCGGCGCGGGCGCCGAACCACCGGTGCGCCGCCAGCATGGAGGCCAGCAGGCCGAAAGCGCCGGCCAGGGCCACGCACAGGCGCGCCTGCCAGTCGCCGATGCCGAACAGCACATAGGACAGCGCCGTCACCCACATGTGGAACGGCGGCTTTTCAAAGTACTTCAGCGCGTTGTAGCGGATCGTCACCCAGTCGCCGCTGACGAACATTTCGCGGGCGATTTCGGCATAGCGGCCTTCATCGGGCCCGATCAGGTGGCGGAACTCCAGCGTACCGAACCAGAGCAGCGCGACCAGCGCGCAGACGCCCGCCAGCACCATCATGGGCACACCGCCGAAGCGGCGCCGGTGCCACGGCAGGGCAGCTTGCGCGGCAAGCGTGTCGGGCTCGCTCGTCAGGCGGTCGGAACCTTGATGCATGAAGGAAGGCAGGGAGGGCGTGGCGGATATCGGGCCGGAAACCGGGCAAATGCCGTGTGGCAACGGTTGTCGGATAGCGATCGGACAAGCGGCCGGCTCAGGGCAACATGGGAGGATAAGTGACGAACCTTAATGGCAGATTAAGGAAATTTGGGCAGAATGGCGGCTGCGTGACTTGCCGCGGCTTTATCGCCCTGTATTGGCCTATGTCGCAAACAAGCGGGCCTGGAAAATGAGAATTCTTATTGTTGAAGACGACCCCATGCTGGGCGACGGCTTGCTGCACGGGCTGCAACTGATGGGATACATCGTCGACTGGTTCGCCACGGGCGCCGAGGCGGATCATGCGCTGGGCGTGGTGCAGTACGACGCCGTGGTGCTGGACCTCGGGCTGCCCGGCGACGACGGCATGTCGTGGCTCAGGCGCTGGCGCGAGCGTGGGTGCCAGATACCGGTTCTGGTGCTGACGGCCCGCGATGCGATCGAGAGCCGCATCAGCGGCCTGGACAGCGGCGCGGACGATTACCTGGTCAAGCCGATTTCCCTCGATGAACTGGCCGCCCGGCTGCGCGCCATGACGCGCCGCGCCGCCGGCAACTCGGCGCCGGTCTGGCGGCATGGGGCGCTGGAGTTCCACCCGGCGGCAAAGCAGGCCTTCTGGCACGGCAAGCCCGTGGACCTGACCAGCCGCGAGGCCATGCTGCTGGAATTGCTGCTGGCGCACCCGAACCGGCTGCTGACGCGCGAGGTCCTGCGCGACAAGCTCTATGACTGGCAGGCCGGGCTGGAGAGCAACACGCTCGAAGTGCATATCCACCATCTGCGCCGCAAGATCCATCCGAAGATCGTTCGCACCTTTCGCGGCGCCGGCTATACCCTGGGCGCCGCCGAGGATTGCGCATGACGCTGCAGCGGCGCCTGATCCTGGCCGTGCTGATCGCGACCCCGGTGGTGTGGCTGCTGACCATCGCCATGACGTACGTGCGGGCGCGCCACGAGATCAACGAGCTGTACGACACCGCCATGGTCCGCATGGCGATGCAGATGCATTCGCTGGTGCCGCTGGTCGACATCACGGCCGCGCCGTCGCGCGCGCGGCTGCCGACGCTTGCGGCGGGTGACCAGGGTGATGCGGGCCTTGGCGACCTCGCCATTGCCGCATGGCTGCCGGACGGCACGCCCATGCATATCGATCCGGACGGTGACCGGCTGCCGCGGGCGCCGGCGGCCACGGGTTTCACCGACCGGCGCATCGACGGTCATCGTTGGCGGCTGTATTACCTGGACGATGCCATGACCGGGTGGCGTGTCTGTATCGGGCAGAAGCTTGGCGAGCGCAACGAGCTGATCCTGTCCTACATCGCCGCGCAGGTGCTGCCCTGGATCGTTGGCCTGCCCGTGCTGATCGGACTGCTGATCTGGTTCATGCGGCGCGCAATGGCGCCGGTCCGTGAACTGTCGGCCGATATCGAGCGCCGCTCCGCGCACGACCCCGCGCCGCTGAGCCTGGCCGCCGTGCCGGGCGAACTGGTGCCGCTGGTCAACGCCATGAACCGGCTGCTGGTGCGCGTTTCGGACTCGATCGAGCACGAGCGGCGCCTGACCGCGGACGCCGCGCACGAAATGCGCACGCCGCTGGCGGCGCTGAAGGCCCAATGGGAAATCGCGCAACGTTCGCCGGATGAAAACGAGCGGGCCCGGGCACGCGCCAACGTCGAGTCCGGCATCGATCGCATGAGCCGGCTGGTGTCGCAGTTGCTGACCATGAGCCGGCTGGAGGATGCCTCGGCACTTGACTTGCTGGAGGACGCGAACTGGCCGCCGATCGCGCAGCAGGCACTGTCGGATTGCCTGGTGCTGGCGCAGCGCAGGAACGTGGATGTGGAGCTGATCTGGCCGCCCGAGGACGTCGCGCCATTGCCGCTGGCCGGCGACCCGAACCTGCTGGGGCTGATGCTGCGCAACCTGCTGGACAACGCGATCCGCTATAGCCCGGCGGGCGCGATGGTCACCATGGATTTCCGCGCCGATGCGATCGTGATCTGCGATGAAGGGCCCGGGGCGGCCCCCGAGGTGCTGGCGCGGCTGGGGGACCGGTTCTTTCGCGCTGGTGGCCAGCGGGAGCAGGGACATGGCCTTGGCATCTCGATCGCCCAGCGCGTCGCGCGGCTGCATGGATTGTGCATCGCGTTTGCCAACCGCAATGACGGTCGATCCGGGCTGACGGTACGCATCTACCGCTGCGGCGAGCCGTAAAGAAGAAAACGCCCCGTGGGTCATTGACCGCACGGGGCGCTTTTCCGCAGACGCAGAACCCGTCAATTCATCGCTTGAGCTTGGCGAATGCCGCCGCCATGGCGCCGCCCGACTCTACCTCGCGGCGAGCGGCGCCGTTGCCGAAGCCCTTGCCACCCTGGCGCTGGCCGCCGCGGTCACCCGACGGGCGCGCCGAAGTCTGGCCCGGCTCGTCATCGAGCCGCATGCTCAGGCCGATACGGTTGCGCTTGACGTCGACCTCCATCACCTTGACCTTGACGATCTGGCCGGCCTTGACCACTTCATGTGCGTCCTTGACGAACTTGTTCGACAGGGCGGAGATATGCACCAGGCCATCCTGGTGGACGCCGATGTCGACGAACGCGCCGAATGCCGCCACGTTGGTGACCACGCCTTCCAGGATCATGCCCGGCTGCAGGTCCTTCACGTCTTCCACGCCTTCCTGGAAGGTGGCGGTCTTGAACTCGGGCCGCGGGTCGCGGCCCGGCTTTTCCAGTTCGGTCAGGATGTCGCGCACGGTCGGCAGGCCGAACGACTCGTCGGTGAACTGCGCCGGCGACAGGCCGCGCAGCGCTTCACGGTTGCCCATGACATCCGACAGGCCCTTCTTGATATGGTCCAGGATGCGCTTGACGACCGGATAGGCTTCCGGGTGCACCGAAGAGCGGTCCAGCGGATTGTCGCCGGTATTGATGCGCAGGAAGCCGGCCGCCTGCTCGAAAGTCTTGTCGCCCAGGCGCGGCACCTTCTTCAGCGCATCGCGGTTCGAGAACGCGCCGTTGGCATCGCGGTACTCGACGATATTGCGCGCCAGCACCGTGTTCAGGCCCGATACGCGCGCCAGCAGCGGCGCCGAGGCGGTGTTTACATCCACGCCCACGGCATTCACGCAGTCCTCGACCACGGCATCGAGCGTGCGGGCCAGCTCGCGCTGGTTCACGTCGTGCTGGTACTGGCCCACGCCGATCGACTTCGGGTCGATCTTCACGAGTTCGGCCAGAGGATCCTGCAGGCGGCGCGCGATCGACACCGCGCCGCGCAGCGACACGTCCAGTTCCGGGAATTCCTTGGCGGCCAGCTCCGATGCCGAGTACACCGATGCGCCGGCTTCGCTCACGACGATCTTGGTGAGTGTCAGGTCGGGCGCCAGGCGCATGAGGTCCTGCACCAGCTTGTCGGTTTCGCGGCTCGCGGTGCCATTGCCGATCGACACCAGTGCAACGCCATGCTGCTTGGCCATGCGCGCCAGCGTGGCGAGCGAGCCGTTCCAGTCGCGGCGCGGCTCATGCGGATAGATGGTCGCGGTTTCCAGCAGCTTGCCGGTGGCATCGACCACGGCCACCTTGCAGCCGGTCCGGATGCCCGGGTCGACGCCCATCACGGCCTTCGGGCCGGCGGGCGCGGCCAGCAGCAGTTCGTGCAGGTTTCGGCCGAACACCTTGATGGCTTCGCTTTCCGCGGTTTCGCGCAGCTGGGTCAGCAGCTCGGTTTCCAGGTGCGGCTGCACCTTCACGCGCCAGCACCAGCGGCAGACATCGCCCAGCCACTTGTCGGCGGGGCGGCCCTGGTTCTGGATGCCGACGTGGCGCGCGATCATGCCTTCGCACGGGTGCGGCACCATGGCATCCTGCTCTTCGCCCAGGCCCAGCTTGACCATCAGCACGCCCGCATTGCGGCCGCGGAACAGCGCCAGCGCGCGGTGCGACGGTACCGTGCGAATGGTCTCGCTGTACTGGTAGTAGTCGCGGAACTTCTCTTCCTCCGCGGTTTCCTTGCCGTCCATCACCGTGGAGCTGACCACGCCGTTGCTCCACAGGTGTTCGCGCAGCTTGCCGAGCAGTTCGGCGGTTTCGCCGAATTGCTCGGACAGGATGTCGCGCGCGCCGTCCAGCGCCGCCTTGACGTCCGGCACGCCGCCATCGGCGGTCGGGTTGCCGTTGACGTATTTGGCCGCTTCAGCCTGCGGGTCCAGCGTCGGATCGGCGAGCAATGCCTGCGCCAGCGGCTCCAGGCCGCATTCGCGCGCGATCTGGGCGCGCGTGCGGCGCTTGGGCTTGTAGGGCAGGTAGAGGTCTTCCAGCGCCTGCTTGGTTTCGGCGCCCTCGATGGCCGTGCGCAGCTCCGGCGTAAGCTTGCCTTGCTCCTCGATCGAGGCAAGGATCGCCAGGCGGCGCTCTTCCATGTCGCGCAGGTACAGCAGGCGCTCTTCCAGCGTACGCAGCTGGGTGTCGTCCAGGTTGTCGGTCACTTCCTTGCGGTAGCGGGCAATGAACGGAACGGTCGCGCCTTCGTCGAGCAGGGCCACGGCAGCCGCCACCTGGCGGGGTTGAACGGTCAGTTCAGCCGCGATGAGCGACACAATCTTTTGCGAAACGGATGCGGGCAGATTGGACATCGGGAATTCGGTCTGTCGAAGCGGTCAGTCGAAAGCGGGGCATTTTGCCACAAGCGGGGCGGCTTTCCGTCACAGAAGACGGACTGTTTGCGGGCGTGTATCTTGCTGCACGCCGCCCGGCAGTGCCCGCAGGCGCGTGGCGGGGCGGATGCTAGAATTCGGCCATGACCTTCAAGCCCCATCCGGCCGTCGCGCCCGCCACGCCTGTGGCCGTCCGCGACACGGCAACCGTTGCCATGATCCCCGCCGCGTGCCTGCCCCGTTCCGTCCCGCGCCGTGACGGGCGAATGATGCCGTCTGCGCGCCTGTTTGCCATGGCGGTGTGGCTGACCGTGGTCGGCGCCGGCACGCTGGCGCCGCTGTCGGACAGTGCCGCGCAGGCCTCCGCGCCGGCAGCGGCGCCGCGCGATTTCGCCGCCGAACGCAAGGCGATCGGCGATTCGCGCGCGTGGACCAACTATCGCTTCGCCACGGCGGAACGCGCGTGTTACGACAAGTTCTTCGTCACCCATTGCATCGACGAGGCGAAGGAAGTGCAGCGCCAGGAATTGCAGGTATTGCGCCAGCGCGACCTGGAAGTGGGCGAAGCCGAGCGCGCCCAGCGTGCGGCCGACCGCGATCGCGAACAGGCGTTGCGCCGGGCCGAGTTCGAAGCTGGCCAGCCCAAGCGCAGCGCGAACGAACAGGCCAGCCGAGAGTCGTTCGAAAAGAAGCAGCAGGAGCAGCAACTGCGCGACGCGCAGCACCAGGCCGACGCACCGAAGCGCTCGGCCAACGCGCAGTCCTACCAGCAGAAGCAGGCCGACTACGACGCCCGCATGCGCGAGGCGCAGAGCAAGGGCGCGGAACAGGCACGGCAGCGCGAAGAGAACGTCAAGGCGTACGAGGCCAAGCAGCGCGAGGCCGAACAGCGCCGAAAGGATCAGGAAGAGCGACGGGCCAAGGCGAAAGAGCAGCAGGGGCAGGCGTCGGCGCCGCGTCCCTTCGGTTTCTGAGCCGGCCGGCGGCCAGCCAGCCTATTTTGGGAAGACGCGGCGGGGGAAATGCACATGGACGATAACCTGAATACTCTCGAACGGCAGATCATGGACCTGCAGATCGAGCACCGCGACCTGGACTACCTGATCGACCGGCTGGCGGACGACCCGACCCGCGACGAACTCCAGCTCCGGCGGCTGAAGAAGCGCCGCCTCAAGCTGAAGGACGCCATCACCCTGCTGCAGCTCCAGCTCGAACCCGACGTGCCGGCCTGAGCGCAGCGCACGCCGACACTGACAGCGCCACATGGCGCGAACCCTGAGCCTTACCCGCCTTGACCATCCTGACCGATCCGACCGAACTGCCAGAGCCGGACGCAGACACCGACAGCCCGGCGCCAGCGCAGGCCGAGCTGGTTCCCGCGTCCGCCGTCCCCGCCAACCACGCCAGCGAACTGGCCACGATCTTTGCCGAAACCGGCACGCTGGCGCAGGGCATTCCGGGCTATCGTCCGCGCCACGCGCAACAGCAGATGGCCGAGGCCGTGGCCAGCGCGATCGAGCGCAGCGACACGGTGATCGTCGAGGCCGGGACGGGCACGGGCAAGACCTTTGCCTACCTGGTCCCCGCCATGCTCTGGGGCGGCAAGGTGGTGCTTTCCACCGGCACCAAGAACCTGCAGGACCAGCTTTTCCTGCGCGATATCCCGACCGTGCGGCGCGCGCTCAATGTGCCGATCTCGGTATCGCTGCTCAAGGGCCGGGCCAACTATCTGTGCCACTATCACCTTGAACGCGCACAGGCCAACGGCAGGCTCGCGTCCAAGCAGGACGCGGCATGGCTGCGCGACATCGCGCGCTTTGCCAAGACCACCACCTCGGGCGACAAGGCTGAACTGGCCGAGGTGCCCGAGAATGCGCCGGTGTGGCAACTGGTGACCTCGACGCGGGACAACTGCCTGGGTTCGGAGTGCCCGAACTACAAGGATTGCTTCGTGATGCGGGCCCGCAAGGAAGCCCAGCAGGCCGACGTGGTCGTGGTGAACCACCATCTGTTCTTTGCCGATGTGGTGCTGCGCGACACCGGCATGGCCGAACTGCTGCCGGCGGCGAACACGATCATCTTCGACGAGGCGCACCAGCTTCCCGACACGGCCACGCTGTTTTTTGGCGAGACGCTGTCGACCAGCCAGCTGCTGGAGATCTGCCGCGACACGGTGGCCGAAGGGCTGTCGCACGCGCGCGATGCGGTCGACTGGGTTGCCATCGCAGCGCCGCTGGAACGCGCCACGCGCGACCTGCGCCTGGCGTTCAGCAAGGAGAATGCGCGCCTGGCGCTGGGTCAGATCGAGGCCGACCGGCGTATCGGCGAGCCGTTCTTCGACACGCTGGATACGCTCGAAGAGGCACTGTCGATCTTCGTCGAGCATCTCGAAAGCCAGGCCGAGCGGGCTGAGACGCTGCAGCAATGCCACCGGCGCGCCGTCGAGCTGCAGCAGCGGCTGGAAGCGTGGCGGGACGAAGGCAAGGCGTTCGCCGTACCCGCCCCGCAAGCGGCGGACACGGCGGACATGGCGGACGAAGCCACGCAGGCGCCCGCTGCAACGCCGCCGGCCGCGCCGGCGCAGTTCGGCCCCGAGACCGTGCGCTGGGTTGAGGTGTTCTCGCACACCGTGCAGCTGCACCGTACCCCGCTATCGATCGCGCCGATCTTTACGCGGCAGCGCGAAGGGCATCCGCGCGCATGGGTGTTTACATCGGCGACGCTGTCGGTGAAAGGCAACTTCACGCACTATGCCGCGCAACTGGGGCTCAACAAGGACAATTCGCTGACCTTGCCGAGCCCGTTCGATTACGGCAAGCAGGGCCTGCTGTACGTCCCGCGGGATATGCCGCCGCCTAATTCGCCTCAGTTCACCGATGCGGTGGTGGCGGCGGCGCTGCCGCTGATCGAGGCCGCCGGCGGGCGCACGTTCCTGTTGTGCACGACGCTGCGCGCCGTGCAGCGCGCCTCGGACTTGCTCTACGATGCCTTTGCCGAGCGCGGACTCGAACTGCCGCTGCTGGTGCAGGGGCAGGCCAGCCGCACGGAACTGCTCGACCGGTTCCGCGAACTCGGCAACGCGGTGCTCGTGGGCAGCCAGAGCTTCTGGGAAGGCGTGGATGTGCGTGGCGAGGCGTTGTCGCTGGTCATCATCGACAAGCTGCCGTTCGCGCCGCCCGATGACCCGGTGCTCGCCGCGCGCATGGAGGTGCTGCAGAAGAAGGGCCTGAGCCCGTTTGCGGTACACCAGCTGCCGCATGCGGTGATCACGCTGAAGCAGGGCGCCGGGCGGCTGATCCGCTCGGAATCCGACCGCGGCGTGCTGGCCATCTGCGATACGCGGCTGGTCGAGAAGCCCTATGGCCGCCAGATCTGGCAAAGCCTGCCGCCCTTCACGCGAACGCGCGAGGCACAGACCGTGGTGCGCTTCCTCGAATCCCTGCGGGACAAGGGGAAGGGAGAGGGCGAGAGCGACAGCCGAAGCAATGACGAGGACGCAGGCGAGGACATGGACGACGCACAGCAGGACTGAGCCGCGTCGCCCGTGCCGTCATCGAACAAAAAAACGGGACAATCCTTGCGGATTTGTCCCGTTCCTGTGTGCGTTGCAGGGTCAGTGCCCTGCGTCGCCGCCGCTCAGAACACTTCCCACCACGATTTGTCCTTGCGGCGCTCGCCGTACTTGATGTAGTCGCTGTTGGGGAAGTTGCGTTCCATCACGCGTGCCGTATCGTCGCGCAGATCCTTCATGCCGAGCGAGTCGTACGAGCGGATCATGATGTACAGCGCTTCCTCGTTGGCCGGGGCGCCGTCGTAGTCCTTGAGCGACTGCTGGGCCCGGTTGACCGCGGCGAGGTAGGCGCCGCGCTTGTAGTAGTAGCGGGCGGCGTGGACCTCGTGCTGGGCCAGCGAGTTGACGATGTACTGCATGCGCGCGGTGGCGTCAGGCGTGTACTTGCTGTCCGGGTACTTGGTGACGAGCGTATTGAAGGCGTCGTAGGCCGCGCGGGCCGCCTTCGGGTCGCGCTCGCTCAGGTCCTGGCCGGAAAAACGGCCCAGCCAGCCCAGGTTGTCGTTGAAGTTGATCAGGCCCTTGAGGTAGTAGGCGTAATCGATATTCGGGTGGCTCGGGTGCAGCTGGATGAAGCGATCCACCGCGGCCAGTGCCGCCGCCGTCTCGCCATCCTTGTAGCTGGCGTAGGCGGTATCGATCTGGGCTTGCTGCGCGTAGCGGCCGAACGGATAGCGGCCCTCGAGCTTTTCGTAGAGCTTGACGGCGCGTGTGTAGTCGCCGCCGTCCAGGGCGTCCTTGGCTTCCGAATATAATTTGTTGGCCGACCAGCCGGCAGTCTCGTCGGGCTGGTCAGCGAGCAGGCCGCATGCCGACAGCATGACGCAGCCGCCTGCGAGCAGAATCGCTCCAAATCCCGCGCGCCAATTTGCGCGCTTCATGCTCAGCAATTGCATGGGCAACGTATCCCGGATGAAGAAAAATAGCGTCAAGCATTATAGCCCAAGCCCCCAGCCAGAATCCGGCCCGGGAACACAGTCACCCGATCAGGTGCGCGTCCAGGCATCCCTGGCCGACAACGATGAGGTCGAAGACTTCGCCGACGAGGTGCCCCCGGCACCCGCGGCAGATCTTGCCATACCGCTGATCCTGGAAGTCGACAGTGCCGCACATGGCGAGCGCCTGGACAAGCTCCTGGCTCGGCATTTCAGCGAATTCTCGCGTAGCCGGCTGCAACAGTGGATCGAAAGCGGCGCCGTGCGCGTCGACGGCGAAGTGCGCCGGCCGCGCGATGCGGTGCAGATGGGCAACCGCATCGAGGTACAACCGCAGGCCGCGCCGGAATCGCAGGCGTTCGCCGCGGAAGACGTGCCGCTGGACATCGTGTACGAGGATGAAACGCTGCTCGTCGTCAACAAGCCGGCCGGGCTGGTCGTGCATCCCGCCGCGGGCAACTGGAGCGGCACGGTGCTCAACGGGTTGCTGCACCGTTACCCTGGCGCGGCGGCCTTGCCGCGCGCGGGCATCGTGCATCGGCTCGACAAGGAAACCACGGGGCTGATGGTCGTGGCGCGCACGCTGACGGCGCAGACCGACCTCGTGCGCCAGCTGCAGGCGCGTACGGTCAAGCGAACGTATCTCGCGCTGGTGTGGGGTCGCACGTACGACGAAGGCACCATCGATGCGCCGATCGGCCGCGATCCGCGCGAGCGCACGCGCATGGCCATTGTCCATACCAGCAGCGGCAAGCCGTCGCGCACGCATTTCCGCACGCTGGCGACGGTGCCGCTCGGGCGCAGCTTCGTGTCGATGGTGCGGTGCCAGCTCGAAACCGGGCGCACGCACCAGATCCGCGTGCATTTCGAATCGATCGGCCATCCGCTCGTGGGCGATCCCGTCTACTTCCGCGCCACGCAACGCGGCCAGCGGCCGGCCGTGCGCGTACAGCTGCCGGTGCCTTTCGAGCGGCAGGCCCTGCATGCGTTCAAGCTGGGCCTGGTGCACCCGGCCACGGGCAAGACGGTGAAGTGGACCGCGCAACCGCCGGAAGACCTCCAGGCCCTGATCGATGCACTCGACTTTTCTGCCGGTGAAGCCGACAGCGATGCGGATGAGGAGGACTGGGACGAAGATTGGGAAGACGGTCCCGAGATCATTTGGGCCGCTGGGGACGACGATGACGACTGATCCCGCGTGGCTCCAGCCGGACTGGCCCGCGCCCGCCTCGGTGCGCGCGTTGTCCACCACGCGCGCGGGCGGCGTGAGCCGTGGCGTGTATGGGCGGGACGGCGGTGAACCGGGCGGTCTTAACCTCGGTACGCATGTCGGGGATGATCCCGCGCATGTCGCCGAAAACCGTGCGCGGCTGGCCGCGCAGTTGCCCGCCATGCCGCTGTGGCTGGAGCAGGTCCATGGCTGCGCGGTGGCCACGGTCGATCATCTCGCAAAGTCAGGCGCGGCGGCTCCGCGCGCCGATGCGAGCGTGGCGGTCGCGCCCGGGGAGGTGTGCGCGATCATGACCGCGGACTGCCTGCCCGTGCTGTTGTGCGATGCCGAGGGGACCGTGGTGGGCGCCGCGCACGCGGGATGGCGCGGCCTGTGCAGCGGCGTGATCGAAGCCACGCTGTCGCGCATGCAGACCGCGCGCGGCAAATCTTCATCGCGCTGGCTTGCCTGGCTGGGACCCGCGATCGGACCCGGGGCCTTCGAGGTCGGGGCCGAAGTGCGTGACGCCTTCCTGGCGCAGGCCCGGGCAGGCGAGCATGCGGCCGTGGACGCTGCCTTCCGGCCTGGCGCTGAAGGCAAGTACATGGCCGACATCTACGCACTGGCCCGCACGCGCCTGGCCCGTTCGGGTTGCACGGACGTCTACGGTGGCGATGCCTGCACGGTATCCGACCCGCAGCGCTTCTATTCCTATCGGCGCGACGGCGTGACGGGCCGCATGGCCAGCCTCGTCTGGCTCTCAAGCTGAACCGGTGGCGGGCCGCTTACCGCGGCCCGCTTTCGCCGGACCCGGCGCTTTCCTCTCCGCGTGCGCGCTCGGCGCGCGCTTCCTCCGCCTTGCGGCGCCGCCGCCGGCCGGGCGTCCCCATGATGTAGAGCACCAGCGCCACCGGTGCGGCGCCATAGAGCAGGAACGTGGCGACGCCGGCAACGATGCTGTGCTCGGTGATCGCCATCATCAGAGCCACGTAGAGCCATCCGATGGCTACGATGTACATGAAACTTTCATCCTTTGCAGATAGGCTTTCGCGCTGGTCCCGGAGCCCGCGTCTCCCTACCGGCAGGTAGGTTTTCCGGGTGTGGGGGCCGACGCAGTTTTCCGCATTGACAGCGCGTACATTGCAAGGCAACAATGACTTCGAATGTTGCGGAATCCCGCGTAGTTTCCTTGTTTTTGCCGGCAAGCATACCGCATGGCGCTGCCATGCCGGAGTGCGGTGCAAGCCGGGCAGGGGACGTTATCCAGATCGAAGGGATAGCTGCATGTGGAAGTCCTGGGTGCCCCTGGTCGCGGGTGCATTGACCAGGTCGATCCGGATTGCGTCTCCAGATGCATAAGTGCCGGCCAGGGCAATGTCCCGGGAGCCGGTCTGACATAGTGACGGCAGAGAGACATTAACATCATGGCGACCGGCAAAGGTGCGGCAGCTTCCCCAGCGGAAGACAAGTCCCAACCGTTCAAATTTCCGCCGGGGCCATTGGATCCAGCAACATGGCTGGAGTGGTCCCGTCAGTGGCAAGGCCCTCAGGGCAACGGCACGGGGCTTCCCCCGGGCTTTCCCGGCTTCCCCGGATTCGAGGCGTTCGGTGCCAGCCCGCTGGCCGGCGTCAAGATCGACCCGGCCCTGCTCACGGAAATCCAGCAGCGCTACATGCGCGACTTTGCCGACCTGTGGCGTGGCCTGGCGGAAGGCGATACCGAATCCGGCGGCAAGCTGCACGACCGTCGCTTTGCCAGCGAAGCCTGGCACAAGAACGCGCCGTATCGGTACACCGCCGCGTTCTACCTGCTCAATGCGCGCGTGCTGACGGAGATGGCCGAGGCGGTCGAGGCGGATCCCAAGACGCGCCAGCGTATCCGCTTCGCCGTGTCGCAATGGGTCGACGCCATGTCGCCCGCCAATTTCCTGGCCACCAATCCCGATGCGCAGAACCGGCTGATCGAGTCCGGCGGCGAGTCGCTGCGGGCCGGCGTGCGCAACATGCTGGAAGACCTGGGCCGCGGCAAGATCTCGCAGACCGACGAGAGCGCGTTTGAAGTGGGCCGCAACGTAGCGGTCACGGAAGGGTCGGTCGTCTACGAAAACGAATTCTTCCAGTTGCTGCAATACAAGCCGCTGACCGACAAGGTCTACGCGCGCCCGTTGCTGCTGGTGCCGCCTTGCATCAACAAGTTCTACATCCTTGACCTGCAGCCGGAAAGCTCGTTGGTACGGTACGCGGTAGAGCAGGGCCACACGGTGTTCCTGGTCTCATGGCGCAATCCCGATGCCAGCATGGCCGACCGCACGTGGGACGACTACATCGAGCATGCGGCCATCCGCGCGATCGAAGTGGCGCGCGATATCAGCGGCCAGGACCAGATCAACGCGCTGGGCTTCTGCGTGGGCGGGACCATCATTTCCACTGCACTGGCGGTGCTGGAGGCGCGCGGCGAACGACCGGTGGCGAGCCTGACGCTGCTGACCACGCTGCTTGACTTCAGCGATACCGGCATTCTTGACGTATTCGTCGACGAAGCTCACGTCAAGCTGCGCGAAGCCACGCTTGGCGGCGCGTCCGGGACGCCATGCGGCCTGTTGCGCGGTGTGGAACTGGCCAATACGTTCTCGTTCCTGCGCCCGAACGACCTGGTCTGGAACTACGTGGTCGACAACTACCTGAAGGGCAAGACGCCGGTGCCGTTCGACCTGCTGTTCTGGAACGGCGACGCCACCAACCTGCCGGGCGCGTGGTATTGCTGGTACCTGCGCCATACGTACCTGCAGGACGAACTGAAGGTGCCCGGCAAGCTGACCGTCTGCGACGCGCCGGTCGACCTGAGCGCCATCGATGTGCCGACCTATATCTACGGCTCGCGCGAAGACCACATCGTGCCGTGGGTGGCGGCGTATTCATCGACCGCGTTGCTCAAGAACAAGCTGCGCTTCGTGCTCGGCGCATCCGGGCACATTGCCGGCGTTATCAACCCGCCGGCCAAGAACAAGCGCAGCCACTGGACCAATGAGGCCCTCCCGGCTTCAGCGCAAGAATGGCTGGCTGGTGCCGAGGAACATCACGGCAGCTGGTGGCCGGACTGGATGAACTGGCTCGGCAAGCAGGCCGGCGCCAAGCGTGCCGCGCCGACCGGCTATGGCAATGCGCGCTATCCCGCCATCGAACCCGCGCCTGGCCGCTACGTCAAAGCCAAGGCATGACTCTTGCGGATGGTCCCGGTAACGCGACCATCCGCTGACCACCCGATATACCCTTTGAGAGGACTGCAAATGACCGATATCGTCATCGTTTCCGCCGCCCGTACCGCCGTAGGCAAGTTTGGCGGTTCGCTCGCGAAGATTCCCGCGCCGGAGCTGGGCGCCATCGCCATCAAGGCAGCGCTGGAGCGTGCTGGCATAAAGCCCGAACAGGTGAGCGAAGTGATCATGGGCCAGGTGCTGACGGCCGGTTCGGGCCAGAACCCGGCCCGCCAGGCGTCGATCAAGGCGGGCCTGCCGGCGTCGGTGCCGGCCATGACCATCAACAAGGTGTGCGGATCGGGCCTGAAGGCCGTGATGCTGGCCGCCAACGCGATCGTGGCCGGCGATGCGGAGATCGTCGTGGCCGGTGGCCAGGAAAACATGAGTGCCGCGCCGCACGTGCTGCCGGGTTCGCGCGACGGCTTCCGCATGGGCGACGCCAAGCTGGTCGACACCATGATCGTGGACGGCCTGTGGGACGTGTACAACCAGTACCACATGGGCGTCACCGCGGAGAACGTTGCCAAGGAATACGGCATTACCCGCGAAGCGCAGGATGAATTCGCCGTGGCTTCGCAGAACAAGGCCGAGGCTGCGCAGAAGGCGGGCAAGTTCAATGATGAAATCGTCCCGGTCATGATTCCCCAGCGCAAGGGCGATCCCGTTGCCTTCGACAAGGACGAGTACATCCGCCAGGGTGCCACGCTGGACAGCATGGCCGGCCTGAAGCCTGCCTTCGACAAGGCTGGCACGGTGACTGCCGCCAATGCTTCCGGCCTTAACGACGGTGCGGCCGCAGTGGTCGTGATGTCGGCCGCCAAGGCCAAGGAACTGGGCCTGACGCCGCTGGCCACGATCAAGGCCTACGCCAATGCCGGCGTGGACCCGAAGGTCATGGGCATGGGCCCGGTGCCGGCGTCCAAGCGTGCGCTGTCGCGCGCGGGCTGGGGCGTGCAAGACCTGGACCTGATGGAAATCAACGAGGCCTTTGCCGCGCAGGCGCTGGCCGTGCACCAGCAGATGGGCTGGGACACGTCCAAGATCAACGTGAATGGCGGCGCCATCGCCATCGGCCACCCGATCGGCGCATCGGGCTGCCGTATCCTGGTAACGCTGCTGCACGAGATGAAGCGCCGCGACGCGAAGAAGGGCCTGGCCTCGCTGTGCATCGGCGGCGGCATGGGCGTGGCGCTGGCAGTCGAACGCAAGTAATAATGGGGTGTGCCTTGGGCGCGCGGCGGTTCGCGCGTCCGGGGCGAAGATAACGAAGAGCCAATCAAGGAGTGGACATGACTCAGCGCATTGCATATGTGACCGGCGGTATGGGCGGCATCGGGACCGCTATCTGCCAGCGTCTCGCCAAGGATGGCTTCCGCGTGGTGGCCGGTTGCGGCCCCAATTCACCGCGTCGCGAGCGGTGGCTCGAACAGCAGAAGGCGCTCGGCTTCGACTTCGTTGCCTCCGAAGGCAACGTGGCCGACTGGGATTCGACCAAGGCTGCTTTCGACAAGGTGAAAGCCGAAGTCGGCGAGGTCGATGTGCTGATCAACAACGCGGGTATCACCCGTGACGTGGTGTTCCGCAAGATGACCCGTGCCGACTGGGACGCGGTGATCGACACCAACCTGACGTCGCTGTTCAACGTGACCAAGCAGGTCATCGACGGCATGGTCGATCGCGGTTTTGGCCGCATCGTCAATATCTCGTCGGTGAACGGGCAGAAGGGCCAGTTCGGCCAGACCAACTATTCCACCGCCAAGGCTGGCCTGCACGGCTTCACCATGGCGCTGGCGCAGGAAGTCGCGACCAAGGGCGTGACGGTGAATACCGTTTCGCCTGGCTATATCGCTACCGACATGGTCAAGTCGATCCGCCAGGACGTGCTGGACAAGATCGTCGGCACCATCCCGGTCAAGCGCCTGGGCGAGCCGGCGGAAATCGCGTCCATCTGTGCATGGCTGTCGTCGGAGGAATCGGGCTTCTCGACGGGCGCCGACTTCTCGCTGAACGGCGGTTTGCATATGGGCTGATCGCGCTCTGCATACTGCGCGAACGTACCGTTTTTGCGGTGCAGCCAGCGCAGCGCACAAGGCGTTGTCGAACATGAATTGCGGGCCCTTGGGGGCCCGCAATTCCTTTGTGCGTGCGGGTTTTCCTTAAGCTACCTGGCTTTTCTTAGTGCTTTGTTGGGCATAGAATCAAGGCAGCAGCACGGCTGGCACCAATGTCGTGCAACGTGCGGCCTTCGCGGGGGCGAAGGCAACGAGCCACTGGCGGCTGAATCCGCGATGACCCGCGACGAATTCGCGACGAATCCGCGAGTGCGCACATAGAAACTTTTCACGACCTTCCGGATGGCCCGGCACTACCGGTTTGCGCACTGCACCGCATGCGGTGCAGCAGCGCCCATCAGCGACGACAAGAGGACAGAGCACCGATGGCCACGAGCAAAAAAGGCGCAGAGCGACTGATCAAGAAATATCCCAATCGCAGGCTCTACGACACTCAGACCAGCACCTACATCACCCTGGCCGACGTAAAGCAGCTTGTCATGGAGTCAGAGGACTTCAAGGTCGTGGACGCCAAGTCCGGTGATGAGCTGACGCGCAGCATCCTGCTGCAGATCATCCTGGAAGAAGAAACCGGTGGCGTGCCGATGTTCTCCAGCGCCATGCTGTCGCAGATCATCCGCTTCTATGGCCACGCCATGCAGGGCATGATGGGCACTTACCTGGAAAAGAACATCCAGGCCTTCATCGACATCCAGAGCAAGCTGGCCGAGAACTCCAAGGGCCTGTATTCCGGCGAGGCCTTCAGCCCCGACATGTGGTCCCAGTTCATGAACATGCAGGGACCGATGATGCAGGGCATGATGAGCAACTACATCGAGCAGAGCAAGAACCTGTTCGTGCAGATGCAGGAGCAGATGCAGAGCCAGGCGAAGAATATGTTCGGGACGTTCCCGTTCAATCAGCCGGAAAAGAAGTAAGGGTTGTTTGCGGTGGGAGGCAGCGCGCTGCCTTTACCGCGCCACATTCCTCGCGTCAACGCGGGCCGTCTGCCCGCACTCGCTTGCAGGCGGGTTTCCCGCCCCCGCATTGCCTTCCAAATTGTGTCGAATTCAGCGTTGCTCGCGCGAGAGCGACCGGTAGAGGCTTTCTGGCCTCTTGGCATCCCATACAAAATTTTGTATAGTTGGCCCATGCCAACGAGCGCCAAGCCAATCGAGTTCCTGGGCACGGCCCTTGATGCGCTGAGGGACTTCCCCATAGCAGCTCGTCGCGAGGCCGGCTACCAGTTGGACCTGGTCCAGAATGGCATCGAGCGAGATGACTGGAAACCCATGCCGACAATCGGACGGGGCGTGCGCGAGATCCGCGTGCGTGAAGTTTCTGGTGCGTTTCGCGTCATCTATGTGGCGAAGTTTGCCGATGCCGTCTATGTCCTGCATTGCTTTCAGAAGAAGGCGCAGAAGACGGCGCAGCAGGACCTGGACCTTGCAGCGCGCCGGTATCGCGATCTGCTGAAGGAGATGGGGAAATGAGCGAACAGAAATTCAACAGCGTTTGGGATGCGATCGAAGACAGCACCATCGAGGCAGAAAACATGAAGCTTCGCTCGGCGCTGATGATGGCGCTAAAGCGCCATATCGAGAGGGCGGGCCTTAGCCAGACGGCGGCTGCGCAGCTGTTCGGCGTAACGCAGCCTCGCGTGTCCGACCTGATGCGAGGCAAGATCAATGTGTTTGCGTTGGATACCCTGGTGAACATGGCATCCGCCGCGGGCCTTCACGTTGAGATCCGGATCGAGGAACCAGCGTAATGTTGGGTGATGCATGTTCTGCGGGGCGGCGCCCAAACAGGTAAAATGCGCCCCTCCTGAACTGGCGGCTCATCTTGCGGATTCGCCTGCAGCGCGATATCCCGATGCCTCCCAGCTTCCACCGTTCCGAACTGGCGCCGCTTGAATCCGGCGCATCCCCGTTGGCCCTGGCCTGACCATGAGCCGGCTTTTCCTTGCCCCGATGGAGGGGCTCGCCGATTATGTGCTGCGCGATGTCCTGACTGGCCTGGGCGGCTATGACGGGTGCGTCTCCGAGTTCGTCCGGGTGACGGGCTCGCTGCTCCCGGGGCGCGTCTACGAACGTGACACCCCGGAAATCCTGCAGGGCGGCTACACCACGGCGGGTACGCCGATGGTGATCCAGCTGCTTGGTAGCGATCCCGTGTGGATGGCGCGAAATGCGGCCTATGCCGCGACCATGTCTCCCCATGGTGTTGACCTGAACTTCGGTTGCCCGGCCAAGGTCGTCAACCGGCACGGTGGGGGAGCCATGCTGCTGGCGCATCCCGAGCAACTGCATCGCATCGTGTCCGCGGTGCGCGCGGCGGTCCCGGCACATATCAAGGTCACGGCCAAGATGCGGCTTGGCGTCTCGGATACGGCCCTGGCGCTCGATTGCGCCACGGCGCTGGCGGACGGTGGGGCCGCGTCGCTGGTGGTGCATGCCCGCACGCGCGACCACGGTTATCGGCCCCCGGCGCACTGGGAATGGATCGCTCGCATCGCTGACACCATCGACATTCCGGTCATTGCCAACGGCGAAGTCTGGTCCGTCGCCGATTGGGAGCGTTGCCGCGCGGTCAGCGGCTGCGCCGATGTGATGATCGGGCGTGGCGCGGTATCGGACCCATTCCTGGCCCTGCGTATCCGCGGGCTCATGGATAGCACGCCATCGGACGAGGAGTGGCCGCTGGTCCAGCGCCAGATTGCCGGTTATCTGCGCAAGCTGCATGACCGGATTGATGCCGGCAATGAGCATGGCCGGGTGAAATTGTGGCTGAGCTATCTCAAGCGGACCTGGCCGCAGGCTGCGGCGCTGCACGCAGCGATCCGCCGGATCCATGACGCGGCGCAGATCGAGCAGGTGCTGCAAAGTTTTCCGGACGTCACGTCCGGACAAATCCCTGAATCAAGCGAGGGTTCGGCTGCCCCGCCATGTCTGGTCGGAGACGCCGGGTAAACTTCGCAAACGGTTAAAATACAGGGTTCCGTGCGGCGCCTGGCGGCCGTGTCCGGCCTCCGTCGAGATAACCCGATATACTCCGCCCCGCCTGTCCTATATTCGCATTCCCCGTGAAAAATCCTTCAGAATCAATGACCCAGAAAGACCAAAGTCCGCGCGTGGGTTTCGTTTCGCTTGGCTGTCCCAAGGCTTTGGTCGACTCCGAGCAGATCATCACCCAGCTGCGCGCCGAGGGTTACGCGATCAGCGGCACCTATGACGGCGCCGACCTGGTCGTGGTCAACACCTGCGGCTTTATCGACGAAGCCGTGCAGGAAAGCCTGGACGCCATCGGCGAGGCGCTGAACGAGAATGGCAAGGTCATCGTGACCGGCTGCCTGGGGGCCAAGAAGGACGCGGCGGGGCAAGACATTGTGTCGTCGGTCCATCCGAAGGTGCTGGCCGTTACCGGCCCGCATGCGCTGGGCGAGGTCATGCAGGCGGTGCACACGCACTTGCCCAAGCCGCATGACCCGTTCAAGGACCTGGTGCCGGCGGCAGGCATCAAGCTCACGCCGAAGCACTACGCCTACCTGAAGATTTCGGAAGGCTGCAACCACCGTTGCTCGTTCTGCATCATCCCGTCGATGCGCGGCGACCTGGTGTCGCGCCCGGTGGCCGAGGTCATGCTGGAAGCCGAGAACCTGTTCAAGTCCGGCGTCAAGGAACTGCTGGTGATCTCGCAGGACACGAGCGCCTACGGCGTCGACGTGAAATACCGTACCGGCTTCTGGGATGGCCGCCCGCTCAAGACGCGCATGACCGAACTGGTGGCCGCACTGGGCGAACTGGCGGCCCAGTACGGCGCCTGGGTGCGCCTGCACTACGTTTATCCGTACCCGCACGTCGACGAGATCATCCCGCTGATGAACGGTGGCCATGTGCTGCCGTACCTCGACGTGCCGCTGCAGCACGCCCATCCGGACGTACTCAAGCGCATGAAGCGCCCGGCCAATGCCGAGAAAACCCTGGACCGCATTCGCGCCTGGCGCGAGGTGTGCCCGGACCTGACCATCCGCAGCACCTTTATCGCCGGCTTCCCGGGCGAGACCGAGGCCGAGTTCCAGACCCTGCTGGATTTCATCGCCGAGGCCGAACTGGACCGAGTGGGCTGCTTCGCCTACTCGCCGGTGGAGGGCGCGACCGCCAATGACCTGCCTGGTGCGCTGCCCGACGAAGTGCGCGAGGAACGCCGCGCCCGCTTTATGGAAGTGGCCGAGGAAGTCTCGGCACGCCGCCTGCAGCGCAAGGTCGGCCAGACCCTGCGCGTGCTGGTGGACGAGGTGAACCAGGAGGGCGGCATCGGCCGCTCTTCAGCCGACGCCCCGGAGATCGACGGCCTGGTCTATATCGCGCCGCCGGAGAAGGCATCGCAGCGCTATCGGGCCGGGGACTTCGTCCAGGTGACGATCACGGGCGCCGACGGGCACGACCTGTGGGGTGAAGCCCAATAAAGCGGCTTTTACTGCCCATACCTTTAGGTAAAAGTACGTTCGTTCGATTTCCCCGCGATGCCGCTATACTGTGCACCGCAACATAACCTCATGGAGACGAGACATGACGCGTGAAGTCGTAGTGGTGAGTGGCGTACGTACGGCAATCGGGACCTTTGGCGGCAGCCTGAAGGACATGGCACCGGTCGATATGGGCGCGCTCGTGGTGCGTGAAGCGCTTTCGCGCGCCAAAGTGTCCGGCGATGACGTTGGCCACGTCGTGTTCGGCAATGTGATCCAGACCGAGCCGCGCGACATGTACCTGGGCCGCGTGGCGGCCGTCAACGGCGGCGTAACGACCAATGCGCCCGCGCTGACCGTGAACCGCCTGTGCGGCTCGGGCCTGCAGGCCATTGTCAGCGCCGCGCAGACCATCCTGCTGGGCGATGCCGACATCGCCATCGGTGGCGGTGCCGAAAGCATGAGCCGCGCGCCGTACCTGGCCCCTGCCGCCCGCTGGGGCGCACGCATGGGCGATGCCACCATGGTCGACATGATGCTGGGCGCGCTGCACGACCCGTTCCATCGCATCCACATGGGCGTCACGGCCGAGAACGTGGCCAAGGAATACGACATCAGCCGCAGCCAGCAGGACGAGGCCGCGCTGGAGTCGCACCGCCGCGCTTCGGCCGCCATCAAGGCCGGCTATTTCAAGGACCAGATCGTTCCGGTGACGCTCAAGAGCCGCAAGGGCGAAGTGAGCTTCGACACGGACGAGCACGTGCGCCATGACGCCACCATCGACGACATGACCAAGCTCAAGCCGGTCTTCGTCAAGGAAAACGGCACGGTGACCGCGGGCAACGCCTCGGGCCTGAACGATGCCGCCGCCGCGGTGGTGCTGATGGAGCGCGCCGAGGCCGAGCGCCGCGGCCTGAAGCCGCTGGCCCGCCTGGTGTCGTACGGCCATGCCGGTGTGGATCCGAAAACCATGGGCATCGGCCCGGTGCCGGCCACGAAGATCGCGCTGGAGCGCGCTGGCCTGTCGGTGTCCGACCTGGACGTGATCGAAGCCAACGAAGCCTTTGCCGCGCAAGCCTGCGCGGTGACCAAGGCGCTGGGCCTGGACCCGGCCAAGGTCAATCCGAACGGCTCCGGCATTTCGCTCGGCCACCCGATCGGCGCCACCGGCGCACTGATCACGGTCAAGGCACTGTACGAGCTGCAGCGCGTGCAAGGCCGCTATGCGCTGGTGACGATGTGCATTGGTGGTGGCCAGGGTATCGCCGCGATCTTCGAGCGCGTCTGAGTCTTGCCTATGCATCGTCGCCCCTCGTTTCAGCGCCTTTCGCTGGCCGGCCTGGCTGCCGCGCTGGCGCTTGCGGGGGCGGGGCTGGCGCGGGCCGCGGATGACAAGGATTTGTCGAGCGGCCCGGCAGCCAGTGCAGGGGACCTGGGCCTGAGCCAGGCCATCCGCGAAGGCGAGGCGCGCCGTGGCGCGGCGCCTTCCGCCGGCGTAGCGATGGCACCGCTGGCGCCGCGCCCGGAATACGCCAGGCTGCCCGTCTACGTCGGCAAGGTCGGCGACAAGCCGGTGCGCCTGCGCATCGGTCCCAAGCCTGACGAGCGTGACAGCCTGCGCGGCGAATACACCACCAACGGCGTGCCCGGCGTGCGCCTGCTGGCTGGCGAGTGGGAGGACGGCAACTTCCTGATGGAAGAGTCCGACGACGGCACCCGCGTCTCCGGCAACTGGGAAGGCACCATCGACGCGAGCGGCGCCGTGCGCGGCATCTGGACCGATGCCTTCAACCAGGCTGTCGTGCTTCCCTTCTTCATCCGCCCGTCCGGAAGCGTGCTGGTGATCCCCCCTTCTGACATGACACCCGGTAGCGCAGTCACCTACGCGCCTGCGCCGCCCAGATCGACCGTCCAGGGTCGCTGAGTCCGGCTTCCCGGTGGCGCTACCGGCATTTGCTGGTAAGCTCGAACGGTTATCACGTCCGTTTCATGCCCGCCGTGCAATGCGGTGCCGCATGTCAGCCATCAAGGAATCCGCCGTGTCTGATCCTACTTCCGACAAGCCCGCGTCGAGCCCTGCCTCCCATTACATCCAGACTGTTGCGGTCCAGCCCGAACTGGATATCGCACCGGGTTTCGATTCGTTTTCTCCCGCCACGCACCGCGGTTCGACCGTGGTCTTCCAGAACCTGGCCGAGCTGCGCTCTTACGGCGACCGCAGCACCACGTACTGGCGCTACGGCCTGCATGCCACGCCGACCAGCGAAGCGCTGTGCCAGCATCTGGCCCTGCTCGAAGGCGCTAGCCATACGCTGCTGCTGCCCTCCGGGCTGGCGGCGATCTCGCTGGTCTACTTCGCGCTGCTCAAGAGCGGTGACGACGTGCTGGTGCCGGACAACGTCTACGGCCCCAACCGCGATCATGGCGAATGGCTGGCCCGCGATTTCGGCGTGACAGTGCGCTACTACGATCCGATGATCGGCAGCGGCATTGCCGGCCTGATCCAGCCCAATACGCGGCTGATCTGGATGGAGTCGCCGGGCTCGGTGACCATGGAGGTACCGGACAGCCGGGCAATCGTCGCCGCGGCCAAGGCCCGCGGCGTGCTGACGGCCATCGACAATACCTGGTCAGCCGGCCTCTACTTCCGGCCGTTCGATATGGGGATCGACATCTCGGTGCAGGCACTGACCAAGTACCAGTCCGGCGGCAGCGACGTCCTGATGGGCGCCGTGCTGACGCGGGACGACGCCGTGCAGGCCCGCCTGAAGCGCACGCGCATGCTGATGGGCTGGGGCGTTTCCGCCGACGACTGCCATCTGGTGCTGCGTTCGCTGCCAAGCCTGCCCGTGCGGCTGGCCGCGCACGACCGTGGCGCGCGCGAGGTGGCCGAGTGGCTGCACCAGCGGCCCGAGGTCGTGCGCGTGCTGCATCCCGCGCTGCCGGACTGCCCCGGCCACGCCCATTGGCGCCGCGACTTCAGCGGTGCGAGCGGCCTGTTCGCGATCATCCTGCACGACAAGTATTCGCTGGAGCAGGTTGATGCCTTCGTCGAAGCGCTGCGGCTGTTCGCGATCGGCTGGTCGTGGGGCGGCGCGCACAGCCTGGCCGTGCCTTACCACGTGCCGACCATGCGCCCCGCAGGCAGCTGGCCGCCGGCGGGCTGGCAGCATGCCGGCGAACTGGTGCGCCTTTATATCGGCCTTGAAGACACGCGTGACCTCATCGCGGACTTGCGCCAGGCGCTGGAGCAACTCGGCGGCTGACCGGTGCCGCCCGGCTAGCTCGCGCGCAGTGCGACGTCGAGCCGGTCGACCACTTCGGCCCAGTCGGCATCTTCCGCGATCTCGTTGCGCAGCATGGCGGCCTGCGCTGGCGTCCAGAACGGCGCGTCGGCGAGTTCAACGTTGCCAGGCAGCTTCCCGTGCGTCTCGATGAAATCGGCGATGCTGGGCGGATCGCTGGGTAATCCCAACTGGGCAAACAGCTCGGAAAAGCGGTGAAAGGCGCTTTGCATGATGAGGGGGCTCCGCTTCTGGGTTTGTCACTCAAGCTAGTGTAGGGCACACGGGCGCCCGAATGGCGGCCAAAGCGCCCAAGAAAAAACGGACGCCGCGGCGTCCGTTTTGCATGCTGTGCGAAGCATTACGTCGACAGTTCGCCGTCGCCCTCGCGCGCACCGTGCGTGGCACGCACCGGGCGGGGCGCGGCCCAGACCGATTTCGCAGGGCCGTTGTGCGCACGCCGCTGCGTCGCGCGTGCCAGCGCCACAAATCCGGCCGCCAGCGCCAGCGCGCCGATATCGAAGCCGGCGATGATCCAGTGTCCGCTTGGTATCGAGCGCAGCAGGTGGTCGCCAGTCAGGATGGCGTTGGCGAGCGGGATGGTCAGCGCGGCAAGCGCCGCCGTATACAGCAACTCGATCGCCGCCCGTACGGGAGGGCGCAGCAGCGCCCATGCGCAGGCGGCAAAGAAGACCGGGAAGTATGCATAGCTGACTGAGCGGCCGGGCCAAAGCAGTGCCGCCGGAAAGCACAGGGCCACGCCGATGCAGCACCCGATGCAGACGCCCACCGTGGCTTGCGCGAGCAGCCGGTGCACACGCGGCTGTTCCGCCTGGCGATTCTTGCGGCGCGATTCGATCCACAGCAGGTTGCCGGAGTAGAACAGGAAGGCGCCCGCCAGGCCCGCCAGCACGTAGCCGATCCGTAGCGGCAGTTCGCCATAGGTGCCGAAATGGAGGGCGAACAGCGCGCTGTAGAGGCCGTGGTTGCCATCTCGGCCGCCAGCGGTCTGGTTCGCGATCACCGTGCCGGTATCGGCTTCGCCGGCGGCCGCATGGATGCCAACGGAGCCCAGGTTGCCCAGCGCACGGGTGCTGCTGCCACGCACTTCCACGACGGCATTGGCGTCGCCGTAGCGCTGGTAGCGGAAGGACTCGGCGGTAAATCGCTCGTCCGCCGCTTCCCGTGCAATGCGGATCAGCTCTGACGCCGGCAGCGTGGGCGCTGGACGGCCGGCGGCCGTGACTTCAGGCACGGCGGTGGTCACTCGCGGGACCACGGGGAACAGCTTGCCGTCGAAAGTCAGCGTGTTGAAGACCATGAACAGGACCAGAGACAGGCAGAATAGCGCCCCGGTGATGGCAATCATCAGGTGAAACGGCAGGCTGAACAGGCCGATCACGTTGTGCGCATCCATCCAGAAGCGCTTGAGGTTGCGCCCCGGCCGCACGGCAAACAGGTCTTTCTTCAGCCGAGGCAGGTGCAGGAGCACGCCGGAAACCAGTGCCAGTCCGTACAGCACCGAAATCGCGCCCATGAAATAGATGCCGACTTCCGGAATGCCGAGCGAGTAGTGCAGGCTGTTCAGGAACGAAGACAATTCGCCGATCACCTGGTCGCGCGAGGTGTCCTGCTGCATGGCGCGGTCGCCGGCCAGGCGTTCGTCGGTGGTCATCTGCCACGCTCCCGCCTTGTCCTGCCAATACGCGCTGATATGCGGCTCGCCCGCAGCAGGCATGTAGACGTAGGCGCTGGCGGCGGCTTCAGGATAGAGCGCGACCAGCTTCTGCATGAAGTGGTCCACTGCGGCGGGATCGGCGGCTGTCTCTGCCTGCGTGCTGCCCTTGAGCCGGTCTGGAGACTGCCAGACGTGAAGTTCGTGGTGGAACACCGTCACGGCGCCGGCAAAGAAGGCGATGAACAGCGCCCAGCCAGCCATGAGGCCGACCCAGGTGTGAAGTGTCTGGTACAGCCGGAGCGTGGTGGGTTTCATATGGCGAACCTCAGGAAGCCGACAGCGAGGCGAGGGCGGCCGAGGGTGCCGCCTGCAGCAGGCGCAGTCCCCACAGCAGCCCGAAGCACAGCAGGTTCGCGCCCGCCAGCCACAGCCATGCGGCGGGGCTGGAGCGGAACAACAGGCTGCAGCAAAGGATGGCGACCCACAGCGGCAGGCATGTCACGACTGCAGCAACCACACCGCTTTCCCAGCCGCCGGGCAGACCGAGGATGGCCAGCGTGCACAGCGCGACCGACAGCGGCAGCCCCAGCACGGTGCCGGCCAGCCATTTCGTGCCCATGCCGCTCATGCTCGCCCTTCGGCGGCCGGCCGCCTCGCGTTCATATACGTGCCGATAAAGGGCCAGAGGGACAGGCCTGTCGGAATGATCGCCAGGTTCGCGGCGACAGCCACGGGCCAGCCCTGGGCCTGGCTCCACAGCCAGGTACTCAGAACCGTCAACCCCAGCCCAAGCCAGCCACACAACCGGGGCGCCGGCCGCCAGCCGGAGCCGTTCTGCGGCGAGAGCAGCAAGACCTGGTTGGGCGCCGCCAGGTAAAGGCAAGCGGCCGCGAGGAGTCCGAGCAGGACCGCGAAGGCTTCCATAGGTTAAATCGGAAAAGGAAAATGCAAGTATAAATGAGAATGATTAGTATTTGTAACGACGAATTGCACCAAGGCAAGGGGGAGCATCGACGCACGCCGGCGCGATAAAGCGGGGGACGGGGAAGTAAAGCCGGAAGCGACTGGCGGTCGCCGACAGGCGCGCCGCCAGTGCGTAGTGAATTTCAGTGCGGGAACAGCGCCAGGAGGCCGTCCAGGCCGACGTGATTGAAGGCAACGCTTGCCTGGGCGCGCACGATGGGCTTGGCGCGGAAAGCGACCGAGAGGCCGGCCACGGCCATCATCTTGAGGTCGTTGGAGCCGTCGCCCATGACGATGGCCTGGTCAGGCGTGGCGCCGATCTGCGCGCACACTTCCTGCACGGTGCGCGCCTTGACGTCGGCATTGACGATTTCGCCGACCACGTTGCCCGTGAGCTTGCCATCGACGATTTCCAGCGTGTTGGCGCGCGTCACGTCGAGCTTCAGGCGTGCCTTGAGCTTCTCGGTGAAGTGGACAAAGCCACCCGACACCAGCAGCGTGCGCAGGCCCAGCGCCTGGACGGTCTGCAGCATGCGCTCGGCGCCCGGCGACAGGCGCAGGCGCTCTTCGTAGACGCGGTCCAGCACGCTGGCGTCCAGCCCCTTGAGCAGGGCGACGCGGCGGCGCAGGCTTTCGTTGAAGTCGGTGATCTCGCCGCGCATGGCGGCTTCGGTGATGGCGGAAACCTCGGCCTTCAACCCGCAGAAATCGGCGATCTCGTCGATGCACTCGATCGTGATCAGCGTGGAATCCATGTCCATGGCCACCAGGCGGAAGTCCGACAGGCGGCGGCCGGCCGGCACGACGGCCCAGTCGATTGCGCGCGGTCCGCAGTAGTCATCCAGCGTGTCACGCAGCGCCGGGGTGAGCGGGGCGCAATCTTCGGCGGCCGCCACGGTTTCGCTGCGCAGCACGGGCTCGGACGCGCGGGCAAAGGCGCGGATGGCGGTCAGGTCGTCGGAAGCGAGCGGGCGGGTACTCTGGAGAATCAGGGGCATGACAGCAGCAGGCGGATCAGGGCGGCGCGCCGGAGGGCGGGACGGCAAAGGCGACATTGTAATCGCTGATCGAGTTCCCGCTCCGGCGCGATGCGCGTCAGCGCTGGGCCATGGTCATGTAGTCCACCGTCAGGTTCGACAACGCGCGCACGCCGTTGATAAGCGCCGGCTCGTCCACATAGAACTCCGGCGAGTGGTTCGATGCAGCCTTCGCCAAGTCCGTGCCCTTGGGTGTGACGCCAAGATTGAAGAACAGTCCGGGCACCTTCTCCTGATAGAACGAGAAGTCCTCGGACGCGGTCGCCTTGGGCATGGCCTGCCAGTTGCCGTCACCGGCCACGCGCCGCAGCGTGGGGGCCATCCTGTCGGTCAGGGCGGGTTGGTTGATGGTGGCGTTGTACAGCTCCACAACGCGGAAGGTGGCCTCGGCGCCGGCACTGGCGGCGATGGTCTCGGTCGTGCGCTTCATGCGGGCGTGGATGTCCTTCTTCATGCCCTCGTCATAGGTGCGCACCGTGCCCATCATCTCGACCTTCTCGGGGACGATGTTCATGCGGTTGCCGCCATGGATGGTGCCTACCGTGATGACCGAAGGCTCCAGCATCGCGTTGACCTGGCGGCTCTGGATGGTTTGCAGGCCCATGACGATCTGCGATGCCACCACGATCGGGTCCACGCCGGCCCACGGGCGTGCGCCATGGGTCTGGCGGCCTTTCACGTCGATCCAGAACTGGTCGGCAGCGGCCATGGACGGGCCGCTGCGCCAGCCGAGCTTGCCCGATTCCATGCCGGCGGCCACATGCAGGCCAAAGATGGCGTCGACTTTCGGGTTGTCGAGCACGCCTTCGGCAACCATCTGCTTGGCGCCCCACATATTGCTGCCGTTGGGCTCGAAATCGGCAGGGCTTTCCTCGGCCGGCTGGAAGATGAACTTGACCGTGCCCGGCAGCTGGTCCTTCATGCCGGCCAGCACCTCGGCCGTGGCCATCAGGATGGCCACGTGCGTGTCATGCCCGCATGCGTGCATCACGTCGACTTCCTTGCCCAGGTACTGCCCCTTGGCCTTGGAGGCGAACGGCACGTCCACGCGTTCCTTCACTGGCAGCGCGTCCATGTCCGCGCGCAGCGCCACCACCGGTCCCGGCTTGCCGCCCTTGAGCAGGCCGACCACGCCGGTCTTGGCCACGCCGGTCTTCACATCCATGCCGAGCTTGCGCAGGTGGTCGGCCACCAGTTGCGCGGTGCGCGTCTCGTAGTTGCCGAGTTCCGGATGCTGGTGGATGTCGCGGCGCCAGGCGATCAGCTGCGCTTCGACGGCCTTGGCGCGCGTCTCGATCTGCGCGTGCAGGTCGTTGGCACTGGCACTGGCCCCGGTTGCTGGCGCTGCGGACTGCGCGTGCGCGGCACTGCAGAGTACGCCGGCGGCGAGCGCCAGGGATGCAAGCGCCAGGCGTGCGGTGGAACGGGAAGCGGTGCGACGAACAGCCATGCGGGATCTCCTTCGTTGTTGTTGGTTTGAGGCTGGTGGTGTGCTGGCGCGGAACAATGGTCGCGCAAGGAAAACCGGGGATTTCTCCCCTCTCCCGCGTGCGGGAGAGGGGAGAAAGACAGCGGTGACGGCGCTACTCAGGCCACACGCAGACTGTCAACGACCTTATGCAGGAATGCCTCGCACGCCGCCATCTGTTCCAGCGAGACAAACTCGTCCGGCTTGTGCGCCTGCTGGATATCGCCGGGCCCGCACACTACCGCCGGAATCCCCGCGCGCTGGAACAAGCCCGCCTCGGTGCCGTAGGCTACCTTGCTGGTCTCGCGATCTCCGGTGAGCGCGCGCACGAGTTGCGTAATGGCTTCCTGCTCGGCCACATCCAGCGATGGCGCCGCGGCGATCTTGCTGATGACGAGGTCGGTGTCCGCGTGTTCGGCCCGCATCTTCGGCAGCAGCACGTCGCTGGCGTACGACGCGATGCGCGCGAACAGCGCCTCGGGATCGACCCCGGGCAGGTTGCGGAACTCGAACACGAACTCGCACAGCGCGGGGATGGTGTTGAGCGCGATGCCGCCCTGGATGGTGCCGGTCTGCGCGGTGGTGAAGGGCACGTCGAAGGCGTGGTCGTACGGGCCATTGGCCTTGAATTCATCGGCGATGTCGCGGATGAAGCAGATCAGCCGTGCGGCGTACTCGATCGCATTGACGCCGCGCGGCGTGAGCGACGAGTGCGCGGCCTGGCCCCTCACGCAGCAGCGGTAGGCGTTGATGCCCTTGTGCGCGACGATCACGCGCATGCTGGTGGGCTCGCCCACGATGCAGCCGGCCGGCCGCACGCCGCGCTCGCGCAGTTCGGCGAGCAGGTAAGGCGCACCCATGCAGCCGATCTCTTCGTCGAACGACAGCGCGTAATGCACGGGCTCGCGCAGCTTTGCGTCGAGCAGCGTGGGCAGCAGCGCGAGACTGGTGCCGATGAAGCCCTTCATGTCGCAGGTGCCCCGGCCATAGAGCTTGCCGTCGCGCACCACGGGCTTGAACGGATCGGTGGACCAGTTCTGGCCGTCCACCGGCACCACGTCGGTGTGGCCCGACAGCACGATGCCGCCGTTGGTTTCGCCGCTGGCGGCGGGCACCGTGACAAACAGGTTGGCCTTGTCGCGCTGGGTGTTGTAGCTCAGGTGGGGCCGCAGTCCTTTCGCGAGGAAGTGGTCCCGCACGGACTCGATCAGTCCCAGGTTGGAATGGCGGCTGGTGGTGTCGTATGCCACCAGCCGCTGCGTCCATTCCAGCGCGCCGCCACGCGGCGCGCTGGCTTCAGGGGTGGAAGTCTTGCGTTGGAGATCGGCTTGCATGGGGCAGGGGCGGCGTGGACCGATGGGCGAAGTACCCGATGCTACACCCCCCGCAGCCGGCGGGCCAGACGCCCTGCAGCATGGACTATGCGAGCGCGCGCAGCGTCAGCTTGATGGTCTGCGCGCGGATGGACACGTCTGGCATCTTGGCCTCGATGCGCAGCTTGTCCTGCCCGGCCAGCTTGATATGGCGGTTCTTCTGGACCAGCTCGATGATCCTGAGCGCGTCGATCGGCGGATTCGGCACGAACTGCACGCTGATCGCCGCCTCGCTCGCATCGATCTTGCGCACGCCCAGCGGCGCCGCGGCGATGCGCAGCCGGTGCGTCTCCACCAGCGCCTGCGCCTGGGGCGGCATGCGGCCGAACCGGTCGATCAGTTCCTCCTGGATGTCGTCGACGCGGTCCGGGGTTTCGCAGTTGGCCAGGCGCTTGTACAGCGACAGGCGTTCGTGCACGTCGGCGCAATAGTCGTTGGGCAGCAGCGCGGGCGTGCCGAGGTTGATCTCGGTCGTCGCCGCGAGCGGCGCCATCAGGTCCGGCTCCTTGCCGGCCTTGAGCGCCTTCACGGCCGCGTTAAGCATGTCCGTGTAGAGCTGGAAGCCGATCTCGTGGATCTCGCCCGACTGCTTGTCGCCGAGCACTTCGCCCGCGCCGCGGATCTCCAGGTCATGCATGGCCAGGTAGAAGCCGGAGCCCAGTTCTTCCATCTGCTGGATGGCCTCGAGCCGGCGCCCCGCCTGCTTGGTGAGGCCGTCCACGTCATGCACCAGCAGGTAGGCATAGGCCTGGTGGTGCGAGCGCCCGACCCGGCCGCGCAGCTGGTGCAGCTGCGCCAGGCCGAATTTGTCGGCGCGGTGGATCAGGATGGTGTTGGCGGTCGGCACGTCGATGCCGGTTTCGATGATGGTCGTGCACAGCAGGATGTTGTCGCGCCGCGAGACGAAGTCGCGCATCACGCGTTCCAGCTCGCGCTCGTGCATCTGGCCGTGCGCTACCGCAATGCGCGCCTCTGGTACCAGCTCTGCCAGCCGGGCGCGCTTGTTCTCGATGGTCTCGACCTCGTTGTGCAGGAAGTAGACCTGCCCGCCGCGCTTGAGCTCGCGCAGGATGGCCTCGCGGATCACGCCGTCTTCCTCGCGCCGCACGAAAGTCTTGATGGCCAGCCGCTTCTGCGGCGCCGTGGCGATCACGGAAAAATCGCGCAGTCCTTCGAGTGCCATGCCGAGCGTACGCGGGATCGGCGTGGCCGTCAGCGTCAGCACGTCGACCTCGGCGCGCAGCGTCTTGAGCGCTTCCTTCTGCCGCACGCCAAAGCGGTGCTCTTCGTCGATGATGACGAGGCCCAGCCGCTGGAACTTCACCTCGTCCGAGAGCAGCTTGTGCGTGCCGATCACGATATCGACCGTGCCCTCGTTGATCTGCTTCACCGCCGCGTCGATTTCCTTTTTCGTCTTGAAGCGCGACAGCTCGACGATGCGCACCGGCCATTCGGCAAAGCGGTCCGACAGCGTCTGGAAATGCTGCTCGGCCAGCAGCGTGGTCGGCGCCAGCATGGCGACCTGCTTGCCGCCGAGCACGGCGACAAAGGCGGCGCGCAGCGCGACCTCGGTCTTGCCGAAGCCCACGTCGCCGCACACCAGGCGGTCCATCGGCTTGCCCGAGGTCATGTCGGCGATCACGGCGGCGATGGCGGCGGCCTGGTCGGGCGTTTCCTCGAAGCCGAAACTCTCGGCGAAGGTCTCGTAGTCCTTGGGCGAGAGCGGGAAGGCAAAGCCCTCGCGCGCGGCGCGGCGCGCATACAGGTTCAGGAGTTCGGCGGCGGTGTCGCGGATCTGCTGCGCGGCGCGGCGCTTGGCCTTGTCCCACTGGCCCGAGCCCAGGTGGTGCAGCGGCGCGGTTTCCGGATCGGCGCCGGAGTAGCGCGAGATCACATGGAGCTGGTGCACCGGCACGTACAGCTTGCTGCTCTTGTCGTACTCCAGGTGCAGGAATTCCTCTTCCCCCTGGCCCAGGTCGAGCGACACCAGGCCGTGGTAGCGGCCGATGCCGTGCTCGCTGTGCACCACCGGGTCACCGATCTTCAGCTCGGCCAGGTCACGCACCATCGAATCGACGGCGGTGGCCTGCTCCTGCTTGCGGCGCCCGGCACGGCGCGCGGTGCCGGCGTAAAGCTCGGCTTCCGTCACGAAGGCGAGCCTGGCGTCCGGCAGCACGAAGCCGCTGTGCAGCGGCGCCACGGCAATGCTGAAATGCGATTCGCCGGCCAGGAAGGCGGCAAAGTCGTCCACCTGCTGCGGACGCAGGCCGCTTTCGGCGAAGAGCTGCAGCAGGGTCTCGCGGCGGCCGGCGGTGTCGGCGCACATCAGCACGCGCGTGGCCTTGTCGCGCAGCAGCGATTCGAGGTTCACGAGCGGGTCATCCGCGCGCCGGTTCACCGAGACGTCGGGCACGCTCGCCGCGAAGGCGGGCTGGTCCGCGGCGGATTCTGCCTGCAACACCAGCCGTGCGAGCGGCTTGGCCGCGATGAAGAACTGCTCCTCGGACAGGAACAGCTCCGACGGCGGCAGCAGCGGACGCTCGCGGTCATGCCGCATGAAGTCGTAGCGCGGCGTGGTATCGGCCCAGAAGCGGCGGATCGCTTCGTCGACCTTGCCGACGAAGGCGAGCTGGGTCTCGGCCGGCAGGTAGTCGAACAGCGTCGCGCTGGACTCGAAGAACAGCGGCAGGTAGTACTCGATGCCCGCGGACGGCACGCCGTTGCCGATGTCCTTGTAGATCGGCGACTTGGTCGGATCGCCTTCGAACACTTCGCGCCAGCGGCCGCGGAACGCGGTGCGGGCGGCTTCGTCGAGCGGGAACTCGCGCCCCGGCAGCAGGCGCACTTCCTTGACCGGGTACAGGCTGCGCTGGGTGTCCGGATCGAACGCGCGGATGGTCTCGATCTCGTCGCCGAAGAGGTCGATACGGTACGGCAGGGCCGAGCCCATCGGGTACAGGTCGATCAGGCCGCCGCGCACGCTGTACTCGCCCGGCCGCATCACTGCGCTGACGTGCTCGTAGCCGGCCAGCGTGAACTGCGCCTTGAGCGCGGCCTCGTCCAGCCGCTCGCCCTGCTTGAAGAAGAAGGTGTAGGCCGCAAGGAAGGACGGTGGCGCGAGCCGGTAGAGCGCTGTCGAGGCCGGCACCAGCATGACGTCGCACTGGCCGCCCTGGATGTCGTGCAGGGTCGCCAGCCGTTCGGAGACGAGGTCCTGGTGGGGCGAGAAGCTGTCGTAGGGCAGCGTTTCCCAGTCCGGCAGCAGGCGCACGCGCAGTTCCGGCGCGAACCACGGGATTTCATCGGCCAGGCGCTGGGCGTCGACCGCGTTGGCGCAGACCACGGCCAGCATCGGCACGCGGCCGCGATGCTGGCGCGCGTAGGCGGCAATGGCCAGTGCGTCGGCGGAGCCGTGCAGGCTGGCCACGTTGTGGCGCAGCCCGGGCTTGACCAGGGGCAGGGTGGCGAAGGGAAAGGCGGGGGCGGCGTCAGGCATCGGGGCAGCGGTCGGGAAGACGACAACGAACGGCAACGCCCCGCCGGCAGCGCGGGCGGGGGTATGGCGTGCGCCGCATGCCGTGGCGGCATGGCGGCAAACAAGGGCCGTATTATAGAATGCGCTCCGGTCCTGGCGCTGCCGCCGCCATGCCGTCCCCAACGCATTTCCACTTGATTCCGATCCTGTGCCAGACCGACGCTTCGCCCTGATTCCCTGTGCCGGTACCGGCAGCCGCGCCGGTGGCCCCGTGCCCAAGCAATACCAGCCCATCGCCGGCCGGCCCATGATCTGGTACGCGCTGGCGGCATTCTCGGCCTGTGACGCCATCAGCGCCACGGCGCTGGTGCTGGCGCCTGACGACATGCCGCTGGAGTCGCGCTTCGGCGCCGGCGTTTTTGCCGGCCTGCGCTTCGATACGGCCTTTGTCGGCGGCGATACGCGCCACGCTTCGGTGCTGGCAGGCCTGCATCACCTGGCGCAGCTTGGGGCCGTCGACACCGACTGGGTGCTGGTACACGACGCGGCACGTCCGGGGCTGACGCCGGCGATGATCCATACGCTGGTGCGCTCGGTGGAAAGCGATGGCGACGATGATCCCGATGCCGCCATCGGTGGCATCCTGGCGGTGCCAGTCCCCGATACGCTCAAGCGCGCCGACGCCGGCACGCGCATCGGCACCACGGTGCCGCGCGACGGGCTCTGGCAGGCCCAGACGCCGCAGATGTTCCGGCTTGGCGTGCTGCGCCAGGCCCTGCAGGACGCGCTGGCCGCCGGCGCCGTGGTGACCGACGAGGCCAGCGCGATCGAACGGCTGGGCCTGCATCCGCGCCTGGTCAACGGTTCGCTGCGCAATTTCAAAGTGACCTATCCCGAAGATTTCGCGCTGGCGGAGGTGCTGCTAGGCACCGCGCCGGCGCGATCGGCCGATTCAGGAGCCTGATCGATGATGCCATTTGATATCCGCGTGGGGCAGGGCTATGACGTCCACGCGCTCGTGCCCGGCCGCAAGCTGATCCTGGGCGGCGTGCATATTCCGCATGACCGGGGATTGCTCGGGCATTCCGATGCCGATGCGCTGCTACACGCCATTACCGACGCGCTGTTCGGCGCGGCGGGGCTCGGCGATATCGGTCGGCATTTCCCCGACACGGATGCGCAGTTCGCCGGCGCGGACAGCCGCGTGCTGCTGCGTGAAGCCGCGCGGCGTGTGCGCGAGGCCGGCTACGAGATCGGCAATGTCGATGCCTCGGTCATCGCGCAGCAGCCCAAGCTGGCACCGCATATCGCGGGCATGGTGGCGAACATTGCAGCAGATCTCGGCGTGCCGGCGGCGCGCTGCAACGTCAAGGCAAAGACCAACGAGAAGCTGGGCTTCGAAGGGCGTCAGGAAGGCATCGTGGCGCAGGCCGCGGTCCTGATCTGGCGCGGCGCGGCCGCCGGCGCGCAGGACTGAGCGGGACCGGCGGCCGCCGGCGTTGGCGGTTGCCGCTTACGCCTTGGCCGGCGCCGGTGCGTTCTCGGGCGTGATGCCGTAGCTGTAGTCGATCAGCCGGGCCATGGCGCCGGTGCGGGCTCCGGCCTCGGTGCGCTTGGCGAATCCCATCTGCTGGCACAGGCGGTTGGCCGAGCCCATTTCCGGCATGGTCCGCACCAGCAGGGTGGGCGCGCCGATATCGCGCGCGCGCTGGATGCAGATCTGCATCAGCGTATGGCCCAGCCCCAGGCCCCGGGCCTGCGGGCTCACGGAAAGCAGCCGGGCCTCCGGCTGGGTCAGCGTGATGGTGCTGCCGTCCAGCGCCGGCAGCGTCGCGCCGGGATGACAGAACAGCACGGCGCCCGCAATGCCGTGTTCGGTCTCGGCTACCCACCATTCCATGTCGGGGTGGCTGGCGGCCAGCACGGCCTGCATGCCGCGCTGGAAGGAGGCGCGGCAGTCCTCCATGATCTCGAGTTCGTACTGCGAATAGGCCTGCTGCGTGACCGCGGCAATATCGCCCCAGTCCTGGACGGTGGCCAACCGGTAGTGGAAGCGCGGGGAAGTCGGTGAAGGCAGGATGCTCATGGTGCGGGGGCGGATGCCTGAGTGCATTGTCCTGCCTCGATTGTAGGCCGTCCGCTGCACGAGTGGAGCGGTCAGGGCCGGCAGCGGTTGCACCATGCAAACAGCCGGCCAACTCCCACTGGGAAGCGGCCGGCCGTTGTGGTAACGCGGCTGCCTTACTGGGCGGCGATCACGTTGGCCGCCGCGGCAATCACCGCGGCGATGCGGCCGACGTCGCGCAATTGCTGCGAGGTCATGCCCTGCTCGTTCTTGAGCAGCTGGTAGTGCGACTTCACGCAGAAATGGCACTTGCCGACAATCGAGGCGGCCAGCGCGTACATTTCGAAGCGGCGCTTGTCCACGCCGCCGTGGGTCGCGTACGCGTTCATGCGCAGGCCGGCCGGCTGGCTGGCCAGGTCCGGATCATCCGCCATTTCGATGTACGGATACCAGGTGTTGTTCATGCCCATCAGCGCGGCAGCGGTCAGCGCGCCGTTGACTTCCTCGGCCGACAGCACGTTGGCGTTGCGGATCGCATCCACCAGCACCTTGCTCTGCGCGGCGAACGCGGCGGCCAGCGCCACGCCGACGGCGTCGTTGCCCTCCAGCGAAGAGCGTGCAATGGTGCCGTCCACGTTCAGGCGAATGTCCTTGGCGTAGTCGGGGATGAGATTCTTAATCGTGCTAAGGAATTCCATTTAATTCTCCTATCGATCAGGGCTCAAAAAACCCGCCTGTGCGGGTTTGGGGCGGAGGGGTTTGCCCCTCCGCGGGTCGCCGAGAATTACCGGCAACCTTGCAGCGATTACAGCGTTGCGCCGCCGACGGCACGGTTGCACGGGCACAGCTCGTCCGTTTGCAGACCGTCCAGGATACGCAGCACTTCGTCCGGGTTGCGGCCGACGTTCAGGTTGTTCACCGAAACGTGCTGGATCACGTTGTCCGGGTCGACGATGAAGGTCGCGCGCAGGGCCACGCCGGCGGCGTGGTCGCGCACGCCCAGCTGGTCGATCAGCGAACCGGTCACGTCGGCGAATTGCCACTGGTTCAGCTTGTTCAGGTCCTTGTGCTCGCGGCGCCATGCCAGCTTCACGAATTCGTTGTCGGTCGAGCCGCCCAGCACGATCGCGTCGCGGTCGGCGAAGTCGCCGTTCAGCTTGGCGAAGGCCACGATTTCGGTCGGGCACACGAACGTGAAGTCCTTCGGGTAGAAGTAGATGATCTTCCACTTGCCTTCGAACGACTTTTCGGTGATGTCTTCGAAAGCCGACTGGCCGTTTTCCTCATGGTTGTTGAAACCCGGCTTGACACCAACGACGTGGAAGGCTTCGAGCTTGTCACCAACGGTCTTCATAGACTTTCTCCTGATACGGTTGAAGAGGGAGTGTGCAATGCGATGAACCTGCCACTGGCCGGGGGCCTGAGTGTCGGTGCACCGCGACAAGGCGAGATTATGCGCCTGCCCGCACTACAGGGCTAATTGAAAATCTCAAACAGCCCGATAGGCGCGCGGCATGGCAATCCTAATCGTCGCGCATGACAGCTTGCGAAGCGGGAAGTATGCCACGGCCAGCCCATGCGGGCCGGCGTGGCAAGAAACGGCACAGCGGTATCAGGCGGGGCGCAGGGCCGGCTGGCCGCGCTGGGCGCGGAAGATGATGAGGGTCGCAACCAGGCCGCAGGCGGCGGCGAACATCAGCCACAGGCCCGGTGCGGCCTTGTTGCCGGTGGCATGGATCAGGTACGTGGAAATGGCCGGCGTGAAGCCGCCGAACAGTGCCGTGGCCAGGCTGTACGCGAGCGAGAAGCCCGCGGTGCGCACGGCCGGCGGCATGACTTCGGTCAGCGTGACCACCATCGCGCCGTTATAGCTGCCGTACAGGAAGGACAGCCACAGTTCCACCATCAGCAGGCGCGAGAACGAAGGCTCGGCCACCAGCCACGACACGGCCGGGTAGGCGGTCAGCAACGTGGCGGCGGTAAAGAACACCAGCAGCGGCTTGCGCCCGATCCGGTCGGACACGGCGCCCATCAGCGGCAGCCAGATGAAGTTCGACAGGCCCACGCACATCGTGACGATGAGGTTGTCGACGTCGTCGAGCTTGAGCACCGTCTTGCCGAACGTGGGCGTGTAGGCGGTGATCATGTAGAACGACACCGTGGTCATCACGACCATCATGCAGCCGGCCAGGATGATGCGCCAGTTCTCGGCCATGGAGCGGTAGATCTCGCGCACGGTCGGGCGATGCTTGCGGGTCTTGAATTCCTCGGTCTCTTCGAGCGAACGGCGGATCAGGAACAGGAACGGCACGATCAGGCAGCCGATCACGAACGGCACGCGCCAGCCCCAGTCATCCATTTGCTGCGGCGCCAGCGTGGCGTGCAGGACCACGCCGAGCAGGCCGGCGAAGATCACCGCCACCTGCTGGCTGGCCGATTGCCAGCTCACGTAAAAGCCTTTGCGGCCCGGCTTGGCAATCTCCGACAGGTAGACCGAGACGCCGCCCAGCTCCACGCCGGCCGAGAACCCCTGCAGCAGGCGCCCCGCTAGTACCAGCAATGGTGCGGCCACGCCGATAGAGGCATAGCCCGGCACGCAGGCGATCAGCAGCGTGCCCGCCGCCATCAGCGCCAGCGTGACGATCAGGCCCTTGCGGCGGCCGTGATGGTCGATGTAGGCGCCCAGCACGATGGCGCCCAGCGGGCGCATCAGGAAGCCGGCGCCGAAGGTCGCCAGCGACAGCATCAGCGAGGCGAACTCGTCGCCGCTGGGGAAGAATGTCCTGGCAATGGCGGCGGCATAAAAGCCGTACACCATGAAGTCGTACATTTCCAGGAAGTTGCCGCTGACCACGCGGAACACGGTCTTGAATCCGTGCTGCTGGCCGGAGGTTTGGGAGGTCTCTGACATGGCTGTCTCTCTCGGACGACGCCGGTGGGTTCCGGCGCATGATTGTTCGGTGAGCCAGCCAGGCGTGGGGTAGGAGACAGCAGGCAACGCCATGGCTGGGGTGATGCGTTTGCATCGGCCCTGCTGACCGGCGCCAGTGTGCGCCGCGGCGCTGTCATTGCCCTGTCAAATACCTTACGGATGCCTATCAGCAGCTGTCGAAAACCTGTCAGCGGACAGGCGTATCGCTGCCGGTGTGCGGTGAATGCCGCGTCATCAGGCGCGGCGGAAGCAGGCGCTGACGACCAGGCCGGTATCCGGCGCGGAGCGGTTGGACAGCACCAGCCTGCCGCCGTTGCGCTGCAGGATGCGGTTGACGATCGACATGCCAAGTCCGGCTCCCTTGGCTTCGCTGCGCGCGCTGTCCAGGCGGTAGAACGGCCGCGTCAGCAAGGAAAGCTGCGCCTCCGGCACGCCCTTGCCGTTGTCCGCCACGGTGAGCACGGCGTCCTTGTCGTCGAGCTTCGTCGTGATCTCGACTTCGGCGATGCCGGTTTCGTCGTCCTTGGCATAGCGGCGCGCGTTCTCGACCAGGTTGTCGAGGATGCGCTGGACCTCCATGCGATTGGCCACGGCCATGACCGGCTCGGCCGCGCGCACCGCCACGCGCACATCGTCATGCGCCGCATAGACGCCCACGGCATCGTTGACCAGCGCCGACAGGTCCACGGGCTCGACCATATCGAGGGGCGGCCGTGCGTAGTTCAGGAACTGGCCGATGATGGCGTCCATCTGCTCGATGTCGGTGATCATCGCATCGCGCGTGGCGCTGTCCGCCGGCGACATCTCGGTTTCCAGGCGCAGGCGCGTGAGCGGCGTGCGCAGGTCGTGGGAGATGCCGGCCAGCATCACCGCGCGGTCGTCGTCGAGCTGGCGCAGGTCGCGCACCATCTGGTTGAAGCTATGGTTGGCCACCGCGACTTCACTGGCGCCATGCTCGGGCAAGTAAGGCGGGTCGCCACCCGCGCCGATATCGCGCGCGGCATTGGCCAGGCGCTTGAGCGGATAGTTGACGCGCGCGGTAATGAACGCGGCACCGATGATCGACAGCAGCAGCGCGGCAATACTCCACCACAACCACTGGATGCCGGACACCCGCTCGAACCGTTCGGGGCTGATCGCCACCCAGTAGTCGTCGCCCTCGATCTCGAAGCTGACCCATACACCGGGGATGTCGTTGACGGTGGTGGCCAGCACCGTGTCCTCGCCCAGCCGGCTGCGGATCTCCTGCTGCACCAGCTGCGTCAGGAACGGGTTGGCGGTGGGCGCGGCGAAATCGTCGTCCTTTTCGCGCGGATAGACCTTGATGCCTTCGTTCTGCACCAGGTCGAGCAGCAGGAACCGGCGCCGCGCCGGGTCCGAATAGAGCAGGGCCGCGCGCGTGAGCTTGACCACGCTGACCACCTGCATGGCGATCTGCTGCGCGCGCGGCGCGCGCTCGAACAGCCGGTAGCTCTGGAACCAGATGCCCAGCGAAATGGCCAGCAGAAGCGCGATCAGCATGAAGGTTCGCCAGAACAGCGAACCAAAGAAACGCGTGGCCGTACGGCCAATGACAGTCGCCACGATGGGTGAACGGACGACCGGTCTACTTCACGCCATCGGGAATGAACACATAGCCCAGGCCCCATACCGTCTGGATGAAGCGCGGGTTGCTCGGATCGGGCTCGATCAGCTTGCGCAGGCGCGAGATCTGCACGTCAAGGCTGCGGTCGAACACTTCGTATTCGCGGCCGCGCGCCATTTCCATGAGCTTCTCGCGTGACAGCGGCTGGCGCGGATGGCGGGCAAACACCTTGAGCACGGAGAACTCGCCCGTGGTCAGGGTGATTTCCTCGTCGTTCTTGGTCAGCGTGCGGGTGGCCAGGTTCAGCACGAAATCGCCGAAGGCAAAGGTCTCCGGCGTTTCCGACGGCGCGCCAGGTACTTCGGCGGGCCCCTTGCGGCGCAGCACGGCGTGGATGCGCGCAATCAGCTCGCGCGGGTTGAACGGCTTCGGCAGGTAGTCGTCGGCGCCCATTTCCAGGCCGACGATGCGGTCGACATCCTCGCCCTTGGCGGTCAGCATGATGATCGGCGTCTGGTCGTTGGCGCCACGCAGCCGGCGGCAGATGGACAGCCCGTCTTCGCCTGGCATCATCAGGTCAAGCACCAGGAGGTCGAAGCGCTCGCGCAGCCAGAGCTTGTTCATGGCGGTGGCATTCTCCGCCACCAGTACCGTAAAACCCTGTTCGCCCAGATAGCGGCGCAGCAGATCGCGCAGGCGCGGGTCGTCGTCCACGACGAGAATCTTGTGGCTGGTATTTTCCATGGCGGTATCTTAGCGACTATCGCTTTCGCTCAAAATGGCTTAACAAAACGTTACATACTTTACCCTGTGATATGGCAGCGTGCACGAACCATGCCATTACACTGCCATACCGTCTTTCGTGCCCTGCATCATTATCCGGTTGACGCGGGTATTGCCACCGGATTATCTGCGGTCAGCCGCAAATTGCATTGCGGCGTTTGCGCGGACGGGGTACCGAATTTTCCGGCTTCGAGCAGTCCGACGGCTGCAAATCCCGAAGCCAAAAACGCCATTATCGATGAAAGTGAACCGTAACCGGCATGGGCTGACCTTGCACGGCGCCGTCGGCGCCTGTCTGGTGCTCGCCGGTACGGCGCTGTGGCTGGGCGCGGCGCCTCAGCCGGCCCACGCCCAGTCGGCCGGCATGGCCAACCTGCTGCAGGGCCATGAGCGCCCATCCACCCACGCCAGCGACCCGGGGGCCAGCCAGCGCGAGGCGCGCACCCGCGCCGAACGCCATCGCGCCGAGCAGCGCGAGGCCGAGCGCAGCAGCCACCAGGGCCGCTCCGGCTCCAGCCTGTCGCCGGACGAGCGCCGCAAGCTGCGCCAGAACCTCTACGACCTCGGCCGCGAAATGTACCAGGGCGGCTGACGCCTCCCGGGGCTTCGCGCGCTCAGTCCTGCGGCTGGAAGTGGCGCAGGAAATCCACGAACACCTCGGCGGCAAGCTGCGCATCTTCAGCGGTGATGGTCTCCAGCGGGTTGTGGCTTATGCCGCCGTTCCCGCAACGCACGAACAGCATGGCGACGTCGGTGATGCGCTGCATCATCATCGCATCATGGCCCGCGCCAGAGGGCAGTTCGAAGGCAGGCAGGCCGCGCTTGCGCAGCACTGCGCCGAACTGGTCCATCAGCCAGCGCGCGCACGGCGCGTTCTGCACCGGCCTGACCCGATCCACGTGGGCGGACAAACCGCGCCGCGCGGCGATCTGCCGGATGCCGGCGACGATGTCGGCAATGGCGGCCTCGCGAATGCCATCCTCTCCCGCGCGGATGTCCATCGAGAAGGTACAGGCCGCCGGAATGACATTGCTCGATCCGTCGGGTATCTGCAGCTGGCCGACCGTACCGACCAGTGTTGGCGCCGCGCTGCATCGCGTTTCGACCAGCAGGATCATTTCGGCGGCGCCTGCGGCGGCGTCGCGGCGCATCCCCATCGGCGTCGTGCCGGCATGGCTGGCCTGCCCCTCGATCCGCACCTGGAAGCGGCTGCTTCCGGCGATCTGGGTCACGACGCCGAGCGCCAGGCCCTTGTCCAGCAGGACCGGCCCCTGTTCGATATGGACTTCGACAAAGCCGAGCAAGGCGGCCGAATCCACGGCGGCGGCCTGCAGTGCCGCGGGTTCGCCATGGCCCGGCAGGCCGGAGGTCGCGAGCGCTTCGCGCATCGTCACGCCGTCGGCATCCGTCCTGGCCAGCAGCGCCGGATCGAAGCGCCCGGCGAGCACGCTGCTGGCCAGGAAACTCGTCTTGAAGCGCAGGCCTTCCTCTTCGGCGAAGCCGACGACGTCGAGATGGTAAGGCAGGCGGATGCCTGCCGCGTGGAGCGCGCCGACCACCGCGATCGGAAGCAGGATGCCCAGGCGCCCGTCATAGCGGCCGCCATTGCGCACGGTGTCGAAGTGCGAGCCGGTCATCAGCACGCGCGCGTCGCCGCCGGCAGCGGGGTCGGCGGCATACCGGCCGATCACGTTGCCGATGGCATCGATGCGCACCTGCATGCCGGCCGCCTCCATCCACTGTGCCAGCAGGGCCTGGGCGGATCGGTGGGCGGGCGTGAGGAATGCGCAGGTAAGCCCGCCCTCCAGGTCGGAGAACTGTGCGAGCGCGTCGGCGCGATCTAGGATGCTCTGTCCGAGCGGGTGCAGGTTACGGGTCATGGCTTCGGTGCCGTGTGGGGCGATACTTTTGGACGAATGTGCGGCGAGTCGATCTAGCTATTGCGCAGCCATGTCTTCCAGGCGATCCACAGCTTGCGAAGCGGGGTCAGCGCGATGCGCTGGTTCAGCACCTGGAAGTCGCTGCGTTCGATTTCGTCGAGCAAGGCATGGTAAATGGCCCCCATCAGCAGGCCGGCGCGCTGGGCGCGGCGGTCCTCGCGCGGCAGCAGTTCCAGCGCTTCGCGGTACAGGGTGCGCGCGCGTCCGGCGTGGTACTGCATCAGCGCGACAAAGCGCTCGGAATGCTTGCCCTGCAAGATCTCGGAAGCTGGCACCTGGAATCGCTGCAGCGTATCCACCGGCAGGTAGATGCGGCCACGGCGCGCGTCCTCGCCGACGTCGCGCAGGATGTTGACCAGTTGCAGCGACAGCCCCAGCTTTTCGGCGAACACGAGCGTACGCGCCTCGGAGTATCCGAACAGCCGCGCGCTGAGCGTGCCGACCACGCCGGCCACGCAGTGGCAATAGCGGTTCAGGCCGGTTTCGTCGAGATAGCGCGTCTGGGTCAGGTCCATTTCCATGCCGTCCAGGACCTCGGACATTTCGGCGTGCGGCAGGCCGGCGGCCTTGACGTGAGGCTGCAGCGCCTGCGTCACGGGGTGGGTCGGTTCGCCCTCGAAGAGTCGGCGAAGTTCACCGCGCCACCAGTCGAGTTGCTGGTGAGCCAGTGCGGGGTCGTGGGTGTCGTCGACCACATCGTCGACTTCGCGGCACCAGGCATACAGCGCCGTAATGGCGCGACGGCGTTCCGCGGGCAGGAACAGGAAACTGTAATAGAAGCTGGAGCCGCTCTGGGCGACCTTCTCTTGGCAATACTGATCGGGCGTCACGCCGGTCTCGGTCTGATGAGGTAGGGGGAGGCGGGCGGGGCTGGCCTGATGCCAACGCCGCGGTCCGATGGGCGCCCGATGGCATGCGGCACGGGTTGTTGGTGTCCCCGCCTGCTGGCGTCGTTGGCGCCAGCGGAGCGCCGGATTGTAGCATTGCGTTATCACCGACCCGGTAGCTCCCAGGATGGGCAAGTCGCCGCTCAGTGCGTACGCATTTCACGCTGTTCATCCGTTTGGAGGAAAGCTTCGGTAGCCATTCCGGCTGTTTCGTCGCAGGCCGTTTGACGCACCTGAGGGGGCTCGCTATATTGCTGACCGGCCAGTTATTTAATTGCCGGCGTTCCTCCATAGCTTATAGTTTGTGTGCTATGGGGCGCTCAGGCCGGCGGCGCCAGCCTTTCCCACGTTGTCCGATTCGCTGCTTATCCATGCCAGTGCATTGCCAAATGCCGGAAGTTGCGGCCGTTCGTTCCCAGATTGCTCCTTGCTTCTCATTCAGGCCCCGGCTGGTCCGGCTGGGCGTTGTCGTCCTGTTCGGCGTGGCCTTCGCGCTGGCCGGCTGCGGCAAGAAGAGCGAGCCGGCGCCGGAAGTTCGCCCGGTGCGGTTGCAGCAACTGAGCCAGCACACGGGCAAGACCGCATTCGAGTTCTCGGGCGATGTCAGGCCACGCATCGAATCACGGCTGGGCTTCCGTGTGGGCGGCAAGATCGCGGCGCGGCTGGTCGACGTCGGCGCCATGGTGCGCAAGGGCCAGCCGCTGGCCCGGCTGGATCCGACCGACCTGTCGCTGGCCGAAGCCGGCTCGCGCGCCCAGTACGAGGCGGCCCGCACGGACCGCGACCTGGCCGCTTCCGACCTCAAGCGCTACAACGAACTCTTCGCCAAGGGCTTTATCAGCGCCGCCGAGCAGCATCGGCGCCAGGCAACCTTCGATGCCGCCGAATCCCGCGTCAAGCAGGCCTCGGCGGGATTGCGCAGCCAGGCCAACCAGACCGCCTATGCCGTGCTGCTGGCCGATGCCGACGGCGTGGTGACCGCGGTGGACGCGGAGGTCGGCCAGGTCATCACGCCCGGCCAGCCGGTGATCCGCGTGGCACAGACCGCCGAAAAGGAAGTGGCCATCGGGCTGCCGGAAGACGAGGTCGACCTGTTGCGCGGCACGACCGAGGTGACGGTGCGCACGTGGGCCGACCCCGGCCGCGCGCTGCCCGCACGCGTGCGCGAGATCGCGGCCGCCGCGGATCCCGTGACCCGCACCTACGCCACGCGCGTTTCGGTGCCCAACCCGCCGGCCGACCTCAAGCTCGGCATGACCGCCGTCGTGACGTTCGTGCGCACCGGCGCAACGCCCGCGGTACGCGTGCCGCTGACCGCGCTGCTGCAGGAGCAGGGCCGCAACCAGGTCTGGATCTATGACCCGGCCGCCGGCACGGTCCGGCCGGTCCAGGTGACGCTGGGTGACCCGGTAGGCAACGAAATCGAAGTCCGCCAGGGTCTGGCCCCGGGGCAGACCATCGTCACGGCTGGCGTGCACCTGCTCAAGCCGGGGCAGAAGGTCAGGCCGATGCAGACTGTCGCGCCGGCCTCGGCGCCCGGGGCCGCTTCGGCGCCGCAGCACGGTTGAGGCCGGGGCATGGATCATTCCCGCTTCAACCTGTCGCGCTGGGCCCTGGAACACCAGCCGCTGACGCGCTATTTGCTGGTGGTGTTGCTGCTGGCCGGCATGCTGGCATTTTTCCGCCTGGGCCAGGACGAAGACCCGCCGTTCACCTTCCGCGTGATGGTGGTGCAGGCGTTCTGGCCCGGCGCTACCGCCGAGCAGATCGCGGTGCAGGTCACCGACAAGATCGAGCGACAACTGCAGGAAGTGCCGTACGCCGACAAGATCCGCAGTTTTTCCAAGCCGGGCGAGACCACGGTCATCTTCCAGCTCAAGGACACGTCTCCGGCCAAGGAGACGCCGCAGATCTGGTACACCGTGCGCAAGAAGATCGGCGACATCGCGCAAACACTGCCAGCCGGCGTGCGCGGGCCGTACTTCAATGACGAGTTCGGCGACGTGTACGGCAGCATCTACGCACTGTCGGCCGATGGCTTCAACTACAAGGAACTGCGCGAGTATGCCGACCTGGTGCGCCAGGAACTGCTGCGCGTGCCCGCCGTGGCCAAGGTCTCGCTGCTCGGCCTGCAGGACGAGAAGATCTACATCGAGTTCAACCAGGCACGGTTCGCCCAGCTCGGGCTCGACATCAATGCCATTGCCGACCAGATCACGCAGCAGAACAACCTGAACGGCAGCGGCGTGCTGGTCACGCCGACCGACAATCTGCAGGTGCGCGTGACGGGGCAGTTCGCCAGCGTGTCGGATCTCGAGAACCTGGTGCTGCGGGGACCGAACGGCATCGCCAATATCCGCCTGGGCGACATTGCGCATGTGTACCGCGGTTATGTCGATCCGCCGCAGAGCACCATGCGCTACAACGGCAAGAATGTCATCGGGCTCGGTATCTCGATGGCGAAGGGCGGCGACATCATCGAGCTGGGCAAGAACCTGCGCGGTGCGTTCGAACGCCTGCGCGGCCAGTTGCCGGTCGGCATCGAGATGGACCAGGTGCAGGACCAGCCGCAGGCCGTCAAGCGCTCGGTGGGCGAGTTCGTGCATGTGCTGATCGAGGCCGTGGTCATCGTGCTCGGCGTCAGCTTTGTCTCGCTGGGCCTGCATACGCGGCCGCTGCGGCTCGATGTGCGCCCCGGCCTGGTGGTGGCACTGACCATCCCGCTGGTGCTCGCGGTGACGTTCCTGTTCATGAACATCTTTGGCATCGGCCTGCACAAGATATCGCTGGGCGCGCTGATCGTGGCGCTGGGCTTGCTCGTCGATGACGCCATCATTGCCGTGGAGATGATGGTGCGCAAGCTGGAGGAAGGGCTGTCGAAGATGGAGGCCGCGACCTTCGCCTACACCTCCACGGCCATGCCGATGCTGACCGGGACGCTGATCACGGCTGCCGGGTTCCTGCCGGTCGGCCTGGCGAAATCCACGGTCGGCGAATACACCTTCGCCATCTTCGCCGTGACCGCTCTGGCCCTGGTGCTGTCATGGCTGGCGGCCGTCTACTTCACGCCTTACCTGGGCTACCTGCTGCTCAAGTCGCGGCCGGGAGGTGGCGAGCACCACGAGGTTTTCGATACGCCGTTCTACACGGGCTTCCGGCGCCTGGTGGACTGGTGCGTGACCTGGCGCAAGACCGTTATCGCGATCACCCTGGTGACGTTCGCGCTGGGCCTGTACGCATTCAAGTTCGTCGAAAAGCAGTTTTTCCCGGACTCGAGCCGGCCCGAACTGATGGTCGAGCTGTGGATGCCGGAAGGCACCAGCTTTGCCCAGATGGAATCCGAAGCCAAGCGCTTCGAAGCCGCCATGCGCCAGGACCGCGACGTGCAGAGCCTGACCACCTTTGTCGGCAGCGGCACGCCGCGCTTCTACCTGCCGCTGGACCAGATCTTCCCGCAAAGCAACGTGGCGCAGGTGATCGTGATGCCGGTCAGCGCCGAAGCGCGCGATGCGCTGCGCCAGCGCGTGATCGCGGTGCTGAACAGTCAGTTCTCGCAGTTGCGCGGGCGTGTCAAGCTGCTGCCCAACGGGCCGCCGGTGGCGTACCCGGTGCAGTTCCGCGTGATTGGCCCCGACGCCGCCGGCGTGCGCCAGCTCGCCGACCAGGTCAAGGCGCTGATGCGCGCGAACGCGAACACGGTCGGCGTGAACGACAACTGGAATGAGAGCGTCAAGATGCTGCGCCTGGAGATCGACCAGGACAAGGCCCGTGCGCTGGGCGTGACCACCAGCTCGATCGCGCGCGTCATGCAGACGGTGCTGACTGGCATTCCGGTGGGTCAGTATCGCGACGGCGACAAGCTGATCGACATCATGATGCGCACGCCGCGCAACGAGCGCGACGCCATGTCCGACCTCGGCAATATCCAGGTGCCGACCAACACCGGCCGCGTCGTGCCGCTCACGCAGGTGGCGCGGCTGTCGCTGCGCTCCGAGCCCGGCGTGATCTGGCGCGAGAATCGCGACTTCGGCGTGACCGTGCAGGCCGATGTGGTGGACGGCATCCAGGGCCCCACCGTGACCGCGCAGATCGATCCGCTGCTCAACAAGCTGCGCGATCAGCTGCCGCCGGGCTATCGCATTACGGTGGCCGGTGCCGAGGAAGAGAGCGGCAAGGCGGGTGCATCGATCGCGGCGCAGTTGCCGCTGTGCATCTTCCTGATCTTCACGCTGCTCATGCTCCAGCTGCACAGCTTCTCGCGCACGCTGATGGTATTCCTGACCGGCCCGCTCGGGCTGATCGGGGCCGCCGCCACGCTGCTGTTGCTGCGTGCGCCGATGGGCTTCGTGGCGCAGCTGGGCATCACGGCGCTGCTGGGCATGATCATCCGCAACTCGGTGATCCTGGTGGACCAGATCGAACAGGACATCAAGGCCGGCGTGCCGGCGTGGAACGCCATTGTCGAAGCGGCGGTGCGGCGCTGCCGCCCGATCATCCTGACCGCCGCAGCCGCTGTGCTGGCCATGATCCCGCTGTCGCGCTCGCTGTTCTGGGGACCGATGGCCGTGGCCATCATGGGCGGGCTGATCATCGCCACGGTGCTGACGCTGCTGTTCCTGCCGGCGTTGTATGCGGCATGGTTCCGGGTTGCGAAGCCGGAGGCGGGGGCCGGGCCGGTGACGGTTTGAGGCCGACTAATTGCAGAGCGTGCCCGGAACAGGCTTGCCCGAATTCGTCATACCCTGGCAGGCATCGCCAATGATCAGCGTCGTGTCGCCGGCACTGCCCGGGGCCAGCTTCAGCTTGCCGGCAACCGTGCAGCAGCCACGCGGCGCAGGCACAGACATTGGTGCAGGCGCTGGTGCGGCAACCTGTGCTGCAACGGGGGCTGCAACGGGGGCTGCAACTGGCGGAGCAACGGGAGTCGCCACGGGAGCCGGCGTTGCCGGTGCGGTGATCCTGGTTGGGGATGGAGTGGCCTTGGGCGCGGTGGCGTCCGCCTGATCATCCGCATCAGGGGACACGCATTGGCCCTGCTGGCAAATCCGTTCACCTTTGCATTGCATGTCGTACTGACAACCAGCAGCCCTTACCGTCGATGACCATGCAAGCGCCATCGAGGCTGCCAACAGCAAGGCACGTAATTTCATATCCCCTCCGTGCGGGGCGGAAGCGCTCCGCACATTGCGATGCTCTGCAAGCATGCGTTGCGCGTCCCACAACTTCAGCATAGATGGCGGACCACCATCGCGAAAGGCGACGCACATGAGGGCTTGCACTATGTCATCGGGGCAGGGGTGGATTCCCCCCGGCGCTTGCGCTACAATCCGCTGCTTCGTTGCACAGCCGGCGCGCAAGCGCGGCAAGCGGGCGATGCGAGAAGGCGGGCAGTTCCAGCCGCCTTTTTTGCTTTCGCGCGCCATGGCTGCAACGTGCATCGTGGCCACCGTCCGGCGGCCGCAAGGACCGCGAGGGTGGCGAAATTGGTAGACGCACCAGGTTTAGGTCCTGACGCCAGCAATGGTGTAGGGGTTCGAGTCCCCTCCCTCGCACCAATCCCTTCTTTTCAAGTGGCGAAAGGCTGACTTCCCGGCCTGCCGCAGCACTCGCCCGCCTTTCCCGGCACCTCGGCTTAGAATGATCCTGCTCCGCCCGCCCGGCGTCACGCGAAAGGACATTGCCATGTGCTATTCCTCCCAGATTCAAGCCGAGTTCCGCAGGTTCGAGCGCGAATACGGCGCGTCGATCAGCATGGAGCGCTTCGTGGAACTGTTCTGGCAGCAGCGCCGCAGCGGCGGCTGGCAGCGAATCCCCAAGGCGCTGCGCATGGCGTTTGCCGAGGCAGGCGCGGACGCTTCGCTTGTCGAGGGCGGCGACCGGGAGCAGGCCAACCGGTTCGAGTCGGAGATCTTCCAGCAGCGCACGCGTCTGGCGGAGGCGGAGCGTGCGCTGGCCGCGCGCCCGACCAAGAAGGCCGAGACTGACCGGCGCATTTCGACGGACAAGATCACCCGTGCCCAACAGAACCTTGCGGATCTGCAACGACCGGCGCTGACCGAGCAGGATTACCGCCTCTTTCCGGGCTACTACGCGCCCGTGATCATCGCGCAGGGCGATCATCGGGTGGTGGTGCCGATGCGCTACCAATGCCGCCTGCCTGGCTGGACGGAAGCCGACGAACGCAAGCGTCCCGGCACCTACAATGCGCGCCGCGACAACCTTGAGCGCGTCTGGCGCCCGTTGTTCGGGCATCGCCACGGCGTGGCGGTGATGACCGCGTTCTACGAGCACGTGCCGCGTCACAAGGCGGAACGTCGCGCGCTGCGGCCGGGCGAGGCGGAGGAGAGCGTCATCCTGGCATTCCATCCGCGCCCGCCGCAGGACATGCTGGTGGCGTGCCTGTGGTCGGTGAGTCCTGGCGAGGAGGCTGGGCAGGACCTGTACTCGTTCGCCGCCATTACCGACGAGCCGCCGCCGGAAGTGGCCGCCGCCGGACACGACCGCTGCATCATTCCTATCCGTCCCGAGCATCTCGACGCGTGGCTTGACCCCGATGCCTCGGACCTGGCTGCGATGCATGCCATCCTGGACGATCGCCAACCGCTATTCTTCGACTGCAAGCTGGCCGCCTAGCGTGCTGGCATCCACCGATGCGCGGCAAGCCAGGCGAGCCGTTAGTATGCGGAATCGTCGAGATCACTACGCCACCCCATGAGCCCCAACCCCGCTTTTCGGCTGTCGCCGCGCATCTGGCGCCTGCTGTTCTGGCTGTGTCTGTTCGCCGTGCTGGTGCTGGCGCTGATGCCGCCCACGCAGCCGATGCCGACTACGGGCTGGGACAAGGCCAACCACGTGCTGGCCTTCCTGGTGCTCGGTGGGCTAGGCCGGCGGGCTTATGGGCGCCAGCGTACGGCGGTGCTGCTGGCGCTGGTGGGATATGGCGTCCTGATCGAATTGCTCCAGGGCATGACGACGTACCGCGACGCGGATCCGGCGGACGTGCTGGCTGATTCGATCGGTCTGCTGGCTGCCCTGGCGCTGGATTGGCTTCTCGCCTGGGCTGGTCGGTTGCGTACCGGCGCTTCCCGCGGTTAGCCTTCTTCCGCTTCGAGCACGAAGCTGGCGCCATTGTCCTGTGCTAGCAGTTCCTTGAGTACCGGCATGGCCTGCTGCAACGATTCCTTGAGCCGCCATGGCGGGTTGACGATGAACATGCCGCTGCCATGCAGGCCGAGTCCGCCGGCGACGGGATGCTTGACGGTCAGGCTGACGTGGAGCCAGCTCTTGAGCGGCAGGTTCTTCAACTGCACCGGAAGCTGGATCGATTCCCGGCGCTGGACCTGCGGGTACCAGACGGCGTAGACGCCGGTCGCGAAGCGTTGCAGCCCGTCCCGGACGGTCTGCAACGTGCGCGCGTAGTCTTGCTTGTCTTCATAGGAGGGGTCGATCAGCACCAGCGCGCGCCGCGGGGGCGGCGGCAGGATCGCGTTGATGCCGCCAAAGCCGTCACCGTCGTAGAGCATGACCTTGCGGCCGGCGCCGCGGAAGTTGTCGCGCAGCACCTGGATCTCCGTGCTGTGCAGTTCGAACAGGCGCAGGCGGTCCTGGTCGCGCAGCATCTGCCAGGCGAGCCAGGGCGAGCCCGGATAGTGGCGAAGCTGCCCGTCCGGATTCAGTGCGCGCACCTGGTCCAGATACGCGTCCAGCATGGGCGGCAGCGAGGTGCCGCTGGCGGCGGCGCGCCACAGCGGCGCGATGCCGGTCTCGAACTCGGACTTCTTCTGCGCGTAGGCATGATCCAGCGCATACAGGCCGGCGCCCGCGTGGGTGTCGATATACCAGAACGACTTGTCTTTCTGCGTCAGGTGCTCGAGCAGCTGCACCACGACGGCGTGCTTGAGGACATCGGCATGGTTGCCGGCATGGAAGGCGTGACGATAGGACAGCATGGCGGATCAGCGCGGGGCGGCGGCCGGGACGGCCGTGCCGGATTCAGGACGGGGCGCTATGCTACCATCCGCCGCGAGTCGCCCCCTGGCTCTCTTTCCTGCTTCTGTCCTGTCTATGCCGCGCGCACTCGAGCCCGCCGAGCCTGTCCTGTCTGCCGAAGGCACCCCTTATTCCCCGCGCAACGACGACGTCCACCACAGTGCGGAAGGCGGCCTCGCGCGGGCGCATCATGTCTTCCTTGCCGGCAACGCGCTGCCACAGGCCTGGGCCGGGCGGGAGCAATTCGTCATCATCGAGACCAGCTTCGGACAAGGGCTGAACTTCCTGGCAACGTGGCAGGCCTGGCGCCAGGATCCCCAGCGCTGCGCCCGCTTGCATTTCGTCTCAATCGAGAAGCATCCGTTCACCCGCCACGGGCTGGCACAACTGCACGCCGGGCTGGATGACGTGCAGCCGCTCTCCGCCCAGCTTCAGGCTGCGTGGCCCGATGCGCTGCCGGGTATGCACCGGCTTGCTTTCGAAGATGGCGGCGTGATCCTTACGCTGGCGCTTGGCGATATCGAGACGCTGCTGCCCAGGCTGGTAGCCGGCGCAGATGCGTTCTATCTGGACGGCGTTGCCCCGGCGCGCAATGCGGATATGTGGTCGCCCAAGGTGGTCCGCGGACTGGCGCGCCTGGCGCGGCCGGGTGCCACGCTTGCGGCGCATGCGGCGGAGGGCTTCGTGCATCGGGCACTCCAGGAAGTCGGGTTCGAGGCGCGCCTGGCGCCGGGATCCGGCGACAAGCCGGACATGACCGTTGCCACGTTCCGTCCGGCATGGAAAGTCAGGCGGCATGCGCCGGCCGCTGCCGCAGACTGGAAGGACCGGCATGCCATCGTGATCGGCGCGGGGCTGGCGGGCTGCGCCATGACGGAACGGCTGGCCTCGCGCGGTTGGCGGGTGACGCTGCTGGACGCCCACGACGGCCCGGCCAGGCAGACATCATCCCATCGCGCGGCCGCCATGCACGCGCACATATCGGCCGACGACAGCCTGTTGTCCCGCTTGTCGCGCGCGGGCAACCAGTACGCGCTGCGTGCCTGGGCAGCGCTCGCTGCTGCCGGCCATCCGGTTGGCTGGCATGGATGCGGGGTGCTCCAGATCGGGGAGAACGAAGCGGAAGCCGAAGCGCAGCGTGCGGCGCTGGAAGCGCTCGGTTTGCCCGAGTCCTTCGTGCGCTGGATGACGCCCGCGGAAGCGGCGGCGCATCACCGTGCCGGCGTGGCGCGCGGAGGACTCTGGTTCGCCCAGGGTGGCTGGGTCGCGCCGCCGGATATCTGCAACGCGCAACTGCGCCGCGCGGGCGACGCCGTCCATGCGAGGTTCGGCGTGCGCGTGGATCGCGTCCGCAGGCAAGACGGGGTGTGGGAGGCCGTCGGGCACAACGGCGTAATCCTGGCATCGGCCCCCGTCATGGTCCTGGCCAATGCCCACGAAGCGCCACGGCTTGTACCGATGCGGCAGCAGGTAGTGCGTCGTGTTCGGGGGCAGCTCACGACGCTACCGCAGGAGCAGGTTGGTGCCCTCGGGCAATGGCCCGACTGCGTGGTGACTGGGGCAGGGTACCTGTTGCCGGTGGCAGAAGATGGCCGTGGCCGGGTCGGTTCCAGCTATGAGGCGGATGAAGGGCCACTGGTCGCGCGGGCGCACGTCCACGCAGAGAATCTGGATCGGCTGGCCGGGTTGCTGCCCGGGGCCTCCGCGGAAATCCGACGGCTGGACGTCAGCGGGATGGAGGGGTATGTCGGCGTGCGTACCGTTTCGCACAACCGGCTGCCATTGATCGGTCCGATGTCGGATGAGGCAGCGGCCGCAGCCTCGGCATCGGCATTGCGCGGAGGGCACTTGCGCGATATTCCACGCCTGCCTGGGCTTTACGCCGCACTTGCATATGGCTCGCGCGGCCTCACATGGGCCGCATTGGGTGCGGAACTCCTGGTCAGCCAGATCGAGGGCGAGCCCCTTCCGCTGGAAGCCGACCTGGCCGATGCCGTGGATCCGGCGCGCTTGCTCCTTCGCGCGCTGCGCCATGGGCAAGTCATCGGTGCGCAAGAGCATTCTGGCGATACCTCAGGGTAAAAACTGCCGGAACCGGACGGAAACCGTGCGATAATGCTCGTTTTCCGTTCGCGCGGAGCTTGCTATTCGCGGGCACGCGCCAGTGCCGGACTGGCCGGCGCACAAGCGATTGCGCTACGAACACAACTACATTTCTGGATTGGATCACGACCATGTCGAACGTCATTGAAAACCTCGGCAAGCTGGACCGCAAGGTGACCCTGGCCATTCCCAAGGCCGAAGTCGAAAAGGAAAAGCAGGAGCGCCTGGTTCGCCTGTCGAAGACCGTGAAGATGTCGGGCTTCCGTCCGGGCAAGGTGCCGATGAAGATGGTCGAGAAGCAATACGGCCAGCAAGTCGAATTCGAAGTCCGCTTCGACAAGGCTGCCCGCAAGTTCTTCGACATCACGAAGGAGCAGGACGTCAAGGTTGCCGGTCAGCCGAAGTTCGAGATCAAGACCGATGGCGTGGGCGCGGACGAAGTCGCGTTCGACGCAACCTTCGAGGTGTACCCGGAAGTCAAGCTGGGTGACCTGACGGGCGCGGAAGTGACCCGCACCAAGACCGAGATCAGCGACGCCGAAATCGACAAGACCATCGACATCCTGCGCAAGCAGCGCGTGCACTACCACGTGCGCGGCGAAGCCGGCGAGCACGGCGACGGTGGCGGCGACGTGACTGCGCAGAACGGCGACCGCGTGACGCTGGACTTCGTCGGCAAGATCGAAGACGTGGAATTCCCCGGCGGCAAGGCCGAAGACTTCCCGTTCGTGCTCGGTGAAGGCCGCATGCTGCCCGAGTTCGAGGCCGCCACGCTGGGCCTGAAGGTCGGCGAAAGCAAGAGCTTCCCGCTGTCGTTCCCGGCCGACTATCACGGCAAGGACGTGGCCGGCAAGACCGCCGAGTTCACGGTCACGCTGAAGAAGATCGAGTGGGCCCACCTGCCGGAAGTGAACGATGCGTTTGCCAAGTCGCTGGGCATCGCCGATGGCAGCGTCGAGAAGATGCGTGCCGACATCCGCGAAAACCTCGAGCGCGAAGTGAAGCGCCGCACGCACGCCATGCTGAAGGACCAGGTCATGGATGCGCTGCTGAAGGTGAGCGAGCTGGACGTGCCCAAGGCCCTGATCGAGCAAGACCAGGAGCGCCTGGTGGAAATGGCCCGCCGCGACCTCGAGCAGCGTGGCATGCCGAACGCCAAGGACATGCCGATTCCGGCCGAGATGTTCGCGCAGCAAGCCGAGCGCCGCGTCAAGCTGGGCCTGATTCTGGCCGAGATCGTCAAGGCCCACGGCCTGGAAGCCAAGGCTGACCAGATCAAGGCCGAGATCGAAGACTTCGCCAAGAGCTACGAAGACCCGAAGGAAGTCATGCGCTGGTACTACGGCGACCAGCAGCGCCTGGCCGAGATGGAAGCCTACGTGCTCGAAAACAACGTGGTAAATTTCGTGTGCGACAAGGCCAAGGTCACCGACAAGTCGGTGTCCTTCGAGGAACTGACCGCCGAAGGCAACGCACAGCAGCAAGCCTGAGGTCAGGCATGATTCGCAGCCCCCGCGCCATGGTGCGGGGATGTGAAGCCCGACGTTCCTTGCCATCCAACGATACCCTGGAGAACTTGCATGACCCGCAATGATTTGCTGGACCGTCTCGCCACCACGCAGGCTTCGGCGCTGGAAACCCAGGGTCTGGGGCTGGTGCCGATGGTCGTCGAGCAGTCCGGCCGGGGCGAGCGTGCCTACGACATCTACTCGCGCCTGCTGAAGGAGCGCGTGGTGTTCCTGGTTGGCGAGGTCAATGACCAGACCGCCAACCTGGTGGTGGCGCAGTTGCTGTTCCTGGAAAGCGAAAACCCGGACAAGGATATTTCGCTGTACATCAACTCGCCGGGGGGTTCGGTCTCGGCCGGTCTGGCGATCTACGACACCATGCAGTTCGTCAAGCCCGATGTCCAGACGCTTTGCATGGGCATGGCGGCGAGCATGGGCGCGTTCCTGCTGGCGGCCGGTGCCAAGGGCAAGCGCTCCGCGCTGCCGAACTCGCGGATCATGATCCACCAGCCGCTGGGCGGCGCGCGTGGCCAGGCTTCCGATATCGAGATCCAGGCACGCGAGATCCTGTACCTGCGCGAGCGCCTGAACAGCATCCTGTCCGAAGTGACCGGCCAGCCGGTCGAGAAGATTGCGCGCGATACCGATCGCGACAATTTCATGAGCGGCGACCAGGCTGTGGACTACGGCCTGATCGACAAGGTCATTGCCCGCCGCGGCTGATGCTGCGCGCCGCTGCGGCAAGGTGGTACGCGGCGGCACGTTGGCTGGCCGAAACGGCACAGGCTACAACGGAACGAGGCCTTGTGCCTCGTTTTTTGCGTTTGCCCCACATGCCGGGGTAACCCCTGCCGGCTGGGCAAATTGTTTTGGCGTATGATGCGTCAGAAGCGTACGCCTGCGGCACCCCCCGTGTCGCAGTGCGCGCACTGCTAAGTGACTGATTCCTATGGCGGAAAAAAAAGGTTCATCCAGCGAAAAGCTTCTCTACTGCTCCTTCTGCGGCAAGAGCCAGCATGAGGTGAAGAAGCTGATCGCCGGCCCGTCGGTGTTCATCTGCGACGAATGCATCGACCTGTGCAACGAAATCATCCGAGACGAAGCCACCGCGACCGAAAAGGATGCGACCGCGGCCACGCGCTCGGACCTGCCGACGCCACATGAGATCCGGGTTAGCCTGGACCAGTATGTGATCGGCCAGGAACAGGCCAAGAAGATCCTGGCCGTGGCGGTGTACAACCACTACAAGCGCCTGAAGCACCTCGGCAAGAAAGACGATGTCGAACTGTCGAAGAGCAACATCCTGCTCATCGGTCCGACTGGTTCCGGCAAGACGCTGCTCGCCCAGACGCTGGCCCGACTGCTGAACGTGCCGTTCGTGATTGCGGACGCCACCACGCTGACGGAAGCCGGCTATGTCGGCGAGGATGTCGAGAACATCATCCAGAAGCTGCTGCAGAACTGCAATTACGAGGTCGAGAAGGCACAGCGCGGTATCGTCTACATCGACGAAATCGACAAGATCTCGCGCAAGTCGGACAACCCTTCGATCACGCGCGACGTGTCGGGCGAGGGTGTCCAGCAGGCACTGCTCAAGCTGATCGAGGGCACGATGGCCTCGGTGCCGCCCCAGGGTGGCCGCAAGCATCCGAACCAGGACTTCCTGCAAGTCGACACCACGAACATTCTGTTCATCTGCGGTGGCGCATTCGACGGCCTGGAGAAGGTCATCATGCAGCGCTCGGACAAGACCGGCATCGGTTTTGCTGCCCAGGTCCAGAGCAAGGAAGAGCGCGATGTCAGTGAAGTGCTGCCGCAGACCGAGCCCGAAGACCTGATCAAATTCGGCCTGATTCCGGAACTGATCGGCCGCCTGCCGGTGGTCGCCACGCTGGCCAAGCTGGATGAGGCCGCGCTGCTGCAGATCCTGGTCGAGCCCAAGAACGCGCTGGTCAAGCAGTACCAGAAGTTGCTGGCGATGGAAGGCGTCGAGCTGGAAATCCGCCCGGGGGCGCTATCCGCCATTGCGCGCAAGGCAATTCGCCGCAAGACGGGTGCGCGTGGCCTGCGTTCGATCCTGGAGCAGTCGCTGATGGATGTCATGTACGACCTGCCCAACTACAAAGGCGTGCAGAAAGTGGTCATCGATGAAAGCACCATCAACGGAGATGCACCTCCGCTGCTGATGTACGAGGAACAGCAGCCGAAGGTGTCAGGTTCCAACTGACGCGAGCGCTGTCCGGGGTGAAGTGGTCAGGAGCCCACGACAGCCAGCCAGCAAGGCCGTTCGCGTAGAAGCGAGCGGCTTTTTTTGTTTATTTCAACCGACGAAGAGGAGGAAACGCGGGTATGCTGTTCCAGATGGGCCTGCAAGTGCAGGATGCGACATCAGCCTGTCAATCCGAATCGGTTTCGTCAGCGGTATCTTGTAATCGATTTGGGCGGCCCAATTTACGCCTTAAATGACTGACTTGGGGAAAATGATGTCCGGAACACAACTCCTCCCGGCCGAGCCGATTCGCCTCCCACTGTTGCCGCTGCGCGACGTGGTGGTGTTTCCGCACATGGTGATCCCGTTGTTCGTGGGACGCCCGAAGTCCATCAAGGCGCTTGAGACTGCGATGGAGTCGGGCAAGAGCATCATGCTCGTGGCGCAGAAGACTGCTGCCAAAGACGAACCGACCGCCGACGACCTGTATGAAGTCGGCTGCATCGCCAATATCCTGCAAATGCTGAAGCTGCCGGACGGCACCGTGAAGGTGCTGGTCGAAGGCACGCAGCGCGCAAATATCCGCGAGGTCAGCGAGGACGAGTCGCACTTCATGTGCGAAGCCGTCCCCGTGCCGCCCGAGCCGGTTGAGAGCGCCGAGACCGAGGCCCTGCGCCGCGCGATCGTGTCGCAGTTCGACCAATACGTAAAGCTCAACAAGAAGATCCCGCCCGAGATCCTGACTTCGCTGTCGGGCATCGACGAGGCAGGGCGCCTGGCCGATACCATCGCCGCGCACCTGCCGATCAAGCTCGAGCAGAAGCAGAAGATCCTGGAGATGGTCAATGTGACCGAGCGCCTGGAAAGCCTGCTGTCGCAGCTCGAGGGCGAGATCGACATCCTGCAGGTGGAAAAGCGCATCCGCGGCCGCGTCAAGCGCCAGATGGAGAAGAGCCAGCGCGAGTACTACCTGAACGAGCAGGTCAAGGCGATCCAGAAGGAACTGGGCGAGGGCGAGGAAGGCGCCGACCTGGAAGAACTCGACAAGCGCATCAAGGCTGCGCGCATGCCGAAGGAAGCAAAGAAGAAGGCCGACGCCGAATTCAAGAAGCTCAAGCTGATGTCGCCGATGTCGGCGGAAGCCACCGTCGTGCGCAACTACATCGACACGCTGGTGAACCTGCCGTGGCGCAAGAAGAGCAAGGTCAACAACGACCTGGCCAACGCCGAACGCGTGCTCGATGAAGACCACTATGGTCTCGAGAAGGTCAAGGAACGCATCCTCGAGTATCTTGCCGTGCAACAGCGCGTGGACAAGGTCAAGGCGCCGATCCTGTGCCTGGTCGGACCTCCGGGCGTGGGCAAGACCTCGCTCGGCCAGTCGGTGGCGCGCGCGACGAACCGCAAGTTCGTGCGCATGGCGCTGGGTGGCGTGCGTGACGAGGCCGAGATCCGCGGTCACCGCCGTACCTACATCGGTTCGATGCCGGGCAAGATCCTGCAGAGCCTGTCGAAGGTCGGCGTGCGCAATCCGCTCTTCCTGCTCGACGAGATCGACAAGATGGGCCAGGATTTCCGCGGCGATCCGTCGTCGGCGCTGCTCGAGGTGCTGGACCCGGAACAGAACCACACGTTCCAGGACCACTACATCGAAGTCGACTTCGATCTGTCCGACGTGATGTTCGTGGCGACGTCGAACTCGCTGAACATCCCGCCGCCGCTGCTCGACCGTATGGAAGTGATCCGCCTGTCGGGTTACACCGAGGAAGAGAAGCTCAATATCGCCACGCGCTACCTGTTGCCGAAGCAGATCAAGAACAACGGTCTGAAGGCTGGCGAGATCGAGGTGACCGATGCGGCGATCCGCGACATCATCCGCTACTACACGCGGGAAGCCGGTGTCCGTTCGCTCGAGCGCGAGGTGTCCAAGATCGCCCGCAAGGCGGTCAAGCTGCTGTTGCTGAAGAAGGAGTCGGGCACGATCAAGGTCGATTCGGACAACCTCGACAAGTTCCTGGGCGTGCGCAAGTACGACTTTGGCCTGGCCGGCAAGGAAAACCAGGTTGGTCAGGTGACCGGTCTGGCATGGACCGAAGTGGGCGGCGATCTGCTGACCATCGAAGCCGCCATCATGCCGGGCAAGGGCAACATCACCCGCACCGGTTCGCTGGGCGATGTGATGAAGGAATCGGTCGAGGCCGCACGTTCGGTGGTGCGTTCGCGGGCGCGTCGCCTGGGCATTGCGGATGAGATGTTCGAGAAGCGCGACATCCACATCCACGTGCCCGAAGGCGCCACGCCCAAGGACGGTCCGTCGGCTGGCGGCGCCATGACGACCGCGCTGGTGTCGGTGCTGACCGGCATTCCGGTGCGTGCCGATGTGGCGATGACCGGCGAGATCACGCTGCGAGGCGAGGTGCTGCCGATCGGTGGCCTCAAGGAAAAGCTGCTGGCTGCCCACCGCGGTGGTATCAAGCTGGTGCTGATCCCCGAGGAAAACGTCAAGGACCTCGCAGAGATTCCTGACAACGTGAAGAACGCCATCGAGATCGTACCGGTTCGCTGGATCGACAAGGTGCTGGAGCTGGCACTCGAGCGCAAGCCCGAGCCGCTGGCCGAGGAAGATGCCAAGCCGGCGGACGTGTCGGACAAGGCAACGGCCAAGGTCGAGATGATCCACCACTGATCCGGTTGCTGCACAGAGGACGAAACGCCGCGGAGTCACATCCGCGGCGTTTTTCTTTATTCCGGGCAGGCCGTATTCTTGTATTTACGCTTCAAAGATTATTGCCATCAGTGCTTGGCAAATCGAAAACTCTCGTATTACAATCGCGGCCTCGCAACGCAAACAGCGGCAGCCAGGCAGTACCTGTCGAGTCGTGCGAAGCGAGATACCCTGCAGGCGGTCCAGCCTGCGATGGTTCAGTGGGTGCTTAGCTCAGTTGGTAGAGCGGCGCCCTTACAAGGCGTAGGTCGGGGGTTCGAGCCCCTCAGCACCCACCACTTCACCATCGCGCAAATCCGGCCGTAGCGGGAACCGACAAAGGAGTGGTAGTTCAGTTGGTTAGAATACCGGCCTGTCACGCCGGGGGTCGCGGGTTCGAGTCCCGTCCACTCCGCCAGATCATGTAATGCAAAAATGCCCGCTTACGCGGGCATTTTTGTTTTGGGCATCGAGGCAGCCGGCCGTGGCAGGGCGTCATCTAGCGCTGGCATCCGTGTCCTGCCGCCCCCGGCGGCAAATGGCGGTGCGGCGCCCGGCTCCTGCTAGAATCGCGGGGTTTGACGTTCGTGCCAACCCTCTTACCTGAGTCCGCATGCTTGATTTCGTACGCAACAACCGGCGCCTGATGCTTTTGCTGCTGCTGGTGCTTGTCTTTCCGTCGTTCGTGTTTTTCGGCGTGGAGAGCTATTCGCGCTTCATGGACAGTTCGCACGATGTCGCGAAGGTCGACGGCCGCGCGATCACGGTGCAGGAACTGGACAACGTGGTGCGTGAACAGAGCGAACGCATGCGCCAGATGCTCGGGGCGAGCTACGATCCGCGCCAGTTCGAAGGCCCGGCGCTGCGCAAGAACGTGATGGATCAGCTGATCCTGCAACGCGTGGTGGCCAACGAAGTGGCACGCGAGCACCTGACGGTATCGAATGCTCGTTTGTATGAGGCGATCAACAGCATCCCGGCGATCGCGCAACTGCCGCGCAAGCAGGACGGATCGATCGATGACAAGGCCTATCTGCAACTGCTGGCGGCGCAAGGCATGACGCCCGAACAGTTCGACGCGCGCATGCGCTTTGACCTGGCCACGCAGCAGCTGGGCAGCTCGATCGCCGGCACGGCGTTCGTACCCAAGTCGTTGCTGGACCGCCTGATCGCCGTGCGTGACCAGCAGCGCGATGTGCAGGCACTGCTGTTCAAGCCGGCCGACTACACGGCGAAGGTGCAGCCGGACGCGGCAGCATTGAAGGCTTATTACGACAGCCACCAGTCGGCGTTCTCGGTGCCCGAGCAGGCCAAGGTGGAATACGTCGTGCTGTCCGGCGATGCACTGGCGGCCGCGCAGGCTGTCACGCCGGAGGAACTGAAGTCCTACTACGACAGCAACATCGCGCGTTTCCGCACGGATGAGCAGCGCCGCGCCAGCCATATCCTGATCGCCGCGCCCAAGGATGCGCCGGCGGCACAGCGGCAGGCTGCGAAGGACAAGGCCACCAAGCTGCTGGAGGACCTGCGCAAGCATCCCGACACGTTCGCGGATGTGGCGCGCAAGCAGTCGCAGGATCCGGGTTCGGCGGAAAAGGGCGGTGACCTTGGCTTCATGGGCCATGGTGCACTGGTCAAGCCGTTTGAAGATGCCATGTATGCGCTCAAGGAAGGCCAGATCAGCGATGTGGTGGAAACGGACTACGGCTATCACATCATCAAGCTGACCGGACTCAAGCCCGCGGAAACCAAGCCGCTTGAAGCTGTGCGGCCGGAGCTCGAGGCCGAGCTGCGCAAGCAGCTTGCCGCCAAGAAGTATGCGGAAGATGCCGATGCGTTCGGCAATATGGTGTACGAGCAATCCGACAGCCTGAAGCCGGCTGCCGACAAGTTCAAGTTGACGATCCAGACCGCGGACGGCGTGACCCGCCAGCCGAACCCTGCGCTTGGCCAGAACAGCCCCCTCAACAACGAGAAGCTGCTCAAGGCACTGTTCAGCGATGACGCCATCAAGAACAAGCGCAACACCGAAGCCGTCCAGGTCGGCCCGACCACGCTGGTGGCGGCCCGCATCGTGGATTACCGTCCGGCAACCGTGCGCAAGTACGAGGAAGTCGAGGCCAAGGTCCGTGAAGGCTACATTGCCCAGCAGGCAGCGGAGCTGGCCCGCAAGGATGGCGAGGCACGCCTGGAAGCGCTGAAGAAGAGCGACAGTGCGCAGGGCTTCGGTGGTGTGACGATGGTATCGCGCGCCAAGGCCGAAGGCATGGAGCCGAAGGCGGTGGAAGCCATCATGCGCGCGGATGCCACCAAGCTGCCTGCCGTGGTGGGCGTGGACCTCGGCGCCAACGGCTACGCGGTGTACCGCATCACCAGGATCAACCAGCCTCAGCAGGCCAACGAAGGCCAGCGCCAGGCCGAGGCTCAGCAGCTTTCGCAGCTGGCTGGCCAGACCGAGATCGGAGCCTATTACGAGAGCCTGAAGGCGCGCTCGAAGGTCAAGATTCTCAAGCCGGTCGCGGCGGCCGATACGGCGGCTGGCAGCGAAGCGGCGGCGCAATAAGGTCCGCGCCAAGGAAAAAGACCCCTGCGAATCTCGCGGGGGTCTTTTTCTTTGTGCGCGCGGAGTGCGGTGACCTCAGCCTTTGCCGCCGGTCTTGAGCAAGGGCTTGAGCTGTGGCCAGACGGTATCGAGCAGGGCGGGCTGCGCGTCCGCCGTCGGATGGATATGGTCCGGCTGGAACCAGTCCTGGCGCGAGATGACCTTGTCGAGGAAAAACGGCACCAGCGGTGCCTTGAATTCCTGGGCCAGCCGCGGATAGAGCGCGAAGAACTTCTCGGTGTAGTCCTGGCCGTAGTTTGGCGGGATGCGCATGCCGACCAGCAGCACGCGGGCGCCGGCTTTCTGCGCGCCGCCGACGATCGTGCGCAGGTTGGATTCCGTCACCGGCAGCGAAAGGCCACGCAAGGCGTCATTGGCGCCTAGTTCCACGATCACCACGGAAGGACGATGCCGCGCCAGCAGGTCAGGCAGGCGCGTCTTGCCGCCAATCGTGGTCTCGCCGCTGATACTCGCATTGACGACGTTATAATCGAAGCGCTCTTTCTGCAAGCGCTGCTGCAGCAGGCTGACCCAGCCAGTGCCGCGCGCGATGCCGTATTCAGCCGAGAGGCTGTCGCCCAGCACCAGGACGGCAGGCGCTGCCTGTGGGGCGGCGGCTGCCGCCGACACCATGAAGGCCATGCAGGCGGCCAGTGCCGCCTTGTGCCAACTGCTTCGGATCCAACTCTTCATGTCCTCTTCCATCCTCGACGTCGAGTCATTGGGAAAGACCGTTGCCGATGCGACCGGTTCGTTGACGATTCTGCACGACGTCACGTTTTCCGTCACGAGCGGCGAAACGCTCGCCATCGTCGGGGCATCGGGCTCGGGTAAATCCACGCTGCTCGGCTTGCTGGCCGGGCTGGACCTGCCGACCGGCGGCACGGTACGGCTCATGGGGCAGGATCTCTTTGCCCTGAACGAGGATCAGCGTGCCGCGTTGCGGGGCAGGCATGTCGGCTTCGTGTTCCAGTCGTTCCAGCTCGTGGGGCATCTGACCGCCCTGGAAAACGTCATGTTGCCGCTCGAGCTGCGCGGTGAAGCGGAACAGGTCAGGGAGCGGGCCATCGATATGCTCCAGCGTGTCGGTCTGGGCGCGCGGCTCAACCACTATCCGCGCACGCTTTCCGGCGGCGAGCAGCAACGCGTGGCACTTGCGCGCGCGTTCGTCACGCGTCCGGACATCCTGTTCGCCGACGAACCGACGGGCAGCCTCGACACGTCGACCGGCGAAGCCGTGATTGCGCTGATGTTCGAACTGAACCGCGACGCCGGTTCCACCCTGGTGCTGGTGACCCACGACCGGTCGGTTGCTGCGCGCTGCAACCGCATCCTGACGATCGACGCCGGCCGCGTGGCCAGCGATGAGTGGATGGCGACCGAGGTCTAGCCTCGCGCCAGCACGCCGCGGGCCCTGGCAATCAGGGTTGCCGTAGAGGCGTCGTGCGGGCTTGCTTCGGCGCCGGTCAGTTCGGCTTCAATCGGGCGCGCCAGGATCTTGCCCAGCTCCACGCCCCATTGGTCGAAGGAATTGATGTTCCAGACCACGCCCTGCACGAAGGTCCTGTGCTCGTAGAGCGCGATCAGGGCGCCCAGCACATGCGGCGTCAGGTCTTCCATCAACAGCGTATTGCTCGGGCGGTTGCCTTCGAAGACCATGTGGGCGATGCGCAGCTCGTCCGTCATGCCGGCCGCGCGCAGCTCTTCGGCGGAACGGCCGCGCATCAGCGCCTCCGCCTGCGCGAAGCAGTTTGCCAGCAGCTTGGCATGGTGACCGGGCAGTTCGCGCGGCGGCACCAGCGGCGCAACGAAATCCACCGGCACGATCTGCGATCCCTGGTGGATCTTCTGGAAGTACGCGTGCTGGCCATTGGTGCCGGCGCTGCCCCACACGACCGGGCAGGTATGCGTGCGCACCCGTCGGCCATTGAGTTGCACGGACTTGCCGTTGCTTTCCATCTCCAGCTGCTGCAGGTACGCCGGGAACAGTTCCAGCGACGTGGAGTAGGGCGCCATGCAGCTGGTCGGCAAGTTGAAGAAGTTGCGGTTCCAGATACCGAGCATGCCCATCACGACCGGCATATTGCGCTCGAGCGGCGCGGTGCGGAAGTGTTCGTCCATGGCACGGCCACCCGCGAGCAGGTCGGCAAAGGCATTGAAGCCGACCGCCAGGGCGATCGACAGGCCCACCGAGGACCACAGCGAGAAGCGGCCGCCAATCCAGTCCCAGAACTCGAACATATTGGCCGGGTCGATGCCGAATGCCCGCACGGCCTCTTCGTTCGTCGATACCGCGACGAAGTGGCTGGCCAACTGGTCCTCGGCCACGCCATTGGCCAGGAACCATTGACGCGCGCTGTGCGCGTTGGCCATGGTTTCCAGCGTGGTGAAGGTCTTGGAGCAGACGATCATCAGCGTGCGCCGCGGCTCGAGTCGCTCAAGCGCTTCGGCCAGCTCGGTACCGTCGACGTTCGATACGAAATGCATGCGCGGCCCCGAGTGGCCGTCGTCGTGCGCCAGATGCGACAGCGCGCGGCACACCATCTTCGGACCCAGGTCGGAGCCGCCGATGCCGATATTCACGACATCGGTGATGCGCTCGCCGGTCGAGCCAGTCCATGTGCCGCTGCGGACCGCTTCGGCGAACGCGCGCATGCGCACCAGGACGTTCTGGATGGACGGCATCACGGGCACACCGTCAACCTTGAAACCAGCGTCCGCAGTGGCGCGAAGCGCAACATGCAGCGCAGCGCGGTCCTCGGTGGCGTTGATATGCTCACCGGCAAACATGGCATCACGACGGGCCGGAACGCCGGCTTCGTCGGCAAGCTGCAGCAGCAGCTGCATGGTCTGCGGCGTAATCCGGTTCTTGGAGTAGTCCAGGTACAGGCCGGCGGCTTCCAGCGAAAACTGCCTGACGCGATTCTCGCCGTCTTCGGCAAACCAATCCCGCATCTGGTGGTCGCGAATGGCGTCGTGATGCTGCAGAAGGGCGTTCCAGGCGTGAAGATTGGTGGGCATGCAGGGCACAGATTCGTGGCGGGGGCTGGATGCCCGGTAGTCCAGGCCTTGTAAGTATAAAGCGTGTCTTGCGTCGATCACGGCTAGTCGGGATTGTTATCGTTACGAGATGAAACCGTAGCGCATCTCGTTGCCGCAATCCTGTCGGCCTTTGTCCGATTGTGGCGATGATACGGTGCAATTGTGTCCGTTGATGCACCGACGCAACCGCGCGGCGCTATCCCGCTTCGCCGCGCAATAGCGCATTCAGGGTCGAACGGGCCGGAAGGCAGAGTTCGCTGGCGGTGAGACCGGCCGGTCCGGCACCGTTGGCGACCAGCATGTCGGCGGCGCGACCGTGGATCCATACGGCCGCTTGTGCTGCCTGCAGCAGCGGCATACCTTGGGCCAGCAGGGCGCCTGCCATGCCGGCCAGCACGTCGCCAGTCCCGGCGCTCGCGAGCGCCGCGTTGCCAGTCGGGTTGATCGTCATGGCCGAGGTGCCGGGCGCGGCAATCACGGATCCCGAGCCTTTGAGTATGACGACGGCCTGCCACTGTGCCGCCAGCGCAGCGGCGGTGGCCAGGCGGTCGCGCTGTACCGCTGCCACGGTGGTGCCCAGCAGGCGCGCTGCTTCGAGCGGATGCGGCGTCATGACGCGTGTCAACCCCGAAGCGGTCAGCGTGGCGGCCAGGCTGGCATCGGCGGCGAGCAGATTGAGTGCGTCCGCATCGAGCACCAGCGACGGCGGCGATGCGCTTCGACCGGCGTCTTCCAGCCATTGCGCGAGGGCCTTGCGCGCACCGGCATCCGTACCCATTCCCGGCCCGATGACAAGGGTCGACATTGCGCCGAGGGCCAGTTCGGATTGTGGATGCAGCATCAGTTCCGGGTGAAGCGGATCGATGGCGGGTGCGGACGGAGCGAGAAAACCGATGTGGACTTTCCCTGCGCCAAGACACTGCGCCGCACGCGCGCCGAGCAAGGGGGCGCCGGTCATGCCGGTGTTGCCGCCGAGGATTGCGAGCGAGCCGAACGTGCCTTTGTTGACGGCGTGGCGACGTGCCGGCAGCGCGTGCCGGAACAGCGCGGGCCCGTTCACCCACGCGCGCGGCGTCTGCGCCGGCGGATAGTCAAGGCCAAGCGGTGCGATGTCGATATTGCCAGCGCAGTCGCGCCCATCGAGCGTGAGCAGGCCAGGCTTGGCGCCGATAAAGGTGAGCGTGCGGCAGGCGCGTACCGCGGGGTCGCCGGAGCCGGTATCGGCAAACAGGCCGCTTGGGATATCGAGCGCGAATACTGGTGCGGGCGCTTGTGCAAGGCGCGCGATCCACTCGGCGATAGCGCCGTCCGCGGGGCGGTTCAGGCCGATGCCGAGCAGGCCGTCGACAACGGCCGCCATCCTGTCGGGCCATGGGGCCGTCTGCTGCACGGCATGCATGGGCACGCTCGCGGCGTCGGCTTCCTGCCATGCGCGCGTAGCATCGGCTGGCATATGTGTGGGGTCGGCGGTGAGCCAGACCTGAACATCACAGCCGTTCTGGTGCAGGCGTGTCGCGGCCACCAGCGCGTCGCCGCCGTTATTGCCAGGGCCTGCCAGAAACAGCAGCAATCCTTGCGGCGCGTGCCGGGCCAGCCAGTTGGCGGCGGCACCCCCGGCGCGAGACATCAGCTCGAACGACGGCAGGCGCGCGAACGCAGCGTTCTCGATGCGCCGCAGGGTGTCGACGTCGTAGAGCGGGATGGCCTCTGACGAGTCGGCGGCCAGCGCGGTCCAGCCTTCGGCCGGGATGGGGGAGCAAGTTTGCGTGGGGTTCATTGACGAACAAGCCGAAGGACGTCGCGTCGCGGCGCGCCTATTCGCCGCGCAAGCCCGGTTGCACGATGCCTTCCAGTGCGAGCGCGGTGCCGAGCAGATGGGCATCGCGCATTGGACCATGGGACAGCATCAGGCCAACGGGAAGTTCGTCGGGGGCATGGCACGGCAGCGAAATCGAACAGCCATCAAGGAAGTTGAAGGCCGATGGATTGCGCAGCAGCAGCGCGTTGGTGCGGAAGAACAGGTCGTCATCGCTGCGCAGCGGCTCAATGGCGGGAGCCACCATTGGCACGGTAGGGCAGATCACTGCGTCGAAGCGGGCCAGGCGAGCTTCAACCCGCGCTATCCAGTCAATGCGCGCACGGGCGAGGTCCACATAGTCGGCCGCACCCATGGCGGCGCCACGATCGATGCGCATCGCGACACGCGGGTCGTAGAGTTCACGGCGGGTAGCGAGCGTGTGGCGGTGGATCGCAAAAGCCTCCGCGGCGCTGAAGCCGCCCGCGGCGTTCAGCCCCGGCAGTTCGGCCAGCTCGGGCAGGTCAGTGTGTTCGAGTTGCACGCCGGCGGCGGAGAGCCGTCCGAGCGCGCGATCGAACGCCCGCGCGACCACGGGATCGAGGTCGTCCAGCAGCACCTGGCGCGGGATGGCCAGGCGGATGGCCGCCGGAGCCGGGGCGCTCGGTACCAGCGCGCTGTCGGCGATCACGCTGTCGACCAGCAGGCAGTCGTTGACGGTGCGGGCCATGGCGCATGCGGTGTCCAGCGTATAGGACAGCGGAAAAGCGCCGGTGAGCGGCACGCGGCGCGTGGTCGGCTTGAAACCGGTCAGGCCGCACAGGGCCGCCGGGATGCGGATCGATCCGCCGGTATCGCTGCCTAGCGCGGCTACCGCCAGACCGAGGGCCACCGAGACTGCGGCGCCGGACGACGATCCGCCAGGGATGCGGGCGATGCCATCCGCGCTGGCCGGGTTCACCGGCGTGCCGAAATGGGGGTTGATGCCCACACCCGAGAAGGCGAACTCGGTCATGTTGGTGCGGCCGACAACGGCCGCGCCGGCCTGTCGCAGGCGGGCGACCACGGCGGCATCGGCGCTGGCTGGCGCGGCGTCGTGGCGCACCGCCGACGCGGCGTGCGTGACTTCGCCAGCGACGTCGAAGAGATCCTTCACCGAGACCGGCAGGCCCGCGAGCGGGTGCAGGCGCTTGCCGGCGCGGCACGCGGCATCGGCTGCACGGGCGGTCTGGATCGCGCTGTCGAAGGTGCTGTGCAGGAACACGGCGTGCGCGTGCTCGCCCGCCGCCGCGGCGGCGGCCGTCTCCACCAGTTCGGCGCGGCTCGTGGCGCCATCGCGCAGGCGGGAGTTCAGTGTGTCGAGGTCTGGAAGCATCGGTGGCATGGAGGCGTGGAGGCGTGGAGGCGTGGAGTCTGGCAGGGCGCAAATGGCTCCGGATTCGGCCGGCGTGCTGGCTCCAGGCGCGCAGCGGAGCGAGCCGTGCCTGTTCTTGTCAGGCACTCATGCTCATAATTTGCCGATAAACTGTCAAGCCAAAATTAGCGGGAACGTCACCGCGGGCATGGCCCGGCGGCTCCCGTGCAACGTTGCAAGGAGCATTCCCCATGGCACGCAAGCCCGCCGCGCCCGGTCCGGCCGCCGAAGCGGACCTCATCCACGCGCCGGACAACGCCCCCGTCAAGTCCGCTACCTCGCTGTCGCGCGCGGCGGGCACCAACATCGTGTCCTCGTCGCATCTCGTGTCGGCGCGCAGCCCGGAGTTGTCCGAGTTCGAGTTCGGCCTGAACACCGCGTACAACGCCTACAGCCGCTGGGTGGTGCGCTGCATGGGCGCGGCCGGCGTGCGCGACCTGACCTTCCTGGACGTGCTGGTGCTGCACCATGTCAACCACCGCGGCCGGGCCAAGCGCCTGGCCGATGTCTGCTTCGTGCTGAACGTCGAGGACACCCACCTGGTGACCTACGCGCTGAAGAAGCTTCAGGGCCTGGGGCTGGTGACGGGCGAAAGAGTCGGCAAAGAGGCCACCTATTCGACCACGCCGGAGGGCGCCGAAGCCTGCGCGCGCTACCGCGAAATCCGCGAGCAATGCCTGACCAGCAACTTCACCGAAGGCAGCGAGGAAAACGCCGAGATCGGCGAACTCGCCCGATTGATGCGCGTTCTGACCGGGCTATACGAGCAGGCGGCACGCTCGGCAACGTCACTTTAAGGTCTGGAAGCACGCAGCCTTGGGAAAAGTGATGCATAGGCTTTATCACGGCGAGGCGTAACAGGGGGCGCCCGTGATGGCGCAGTGCAAAATCCGGGGGCCGGCAAGGTACAATAGCGGTTTCCCGCCGGCCGGCATCCCATACAGCGGTGCCGGCAAGCAGCAGCCCCTACCTCCTCCTTCGCCTCCCGACCGCTACGATCATGGCGCATTTTTCATGCTTCCCCGGCGCTTTGGCGCTTTCCGCCTTCCGCCAGCAACGCCTGCTCACCGCCCTGCGGCAGATCGACACCGATATCGAATCGGTGCACGGCCAGTTCCTCCATTTCGTTGACTCGGACACCCCGCTGTCCGCGGAAGACCAGAGCCGCATTGCCGCGCTGCTGACCTACGGCGCACCGTTCGCCGAGCAGCCGGAGGGCGACCGCTTCGTCGTGATTCCGCGTTTCGGCACGATTTCGCCGTGGGCCAGCAAGGCCACCGACATCGCGCACAACTGCGGCCTGACGCACGTGCATCGCATCGAGCGCGGCATCGAGATCACGGTGATCTGCAAGAAGGGCCTGCTGCGCGGGCGCAAGACGCTGGATGCCGACACGCGTGCCGCCGTGGCCGCGCACCTGTTCGACCGCATGACCGAAACGGTGATCGCCTCGCGCGAGGACGCCGCCGGACTGTTCCAGGAACTGCCGGCCAAGCCGCTGCGCTTCATCGACATTGCAGCCGGCCGCAGCGCGCTGGCCGAGGCCAACGTGGCCATGGGCCTGGCCCTGTCGGAAGACGAGATCGACTATCTGATTGACGCCTACGCCAGGCTGGAACGCAACCCGACCGACGTCGAGCTGATGATGTTCGCGCAGGCCAACAGCGAGCATTGCCGCCACAAGATCTTCAACGCCACCTGGACCATCGACGGCGTGCAGCAGGACAAGTCGCTGTTCGCGATGATCCGCAACACGCACCAGCTCAATCCGCAGGGCTCGATCGTCGCCTATTCGGACAACTCCGCCGTGATGGAAGGCGGCATGGCCGAGCGCTGGTTCCCGCGCGGCGAGGCCCACCAGTATGGCCGCCACGAGGCGCTGACCCATACGCTGATGAAGGTCGAGACGCATAACCACCCGACCGCGATCTCGCCGTTCCCGGGGGCCTCCACGGGCGCTGGCGGTGAAATCCGCGACGAGGGCGCGACCGGCCGCGGCGCCAAGCCAAAGGCCGGCCTGACCGGCTTCACGGTCTCGAACCTGATGCTGCCCGAAGCCGTCGAGTCGTGGGAAAACGACCGCGACGCCGCGCAGCCGGTGGCGCACCGCAATCCCGACGACACGGCTGGCGTAACGGGCAAGCCCGACCGCATCGCCTCGCCACTGCAGATCATGATCGAAGGCCCGCTCGGCGGCGCCGCGTTCAACAACGAGTTCGGCCGCGCCAACCTGGGCGGCTACTTCCGCGTCTACGAGCAGAACGTGGGCGGCACCGTGCGCGGCTACCACAAGCCCATCATGATCGCGGGCGGCATCGGCAATATCGACGCCAGCCACACGCACAAGAACGACCTGCCGGCCGGCACGCTGCTGATCCAGCTGGGCGGCCCTGGCATGCGCATCGGCATGGGCGGCGGCGCCGCCAGCTCGATGGCAACCGGCACCAACACTGCCGACCTGGATTTCGATTCGGTCCAGCGCGGTAACCCGGAGATGGAGCGCCGTGCGCAGGAAGTGATCAACGCCTGCTGGCAGCTTGGCGACCAGAACCCGATCCTGTCGATCCACGACGTCGGCGCGGGCGGCATTTCCAACGCGTTCCCCGAAGTGGTGGACGGCGCCGGCCGCGGTGCGCGCTTCGACCTGCGCCAGGTGCACCTGGAAGAGTCCGGCCTGTCGCCGGCCGAGATCTGGTGCAACGAATCGCAGGAACGCTACGTGCTGGCCATCGCGCCGGACAGTTTCCCCCAGTTCCAGGCAATGTGCGAGCGCGAGCGTTCGCCGTTCGCCGTGGTCGGCGTGGCCACCGAGGAAAAGCAGCTGCAGCTGGTCGATTCGCATGTCGACGCCGCGCTCAAGGAACACTTCACGGTCGACATGCCGATGGACGTGCTGCTGGGCAAGCCGCCGCGCATGCATCGCGACGTGACGCGCGTCGAGCAGTCGCTGCCGGCGGTGGACGTCACCGGCATCTCGCTGGAACAAGCCGTGCGCGACGTGCTGCGTCACCCGACCGTGGCCAACAAGTCGTTCCTGATCAGCATCGGCGACCGTACCGTGGGCGGCATGAACGCGCGCGACCAAATGGTCGGCCCATGGCAGGTGCCGGTGGCCGACGTGGCCGTGACCACGCTCGACTACAAGGGCAATGCCGGCGAGGCGATGACCATGGGCGAGCGCACGCCGCTGGCCGTGATCAACGCTCCGGCCTCGGGCCGCATGGCGATCGGCGAAGCGCTGACCAACCTGGCGGCGGCGCCGGTGACGGACCTGGGCAAGGTCAAGCTGTCCGCCAACTGGATGGCCGCTTGCGGCGTCGAAGGTGAAGACGCGAAGCTGTACGACACCGTGCATGCCGTGGGCATGGAGCTGTGCCCGGCGCTGGGCATCAGCATCCCGGTGGGCAAGGATTCGCTGTCGATGCGCACCAAGTGGCAGGACGATGGCGTGGCCAAGGAAGTGGTGGCGCCGGTCTCCCTGATCATCTCGGCGTTCGCCGCGGTGGACGACGTGAACCGCACGCTGACGCCGCAACTGCGGACCGACGCGGGCGACACGGTGCTGATCGGCATCGACCTGGGCCGCGGCAAGAACCGCATGGGCGGCAGCATCCTGGCGCAGGTCACGCAACAGGTCGGCGACAGCGCCCCCGACGTGGACAGCGCCGAAGACCTGAAGAACTTCTTCAACGTGATCCAGCGGCTGAATGGCGAAGGCAAGCTGCTGGCGTATCACGACCGCTCCGACGGCGGCTTTATCGCCACGCTCGCGGAAATGGCGTTTGCCGGCCACTGCGGGATCTCGCTGAACGTCGACATGCTGGCGCTCGACCTGCAGCAGGAACAGGACTATGGCGATGCCAAGAACTGGGCCCAGCAGATCGCCGAGCGCCGCAACGACCAGACCCTGCGCGCGCTGTTCTCGGAGGAACTGGGCGCGGTGGTGCAGGTGCGCCTGCAGGAACGCGACGCCGTGTTCGCGGTGCTGCGCGAAGCCGGTCTGTCGGCATGCAGCCATGTGGTCGGCAAGCCCAACGCGACCGACCAGATCGAGATCTATCGCGATGCCAAGAAGGTGTTCGGTGCCTCGCGCACCGACCTGCAGCGCAACTGGAGCGAGGTCAGCTGGCGCATTGCGCGCCTGCGCGACAACCCGGTCTGCGCCGACAGCGAATACGACCGCCTGCTGGACGCCGCCGACCCCGGCATCAGCCCGGTGCTGACCTTCGATCCGGCCGAGGACATCGCCGCGCCGTTCGTCGCGACTGGTGCCCGTCCGCGCGTGGCCATCCTGCGCGAGCAGGGTGTCAACTCGCAGATCGAGATGGCCTACAGCATGGACCGCGCGGGCTTCGATACGCACGATGTCCATATGAGCGACCTGATCGCCGGCCGCGCGAACCTGGCCGATTTCAAGGGCTTTGTCGCGTGCGGCGGCTTCAGCTACGGCGACGTGCTGGGCGCGGGCGAAGGCTGGGCCAAGACCATCCTGTTCAATGCGCAGATGGCCGAGCAGTTCGCGGCCTTCTTCAACCGCCAGGACACCTTCGCGCTGGGCGTGTGCAATGGTTGCCAGATGATGAGCAACCTGGCCCCGATCATCCCCGGTGCCGGGGCCTGGCCGAAGTTCACGCGCAACCAATCGGAGCAGTACGAGGCACGCTACGTCACGGTGGAAGTGCAGCAGTCGCCGTCTATCTTCTTCGCCGGCATGGAAGGTAGCCGCATTCCGATCGTCGTCGCGCACGGCGAAGGGTTTGCAGATTTCTCGCAACAGGGAGAGATCGGAAAGGCCAATGTGGCGCTGCGCTTTGTCGACAACCACGGTGCGGTGACGCAGGCCTATCCGTTGAATCCGAATGGCTCGCCGGATGGCATCACCTCGGTGACGACCACGGATGGCCGCTTCACCGTGCTGATGCCGCACCCGGAACGCGTGTTCCGCGCCGCGACCATGAGCTGGGCGCCGGATGCGTGGAAGCAGGTGGCCGACGGTGCCAGCCCGTGGATGCGCATGTTCCGCAACGCGCGCAAGTGGGTGGGGTAATTCAGGGCCGTGTCGGGCAGCGTATGCTGCCTGAGATGGGTTAAGGGGCTTGTGGTGTCATGCAAAGCATGGCATCACAAGCCCCTTACTCTTGCAGCGGCGCCAGCAACCGCGAACTCCACGACGCATAGGCGAAGTGCAGCAGCCGGTGCGGGTCGCAATCCTGGAGGGGGATGATTTCGCCGCGCGATTCCTTGTAGGCGACCACCGCGCGGAGGATCTTCTCCGGCGCATAGCGGTCCCGCAACGGCAGGTGGTGATGGAGCGCGCGCCACCCGGAGGCGGCGCCGTCAAGCGAGGCCGAGGCAAGCGCGCAATAGCACATGCCCCGGGAAGAGAGATGCCAGAGTTGCCAGTAGCCGGCTCGAGGCTCCACGCTGCTGCTTCCTTCTAGTCTGCAGGCGGGCGGGGGCTCCGGCCTGCAACGTTACTGGATCTTGGCCTTGTCCTTGAGGGCCTTCATCATGGCCTGGAACTGCTCGCGCTGCCAGTTCTGGTCGCCCATCATCATCTGCATCAGCTGGGGCTTGACCTCCTCGTAGCTCGGGATCTTGGCGTCGCGGGTGTCGACGAGTTCGATGATGTGCCAGCCGAACTGGGTCTTGACCGGCGTATCGGTCATCTGGCCTTTCTTCAGACCCGTCATGGCCGCCGAAAATTCCGGTACGTAGCTGCTGCTGTTGGCCCAGTCCAGGTCGCCGCCGTTCGCCGCCGAGCCCGGGTCCTTGGACGAGGCCTTGGCCATGTCCTCGAACTTGGCGCCGGCCTTGATCTTGGCGATGATGGCCTTGGCGTCGGCTTCCTTCTCCACGAGGATGTGACGCACGTGGTATTCCTTGCCGTTGCCGAACTGCGACTTGATCTTGTCGTACTGCTTGCGCAGTTCGGCGTCGCTGGCGCCGTGGGTCTTCACGTAGTCTTCGAACACCGCGCCGGCCAGCACGTTCAGGCGGGCTTGTTCCAGCTGCTCCTGCACGTCGTCACGCTGCGTCAGGCCGCGCTTGTTGGCTTCCTGCACCAGCAGTTCGCGGTCGATCAGCATGCTGCGCGCACGGTCCCGCAACTCCGGGTTTTCGGGCTGGCCGGTGCCGGCGATCAGCTTGTCCAGCTTGGCCGAGGGAATGGCCTTGCCATTCACGACAGCGGCATTCTGGGCGGCTGCGGGCAGGCTGCCGGCAGCGAGCACAGCCGCCAGGCTGAACGAGAGGACGGTGGTCTTCATGGAATCAGGTCTGAGAGTTGCTGGAAGAACCGCGTGAAGTTTCGCGGGATTGAAATTCTTGATCGGTGAACGCGGTCACGGCCAAAGCGTGGATCTGCGTGGGGAACAGACCGCGCAGCGCATCATACACCATGCGGTGCCGCGCCACGCGGGAGTGGCCCGTAAAGCGCTCGCTGACGATGGTTACGTCGTAGTGGCCGCCGCCGGATGCGGCGCCGGCGTGGCCGGCATGCAACGCGCTGTCGTCGCGCACGACCAGATGGCTGGGGGCGAGCGCTTCGCGCAGCATCGCCTCGATGGTGGCGGGATCAGCTGCCATGTGTATTCCTCGGGGATATTGGAGCGAGGCCTGGAAGCCCCGGCCTCGCAAATGTGGCGCAGGCGTTTAGTCCGGCGTGTTTTCCTGCATGTGGCGCGACAGCCAGACGCTCTGGGCGATGATGAACACGAGCATCAGGCCCATGCTGCCAAACAGCTTGAAGTTCACCCAGACGTCCGTGGAGAACTGGAAGGCCACATACAGGTTCAGCAGGCCCATGGCGGCGAAGAACGTCGCCCAGGCCGCATTGAGGCGGCCCCATACCGGGTCGGGCAGCGTGACCTGCTTTTCCATCATGGCGCGGATCAGGTTCTTGCGCCAGCCGATCACCGAGCCAATCAGCGCCACGGCGAACATCCAGTACAGCACGGTCGGCTTCCACTTGATGAAGGTCTCGTTGTGCAGCACCAGCGTGGCGCCGCCAAACACGCCGATGATCAGCAGGCTGACCCACTGCATCGGCTCGACCTTGCGGTGGCGCAGCCATACCCAGCCGATCTGCAGCACGGTGGCGCCGATGGCCACGGCCGTGGCGGTGTAGATGCCGGCCAGCTTGAAGGCGGCAAAGAAAAGGATGACCGGAAACAGGTCGAAAAGGAATTTCATGCAGGAATAGCCTGGGTTGGCGGGCCCGGCTTCTTGTGCCGCGGCCCGCGGGCCGGCTGCACGGCCGGGCGCGTGTGCGTCAGCCGTCGCGCTCAGCCGGGTCGCGATCGTCGAATTTTAACGCAGCCGAGTTGATGCAATAGCGAAGTCCGGTCGGCGCGGGGCCATCTTCGAATACGTGGCCAAGATGGCTGCCACATTCCTTGCAACGGACCTCGACGCGCACCATGCCATGCGAGCGGTCGGCGTGCTCCGCGATCACCTCGCCGTTGATGGGCCGGAAGTAGCTGGGCCAGCCGCAGCCCGCGTCGAACTTGGTGGCCGATTCGAACAGCGGGGTGCCGCAGCCTACGCACTTGTAGATGCCGCTGTCCCAGTGGTCCCAGTAGCGGCCCGTGAACGGGCGTTCGGTCGCGGACTCGCGCGCTACGCGGTATTCGATGTCGGAGAGTTGCTCGCGCCATTCGGCGTCGGTCTTGCTTGTGGTCATGCTGGATCCTTTCGGTAGGGGGCTGGCGTGCCATGCCGGCCTCACGCATTGGTCGCGGCCGCGGTGGAAACCTTACACCAGCCCGGACAGGCGTGCCGGCTGGCGTCCGCCCGGCTTCACGACGAGCAGCTCACTTCCAGGCCCGACGCCCAGTCCGGCGGCAGCGCCGCGTAGGCCTCCGATTCCGGCTGTTCGTCGAAGGGACGCGACAGCACCGCAAGCAGTTTGTCCACCTCGCTGAAGTCCTTGGCGCGCGCGTGGCGGATGGCGGTTTCGGCAAGATGGTTGCGCAGCACGTACTTGGGATTGACCGCCAGCATCGCGACCCGACGGGCGGTGTCGTCCGACTGTTCGGCCTGCAGCCGGGCCCGGTAGTCCTGCGCCCACGCGTCCCACGCGGCACGATCGAGGAACAGGTCACGCACCGGCGCGTCGCTGGCGCCATCCATGGATGAGATATGGGCCAGGTTGCGCCAGAACAAGGTGTAGTCCACGTGCTGCTGGTGCAAAAGCTGGAACAGGCTGGTCAGCAGCGGCTCGTCTTCCTTGTCGCCGCCGGCGGGCATGCTCAGGCCGAGCTTGGCGCGGTAGTGGCGGAAGAACTCGCTTGCGTAGCGGTCGCGAAACGGATCGAGCGCCTCGCGCGCCTGCGCCACGGCGGCATCGCGCGCGGCGTCGCCGGCGTCCGGGTCCAGCCATAGCGGCAGCAGCGCCTGCGCCAGGCAGTGCAGGTTCCAGAACGCGACCTGCGGCTGCTGGCTGTACGCGTAGCGGCCCTGGGTGTCCGAGTGGTTGCAGATATGGTTGGCGTCGAACGCGTCGAGGAAGCCGAACGGACCGTAGTCGATGGTCAGGCCGAGAATCGACATATTGTCGGTGTTCATCACGCCATGGCAGAAGCCGATCGCCTGCCAGTGCGCCACCATGTCGGCCGTGCGCAGCGCGACCTCGCGCAGCAGTGCCTGGTAAGGCTGGGCGGACTCGCGGCAGCCCGGCATGAAATTGTCGATAACGAAATCGGCAAGCTGGCGCACCGCGGCCACGTCGTCGTGCGCGGCAAAGTGCTCGAAGTGCCCAAAGCGGATAAACGTGGGCGCAAGCCGCGTCACCACGGCCGCGGTCTCGATGGTCTCGCGCCGCACCGGCGCGTCGGAACCGATGATGCTCAGCGCGCGCGTGGTCGGCACACCCAGCGCCGCCATGGCTTCCGAACACAGGTACTCGCGGATCGACGAGCGCAGCACCGCGCGGCCGTCTGCCATGCGCGAGTAGGGCGTGAGCCCCGCGCCCTTGAGCTGGATTTCCAACGGGCCGGCATCGGTCTGCGCCTGTGCCAGGCGGATCGCGCGGCCATCACCAAGCTGCCCGGCCCATACGCCGAACTGGTGCCCCGAATACACGGTGGCCAGCGGGTCGGCCCATTCGGGCACGCTGTTTCCGACAAACGCTTCGATGAAATCCGGCTGCGTCGATGCTTCGGCGGGCATGCCAAGCAGGGCCGCGGCGGCCGGCGCGATGCTGACCAGGTAGGGCGAGGGGAGCGGCGTGGGGCGCAGCCGCGTGAAAAAGCGCTCGCCAAGGTCGGCAAAGCCGGGAGCCGTACGGAATGGCGCACGGAACATCGCGCCGTCGCCGGAGGCGTCGCGCTGGGCTGGAGATGGGTCGAGGATATCGGACATTGTCTGGGGGCGGACCGCTCGGCGGCGGATTCAGGCATTGACAAGCGAATGCCGCAGGTGGGCGGTGCAGCGCCCACATGCCGCATCTCCCGGAAGTGCGCTTGCGTGCTAGGGAAAACGACATGTTGAGGCGCAACATGGCTCGCAGTATTGTACTTCCACATCCGGATCCGGCCCGCCAGGCGGCCTTGTCACACGCAACGTTCTTCCCGTTGATTGCGTCGATGAATCCGATGCATGAAACCACGCAGAATTGCGGCTCCGAATATGGCAGTGCACAACGGAATCCCGTTGACGTTGATACCAGGTGTGGGAACAATCGCCGAAAAATAGAACGGTTGTTCGTTTTCAGACGAAAATTATTAAAATTCAGGAGACTGTTTCATGGCATTGATGGGTCAAATGATGAGCGCGCCGCTGCTCATTTCCTCGATCATCAAGCACGCTGCCCGCTATTACGGCGGGACCGAAATCGTCTCGCGACGTACCGAAGGCGACCTTCACCGCTACACCTATCGCGACTGCGAGTTGCGCGCCCGCAAGCTCGCCCAGGCGCTCGGGGCGCTCGGCGTGAAGCAGGGCGATCGCGTCGGTACCCTGGCCTGGAATGGCTATCGCCACCTCGAGATCTACTACGGCGTGTCCGGCATGGGCGCCGTGTGCCACACCATCAATCCGCGCCTGTTTCCGGAGCAGGTCGCCTACATCATCAACCACGCCGAAGACGGTTATGTCTTCTTCGACCTGACCTTCCTGCCGCTGGTGGAAGGCGTGGCGCCGCATTGCCCGAACGTGAAGGGCTGGGTGCTGATGACGGATCGCGCCCACATGCCGGCCGAATCGAAGGTGCCGCTGCTTTGCTATGAAGAACTGGTCGACGCCCAGGACGGCAACTACGAATGGCCACTGTTCGACGAGAGCCTCGCGTCGAGCCTGTGCTACACGTCCGGCACGACGGGCAACCCGAAGGGCGCCTTGTACTCGCATCGCTCCACGGTCCTCCATTCCTACGCTTCGGCGTTGCCGGATGCACTGGGCTGCTCGGCACGCGACGTGATCCTGCCCGTGGTTCCCATGTTCCACGTCAATGCCTGGGGCCTGCCGTATTCGGTGCCGCTGGTCGGTGCGAAGCTCGTGTTGCCAGGCGCCAAGCTCGACGGGGCTTCCCTGTATGAGTTGTTCGAGCAGGAAAAGGTGACCTTCTCCGCCGGCGTGCCGACGGTTTGGCTGGGCCTGCTGCAGCATGTGCAGGCCAACAACCTGAAGTTCTCCTCCTTCCGCCGCACCGTGATCGGCGGCTCGGCGGTGCCGCCGGCAATGATCCGCGCACTGCGGGCCCTGGACGTCGAAGTCATCCACGGCTGGGGCATGACCGAGATGTCGCCGCTGGGGACGACCTGCAAGCTGCTGGCCAAGCACGAGGCGCTGTCCGAGGAGGCATCCCAGAAGGTCCTGGAGAAGCAGGGCCGCGTGCTGTTCGGCGTGGACATGAAGATCGTCGATGGCGACGGCGAGGAGTTGCCTTGGGACGGGAAGGCCTTCGGCGACCTGTTGGTGCGCGGTCCCTGGATCATCGAACGCTACTTCCGCAACGACGCCAACCCGCTCGTCGACGGCTGGTTCCCGACCGGCGACGTGGCCACGATCGATCCTGACGGCTACATGCAGATCACCGACCGCAGCAAGGACGTGATCAAGTCGGGCGGCGAATGGATTTCATCGATCGATATCGAGAACGTGGCCGCGGCCCATCCGGCCGTGCACATGGCCGCCTGCATTTCCGTGCACCACCCCAAGTGGGACGAGCGCCCGCTGCTCGTGGTGGTGAAGAAGCCCAATGCCGAAGTCAGCAAGGAAGAGCTGCTGAAGTTCTTCGAAGGCAAGGTCGCCAAGTGGTGGATTCCGGACGACGTGGCCTTCGTCAGCGAAATCCCGCTGACCGCCACCGGCAAGATGCAGAAGCTCAAGCTGCGCGAGCAGTTCAAGGACTACCGCCTGCCGACTGCCTGAGGCGGGAATGGGCATCCGCCACGCCGTGCCTGCTTGCGGCACGGCGAGGGCGGGGCAGCCGGCGGGGTGCGTGCAGAGCGCTGGAAGTCCCGCCCGGCAAGCCGCAATCGATGATCGATGACAAGCCAACGACAAGAGTGAAGGAGACAGGTATGACCAAAATGCGTCCGCTGGTGGCCGGCGTGGCCGCGTTCGCGGCACTGGGTTCTGCGCTGGTTTCGGGCACGGCACTCGCGGATACGGTGAAGATTGCCTTCATCGATCCGCTCTCGGGGCTGATGGCCCCCGTTGGACAGAACCAGCTCAAGAGCTGGCAGTACGTGGCCGAGGTGGCCAACCAGAAGGGATGGGGCGGCCCGCACAAGTTCGAGGTGGTCGGCTTCGACAACAAGCTGTCACCGCAGGAGAGCCTGACCATCCTGAAGCAGGTGGCCGACCAGGGCATCCGCTACATCGTGCAGGGCAATGGCTCGTCGGTGGGCCTGGCGCTGGAAGATGCGGTGGCCAAGCACAACGAGCGCAATCCGGGCAAGGAAATCGTCTACCTGAACTACGCCGCGGTGGACCCGGACATGACCAACAGCAAGTGCAACTACTGGCATTTCCGGCTCGACGCCAACTCCGACATGAAGATGGAGGCCCTGACCACCTACCTGGCCAAGGACCCCAACGTCAAGAAGGTCTACCTGATCAACCAGAACTACTCGTTCGGCCACCAGGTGGCGCGCGCGGCCAAGGACTACCTGAAGCGCAAGCGCCCGGATATCCAGATCGTCGGCGAAGACCTGCATCCGCTGGCGCAGGTGAAGGACTTTGCGCCGTATGCGGCCAAGATCAAGGCCTCGGGCGCCGATACCGTCATCACCGGCAACTGGGGCAGCGACCTGGCGCTGCTGATCAAGGCCGGCAAGGACGCCGGGCTGACCACCAACTACTACACGTACTACGCCGGCACCACCGGCGTGCCGACGGCCATGGGTTCGGCCGGTGCGGAGCACGTCAAGTACGTGGGCTACTTCAACCCGAACAACGAGGGCTTCAAGGGCTCGGACATCATCGAGGGCTACAAGAAGAAGTACAACGACGACTTCTACGTAATGGCTGCCTACACCGGCGTGGCCATGCTGGCCAAGGCCGTGAAGGACAGCGGCTCCACCGATCCGGTCAAGGTGGCCAAGGCCATGGAAGGCATCAAGGTCGACAGCATGAACGGGCAGGTCGAGATGCGCAAGAACGATCACCAGGCCCAGCAGTCGCTGGTGGTGGCCACGTGGACCAAGGTCAACGGCAAGGACGTCAAGTACGACCAGGAGAACACCGGCTACGGCTGGAAGACCAATGCGCTGATGGACCAGTACGTCGCGGCGCAGCCGACTTCGTGCCAGATGAAGCGGCCGGGCTGATCCTGCCCACGGCGGGCCGGCCGGCAGCATAAAGCCGGCCGCCCGATCCTGCATACTTTCGGTCGAAAATGGGGAGCGGGGAGCGACCGGGTGCCATGCATCCGGCAGGATGGCGCTCGCCCTTGTCGAAACCGGATGGCTGCGCCGCGGCGCAGCCGGATTGAAGGATACGTTGTGGAATTCTTCGTCATCTCACTGCTGAACGGCATCAGCTACGGGCTGCTGCTGTTCATGCTCTCTTCAGGCCTCACCCTGATCTTCAGCATGATGGGCGTGCTCAATTTCGCGCACGCCAGCTTCTATATGCTCGGGGCCTACTTCGCCTATACCGTGGCCAGCAAGATCGGATTCTGGCCCGCGCTGATCCTGGCCCCGCTGCTGGTGGCCGGTGCCGGCGCGCTGGTGGAACGCTTCGGCCTGCGCACCGTGCACAAGTACGGACACGTCGCCGAATTGCTGTTCACGTTCGGGCTGGCCTACCTGATCGAGGAGGGCGTCAAGCTCGTGTGGGGGCTGGCCGCGGTGCCGTATCGCATCCCCGCCGAACTCGATGGCCCGCTGTTTACGGTCTTTACCTCATCGTTCCCGAAATACCGCGCCTTCATGATGCTGGTCTCGCTCGGCATGCTGGTGGCGATCTATCTCGTGCTCACGCGCACGCGCATCGGCCTGGTGATCCAGGCCGCGCTGACGCACCCGGAGATGGTCGAGGCGCTCGGCCACAACGTGCCGCGCGTGTTCATGATGGTGTTCGGCGGTGGCGCCGCGCTGGCGGGGCTGGCCGGCGTGATCGGCGGCAATGCCTTTGTCACCGAGCCGTCGATGGCGGCGGCGGTCGGCTCGATCGTCTTCGTCGTGGCGGTGGTGGGCGGCATGGGCTCGCTGGTGGGCGCGTTTATCGCGTCGATCCTGATCGGCGTGCTGCAGACCTTTGCGGTGACCATCGATGCGTCGCTGGCCGGGCTCTTCAGCAGCATCGGACTGGCCGTGACCGACGCCACGCCGTTCTATTCGCTGTGGAAGCTCACCGTGGCGCAGGTTGCTCCGGTGCTGCCTTACCTGCTGCTGGTGCTGATGCTGATCTTCCGGCCGCGCGGCCTGATGGGAACCCGGGAGAGCTGAGCCATGAGAGTCGAAACCACGATGGAACAACGCCGTGATGCAGTCGTGACCGGCCGTACCGTGCACTACAAGCCGCTGAACCTCGCGCGCTGGCTGATCTGGGGCATGACCGTGCTGGTGATGCTGGTGCTGCCGCTGATCTTCACCGGCGGGTTTGCGATCACGCTGATGTCCCAGATGGGCATCATGATTATCTTTGCGCTGTCCTACAACATGCTGCTGGGCCAGACCGGCATGCTGTCGTTCGGGCACGCGGTGTATTCGGGCCTGGGCGCCTTCATTGCCGTGCACGTGCTCAATATGATCGGCGCGGGCAAGGTGTGGCTGCCGGTGTCGATGCTGCCCCTTGTGGGCGGCGTGGCCGGCGCCTTCTTCGGCGTACTGTTCGGCTACGTGACCACGAAGAAGTCGGGCACCACGTTCGCCATGATCACCATGGGCATTGGCGAGATGGTGTTCGCCAGTTCGCTGATGTTCCCTGAGTTCTTCGGCGGCGAGGGCGGCATCTCGACCAACCGCGTGGTGGGCGACCCGTTCCTCGGCATCACCTTCGGTCCCGGGCGCCAGGTGTACTACCTGATCGCCGCGTGGTGCCTGGTGTCGATGGTGGCGATGTACGCGTGGACGCAGACGCCGCTCGGCCGCATTGCCAATGCGGTGCGCGACAACCCCGAGCGCGTCGAGTTCATCGGCTACAACACGCAGCGCGTGCGCTATCTGGTGCTGATCCTGTCGGCGTTCTTCGCGGGCATCTCGGGCGCGCTGTCGGCGATCAACTTCGAGATCGTCTCGGCCGAGAACGTCAGCGCGGTGCGCTCCGGCGGCGTGCTGCTGGCGGCGTTCATCGGCGGTGCGGGCGTGTTCTTCGGCCCGATTATCGGCGCGGTGGTCTTCATGCTGTTCGCGGTTGCGTTATCGGACCTGACCAAGGCGTGGCTGCTGTACCTGGGCCTGTTCTTCGTGCTGATGGTGATGTTCGTGCCAGGCGGCATTGCCAGCCTGCTGCTGATGCAGATGCCGCTGCTGGCGAAAGGCAAGTTCCGGCAGATGCTGCCGTCCTACGCGCGCGGCGCGGCAGCGGGCGTGGTGCTGCTGGCGGCCATGATCCTGACCGTGGAACTGGTCTACAAGGTGCAGGTCGACAGCGCCAACGGGACCGACATGTCGCTGTTCGGCATCGGCTTCGATGCGGGCACGCCGATGCCGTGGGCGATCGCCGCCGTGCTGTGGTTGGCGGGACTACTGGCATGGCGCATGGCGGCAGCGCGCGTGCGCGCCGCGTGGGACAAGGTGCAAGGCGAAATGGCAGGAGGCAAGGCATGACAGCCGCACTGGAACTGACCGATGTACGCAAGAAGTTCGGCCAGACGGAAATCATCCGCGGCGTGAACCTGTCGATTCCGAAGGGCGAGCGCCACGCGCTGATCGGGCCCAACGGCGCCGGCAAGTCGACCACGTTCAACCTGATCTCCGGGCGCTTTGCGCCGACTACCGGCTCGGTGCGCCTGAACGGGCAGGAAATCGGCGGGCTGCAGCCGTTCGCCATCAATCGCATGGGACTGTCGCGCAGTTTCCAGATCACCAATATCTTCCACCGCCTGTCGGTGTTCGAGAACCTGCGCTGCGCGGTGCTCTGGTCGCTCGGCTACAAGTACTCGTTCTGGCACCGCCTGTCGGCGCTGCGCGACGCGCGCGAGCGCGCCGACGAGGTGCTCGAGCTGATCGGCATGCAGCACCGGCGCGATTCGCAGGCGGGGCTGCTGACCTACGCGGAGCAGCGCGCGCTGGAAATCGGCATCACCATCGCGGGCGGGGCCGACGTGATCCTGCTCGATGAACCCACGGCCGGCATGAGCCGCTCGGAATCGGACCATGCGGTCGAGCTGATCCACAAGGTCACCGCGGGCAAGACGCTGGTGATGGTCGAGCACGACATGAGCGTGGTGTTCGGGCTGGCCGACCGCATCTCGGTGCTGGTCTACGGCGAGGTGATCGCCACCGACACGCCACAGGCCATCCGCAACAACCGCAAGGTCAAGGAGGCTTACCTGGGTACCACGCTGGACGAAGGCGCCACCGAAGGAGCGCACTGATGGCAAAGCGCATGCTGGACGTCACGGGGCTGCACGCCTACTACGGCAAGAGCCATATCCTCCACGGCGTGGACGCGCATATCGACGAAGGCGAAATCGTCGCGCTGCTCGGGCGCAATGGGGTGGGGCGCTCGACCATGGCCAAGGCCATTCTGGGCATGGTGAAAGCGGAGGGTTCGGTGCGTTTCCGCGACGAGGAGATCCTGGGCCGCCGCACCTTCGAGATCGCCCATCTGGGCATCGGTTATGTGCCGGAGAACCGCGACATCTTTCCGACGCTGACGGTGCGGCAGAACCTGCTGCTCGGCGAGAAGCGCAACCCGCGCCAGGCAAAACCACGCTGGTCTATCAACGACATGTTCGCCATGTTCCCGCGCCTGAAGGAGCGCGAGAACACCGCGGCGGGCGTGCTGTCAGGCGGCGAGCAGCAGATGCTGACGCTGTGCCGCACGCTGATGGGCGACCCCGACCTGATCCTGATCGACGAGCCGACCGAAGGTCTGGCGCCGATGATCGTGACGCTGGTGGGCGACTACCTCAAGACGCTGAAGGAGCGGGGCGTGTCGGTGCTGCTGATCGAGCAGAAGCTGGCCATCGCGCTCGATATCTCGCAGCGGGTGTACGTGATGGGCCATGGGCATATCGTATTCGAGGGCACGCCGACGGAACTGAAGGCCAACGCGCAGGTGCGCAAGGAGTGGCTGGAAGTGTAGCCACGCTGGCGCGGCCGGCCTTGTCCGGCCGCGCCAGGCATCACACTTTCGCGGTCTGCTTGCTGATGGGAACCGCGGGCTTCGGCAGTTCGAACGGCATATCCTCATAGTCGATCAGCCGCGTCTTCCGGACGATGCGGTAGCCGAGCCACAGCGCCAGGAACACCGGCACGCCGATATAGGTGGCGATGATCTCGGGCCAGCGATTCGGAATGTCCCCAAAGGCCTGATAGTTCTGTCCGGCCACGATGACCAGGCACAGCACCCCGGCGAAGATGGGACCAAACGGATACAGCGGCGAATGGTAAGCCAGCGCACCGACATCGTAGCCCTGATAGACCAGCCCGCGGCGAAAGCGATAGTGGCTCACGGCGATGCCGAACCACGCGAAGAAACCCGTCATGGCCGACGTGTTCAGCAGCCACAGGTACACGGCCTTGTCGCCGAACAGCGAACTGAAGAAGCACAGTGCGCCGATGGCCGTGGTGACCAGCAGCGCATTGAACGGCACGCCGCTCACGGTCAGCTTGCCGAGCCAGCGCGGTGCGCGGCCGCTGACGGCCAGGCCGTAGAGAATGCGCGTGGAGACATACATGCTCGACGTGCCGGCCGACAGCAGCGCGGTCAGCACCACGGCATTCATCAGGCCGGCGGCAAAGGCCAGCCCGGCGTGGCGGAACACCAGCGCGAACGGACTCACGCCGACGTCGGTCACGTCATTACGCAGCAGGTTAGGGTCGGTATAGGGAATCAGCACGCCGATGATCAGGATCGCGATCACGTAGAACAGCAGGATGCGCCAGAAGGTCTGACGGATCGCGCGCGGGATGGTCTGGGCCGGATTCTCCGCCTCGCCCGCCGCCACGCCGACCGTTTCGGTGCCCTGGAACGAGAAGCCCGCAATCATCGCCACGCCGATCATGGCCGGTATGCCGCCAACGAACGGCGCGTCGCCGAGGGTGAAGTTGTGCCAGCCCGATTGCGGGCCGCCTTTCATGATGCCGAAGATCATCAGCAGGCCTACGCCCAGGAACACGATTACCGTGATCACCTTGATCAGCGCGAACCAGTACTCGGCCTCGCCGAAGCCGCGCACCGAGAACGCATTGAGCGCGAACATCAGCAGCAGGAAGCCCGCGCTCCAGGCCACGCCGGGCATGCCGGGAAACCAGTACTGCATCACGAGCTGCGCCGCCGTGAGTTCCACGGCAATGGTCACGGCCAGGCTGAACCAGTAGTTCCAGCCAAGCGCAAAGCCGAAGCCTTCGTCGACATAGAGCGCACTGTAGGTGACGAAGGAGCCGGCCACCGGCATGTGGACGGCCAGTTCGCCGAGGCTGGTCATCAGGCAATACACCATGAAGCCGAGCAGCGCATACATCAGCAACGCGCCGCCAGGGCCAGCTTGGGCGATGGAGGCGCCCGAGGCGACGAACAGCCCCGTGCCCACGGCGCCGCCGATGGCGATCATGGTGAGATGGCGCGCCTTGAGCTTGCGCTGGAGGTCGTCATGCTCGACGACCGGATGCTGGTGCGGATGAGGATGGGAGTGGGAAGACATCAGGGTCGCTGGAACTTCACAAGTCCGGACCTCTTTTGGATGTCCGGACGGGTAAAACGAAAAGGCGCGAGTCTAACTTGTCTTTCCTAGCGGATCGTCGGGCAACGTCAAATAAAGTCGCATACTGGGATGAGGTTCACCCGGTTGGCGACAGCAAAGTGCCGGAATCGGCATCACGGAGAAGCGATGGCAGCGACATCGAGACAAGTTTTCGTTCAAGCCGGACACCATCCCCATGCACGCGGCGGAGGGGTGGAATAAACCGCGCGCATGATGGGGGAAATCCCCAAAAATTAAAATTGAACGACCGTGCTATTTTGTGTATGCTGTGTTTCGCCCGTCGGCTGAAACGCTTGTCAGGCGCGGGAATGCGGAGGGTTTACCCTTCTGTCGCGGCTCCGGCCGCGGCAGTTCAAACGGCCGGGACAGGCCGGCAGTGCAGCACGAAGACCTATTCGAGAATTCGAATCCCGAGACAACCCAAGACACCAAAGGAACCAGCATGACAGCGCAGTATCAGGTTCAGGACGGCGTAGCCGTCATCACGCTCGACAATCCCCCTGTCAATGGCCTGGGTCACAGCACCCGGCTTGGCATCGTCGATGGCATGACCCGTGCGCTGGACGATGCGGCCGTCAAGGCCATCGTCATCACCGGCGCCGGCAAGGCATTTTCGGGCGGCGCCGATATCCGCGAATTCAATACGCCCAAGGCCACGCAGGAGCCGACGCTGCATTCGGTGATCCGCGTGATCGAAGGTTCGTCCAAGCCGGTCGTGGCAGCGGTCCACTCGGTGGCGATGGGCGGCGGCCTGGAACTGGCGCTGGGCTGCAACTATCGCGTGGCGTCGAAGGGCGCGCAGATCGCGCTGCCGGAAGTCAAGCTGGGCCTGCTGCCCGGCGCCGGCGGCACGCAGCGCCTGCCGCGCGTGATCGGCCTGGAAGCGGCCGCCAACATGATTGTCTCGGGTACCGCCGTGCCGTCCGAGAAGTTTGCCGGCACCAAGCTGTTCGACGAGATTGTGGACGGTGACGTGCTGCCCGCCGCCGTCAAGTTCGCACAGAACGTTGCCGCCGCGCCCGGCCCATACCCGAAGGTGCGCGACCTCAAGGTCCGCCACGAGAACGCGGAAGGCTTCCTCGGCTTCGCCAAGACCACCGTCGGCGCGATGGCCAAGAATTTCCCGGCGCCGCTGAAGTGCCTGGAAGCCGTGGCCGGTTCGCTCAAGCCGTTCGAGCAGGGCCTGAAGGAAGAGCGCGATGGCTTCCTGTACCTGGTGACCACGCCGGAATCGCGCGCGCTGCGCCATGCCTTCTTCGGTGAACGCGCCGCCAGCAAGATCCCCGACGTTCCGTCGGACACGCCAGTGCGCAAGATCGAGAAGATCGCCGTGATCGGTGCCGGCACCATGGGTGGCGGCATCAGCATGAACTTCCTGAACGCCGGCATCCCGGTGACGATCCTGGAAACCAAGCAGGAAGCGCTGGACCGCGGCGTGGCCATCATCCGCAAGAACTACGAGAACAGCGCCAAGAAGGGCAAGCTGACCCAGGAAAAGGTCGAGCAGCGCATGGGCCTGTTGTCGACCACGCTGTCCTATGACGACATCAAGGACGCCGACATGGTCATCGAGGCCGTGTTCGAAGAGATGGGCGTCAAGGAAATCGTCTTCAAGAAGCTGGACGAAGTGATGAAGCCGGGCGCGATCCTGGCTTCGAACACCTCGACGCTCGATGTCGACAAGATCGCATCCTTCACCAAGCGTCCTCAGGACGTGGTCGGCATGCACTTCTTCAGCCCGGCCAACGTGATGAAGCTGCTCGAAGTCGTGCGCGGCGCCAAGACCGGCAAGGATGTGCTGGCCACCGTGATGGCGATCGGCAAGAAGATCAAGAAGACCGCCGTGGTGTCGGGCGTGTGCGACGGCTTTATCGGCAACCGCATGATCGAGCAGTACAGCCGCCAGGCCGGTTACCTGCTCGATGAAGGCGCGCTGCCGGAACAGGTGGACAAGGCCATCGAGAAGTTCGGCTTCGCCATGGGCCCGTTCCGCATGGGCGACCTGGCTGGCAACGACATCGGCTGGGCCATCCGCAAGCGCCGCGCGGTGGACAAGCCGGACATCCAGTACTCGAAGACCGCCGACCTGCTGTGCGAAATGGGCCGCTACGGCCAGAAGACCGGCGCGGGCTGGTACGACTACAAGGCGGGTGACCGCAAGCCGTACCCGAACCAGCAGGTCAACGACATGATCGTGCAGCATTCGAAGGACCTGGGCATTACGCGCCGCAAGATTTCCGACGAGGAAATCGTCGAGCGCCTGGTGTTTGCGCTGGTCAACGAAGGCGCGAAGATCCTGGAAGAGGGCATTTCGTCGAAGGCCTCGGATATCGACATGGTGTACCTGACCGGCTACGGCTTCCCGCTGTTCCGCGGCGGCCCGATGCTGTACGCCGACCAGGTTGGCCTCTACAACGTGGCGCTGGCGATGAAGAAGTACGCCAAGGGCTACCACGGCGAGGCCTGGCAAGTGGCACCGCTGCTGCAGAAGCTGGCGGACGAAGGCAAGGGCTTCAACGACTGAGGCCCGGGCCGCAGCAAGGCAAAGGAAAGGCGAGCAAACATGAGACCCGGTCCGCATGACTGCCTGCTGGTCATCGACATGCAGAACGACTTCATGCCTGGCGGCGCGCTTGCCGTGCCACATGGCGACGAGGTCGTGCCTGTCATCAACCGGCGCGCAGGTATGTTCCCGCACGTGGTGCTGACGCAGGACTGGCACCCGGCGGACCATGTCTCGTTCGCCGCCAACCATGCCGGCGCCGAGCCGTTCCAGATGCTCGCGTTGCCGTACGGCCAGCAGGTGCTGTGGCCGGTCCACTGCGTGCAGGACACACCGGGTTCGGCGTTTCATGCCGGGCTCGACGTGCCCCATGCCAGGCTGGTGATCCGCAAGGGACACCACACCGGCGTGGACAGCTACTCCGCCTTCCTGGAGGCGGATCGCAGCACGCGTACCGGACTGGCCGGCTACCTGCGCGAGCACGGCGTGAAGCGCGTGTTCCTGGCCGGGCTGGCGACCGACTACTGCGTAGCGTGGAGCGCGCTCGACGCGCGTGCCGCGGGCTTCGAAGCCGTAGTGATCGAGGATGCTTGCCGCGCCATCGACCTGAACGGGTCACTGGCGCAAGCCTGGCAAGACCTTGCCGCCGCGGGCGTGAAGCGCATCCAGTCGGCCGAGCTGCTGCAAGCCAAAGGCTGAACCGAACCAACCGAACTGAAAGACACCAAGATTCCGAGGAGCAAGACATGAACGAGGCAGTCATCGTATCCACCGCCCGCACCGGGCTGGCCAAGAGCTGGAAGGGCGCGTTCAACATGACCCATGGCGCGACGCTGGGCGGCCACGCTGTCGAGCACGCCATTGCGCGCGCCAAGATCGAAGCCGGCGAAGTGGAAGACGTGCTGATGGGCTGTGCCAACCCCGAAGGCGCAACCGGCTCCAACATTGCACGCCAGATTGCACTGCGCGCCGGTTGCCCGGTCACCGTGCCGGGTGCGACCGTGAACCGCTTCTGCTCGTCCGGCCTGCAGACCATCGCCATGGCCGCGCAACGCGTGATCGCCGACGAGGGCGATATCTTCGTGGCCGGCGGCGTGGAAAGCATCTCCTGCGTCCAGGCGGAAATGAACCGCCACATGATCGCCGATCCGTGGCTGGTCAAGAACAAGCCGGAAATCTACTGGAACATGCTCCAGACCGCCGAGAACGTGGCCAAGCGCTACAACATCTCGAAGGATCGCCAGGACGAGTACGGCGTGCGCAGCCAGCAGCGCGCCGCCGCCGCCCAGGAAGCCGGCAAGTTCAAGGACGAGATCGTGCCGATCACGGTGCTCGCGGGCGTGGCCGACAAGTCGACGGGCCAGCTGGTCACGAAGGAAGTGACCCTCGACCGCGACGAAGGCATCCGTGGCGACACGACGCTGGAAGCCGTGTCGAAGATCCGCACCGCTATGCCGGGTGGCGTGGTCACTGCAGGCAATGCGTCGCAATTCTCGGACGGCGCCTCCGCTGCCGTGGTGATGAACGCGCGTGTCGCCGCCGCCAAGGGCCTGCAGCCGCTGGGCGTGTTCCGCGGCTTTGCCGTGGCCGGTTGCGAGCCCGATGAAATGGGCATCGGCCCGGTGTTCGCCGTGCCCAAGCTGCTGAAGAAGGCAGGCCTGAAGGTCGATGACATCGGCCTGTGGGAACTGAACGAAGCGTTCGCCGTGCAGGTGCTGTACTGCGCCGACAAGCTGGGCATCCCCATGGATCGCCTGAACGTGAACGGCGGTGCCATCGCCGTGGGACACCCGTACGGTGTGTCGGGTGCCCGCCTGGTCGGCCATGCGCTGATCGAAGGCAAGCGCCGCGGCGTGAAGTACGTGGTGGTCACCATGTGCATCGGCGGCGGCCAGGGCGCAGCGGGCCTGTTTGAAGTGCTGTAACGACTGACGCTGGCTTGCTTCCCTCTTTCGCTTGCGGGAGAGGGGAGCACGCTCGCAGTCCATCCAATGTCAGGCGTTCTGGCGAACTCAGTACCGCGCAAGTCCGTTTCCTTTCCATAGGGTTCATTCGCACCCTCGGGCGCACCAGCAGAACAAAAGAATTCGCGGTACGCCACGCAGCGCGCCGCATGGAGACACCATGTCGCTGATCCTTTCCCGCCGTGACCTGAATTTCGTCCTGTACGAGTGGCTCAAGGCCGAAGAACTGAGCCAGATCCCGCGCTATGCCGACCACTCGCGCGAGACCTTCGACGCGGCGCTGGATACCTGCGAGAAAATCGCCACCGACCTGTTCGCGCCGCACAACAAGAAGAACGACCAGCACGAACCGGAGTTCGATGGCGAGACCGTCACCATCATTCCCGAAGTCGGCACCGCGCTGAAGGCCTTCTGCGAGGCTGGCCTGATGGCCGCCGGGCAGGACTACGAACTGGGCGGCATGCAATTGCCGGTGCTGGTAGAGAAGGCCGGCTTCGCGTACTTCAAGGCCGCCAACGTCGGCACTAGCTCCTATCCGTTCCTGACCATCGGCAATGCCAACCTTCTGCTGACGCACGGCACGCCCGCGCAGATCGATACCTTCGTCAAGCCGGAGATGGAAGGCCGCTTTTTCGGCACCATGTGCCTGTCGGAGCCGCAGGCGGGTTCGTCGCTGTCCGACGTGACTACGCGAGCCGAGTACGAAGGCGAATCGCCGCTGGGCGCGCAATACCGCCTGCGTGGCAACAAGATGTGGATCTCGGCCGGCGAACATGAGCTGTCGGAGAACATCGTCCATTTGGTGCTGGCCAAGATCCCGGGCCCGGACGGCAAGCTGGTGCCGGGCGTGAAGGGCATCTCGCTGTTCATCGTGCCCAAGTACCTCGTCAATGCCGATGGCTCGCTCGGCGAGCACAACGACGTGGTGCTGGCCGGGCTGAACCACAAGATGGGCTATCGCGGCACGACCAATTGCCTGCTGAACTTCGGCGAGGGCATGAAGCACCGGCCGGGCGGCAAGGCCGGCGCGATCGGCTACCTGGTCGGCGAGGCGGGCAAGGGCCTGGCCTGCATGTTCCACATGATGAACGAGGCCCGCATCGGCGTAGGCCTGGGCGCGGTGACGCTCGGCTACACGGGTTACCTGCACGCGCTGGACTATGCGCGCAACCGTCCGCAGGGCCGTTCGGTCGGCCCCGGCGGCAAGGATCCCGCCAGCCCGCAAGTGAAGCTGGTCGAGCACGCGGATATCCGCCGCATGCTGCTCGCACAGAAAAGCTATGTGGAAGGCGGCCTGGCGCTGAACCTGTATTGCGCGAAGCTCGTCGACGAAGAACGCGCCGCGGCAACGGCCGGCGATGCGCCATCGCACGAGCGGCTGTCGCTGCTGCTGGACATCCTGACGCCGATCGCCAAGAGCTGGCCTTCGCAGTGGTGCCTGGAAGCCAATAACCTGGCCATCCAGGTGCATGGCGGCTACGGCTATACCCGCGAATACAACGTCGAGCAGTTCTACCGCGACAACCGCCTGAACCCGATCCACGAAGGCACGCACGGCATCCAGGGCCTGGACCTGCTGGGCCGCAAGGTGGTGATGAAGGATGGCGCCGCATTCCGTCTGCTGGGCGAGCGTGTGCAGGCCACCTGTGAGCGCGCGTTGTCCAGCGGCGACGCGACGCTGGCCAGCGAGGCCCGTGCCCTCGGCGCCGCCGTAACGCGCCTTGCGGAGGTCACCAAGGTGCTCTGGAGCGCCGGCGACGCCAACGTGACGCTGGCCAACGCCAGCATCTACCTGGAGGCCTTCGGCCACGTGGTGGTTGCATGGATCTGGCTGGAGCAGGCGCTGGTGGCGCAAGCCGCGCTGGCGCGCGGTGCCAGCGGCGAGGACGAGGCCTTCTATCGCGGCAAGCTGGCCGCGGCGGCGTACTTCTCGCGCTGGGAACTGCCAAAGGTCGGTCCGCAACTCGACCTGTTGGCCACGCTGGACCGCACCACGCTCGACATGCAGGACGCCTGGTTCTGACCGGCACCGCCATTCCCCTGACATCGAAAATCATCAAGGAACCGAACCATGCGTACCATCCAGCAATTGTTTGACCTGAAAGGCCGTACCGCCCTGATCACCGGCGGTTCGCGCGGGCTTGGCCTGCAGATCGCCGAAGCGCTCGGCGAGCAGGGCGCGCGCGTGGTGCTGTCCGCGCGCAAGGCCGACGAACTGCAGGCCGCGCAGGCGCATCTGAAATCGCGCGGCATAGAGGCCGACTGGATCGCCGCCGACGGCGCGCAGGAGGCCGACATTGTGCGCCTGGCCGATGAGGCGCTGGCCAAGCTAGGCCACGTCGACATCCTCGTCAACAACGCCGGCGCAACCTGGGGCGCTCCCGCGGAAGACCATCCGGTCGAGGCCTGGGACAAGGTGATGAACCTGAACATCCGCGGCCTGTTCCTGCTGAGCCAGCGCATCGGCAAGCTGTCGATGATTCCGCGCCGCCATGGCCGCATCATCAACGTGGCGTCGATTGCCGGGCTCGCGGGCAACCCGCCGGGGTCGATGGAGACCATCGCCTACAACACCTCGAAGGGTGCCGTGATCAACTTCACGCGCACGCTGGCAGGCGAATGGGGCGAGCACAACATCACCGTCAACGCGCTTGCGCCGGGCTTTTTCCCGTCGAAGATGACCAAGGGCTCGCTCGATCGCATGGGCGTCGAAGCCATGTGCGCGGGCGTGCCGCTGCATCGCCTGGGCGATGACGAGGACCTGAAGGGTGCCGCGCTGCTGTTTGCCAGCGACGCAGGCAAGCACATCACCGGCCAGATCCTGGCGGTGGACGGCGGCGTCAGCGCGGTCTGACGGCTATCGGCGCACGGTCCGAACGATAGTCGGAGTTTGCGGCAATAATGCGGAACCGGTGCCGGCGGCATCATCTGTCTTCGGCACCACACCATCCCCCACACCCAATCGCATTGCCATGAACCAGTACACCGGCTCGCTGAGCCATATTCCTTTCCTTGCCGATCTCGGCGTGACCTGCAGCCTGGCGGAAGGCGGACGCAGCGAGATCTCGCTGCCGATCGAGAAGCGCCACGAGAACAGCTGGGACATGGCCCACGGCGGCGTGATCATGACCCTTCTCGACGTGGCCATGGCAGTGGCCGGCCGCAGCAGCGATGCCGACGGCCGCGGCGTGGTCACCATCGAGATGAAGAGCAGCTTCATGGCGCCGGGGCGCGGCCATCTGACCGCCCGCGGCACCACCGTGCACCGCACCACCACCATGGTGTTCTGCGAGGCCGAGATCGTCGACGCCGACGGCAAGACCGTGGCGCGCAGCTCGGGCGCGTTCAAGTACATCCGGCGCATGCCTCCGCAGCGTCCGGGCGCAACGGATACCGGCGCCGACGGCTGAACGCCGGCGCAGCAAACACACCGGAGCGGATTCGCCGCTCCCGCATCGCAGCCACGCAGTGTCCTGCAGCCCGCAGTTTTCCAACTCCCATTGGAAGGAACCGATCATGTCGAACACATTCAAGCGCATCGTCCTCGCATCGCGTCCCGAAGGCGCGGTGACGCCCGCCAACTTCCGGCTGGAAGAAGTGCCCGTGCCGCAGCTTGCCGACGGCCAGGTGCTGGTGCGCAACCACTACCTGTCGCTGGACCCGTACATGCGCGGCCGCATGAACGAGAGCAAGTCATACGCCGTGCCGCAGCCGCTCGATGAAGTCATGATCGGCGGCACGGTCGGCGAAGTCGTCGCCAGCAAGAACGCCAGGTACAAGGTCGGCGACAAGGTCGTCGGCATGTTCGGCTGGCAGGAGATGGGGGTGAGCGATGGCACCGGCATGCAGCCGGTCGATACCACGCATCTGCCGCTGTCGGCTTACCTCGGCTCGGTCGGCATGCCGGGCGTGACGGCGTGGTACGGACTGAACAAGATCATCCAGCCCAAGGCCGGCCAGACCGTGGTGGTCAGCGCCGCGTCGGGCGCGGTCGGGAGCGTGGTGGGGCAATTGGCCAAGCTGGCCGGCTGCCGCGCCGTGGGTTTCGCGGGCGGCAAGGACAAGTGCGACTACGTGGTCAACGAACTCGGCTTCGACGCGTGTATCGACTACAAGGCTGCCAAGGATGCGAAGGAGCTTTACACGATGCTCAAGGCGGCCACGCCCGACGGCATTGACGGCTACTTCGAGAACGTCGGCGGCGACATCCTCGACGCGGTGCTGACGCGCATGAATGCGTTCGGCCGCATCGCCATGTGCGGCATGATCGCGGGCTATGACGGCCAGCCGCTGCCGCTGAAGAATCCGCAACTGATCCTGGTGTCGCGCCTGACCATCGAAGGCTTCATCGTCTCCGAGCACATGGAAGTGTGGCCGCAGGCGCTGAAGGAGCTGGGCACGGCCGTTGCGCAAGGCAAGATCAAGTTCCGCGAATCGGTCGCACAGGGACTGGAAAGCGCGCCGGAAGCGTTCATGGGCCTGCTCAAGGGCAAGAACTTCGGCAAGCAGTTGGTCAAGCTGGTGTAAGCGGCAAGGGCGCGGCCGGCCCTGCGCGGCCGGCTGGCCTGCATAGAACGACAACCACAGGAGACAGCCATGAACGCACCGCAAGCCCGGCCAGCACCCGACGACGAGATCGGCGCCGGCCTGTCAGAAGAGGTCAAGGCACGCTATCGAAACCTGCCGCGCCCGCCGCAGTTCGACACGCCGGCGCAGGAACGCCTGCACCGCAAGCAGCGCCTGGCCGCGGCGTTCCGGTTGTTCTCCAAATTCGGTTTCGACGAGGGCGTGGCCGGCCATATCACCGCGCGCGACCCCGAGTTCACCGATACCTTCTGGGTCAATCCGTTCGGCGTGCATTTCAGCCAGGTGACGGTGTCGAACCTGATCCGCTGCGACCATCACGGCAACGTGGTCGAGGGCGACTATCCGGTCAATGCGGCGGCGTTCGCGATCCATTCGCGCGTCCACCAGACCCGATCCGATGCCGTGGCCGCGGCGCATTCGCATAGCACCTATGGCCGCGCCTGGTCCACGCTGGGCCGTCCGCTCGATCCGCTCACGCAGGATGTCTGCGCGTTCTACAACGACCACGCGGTTTATGACGACTTCGGCGGCGTGGTGGTGGAGCTGGACGAAGGCCAGCGCATCGCCAACGCGCTGGGATCGAACAAGGCCGCCATCCTGCAGAACCACGGGCTGCTGACGGTGGGCAAGACGGTCGACGAGGCCGCGTGGTGGTTCATCACGATGGAGCGTTCGTGCCAGGTGCAACTGCTGGCCGAGGCGGCTGCCGCGCGTACCAATGCGCCGCTCAAGGTCATTGCCGACGCAGCTGCACGCCAGGCTTATTCGATCGTCGGTACCGCGCAGGCAGGCTGGTTCCAGTTCCAGCCGCTGTATGCCCGTATCGTCAAGGAGCAGCCCGACCTGCTGGACTGACACGATGGCCTGCATGCCGGCAGGACGATACTGGCCGACCAGAACACAAGGCAAACCACAGCGAGAGGGGACAAGAACATGAAGCAGTTCGAAGGCAGGGTAGCCGTCATCACGGGCGGCGCGTCGGGCTTTGGCAAGGAGTTTGCGCGCACGGGGGCGGCGCTCGGCATGAAGCTGGTGCTGGCCGATGTGCAGCAGGATGCGCTGGATGCCGCCGTGGCCGAACTGAAGGCGCAAGGTGCCGAGGTGATCGGCGTGCGCACCGATGTCTCGCGCGGTGAACAGGTGCAGGCGCTGGCCGACGCGGCCATGGCGCGCTTCGGGCAGGTCAACGTGCTGTTCAATAACGCCGGCGTCGGCGCGGGCGGCCTGCTGTGGGAGAACTCGCTGAAGGACTGGGAGTGGGTGCTGGGCGTGAACCTGTACGGCGTGATCCACGGCGTGCGCATCTTCACACCGCTGATGCTGGCCGCGGCCGCGAAAGATCCGGCGTACCAGGCGCACATCGTCAACACGGCGTCGATGGCGGGCATGCTGAGCCCGCCGGCGATGGGCGTCTACAACGTGTCCAAGCATGCCGTGGTCACGCTGACCGAAACGCTTTACCAGGACCTCGGGCTCGTCACCGAGCAGGTGCGCTGCTCGGTGCTGTGCCCGTACTTCGTGCCGACCGGCATCAACCAGTCGCAGCGCAACCGGCCCACGGACCTGGCGAACGACGCGCCGCCCACGCGTTCGCAGATGGTGTCGCAGGCATTGACGGACAAGGCGGTCACTTCCGGCAAGGTCACGGCCGAGGACGTGGCGCGCAAGACCTTCGATGCCATCCGCGACGAAAGCTTCTATATTTATTCGCACCCGCAGGCCCTCGCACCCGTGCAGCAACGTTTCGAGGACATCATCGGCCAGCGCAATCCGGGCGATCCGTTCGCGGACAAGCCCGAGGTGCGTGCCGGCCTGGTTGCCGCGCTGCGCGGCTGACGCCACGCAACGCACCCAACGAGGCCCGCCCATGGAGAACGCCATGACTGCCCCCGCCGTAATCCGCCACCTGCAGTTTGCCAACCTGCCCAACGGCACGCGCCTGCACTATGCCAGCGCCGGGGAGCGCGGCAAGCCGCTGATGCTGTTCGTGCATGGATTCCCGGAGTTCTGGTTTGAATGGGAAGCCCAGCTCGCTGAATTCGGCCGCACCCACTTCGCGGTGGCACCGGACCTGCGCGGCTTCAACCTGTCGAGCAAGCCCGAGGCCGTCGACGCTTACCGCCCGCGCCATATTGTCGAGGACCTGGTGCAATTCGTCGCCGCGCTCGGCTATGAACGCTGCATTGTCGTGGCCCACGACTGGGGCGGGGCGATCTGCTGGAACCTTGCCATCCAGTTCCCGCAGCTGGTCGAGCAGCTGGTGATCATTAATTCGCCGCATCCGTACCTGTTCGCCAAAGCGCTGGCGACTGATCCGCAGCAGCAGGCGGCGTCGGCCTATATGAACTGGCTGCGCCGTCCGGGCTCGGAAGAAATCCTGGCCGCCAATGGTTTCGCGATGCTGGAGAACATGCTCACGGCGGGTGGCGAGCAACCCGCGCCGTGGTTCAGCGGCGAAACGCGCGAGAAATACCTGGCCGCGTGGGCGCAGCCGGGCGAGGGCGAATCGCATTCGCTGTCGGGCGGCGTCAATTACTACCGCGCTTCGCCGATGCATCCGCCCGGGCCCGGCGAGCCGCCGCCGGACATCTCGCGGCTCGATCCGGCGGCGTTCGTGGTGCGCGTGCCAACCTTTGTGATCTGGGGCGAGCGCGACCGCGCGCTGCCGAAATCGCTGCTCGATGGCCTCGACCAGTTCGTGCCGGACATGCAGCTGGAGCGCATTCCGGACGGCACGCACTGGGTAGTGCACGAGCAGCCGGAGCTGGTCAACCGGTTGATACGCAGCGCGCTGAAGTAGCGGAAAACACAGCCTTGCCGTGCAGGTGGGATGGTTGCCCGGCCATAACTGGCCGGGTCGCCCGCGCGGAAACTGTCCCTGTCTGCCGGCAGATCCGGGTGGTAGATTGCCGCGTCGACAACGCGCAATCCCCATGCGCCACACGGAGCAGGCAATGAAGACTATCGGGCTGATCGGCGGCATGAGCTGGGAATCGTCAGCCGAATACTACCGGCTCATCAACCAGGGCATGAAAGCCCGGCTCGGCGGGCATCGCAATGCGCGCAGCGTCATGGCCACGGTGTGCTTCGAGGAAATCAAGGCGCTGCAGCACGATGGGCGCTGGGACGAGCTTGGCGTGCTAATGCAGCAAGCCGCCCGGCAAGTGCAGGCCGGCGGTGCCGATTTCGTGCTGCTGTGTACCAACACCATGCATCGCGTGGCCCCGGCGATCGAAGCTGCGTTGTCGGTGCCGTTCGTCCATATCGTCGACCCGACCGCGCTGGCGCTGCGCGAAGCAGGCATCGGCCGTGTCGCGCTGCTCGGCACGCGCTTCACGATGGAGCAGGATTTCTACCGCGGCCGGATGCACGACCGCCATGGCATCGAGACCCTGGTGCCGGACGAGGCCGATCGCGCCATCGTGCACGACATCATCTATGACGAGCTCTGCCATGGGACGATTCGCGACGCGGCGCGCGCGGAATTCCAGCGCATCATCGGCGAACTCGGCACGCGCGGCGCGCAGGGCGTGATCCTCGGCTGCACCGAGATCACGCTGCTGATCGGCCCGCAGGACAGCGCGCTGCCGGTGTTCGATACCACCGCGCTGCATGCGCAGGCCGCGGTGGCCATGGCCGATGATGGCGTGGCGCCGTAGGCGTCGTCAGGACAGGCGTTCGCGGTACAGCTTGTAGTTCTCGTCGTCGAAGCAGACGAACGTCACCTGTTCGATGCCTTTTGCGGTAGCCAGGGCCTCGCGCACCGCACGGATGGCGATATCGGCCGCGCGTTCCCGCGGAAAGCCGTAGATGCCGGTGCTGATATTGGGAAAGGCAAGGGTGCGCAGGTGATGTTCGGCGGCCAGCCGGATGCAGTTGCGGTAGGCGCTGGCCAGTTGGGCGTCTTCATCCCGGCTGCCGCCATGCCAGACCGGGCCGACGGCGTGGATGACGTACGGCGCGGGCAGCAGTCCGCCGGTGGTGATCACCGCCTCGCCGGTCGGGCAGCCACCCTGCGTGTCGCGGATGGCCTTGCACGCCGCCATGATCGCGGGTCCGCCGGCACCGTGGATGGCGCCGTCCACGCCGCCGCCGCCGAGCAGGCCGCTGTTGGCCGCATTGACGACTGCGTCGACTTCCATCCGGGTAATGTCGCCATGCACAACCTGCAAGTGTTCACCAGTCATTCGCTGTCTCCCCCAGTGGATGAGTGTCCCGGACCGGCCCAGGGCCAGGCTGGCCTACATGGACGCTCCAAGCATACGCCGATAATCCTCCGCGCTGGCCTCTTTTGGATTGGTCTTGTGGCAGTGGTCGAGCAGCGCGCCCGCGATCACCTTGTCGAACATGTCCTCGGTGACACCCATCTGGCGCAGGCCGGTGGGCAGCCCCAGGCGGGCGGTCATGTCGTGCACGGCCTGGGCGATGTCGGCGCCTTCCGGCAGGTGCATGGCGCGGCGCAGGCGCGCATAACGGTCGTCGCGGACCACGGTCGGGGCGTCGGCATTGAAGCGCAGCACGGCTGGCATGACCACCGCGTTGAGCGTGCCGTGGTGCAGGCCGGTCTTGCCGTCGATCTTCAGGCCGCCGAGCGGATGCGACAGCGAATGCACGCAGCCCAGGCCCTTCTGGAACGCCATGGCGCCCTGCATGGACGCGCTCATCATATTGAGCCGCGCATCGCGGTCCTTGCCGTCGCGGGTGGCGCGCTCGATATGGCCCCAGCCACGCTCCAGGCCGTCCAGCGCAATGCCGTCGGCGGGCGGATTGAAGGCGGGCGCCAGGAAGGTCTCGATGCAATGGGCAATCGCGTCCATGCCGGTCGCGGCGGTCAGGCCGGCGGGCAGCCCCAGCGTCAGTTCGGGGTCGCAGATGGCTGACTTCGGCAGCAGGTGCCAGGAATGGAAGCCGAGCTTGCGCCCGTCGTCGAGGATGATGATGGCGCCGCGCGCCACCTCGCTGCCCGTGCCGGAAGTGGTGGGCACGGCAATCAGCGGCGCGGCGCGCTCGGTGATCTTCGCGCTGCCGCCTTCGATCGTCGCGTAGGTGGTCAACTCGCCCGGGTGCGTGGCGAGGATCGCGATGCCCTTGGCCAGGTCGATCGAAGAACCGCCGCCGACGGCGACCAGGCCATCGCAGCCGGCGTCGCGGTATTGCTGCGCGGCCTTGCGCACCATGGCTTCGGTCGGGTTGGACGGGGTCTCGTCAAAGACCGCCACCGGCAGGCCTTGCATCGCATCGATCGCGCGCTGCGCCACGCCCGCCGCGACCACGCCCTTGTCGGTCACGAGCAGCGGCCGGCGGATGCCGATGCGTTCACATTCGGACTTGAGCAGGCTCACTGCGCCGAAGTCGAGGTGGATGTGGGTCAGATAGTAGATAAAGGCCATGGTTCGCTGTCTCCTGCGGCGATCCGCCGCTAATTTTGCTTGTAGGGCGCTTCCTGGGATTCACTGGCCAAACGGGTTCGATAAGTCGATCATCGCCCAGAAACCGCCGCCCCGCGCATGCATCGGGGTTATTTCGGACTGCCCGCTTACTGAAACACTGGCATGATACTGAAATCGAACGATCGTTCACAATTCGAACTTCTCCCGATGCCGGGGGAAGCCGGAAACATTTTGGCCGGCCAGGATGCCGCCAGGGCTGTATCAAATCCAGTGTCTGCCATGTCCGCTGTACCGTCCAGATCGTCTGCCTCGTCTGCCTCGTCTACCTCGTCCGCCGCATCCACAACGTCTGCCGTCCCCGGCATGCCGGCGGTGCCGCTCGATTCGCAGGTGGCCGCATTGCTCGAGCTGATCGCGCGCGCCAAGCGGCCGCCCATCCATGTGATGGACGTCGAAGACGCCAAGATCGCGTACGAGAAGAGTGCGCCCATCCTCGATATCTCGCCGCCCGCGGTACACGCGGTGGAAGATCTCCATATCTGTGCGCGCGATGGCCATGCCATTCCGGTGCGCCTGTATGCGCCGCGCGAGGCGAGCTGGGCCGAGCCGCTGCCGTTGCTCGTGTATTTCCATGGCGGCGGTTTTACGGTGGGCAGCGTGAATTCGCACGATGCGCTGTGCCGCATGCTGGCGTCGCGCGCCGATTGCATGGTGCTGTCCGTCGACTATCGCCTCGGACCGCAATGGCGGTTCCCGACCGCGGCCAACGATGCATTCGACGTGCTGCACTGGGTGTTCGAGGAAGCCGCCCGTCTGGGCGCGGACCCGCAACGCATTGCGCTGGGCGGAGACAGCGCCGGCGGCACGCTGGCCACGGCCTGCGCCGTCCATGCGCGCGACAGCGGCCTGGCGCCCGTGCTGCAACTGCTGATCTATCCAGGCACCTGCGCGCGACAGGACACGCCGTCGCACCGGGCTCTGGCAGACGGCTATCTGCTCACCGAGGAGATGATCCAGTGGTTTTTCTCGCACTACCTTGACCAGGAATCGAGCCGCGACGACTGGCGCTTTGCCCCGCTTGATGGCGGCGGCGCCGGTGCCGATGTGCGCGGCTGCTGTCCCGCGTGGATCGCCGTGGCCGGCTACGATCCGCTGCATGACGAGGGCGTGGCCTACGCGGAAAAATTGCGCGCGGCCGGCGTGGCGGTCACGCTGGCCGACTATGCTGGCATGATCCACGACTTTTTCAAGATGGGCCGTTTCGTGCCCGCCGTGGCGCAGGCGCATGCCGATGCCGTGGCGGCGCTGCGGGCCGCTTTCGGCACCGGGCAATAAAAAGCAAGCATCGGGCCGCGGCACGCGCGGCACCCGATCCAATCATTTCTAGCAGTGACTTGCAGCACAAGGAGATATCGTCAAATGCAACGCCGCCAATTCATCGCCCGCGCCGGCCTCGCCGCCGCCACCGCCGCGCTTGGTTTCGCCGCCATGCCCGCGCAAGCGCAGGCAGAGAAATTCCCGCAACGCCCGATCCGCCTGGTCATCGGCTATACGGCCGGCGGTTCCACGGATATCCCGTTCCGCGTGCTGGCTGAAAACGCATCGAAGATCCTCGGCCAGCCCGTCATCGTCGAGAACAAGCCGGGTGCCGGCGGCGTGCTGCCGGCCCAGATGATGCAATCGACGCAGCCGGACGGCTACACGCTGGCGCAGGTCGCCATGCCGGTCTATCGCCTGCCGTACACGACCAAGATCAACTGGGACCCGGTCAAGGACCTGAGCTACATCATCAACCTGGCCGGCTACTCGTTCGGCCTGGTGGTCCCGGCCGATTCGCCGATCAAGACCATGCAGGACTACATCGCCTACGCCAAGGCCAATCCGGGCAAGCTGACCTACGGCTCGCCCGGCACCATGACCACGCTGCACCTGACCATGGAAGAACTGGCGATGAAGCAGGGCGTGCAGTTCTCGCACATCCCGTACAAGGGCAACTCCGAATCGATGCAGGCGCTGCTGGGCGGCCACGTGATGTCGGTGGCCGATACGCCGGCGTGGGCGCAGTACGTGGAGCAGGGCAAGCTGCGCCTGCTGTCGACGTGGGGCGACAAGCGCTCGGCGCGCTTCCCCAACGTGCCGACGCTGAAGGAACTGGGCATGGGCATCGTGCAGACCTCGCCGTTCGGCCTGGTGGCACCGAAGGGCACCGACCCGAAGATCGTGCAGAAGCTGCATGACGCCTTCAAGAAGGCCATGGAAATGCCGAACTACCGCGAATCGCTGGCCAAGTTCGACATGGAGCCGTACTACATGAACAGCGCACAGTACTCGCAGTTCGCCGCGGATACGGTGAAGAAGGAAAAGGCCATCATCGAGAAACTGGGCCTGGCCAAGCAGTAAATTCGCTGGCGCTAGCCTGCACCACGGCTCAGGCCGCCATCCCGCCGGACACTTGCGAAGCGGGGCGGCGGCCTGAATGCCATGTGAGATCCATTCAAGGGAGACAAGCCCGATGGCAAAAGAAGATTTCCGCCACAGCATGCCGCTGCGCGTGCGCTGGGCCGAAGTCGATCCGCAGTCGATCGTTTTCAATGCGCACTACCTGACCTACTGCGATATCTGCGTGACCGAATACTGGCGCGATGCCGGCATCCGCTATCCGGAAGACGTGCTGCACGCGCATGGGGTCGATATCTTCGTGGTCAAGTCCACGCTGGAGTATCACGCCTCGGCGCGGTTCGACGATGTGCTCGATATCCGCGGCCGTATGGCGCGGATGGGGCGGTCGAGCATGCTGTTCCGGGTGGAGATGTACCGCGGCGACGAACACCTGATCACGGGGGAGATCGTGTATGTGTGCGCGGATCCGAAGTCGCAGAAATCGGCGCCGATTCCGGGGACGGTGAGGGAGATTATCGAAGGGTATGAGGTGGTGAAACCGGCGGCGTGAAGACGGCTGCCAACAGGACTATCGCGCTGTTTGCTTCCCTCTCCCGCAAGCGGGAGAGGGGGCAGCCCGCGGAAGATGCAAGGGCAGTGGCAGTAGTAAAGCGTTGAAAGCTTACTTCGCCAACCCCGCATCCTCCATATACGCCCGGATCACCTCGTCAAAGCTCGCATCGCTTTGGAACCCCAGCGACAGCGCACGCTCCGCATTCCACGCCGCCGGCCACGTGCCGACAATCTTCTCGACGCGTTCCTCGCGCTGCCACGTCACCCGGTCGGCCACTGCATCGCCTGCGACGCGGCGCAGCGCTTCCACCATGCCGGCGGCAGTCACCGACAAGCCCGGCAAGTTCACCACGCGGCGATTGCCGAGGCGTTCCCCATTCAACTCGATACCGTTGACAAGCGCCGCCACGGCCGCGCGCGGAGATAGCAGCCATAGCGGCGTTTCCGGTGCCACGGGGCAGTTGGCTTCCACACCCGCCAGCGGCTCGCGGATGATGCCGCTGGCAAACGACGAGGCCGCGGCATTGGGCTTGCCCGGTCGCACGCTGATGGTGGGCAGGCGCAGCACGCGGCCGTCGACAAAGCCTCGCCGGCTGTAGTCCGACAGCAGCAGTTCGCCTATCGCCTTCTGCACGCCGTAGGACGATTGCGGGTTCAGCGCCGTATCGTCCTGCACCACGGGTGGCAGTTCGCCGCCATAGACCGCGACCGAGCTGGTGAACAGCACGCGCGGCTTGTGGCCGGCCTGGCGGCAGGTTTCCAACAGCGCGCGTGCCGCGTCGAGATTGACGCGCATGCCAAGCTCGAAGTCGGCCTCGGCCTGGCCCGAGACCACGGCGGCCAGGTGGAAGATGGCGCCGGTGTCGGCATCGATGGCTTGCGCGAGGACGTCGGGGTCCGACAGGTCGCCGGTCACCACGCGCACGCGCGCATCATCCAGGCCTTGCGGCGCTACCACGTCGAGCAGCGTCAGGCGGTCGAAGGCGACTGCGCGGCCGTCCAGGTCCAGGGTGCCGCGCAGCAGCAGCAGGCGCGCCAGTTGCAGGCCGAGGAAGCCGGCGCCGCCGGTAATCAGTACGTTCATGGCAATGCTTCTCAGTGGGTTCAGCGCTTCAGGTAAGGCTTGATCCAGCCCAGGCCGGCGGAGGTGCCGGCGCGCGGCCGATACTCGCAGCCGATCCAGCCCTGGTAGCCAAGGTTGTCGATGACGTCGAACAAGTACGGATAGTTCAGTTCGCCGATGTCCGGCTCGTGGCGCTCGGGCACGCCGGCGATCTGGATATGGCCGATGCCGGCGAAGTCGCGCTGCAGCTTCTTCGTGACATCGCCCTCGACGATCTGGCAGTGGTAGCAGTCGAACTGCACCTTCAGGTTGGCGGCGCCGACTTCCTTGCAGATGGCCTGGCCGTCGTCCTGGCGGTTCAGGAAATAGCCAGGTATGTCGCGCGTGTTGATCGGCTCGACCAGCACGGTGATGCCTTGCGCTGCGGCGGCACTGGCGGCATGGGACAGGTTTTCAAGGTACGTGGCGCGGCAGCGCGAGCGGTCGGCATCGGCCGGGATCAGGCCGGCCATCACGTGGATGCGGTCGTTGCCGATCACGCCGGCATATTCCAGTGCGCGGCCGAAGGCGGCGCGGAACTCGGCTTCGCGGCCGGGCAGGGCCGCCATGCCGCGTTCGCCTGCGGCCCAGTCGCCCGGCGGCGCGTTGAACAGCGCCTGCACGAGGCCATTGGCGTCGAGACGCGCGCGCAGTTCGGCGGCCGTGTAGTCGTACGGGAACAGGTACTCGACCGCCTGGAAGCCGTCCGCCGCGGCGGCGGCAAAGCGGTCCAGGAAGTCATGCTCCGTATACATCATCGAAAGGTTGGCGGCGAAACGCGGCATGGTTGGTTTCCGGTTGTGAGTCTTGAAGGCGGGCCGGTCAGCGGTTGACCAGCCGGGCCGGTGTCAGCCATACGAGCACGGCGCCGACGACCAGGATCGCCGACAGCACGTACATCGGCAACTGCGTGCTGTGCGTCATGTCCTTGAGCGCGCCGACCATATACGGCGACACGAAGCCGGCCAGGTTGCCCACGGAGTTGACCACCGCGATACCCGAAGCGGCGGCGATGCCCGACAGGAACGCGGTCGGCAGCGACCAGAACAGCGGCGCGCAGGTCAGCACCCCGGCGGCGGCCAGCGACAGGGCGGCGATGGCTACGGTCGTATTGTGCGTAAACGAGGCCGCAATCGCAAAGCCCGTGGCACCCATCAGGGCCGGCACGATCAGGTGCCAGCGGCGCTCGCTGCGGGCGTCGGCACTGTGACCGAGGAGGTTCATGACGACGATTGCGCACAGGAACGGAATTGCGGACAGCAGGCCGATGTTGAAGTTGCCGGTGACGCCGCTGGCCTTGACCAGCGTGGGCATCCAGAACGTCAGCGCGTACTGGCCGGTGACGAAGCAGAAGTAGATCAGGCACATCCACCAGACGCGGCTGTCACGGAATACGGCGCCGAGCGAGTGGCCATGCGATTTGCCCGAGGCCGCGCCGGCTGCCTTGACCGCATTCTGCTGGTCTGCCTCGACATTGCGCTTGAGCACGCGCTTTTCATCAGCGTCGAGCCACGGCGCCTTGTCGATGCCATCACGCAGCACGAAGACGGTCAGCACGCCGATCAGCAGCGACGGCAGCGCTTCGATGATGAACATCCATTGCCAGCCGCGCAGGCCATGGGTGTTGTTGAAGGCGTCCATGATCCAGCCCGACAGCGGGTTGCCGAACATGCCGGCCACGGGAATGCCCGACATGAACAGTGCGATCATCTTCGCGCGGCGATTGGCCGGGTACCAGTAGGTCAGGTAGAGGATCACGCCCGGATAGAAGCCCGCTTCGGCCAGGCCGAGCAGGAAGCGCATCACGTAGAACTGGGTCGGCGTCTGCACGAACATGAACAGCCCTGACACGATGCCCCAGGTGATCATGATGCGCGCGATCCAGATGCGCGCGCCGAGCTTGTGCATCAGCAGGTTGCTGGGCAGTTCGAACAGGAAGTAGCCGATGAAGAACAGGCCGGCGCCAAGACCGAACACGGTCTCGGAGAAGGCCAGGTCCTGGCCCATCTGCAGCTTGGCGAAGCCGACGTTGACGCGATCGAGATAGGCGATCACGTAGCACAGCATCAGGAACGGCATGATGCGCCAGAACACCTTGTGATAGGCGCGTTTCTCGATCTGGGTGTCGGCGTCGAGCCGGGCGTCGCCGCCCAGGCTGTCGTAGGCGGGCACGCTGGCCGCGGGTTGGTTCGGTGTCACGGTGGTCTCCGTTCGGGTTTCGGGGGCGCGAGTGTTCTCCGCGCGGCTGCCAGGCGGCAGTCGCGTCCGGGTCGCGTCGGTATCAGTGGGTTGCTACCAGCGGGCCTGGAAGATATCCCGCAGTTCGGTGAGTGCGCTTTCGCTGAGCGCGGCGCGGGCGGCGAAGCCCGGCACGTCTTTCATCATCATCCAGAGCTTCGCGGTTTCCTCCAGTTCTTCCAACGCGAAGGCCGCGCGCGAGACACTGGACTCCCACACCACCGGACCGAGCCGCTCCAGCATCACGCCGCGCACGCTGTTGGCGAGCGTGGCAACTTGCGCCGCAACGGCGGGATCGCCAGGGCGGTGGTACGGAATCATCGGGATGTGCCCGACCTTCATGACGTAGTACGGCGTGAGCGGCGGCACGATATCGTCGGGCGCCCACACGCCGGCCAGCGTCAGGGCCACGAGATGCGTCGAGTGCGTATGCACCACGGCGTTCGCATCGCGGTTGTTGTCATAGATGGCACGGTGCAGCGTCAGCGTCTTCGACGGCTTGTCGCCCGAGACCCAGTTGCCATCGCCGGACACCTTGGCGACGGCGGCGGGATCCATCATGCCGAGGCAGGCGTCGGTCGGCGTGATCAGCCATCCATCATCGAGCCGCGCGCTGATGTTGCCCGCCGACCCAACCGTATAGCCGCGCTGGAAGAGGCTCGCGCCGATGCGGCAGATCTCTTCGCGCAGCTTGCTTTCCTGGCTCATGGCTGTCCTCCGAGTTGGGCGAGTGCCTGCGCGAAGAAATCCTCGCCGCCGAAGTTGCCCGATTTCAGGGCGAGCGCGATCGGCTGTGTATCGAGCGTGACGGTTGCCGGTACACCCGGCGCGATCTGCTCGCCGATGCGCAACGCGCGCACGCCCAGCGCCTGCACCACGGCGCCAGAGGTCTCGCCACCCGCGACAACGAAGCGGCGCGTGCCGCTCGCGAGCAGTCCGGCCGCGATACCGGCCAGCGCCTGTTCGACCAGATGGCCCGCGCGTTCCACGCCGAGTTCGGCTTGCACGGCCTTGACTTCGTCGGGGCTGCTGGTCGCGTAGATCAGCACAGGCTCATCGTGGCTGGCCGCAAAGGCGAGCGCGGCATCGACTACCGCCTCGCCGCGCGCGAGTGCCAGCGGATCGATGCGCAGGGCGGGGCGGCCTTCACCGAGCCAGCGCGCAACCTGGCCGTTCGTCGCGCGAGAGGCGCTGCCAGCCAGCACGACACCATGGCCGTCGATGCGCGGCACCGACGCGGCATCGCCACGCTGCGGCAGCAGGCCCGCACGGCGGAAGTTCTCGGGCAGGCCCTGCGCGATACCCGAGCCGCCGGTGATCAGCGGCAACGCCGCGCAGGCCTGGCCAAGCGTGAGCAGGTCGGCATCGGACACAGCATCGGCAATCGCGAGGCGCACGCCATCGCCGCGCAGGTCCGCAATACGTTCGGCAGTCGCATTCGCACCGCGAGCGACGGCGTCGTAGCGCAGCAGGCCGACCTTGCCCCGGCTCTGCCCCTGCAGCACGCGCACGAGGTTCGCGTCGGTCATTGGCGTGAGCGGATGGTGTTCCATGCCTGACTCGTTCAGCAGGACATCGCCGACGAACAGATGGCCGCGGAAAATCGTGCGGCCATTCTCGGGGAAGGCCGGGCAGGCAATGGTGAAGTCGCTGTCGAGCGCTGCCAGCAGGGCTTCGGCGACCGGGCCGATATTGCCGGCGCTGGTTGAATCGAACGTCGAGCAATACTTGAAGACGAACTGCTGGCAACCCTGTGCGCGCAGCCATTCGAGTGCGGCCAGCGATTGCGCTACCGCGTCAGCGGCGGGAATGGTGCGCGACTTGAGCGCGACCACGATGGCATCGGCCTGGCCAATGTCCTGGACGGCGCCGACGTCCGGCACGCCAATGGTCTGCACCGTGCGCATGCCGTTGCGCACCAGCGTGTTGGCCAGGTCGGTGGCGCCGGTGAAGTCGTCGGCGATGCAGCCCAGCAGCGGGCGGTCTTGCGCTTGGATGGCGGTCATGATGCGCTGCGCCTCAGTTGGCCTTGTCGGCCTTGGCCGGCAGTTTGATGCCGGGGAAGATCTTGATCACGGCGGAATCATCCTCGCCGCCGTGGCCGGCGGTGGAGGCCATCATGAACATCTGGTGCGCGGCGGCGGACAGCGGCAGCGGGAATTTGCTGGTGCGCGCGGTGTCGAGCACCATGCCAAGGTCCTTGACGAAGATATCGACCGCCGACAGCGGCGTGTAGTCGCCGGAGAGGATATGCGGCACGCGGTTCTCGAACATCCACGAATTGCCGGCGCTGTGCGTGATGACGTCGTACAGCGCATCCGGGTCGACGCCTTCGCGCAGGCCCAGCGCCATGGCCTCGGCCGCGGCGGCGATATGCACGCCGGCCAGCAGCTGGTTGATGATCTTGACCTTGGAGCCGGCACCGTGGGCGTCGCCCAGCCGGTAGACCTTGCCGGAAATGGCGGCGAGGACGTCTTCGGCGAGCGAATAAGCTTCGGCGGGGCCGGACGTCATCATCGTCATTTCGCCGCTGGCCGCGCGCGCGGCGCCACCCGACACCGGGGCATCGAGCATCAGGATGCCTTGCTCGCCAAGACGGCGGCCCAGGGCTTCGGCAAAGGCGGGCGGCACCGTCGCGCTGGCAATGACGAGCGTGCCCGGGCGCATCGCCGTGGCGGCCCCGTCGTTGCCGAACAGAACAGCCTCGGTCTGCTGGGCATTGACCACCAGCGTGATCACGACATCGCAGCGGCTGCCCAGTTCTGCGGGGCTGGCGCACGGCACGCCGCCGGCATCGGCAAAGCGCTGCAGCACCTCGGGCCGCAGGTCGCAGGCATGCACGTTGAGGCCCGCGCGCAGCAGCGACTGCGCTACACCGTTGCCCATGGCGCCAAGGCCGATCACGCCGATATTCCGGGACATAGAAAACTCCTGATGCAGGTAAGACTGGTCAATCGATGAGGACGGCCCCGGTTCAGCTGGCCGTGCCGGAACGCTCGTCGTCCGCTTCGTCCTGGCCCAGCTGGGACAGGCGGCGGGCGGCGTTGAACATATGGTTTTGCGCCGCGTTGCTCGCGGCCAGCGCGTCGCCCGCGCGGATCGCGGCGACGATGGCCAGGTGTTCGTCGCGCACCTGGCGCGTGAAGTCGGCGCGGCGCGCCTCGTTGGTCCGCGTCACGCGCGTCGCGGCTTCCAGGTACTGGCTCAGGAATTCAAGCGTCTTGAGGAAATACGGATTGCCCGTGGCTGCCGCAATGGCGCGGTGGAACGCCACGTCGGCGGCGACACCGTCGCCGCCCTCGGCCACTTCGGCGTCGAGCCGGGCCAGCGCGGCGTCGATGGCCACCATGGTTGCGTCGGTGCGGCGGCGCGCGGCCTGCGCAGCCACCTCGGCCTCGATCGCGCGCCGCAGTTCGACGATCTGCAGTACCGAATCCAGCGTGCCGGTGTCGGTGTAGTCGATCCGCAGCGGGCGGATGCCGGCCTGCTCGGTCACGAACACGCCGCTGCCCTGGCGCGATTCGACCACGCCTTCGTATTTGAGCCGGGAGATTGCCTCGCGGATCACCGTGCGGCTGACGCCGAATTCCTCGGACAGCACGGCTTCCGTGGGCAGCTTGTCCCCGCGCGAGAAGGCACCGCTCTGGATCTTGTCCAGCAGTTGTTCGGCGACATTGTCGGTCAGGGCTCGGGCCGGGACTTTCTGGAACATGGTTTATCGGGTCATCGGGTAGTCAGGTCATCATACAAATTTCACACGACTCTGTTAGTGCAGGTAAACCCTTATATGGTGCAAGCTGCACGATGGCGGTGCCTCCGAGACGCGGAGGTTTGTGGCGTATCATGGCGGCCGCAGCCTACCTGCGGATCGACGTTCATCCCCTTTTGCCAACGAATTTCCATGCCTGTCACCGTCCTGATTTGCCCCTGGTCCGAAGCGCGCGAGCGCGCACGCGCCATCCGCTACGCCGTGTTCGTTGAGGAGCAGGGCGTGCCGGTCGAGCTGGAGTGGGACGAATGGGATGAGCCGAGCTGGCATGCCCTGGCGCTGGCCGGGGACGGCACGCCGGTTGCCACCGGCCGCCTGCTGCCCGACGGGCATATCGGCCGCATGGCGGTGCTCGGCCTGGCGCGGGGCACCGGTGTCGGCGCACGCGTGCTGGAGGCGCTGGTGAACAAGGCCGCCGAACTGGGCTATCCGGAGCTGGTGCTCAACGCGCAGACGCATGCCGCGGCGTTTTATGCGCGCGCCGGTTTCACGCAGGTCGGGGATGAATTCGAGGAAGCCGGCATCCCGCACGTGGAGATGCGCAAGCGCCTGCGCGGCTGATCAGCGCGGCGCCGGTACCGTGCCCGTGTCGCGGGCCAGGTTCAGCTTGCCGCGATAGGAGACCTCGCCGGTCTGGCCGTTCGCATCGAAGCTGCGTTCGCTGAAATCGAAGCGCCCGTCGTGGCGCACGCGCAGCACGGTGCTCGCGCGCGTGCCGTAGTTGGGCGAGCGGATAAACGCGGACGACAGCAGCTTTTCCCAATCGGGCGAGACACCGGTCGAGGGCAGTTCGAAGTTGGCGGCCTGGCGCTCGTCCGCCAGCAGCTGGAGGTAGGGCGCGGCGCTGGCGTTGGCATGGCCGGTATCGGCCGCCAGCACTTCCGCGAGCGCGCCGACCCGGCTGCGCACCTTGGGCCACGGCGTATCGAGCAAGGCGTTGGATAGCCCGTACAGGCCCGGCCGCAGGCGCTCTGGCTGGCGCGAGGCCGACCGGTTGCTGTACCACCAGAGTTCGTGCAAATCGCAGGCCAGCAGATTGAAGCCGTTGTAGCAACCGTCCGCGCCAGTGAGGGCGCCAAGGTAGTCGGCTGGTCCCTGGTGTCCGCGCAGGAAACCGGCCACCAGTTCACCGCGCGAACGCGCGTCGGTGCGTTTTTCCGACGGGGCGCGATAGTTTGTCAGCGCGGCAAAGCGGCCTTCGCCCGCCACGCCCATCCAGGTGCCGGGTTCGCCGATGACATCGGCCAGGTCGCGGCCCGCCAGCACCTGCGAGGCTTCCTGCCACCAGTGCGCGGGCGCCGCCGGACGGGCATAGAATTCGTCGCGATTGCCGGCCACCACCAGGGCATAGTCCGGGTGTGATTGCCAGGCAACCAGGATCAGGCACATTGCTTTGCTTCCTTCACTGCGCAGAATCTACAGCAGATCCAGGTCGATGAAATGCTCGACCTGGCGTTCGCCATCCACCCACTGCTCCAGACCGCTCTGGCGCCACAAACCTGACAGTGTGGCGTCGAAGGCGGGTGGGACATCGGCATAGCATTCCATCCAGGTCTGCACGCCGGCGCGGGTTTCGGGTCTGCGCATCAGCGTACCACCAATTCCGGTCGCCTCGGCAACCGTCTCCATCCAGCGGTGCCAGTGCGGCAGCGCTTCGGCTGCCGTGGCTTCCGGCACGCGGAAATAGACGTAGAGGTGATCGCTCATGGCGGTGTCCTGCAGGTCAGCCGGCGGCCTGTGCGGCCTCGGACAGCGGTACTTCGTACGGAAGACGGCCCACCGTCAGCGCGGGACCTTCGGCGCTGCCCAGGTGCAGGGCTGCCGCGGCGGCGTCGATCTTCAGCTCGGCCAGGCCTGCCCAGCCGCCCTGCGGCGCCGGAGCGGCATTGACGATCATGCCGCACGGCTGCTGCGGGTCTTCCGGACGGAAGATCTCCGCGGCCGGTGCCGGCACGGCGCCGCTGCCCTGTACCAGCCACATGCGGCGCTTGAGCGTGCCGCGGTACTGGCTGCGGGCCACGATTTCCTGTCCCGGATAGCAGCCCTTGCGGAAATTGACGCCACCGACGATTTCGAAATTGACCATCTGCGGCACGAACTGTTCCTGCGTCGCCGCGACGATGCGCGGGATGCCGGACTGCACTTCGAGCCAGTCCCAGAACGCCGCATCGGCTTCGGACAGCTGGCTTGCCAGCGCCGCGCGGATTTCGGCGGCGCGCGCGGCCGGCAACAGCAGTTGCCAGCGCGGCTGGCCGGCGGCGTCCGGCAGGCGGACGACGGTCGTGCCGTCAGCGCTGTCGGCGTCGAACACGGCGTTGGGCGCGGCAAGCCCGGCCTTTGCCAGGGCCTGTGCGGCGTGCGGCCCGGCCACGCCGAGCACGGCAACGGCCGGCGTGAGATCGCTGAGTTTCGCCTTGGCGCGCAGCACGAACATGCTCAGCCGCTTCTGCAGCGCGGGGAGGACGTCGGCCGACAGTTGCAGCACGATGCCCTCGGCATCGCGCCACATCAGGAAGCTGGCCTGCAGCCGGCCCTTGGGCGAGCAATAGCCGGCCAGGCGCGCGGCGCCAGCAGCGAGATCCTCGACCGCATTGGTCAGCTGGGTGTGCAGGAACGTGGCGGCGTCGTCGCCGGCCACGCGGATCCAGCCAAGCCCGGACGGCGCGCAGACAATGCCCCTGCTTTGCAGGGCGTCAAGGCTGGCGGCGAGGTCCGGGGCTGGGGTGTTCATTTCAGGCATTCCGTATCAGGCAAGAGGGGTGCATTTTGCAGGTGCGCGCCGCGCGTCACGGCTTCCGGTAGAGACCCGTCTCATCGTGGCGGCGCAAGGCTCCCGGTATTATATGGGGCTGCCGGCATTTCAGCCGGCGCCGGCGCGCGCGGCGGGCGGGGGGCATCACCCGCCATACGCACGCTGCCGAGACTGAACGGATTTCATGACACGTCTTTTCATCCGCCTGGGACTCGTGGTCCTGGTGCTTGCCGCGGCTGTCGCCGGCGCTTTTGCGTGGTGGGCCAACCAGCCGCTGGGGCTGTCCACATCGCCTGTCGAGGTCGTCATCAAGCCTAATTCGGGGGTCGCCAGCGTCGGTCGCCAGCTCCAGCGCGGCGGCGTGGGCATGGATTCGCGGCTGTTCCAGCTGTTGGTCAGGCTGACCGGGCACGGACCGGACCTGAAGGCCGGCGGCTACACCTTCGAGGCGGGCATTACGCCGCTGGGCGTGGTCGGCAAGCTCGCGCGCGGCGAGGTCACGCATTACGTGGTCACCGTGATCGAAGGCTGGGAATTCCGCAAGATGCGCGCGGCCGTGGACGCCAGCCCGGCGCTGCGCCACGACACGCAGGGCATGTCCGACGCCGAATTGATGAAGGCGATCGGCGCCGCCGAAGCCGCGCCGGAAGGGCTGTTCTTCCCGGATACCTATCTGTTCGCGCGCGGCAGCAGCGATATCGAGTTGTACCGCCATGCCTACAAGGCCATGCAGCGGCGCCTGAACGAAGCCTGGAACGCCCGGGCCGCCGACCTGCCCTACAAGACCCCCTACGAGGCGCTGGTGATGGCGTCGATCGTCGAAAAGGAAACCGGCCAGGCCGGCGAGCGTCCGATGATCGCCGCGGTATTCGTCAACCGGCTGCGCAAGAACATGATGCTGCAGACCGACCCCACCGTGATCTACGGCATCGGCGAGCGCTTCGACGGCAACCTGCGCAAGCGCGACCTGCAGACCGACACCCCGTACAATACCTACACCCGTAACGGCCTGCCGCCCACGCCGATCGCCTTGCCGGGCCTGGCCTCGCTGGCGGCCGCGACGGCGCCGGCGCCCTCGGACGCGCTGTATTTCGTGGCGCGCGGCAACGGCACCAGCCATTTCTCCAACACGCTTCCCGAACACAACCGCGCGGTCGACCAGTACCAGCGCGGCAAATAGGCATCCATGCGCGGAAAATTCATTACCTTCGAAGGCATCGACGGCGCCGGCAAGAGCACCCATATCGACTGGGTGGCGGCGCGTCTGCGCGAGCGCAAGGACCTTGGCGCCGTGGTCACCACGCGCGAGCCCGGTGGGACGCCGCTGGGTGAAGACCTGCGCCAGATCCTGCTGCACCGGAAGATGCACCTGGAAACCGAAGCGCTGCTGATGTTCGCGGCGCGGCGCGAACACATCGCCGAAGTCATCGAACCGGCGCTGGCGCGCGGCGACTGGGTGATCTCCGATCGCTTCACCGACGCCACCTTTGCCTACCAGGGTGGTGGCAGGGGGCTGGACACGGCGCGGCTCGAAGCGCTGGAAGACTGGGTGCAGGCGGGACTGCAGCCGGACCTGACGCTGCTGTTCGACGTGCCGCTGGAAACCGCCAGCGAACGCCTGGCTGGTGCGCGTGCGCCGGACAAGTTCGAGGCCGAATCGCGCGCCTTCTTCGAACGCACCCGTACCGAGTACTTGCGCCGTGCCGCGCAGGCGCCCGGCCGTTTTCGCGTGATCGACGCCACGCGGAGCATCGACCAGATTCGTGTCGAGCTTGAGAAAATCATCGCAACGCTTTGATTTTGAAGCGTTAGATTGATCGATAATATCGCCTTCGAGATGAAGGCGGCACTTCAGCTTTCACGGCTAACTGACTGATTCGCATGCTCTATCCCTGGCAAACGGAAGACTGGCAACGGCTTGGCGCGCTGCGCGAGCGGCTGCCCCATGCGCTGCTGATCCACGGCCAGCAAGGGACCGGCAAGCGCGACCTGGCGCTGCATTTCGCGCAGGGCCTGCTATGCGAGTCGCCGCGGCCTGATGGCCAGCCGTGCGGCCAGTGCGCGGCCTGCCACTGGTTCAGCCAGGGCAACCACCCCGATTTCACCGTGGTCCGTCCCGAGGCGCTGGAGGCTTCGGGCGAAGGCGAATCGGACGACAGCGGCAAGAAGAAGGCGCCCAGCAAGATCATCCGCATGGAGCAGGTGCGGGCGCTGATCGAAGCGGTCGGCGTCGGCACGCACCGGGCCGGCTTGCGCGTGGTGGTGGTCTACCCGCTGGATGCCCTGCAGGCCGAAGGTGCCAACGCACTGCTGAAGACGCTCGAGGAGCCGCCGTCGTCGACGGTGTTCCTGCTGGTCACCGACCGGCTCGACCGGATCTTGCCGACCATCCTGTCGCGCTGCCGCCAGTTTTCCGCGCAGCGTCCGACACCGGAAGCCGCGCTCGCCTGGCTCAAGGGCCAGGGCGTGGCGGATGCCGAAGCCCAGCTGGCACTGGCCGGCGGTTCGCCGCTGACGGCATTGCATGCCGCCGAAGCCGAGGAGCAGCCGCTGCAGCGCTGGCTGGTCGGCCAACTGGGTGCCGGCGCCGAGTTCGACGCGTCTGCGGCGGCGGAACAACTACAAAAGATGCCGGTCCCCGCCGTGCTTGGCATCCTCCAGCGCTGGACGTACGATCTGCTGAAATGCCGGCTCGATGCCTCGGGGGGCGCGGTGCCGCGCTACTTCCCGAAGGAGCGCGCGGTGCTGGCGCGTTGCGCCGGCGCATCGAGCGCCCATCGCCTGCAGGCGTTTGCGGCGCGCATCAATGCGCACCGTCGCAGCGAAAATCATCCGCTCGCGGCAAGGCTGGTGATGGAATCCGTATTTCTCGAATACCGGCAACTGTTCCAGTGACAGCGCTGGCGTAGCAGTTAAGGCCCGGCAACAGCCGGGGAGCAGGTCCAGAACACTTAAAACAGAACGATAGTCGGTCAAAAAGGGGTCAGTCATGAATGCAGAAGTCGCAACCATACCGGGGCGGGCCACCGCCACCATGGGTGGCGCACCATCGCGGCCGAACGTGTTGTCCTTGTCGATCAAGGACCAGGCGGGGCTCTATGCCGCGTACATGCCGTTCCTGGCGCGCGGCGGCATTTTTGTGCCGTCGAACCGGCCGTTCCGTCTGGGCGAGCAGGTGTTCCTGGTCCTGTCGCTGCTGGACCGTCCGCAGAAATACCAGGTCGCCGGTCATGTTGCCTGGATCACGCCGCCGGGCACGCCGATGAAGACGCCCGGCGTTGGCGTGCATTTCCCTGATGACGACAATGGCCGCAGCCTGCGGCGTGCCGTAGAGGAAATCCTGGGCAAGCAGTTGGAATCCGGGCGGCCAACCCAGACTTTATGATGGTTGCGAAGATTGCTTTGTAACTGACTGAAATTGAAGAGTATTTGTTGAGTTTTACTGTAAGCACGATGGTACCGGCGACATGCCTGGTACCGCTGCTTTCCGCAGCACCGTATTCGCGTTGCCCGTGGCGACGGCCGAGTCGGCGCGGTTGTCCGTAGCGTCCCGCCAGGCCAACCGGTTTCCGGTTCCTGGGTCGCAGTACCGAGGTTTCCCCCATGTTTGTAGATTCACACTGCCATATCGATTTTCCCGACCTGGCCGTCCGTCTGCCCGAGTTGCTCGACAATATGCGCGCCAACCAGGTGTCGCACGCGCTCTGCATTTCGGTGACGCTGGAAGACTTTCCGCGCGTGCTGGCGCTGGCCGAGCAGCATCCAAACCTGTACGCCTCGGTCGGCGTGCATCCGGACTACGAAGAGGGCGAGGAGCCCACGCTGGAGCGTCTGTTGGAACTCTCCGCGCATCCGCGCGTGGTGGGCACCGGCGAAACCGGCCTCGACTACTACCGCCTGAACGGCCGCAGCATCGCCGATATGGAATGGCAGCGCGAGCGCTTTCGCACGCATATCCGCGCGGCACGGCAGACGGGAAAGCCGCTGATCATCCATACCCGTTCCTCGGCGGACGACACGCTGCGCGTGATGCGCGAAGAAAACGCCCGCGAGGCCGGTGGCGTGATGCACTGCTTCACGGAAACCTGGGACGTCGCGAAACAGGCGCTCGACGAAGGCTTTCATATTTCGTTTTCGGGAATCGTCACCTTCAAGAGTGCGGCGGACCTGCAGGAAACCGCCCGCAAGGTGCCGCTGGACCGCATGCTGATCGAGACCGATTCACCGTACCTGGCGCCAGTGCCTTACCGCGGCAAGACCAACGAGCCGGCCTGGGTGCGCCATGTGGGCGAGTTCATTGCCAATCTGCGCGGCATCCCGGTGGAACAGCTCGCTGCGCAAACAACCGACAATTTCTTCAAGCTTTTCAAGCACATCAACAGGGAAGCTCATGTTTGACATGAAATCTATCCGCGCGCTATCCGGCGCCATGCTGCTCGGATGCGCGGCGCTGGCCTGGGCCGCGCCGGCCGACGACATGCACAAGGCCGTGGAGTTCGACGACGCGCGCACCGTGCAGAAGCTGCTGGGCCGCGGCATCGATCCCAATATCGTCGACAGCCGCGGCGAGCCGGCGCTGGTCGTGGCACTGCGGGAAAAGTCCCTGAAAGCCGCGGCGGCGTTGATCAAGGCCAAGGACATCGACTTCGACAAGGCCAACCCCGCCGGCGAAACCCCATTGATGATCGCCTCGCTGCAGGGCGAACTCGACATGGTCAAGCTGATGGTTGACGACATGGAGGCGGAGGTCAATAAGACCGGCTGGACGCCGCTGCACTATGCGTCCACCACCGGCCACAACGATGTCGTCAAGTACCTGGTCGACCACGCCGCCTACATCGACGCCGAAAGCCCGAACGGCACGACGCCACTGATGATGGCCGCACGCGGCGGCCACATCGAGACCGTGAAGCTGCTGCTGGACGAAGGCGCGGACATGCGGCTCAAGAACCAGCAGGGCATGACGGTGATCGATTTTGCCGAGCGCTATAACCAGGCCGAGATCGCCAAGGGCCTCAAGTCGCGCTGGCAGAAGCTGTACCCGCAGGTGCCTATCGTCGCCGCGCCGCCGCTGAAGGCGCCCGTGGCGCAGCCGGGTGGCCAGCCAATGAAGGCAGCGCCCGCCAGCGGCAAATAATGTCGAAACCTGGTACGCGGGCGGAGGCGATGCCCCTGAGCCAGCGCCTGCGGCAGTGGGCGCGCAGCCTCAAATCCAGTCTCGTGATGCTGTGGTTCTGCAGCCGCCATCCGGATACGCCGCTGGCCGCGCGTCTGCTGGCGGTGCTGGTGGTGGCCTATGCGTTCAGCCCGATCGACCTGATTCCCGATTTCATCCCGGTGCTCGGTTATGTCGATGATGTCCTGCTGGTGCCGGCTGGGATCTGGCTGGCCTTCCGGCTGGTGCCAACTGCCGTGAAGGAGGATTGCCGTGCGCAGGCCGACACCTGGCAGGCGTCGAAGCAAGCGCGCCCACGCAACCTGTGGGCGGCAGGGGCCATCATGCTGGTTTGGGCCTTGCTGGCGTGGCTAGGCTGGCGCTGGTGGTCGAACCGCTGAACGCCGCCCCGGTTCAGGCGTCGTCCGCCAGGCGCACACCGGTGAACTGCCAGCGCTGGTGCGGATAGAAGAAGTTGCGATAGCTGGCCCGGATATGCGATTCGGGCGTCACGCACGAGCCGCCGCGCAGCACCATCTGGCTGCTCATGAACTTGCCGTTGTATTCGCCCACCGCCCCGGCGCTCGGCTGGAATCCCGGGTAGGGCAGGAAGGCGCTGCCGGTCCATTCCCACACATCGCCAAACATCTGGCGCAGCACGCCCGAGGTGTTCTGCCGGTCCGGCAGCGGCCGCAGCACGCGGCCCTCGATGAAATTCCCCGTCGCCGGCAGGTTGCGGGCCGCATGTTCCCATTCCGCTTCGGTCGGCAGCCGGCGTTCGGCCCAGCGGGCAAAGGCATCGGCTTCGTAGAGGCTGATATGCGTGACCGGGCTTTCCGGGTCGACCGGATGCATGCCGCGCAGCGTCATCTGCCACCAGGTCCCATCACGTTCCTCCCAGTACAGCGGCGCCTGGATACCTTGTTCGCACACCCAGCGCCAGCCGTCCGACAGCCATAACCCCGCAGTCTGGTAGCCGCCGTCGTCGATGAATTCGAACCACTGGCGGTTGCTGACCGGGTGCGAGCACAACGCATAGGGTTGCAGGAATACCTTGTGGCGCGGCAGTTCGCAGTCAAACGCAAAATCCTCACCGCGACTGCCGATCTCCACCACGCCACCGTCAAAACGGACCCAGTCCGGGGCCGGGCGCGGGTCTGCGATCACCGGCTCCAGCAGTTCCGGCGCGAACGCGGGCCGCAGTGGATTCTGCGCAAACAGGTGCAGGATATCGGTCAGCAACAATTCCTGGTGCTGTTGCTCATGGTGCAGCCCGAGCGTGATCAGGGCGGCTTCGGCATCGGTCTGGGCGGCGCCGAGCAAACTCAGCATCGATTCGTCCACCGCTTCGCGGTAGGCCAGGATCTCGTCCAGCGACGGCCGTGTGAGCAGGCCGCGGCGCGGACGCGGATAGCGCGCGCCGACGGACTCGTAGTAGGAGTTGAACAGGAAGCGGTAGTCCGGATCGACCGGCTCGTAGTCCGGCATGCGGGCAGCCAGCACGAATTCCTCGAAAAACCACGTGGTGTGCGCCAGATGCCATTTGGCCGGGCTGGCTTCCTCCATCGACTGCACCGTGGCGTCGGCATCCGACAGGTCGGCGACCATGGCTTCGGTCGCGGACCGGATGTGCCGGTACTGCGCCAGCAAGGCGGGTTCGTGCGGCGGGTGGATGGCGGCGGCTGGCAGCAGGGCTGAAGTCATGCGGGCTCCCGGGATCGGTCGATGACTGAGGCGAAGGACGCGTCTGGCCGTTGCAGGCCGGCCAGTGACGTCGCCAAATGGCACGCGGGGCGCCGTAGCGCCCCGCATCCATCATAGACTCGATCCGCCGTCGCGGCGAGCCGGTGCCGCCACGCGGTCAGGCCGCCAGGCGGGCGCCGTCGTTCAGCGCGGCGATCTCCGTGCGGGCGCTGCTCAGGCCGGCTTCGCGAGCGTCCGGACCCATGGCCAGGCCGTGGGCGCGCACGTACGTGATGTCGGTGATGCCCAGGAAGCGGAACACCACATCCACGGTCTTCTCGTGCAGGTCCAGTTCATTGGCGTCCTGGCGCACGCCGCCGCGCGACGACACGACGATCACGCGCTTGCCGCCGGCCAGGCCGACCGGGCCGGTCTCGGTGTACTTGAAGGTACGGCCGGCCTGGGCGATGCGGTCGATCCAGGCCTTGAGCTGGCTCGGGATGCCGAAGTTGTACTGCGGCACGCCCACCACCAGCACGTCGGCGGCCAGGAATTCGGCCAGCCAGGTTTCGGTGCGCTGCAGTTCGGCTTCCTGCACGGCGTTCAGGCCGTCCTTCGGGCCGCCCAGCACGGGCAGCAGGTTGCCGGACAGGTGCGCCGGGGCGTCCTGGTCCAGGTCACGCACCGTTACCGTGGCGCCCGGGTTGGCGGCGACCAGGTCGGCCACGGCGCTGGCGGTCAGGTTGCGGGAAACGGAATTGCCACCAAGAACGCTCGAATCGATCTGCAGGATGTTCATGACTTTCTCCACTAAGGTGCGGTTGCGATGGAAGAAAGATAGCGGCTGGCCATTGGTATCGGTAGTGAGGCAAAATGCAAATAATTGTTCTATTCGTGCAACGACCGGCGCGCCCTTGATGTGCGTAACGTTGCGCAGGCGGAGGTGCCTACATGCAGGACTTGAACGATTTGTCGCTGTTTGCCCAGGTGGTCGAGCATGGCAGCTTTTCGGCGGCCAGCCGTGCCACGGGGATTCCCAAGTCGCGCCTGAGCCGGCGCATCGCGCAGCTCGAACGAGATCTTGGCGTGCAGCTGTTGCGCCGGACGACGCGACAAGTGCGCGTGACGCCGCTCGGCGAGTCCTTCTTCGAGCGCTGCCGCGCCATGCTGAACGAGGCGCAGGCCGCGCGTGAAGTGATCGAGCAGGCGCGCGACCAGCCGGGCGGCACGCTGCGCGTAAGTTGTCCGGTGGCGATTGCGCAGATCCTGCTGGCACCGGCGATCGGCCATTACATGCGGGCCAACCCGGCCGTGCGCATCGAACTGGAGGCCACGAACCGTCGCGTGGATGTGATCGGCGAAGGCTATGACCTGGCGCTGCGCGTGCGCGAGATCCTGGAAGATTCCAGCCTCGCCGTGCGCACCTTCGGCGAAAGCCAGCTCATGCTGGTGGCCAGTCCTGGCCTGCTCGACAGCATCGGCCGGCCGCGCACGCCACAGGCACTCGATGGCATGCCGGGCGTCGGCCAGAAGCCGCACGACGGCAAGCATGTCTGGATTCTTGGCTGCAAGAGCGGCGAGACCATCCAGATTTCCTATGATCCGCGCCTGGTGACCGACGAGTTTGCATTGCTGCGCGAGGCAGCGATTGCCGGCATCGGCGTGGCCATGCTGCCGCGCATGTACTGCCGCGATGCGATCGACCGTGGCGAACTGGAGCTGCTGCTGCCGCAGTGGGAAATGCCCGTGGGCACGCTGCACGCGGTGTTCCCGTCGCGCAAGGGCGTGACGCCCGCGGTGCGGCGCTTCCTGGATTTCCTCAGCGAGATCCTGCCCGAGAACGCGCGCAAGGTCGGCATGCATGAGCCCCGGCAGCCGGCGATGCACCGCGTGGTCTGACGGCGCGGCCGCGATCGCTTGCCGCGTTCTTGCGCCTTTACCTTCACGCCGCGGCGCACTAAGGTACATGGGCGAGCCCCTTGCGTGCGGGCGAAGCCGCTTGGCCGTCCAACGGCCGGCCTGCTTCCCGGGTGCTCCGACTGTTCTCAACCGGCAAGGAGGATGGCCATGAGCGGCTCTCAGGGTTCGCAGGACTTGGGCAAGGCAGTGTTGCGCATTGTGTTGGGCGCGCTGATCCTGATGCACGGCATTGCCAAGCTGAAGGGGGGCGTGGGCTTCGTCGAGCAGACCGCCACGCAGGCCGGGTTGCCAGCCTGGGTCTCCTACGGCGTCTATTTCGGTGAAGTCATTGCGCCCGTGCTGCTGATCATCGGTCTTTGGACGCGTGTGGCGGCGCTGATCATCGTCGTGAATATGCTCTTCGCGATCGGGCTGGTGCACATCAAGCAGATCGGCATGCTCAATGAAACCGGTGGCTGGCAGCTGGAACTGCAGGGCATGTACCTGGCGGCCGGGCTGACGCTGATGCTGATCGGCGGGGGCAGGCTGGGTGTGGGTGGTGCCGGCCGATGGAACTAGCGATGGCGCGCGTTGCTGGAGACGTATCGTGAAGGCTCCGAGAAGCAGGACGGCAACCGCCGTTGCCCTGGCGTCGGTGCTGCTGACGGCCTGCGCCAGCGCGCCGGACATCAAGACCGACTACAACCGCAGCGTGAATTTCGACGCGTACCGCAGCTTTGGCTTCGTGAAGAACCCGGGCACGGACAGGCAGGGTTATGAAAGCCTGACGACGCAGTACCTCAAGGGCGCCGTGCAGCGCGAGATGACGTCGCGCGGCTACCAGTACAACGCGCAGTCGCCTGACCTGCTGGTCAACTTCAATGCGCGCATGCAGGAGAAGGTGCAGGTCACCCCGGCGCCGCCGCCGATGATGGGCTACTACGGCTATCGCGGCGGACTCTATGCGCCGTGGCCTGGCTACGGCTTCTCGAACGACGTTTACACCTATACCGAGGGCACCCTGAACATCGACCTGGTCGACCGCAAGGCGATGAAGCTGGTCTGGGAGGGCGTCGCCGTGGGCAGCGTCGACACGAGGAACCAGTCCGATATCCAGCAGCGCATCGAGAAGGTGGTGAGCCAGATCTTCGCCCGGTACCCGTTCCACGCCGGCCAGTAGGGCAGGGCGCTCTGTTGCCGTCGCGCCGCGCTTACGAAAACTTGCGCTTTATTGCGCGGCCCGACGGCGTGGCCGGGCTGCTTAAACGCTACAATCGCTGCCCGTAGTTTTGAACGTGGCATGGCGATCATGGGTTTTGGCTGGTTCGGATTTTCGACTCTCTGGCTGGTGCCGCTGGTGTGGCGGCTCTTCGGTGGACTGCTTGCGGGTGAACGGCGCCTGGCCGGCCCCGGTTCGCTGCGGGTCTGGCTCGGTACGCTGATCGTGCTCAGCGCGAGCGCTACGCTCGAGGCGCTGACCGGCGGCGAAGGCGGGAGCGCGGGCGGCTCTGCAGGGCGCGCGCTTGGCGCCATGGTCGGGAATCTGTTTGGCTGGACGCCCGCCTTGCTGCTGATGCTGGGCGTCCTCGCGCTGGCCGCGCCGATGGTATTCGGCGAAACGTGGCGCAGCCTGTTCCTGCTGCGCAAGCCGCGCAGCGCGCCGCGTGCCGAAGACGCGCCCGCGGAATTCGTGCCGACCCAGCCGATGCGGGAGCCGGAGCGCCGGGAATCCACGCCCCATAGCGGCGCCACGTCCGGCAACTGGAACGCGCCATCGGGGCGCCACCGCAGTTTCGATGCCATTTCGGCCCGCCGCCAGCCTGCCTGGCAGCCGCCGCCGCGCACGCGCGAGTCGCCGCCGCAGCCAGGCGAGCTTTGGCTGCATCAGGCCGAATCGCCCGGTGCGGTGAAGCCGCCCGCGCGCCCGGCCACGCCGCTCGTTGCCGAACCGATGACGCCCCGCGCCACGCAGGCTCCGCAGCCGCGCCGCCCGATCAGCCTGCAAGCCGCTGCCGCGGCGGCTGCCACCTCGACACCTGCTGCAGCATCCCGTGGGGTCACGCCCGCGCGTGCCAATGTCGTTAGCAGCGCGCTGCGCCAGCCGCAGCCCATCGTGCGTGCCGCCATCACGACCTTGCCCGAGGCCCCGGCAGCCGCTGCAGCGGTGCGAGCTACGGCAACGGTTGTCCCGCCAAAGCAAGCCATGGCGCCCGTTGCGATGGCATCGGCCGTGGCGCCCGTGGCAACCGTGCCCACTGCAACACCTGCCGAGGCTGTCGCCGCGGTCGCTGAAACGGCAACCGATGTCGCGGTTGCCGTTGCCGAGCCGGCTCTGGCGGAAATGACGGCGTCAACGGACGCGTCGAGCAGCCAGGCCGGTGACGCCAGCGCGGACGCTGTCGTGGACGGGTTTGACGGCGACGAGGCAACGCTGGAAGCCATTCGGGAGGAAGCCCTGCAATTGCTGGCCGAGTTGCAGATGCTGTCGCGCAAGGCCGTCAGCCCCGTGCTCGCCGGTGTCGGACAGGGACCTGCCACGCCGGCGGTGGAAGCGCCTTCGCCGGAATTGACGAATGCCGGGGAACCTTCTCCTCGCACCGATCTCGCCGTTGAAGCCGAAGCCGAAGCCGAAGCCGAAGCCGAAGCCGAAGCCGAAGCCGAAGCCGAAGCCGAAGCCGAAGCCGAAGCCGAAGCCGAAGCCGAAGCCGAAGCCGAAGCCGAAGCCGAAGCCGAAGTTGTCGTCGAGGCTGAGGCTGAGGTTGTAGGCGTGGAGTCGGTCCCGGAAGCCGCGCCGGCATTCGTGATGGAAGACGGCCCGCTTCCCGAGACCACGGTGGAAGACGCGTCCGAAGCGGAAACGTTCGTCGATGCCAATGCCCTGCTGGGCGCCTCCGAGCCTGAATCGGCGGCGCTGCCCGAACCGGAACCCGAACCAGCGCCCGCGGTGCCTGCGGCGAAGCCGCGCATCGTGTTGCCTGCGGTGGTAGGCAAGACCGTCGCGCTGAACGCCCAGGCGGCGCCCCAGGTCCAGCCGGCCCAACCAGTCCAGCCCGTGCCTGCCGCACCGGCTCCCGCGCCGCGCGTCGTGGTCGACTACCGCCTGCCACCGGCCGAATTGCTGGAGGGGGCTGTCGTCCCGACCGAGCAGGTATCCGAGGAACGTTTGCGCGAGACCCGGGAACTGATCGAGCAGCGCCTGTCGGAATTCAAGGTGCCGGTCGCCGTGGTCGGCGCCAGCGCCGGTCCGGTGATCACGCGCTTCGAAGTCGAGCCCGCCATGGGCGTGCGCGGTGCACAGGTGGTCGGGCTGATGAAGGACCTGGCGCGCGCGCTCGGCGTGACCTCGATCCGCGTGGTCGAGACCATCCCCGGCAAGACCTGCATGGGCCTGGAGCTGCCCAATGCGCGCCGGCAGATGATCCGCTTGTCCGAGATCGTGCGCGCATCGTCGTTCCAGTCGCACAGTTCGCGCCTGGTGCTGGCGATGGGCAAGGACATCACCGGCCATCCGGTCGTCACCGACCTGGCGCGCGCGCCGCACCTGCTGGTAGCCGGCACCACGGGCTCGGGCAAGTCGGTCGCGGTCAACGCCATGATCCTGTCGATGCTGTACAAGGCCACGCCCGAGGACGTGCGCCTGATCATGATCGACCCCAAGATGCTCGAACTGTCGGTCTATGAGGGCATTCCGCACCTGCTCGCGCCGGTCGTCACCGACATGAAGCAGGCCGCGCACGCGCTTAACTGGTGCGTGGGCGAGATGGAAAAGCGCTACCGGCTGATGTCGGCGCTGGGCGTGCGCAACCTGGCCGGCTACAACCAGAAGATCCGCGCGGCCGAGGCGGCGGAGCAGAAGGTGCCCAACCCGTTCTCGCTGACGCCCGACGCGCCGGAACCGCTGTCCACGCTGCCGCTGATCGTGGTGGTGATCGACGAACTGGCCGACCTGATGATGGTGGCCGGCAAGAAGATCGAGGAACTGATCGCGCGCCTCGCGCAGAAGGCGCGTGCCGCCGGCATCCACCTGATCCTGGCCACGCAGCGGCCGTCGGTCGATGTGATCACCGGCCTGATCAAGGCCAACATCCCGACGCGCGTTGCCTTCCAGGTGTCGTCCAAGATCGATTCTCGCACCATCCTTGACCAGATGGGCGCCGAAAGCCTGCTGGGGCAGGGCGACATGCTGTTCCTGCCGCCGGGTACTGGCTATCCGCAGCGCGTGCACGGCGCGTTTGTCGCCGACGAGGAAGTGCACCGCGTGGTCGAGCACTGGAAGCAGTTCGGCGAGCCCGACTACGATGAGGGCATTCTCGCGGGCGATACCCCCGAGGGCGGTGCCAGCGACCTGTTTGGCGACGGCGGCGGAGATGGCGAGGCCGATCCGCTCTATGACGAAGCCGCGTCGTTCGTTCTCAACACGCGCCGCGCGTCGATCTCGGCGGTGCAGCGCCAGCTTCGTATCGGCTACAACCGTGCCGCACGGCTGATCGAGCAGATGGAGGCCGCGGGCCTGGTCTCGCCGATGGGCCGCAACGGCGCGCGAGACGTGCTCGCGCCCGGGCCGGGCGACTGAAACCGGGAGCTGTCATGACCCTCAGCCAGGGCAACTTGTTCGCCGACGTACCCGCGGGGGCGCCGGACGAAATCTTCCAGTCCCTGCTGGAGCGGACCGGACTGAAGATCGAGCGGATCATCTCCAATGGCCAGGCCAGTCCGCCGGGCTTCTGGTATGACAGCCCGCAGGATGAATGGGTGCTGCTGCTCAGCGGCAGCGCCGGGCTGGAGTGCGAGGGCGACGCCGCCCCGCGCGTCTTGCGGCCAGGCGACTGGCTGCATATTCCGGCGCATTGCCGGCACCGCGTGGCGTGGACGGATGCCGCCATGCCGACGGTATGGCTGGCGATCCATTGCGAGCCGGCGTAGCACCTCACTCACCCACCGGAAACACCGGCTCCCCCAGATTCAACATCAACCGATTCGCCCAAGCAAAGATTGCCACGGAGTGAATCAGGTCGAGAATCTCGGCATCGCTGATCCCGGCCTCGCGCAACGCCGCCAAGCTCTGCGCCGATACGCCCGCGGGCTCTTCAGTCAGCGCGATCGAGAACTTCGCAATCGCCTTCTCCCGCTCGGTCGTACCCGCCGAGCGCGGATCCTCGAAGACTTCCTTGATCACGTCATTGCGCTTGGCCAACTGCTCGAAACGCTGCGCGTGTACCGACGCGCAATAGACGCAGCCATTGAGCCGCGACACGACGGTGGTCGCCAGCTCGCGCTCGGCCCGCGGCATGCCGCCGGGTGCGTACATGATCGCGTTGAACGCCGTGGAGCGCTGGCGCAGGATCTCGGGCTGGTGCACGAGGAAGCGGTAATAGTCCTGCACCCGGGCCTTGGGATGGCTCTCGTCGAGCACGGCCATCTGCTCCGGCGTGGCCTGGTCCAGTTCGACGACATCGAGCCAGGCTTTCCAGTCCAGCACTTCATTGGTAAAGCCGTGGGCCTTGATAATCTCGCTCATGCTTGTGCTCCTGCGTTGTCGTTCAGCGCCTTCAGTGCATCGAGGCCGGCAACGAGCCGCACCTGGTACGACAGGAAGGCAATCAACTGCGCCAGCGTGACCACGGCCGGCGTGCCCAGGCCCGCGGCAGGCAGCGCTTCGAGCGCGGCCTTGTCGCCCTCCACGGGCTTTTCGATCAGCGTGCGCGTGAACGCCAGGATGGCGCGCAGGCGCGGGTCGGCCGCGTCGGTGGGGCTGCCCTGTTCGGCAACCGATATGGCCGCCGTATCGACGCCAGCCACCGCCAGGCGCGCGCGGTAATGGTCGGCCAGTCGCGGCGATGGCGTCAGGCGCGCGGCGTAGAGCGCGACCAGCAGGCGTTCGGCCAGCGTCAGGCCGGGCAGCGCAGGATCGAACAGGGCGTCATAGCTGCCCTGGGTGGCGGCCACGACCTTGTCGCGCTTGTGGCGCAGCGCATGCGTGGCGCTGCCGGGCTGCAGGCCGGTGATGGCGTCGATCAGGTCCGGCGGCGTGGGGGCTTGGCTCATGGTGTTTGTCACGGTTCGGGGGATTCAGGTGTTCAGTGCGGGCGGCGGCGCCGGCACCCATTCGTCGCCGAAGACTTCAGGCTCGGCATAGGCCTGCAGCGCGGCGTAGTGCAGTTCAACGTCTTCCTGGTACAGCAGGCCGGCAATGCCCTGGCCCAGCCGCCTGGCACCGTCGCTGATGGCGGGGATGTCGCCGGACACCGTGCCGTGCGACAGCGCGGCCGGATAGCAGAACGCATGGATGCGCGACAACCCCGGGCACGCGCCAGGCGTCTTCTCCTGGAATTCGAAGGCGGGGCCAAGGTCGGGCGAGTCGGACAGTTCGCCATCCTCCTGTCCCGGCCGTGGCACGAAACGATCGCGCCAGAAGCGGGTCTGGGGCGCGAACGCGGCGAACTCCGGACGCGTTTCCAGCGCAATGCGGAAGCCGGTCGAGAAGATCAGGAAATCCAGCTCGAACACGCCTTTGGGCGTGCGCACGCGCAGCACGTCGCCGTCCACGTCGATGGCGTCAAGCGCGCAATCCAGGTTGAAGCGCGCGTTGGCATGGCGCGATACGCGCAGCGTGCTGCCGCGCGGCGGCGGCACCTGCTGGCTGTTGATGTAATGGCGCAGGCGCCATTTCCATTCATCGGGCAGGCCATAGTGGCCATGCGTCAGGCCGGGATTGCCGGCGCCCTTGCTCTTGTTGACGCGGGGAATGTCCGCGCGGCGGATCAGCATGTCCACGCTGGCGGCGCCGGCTTCGAGCGCGGTGGCGGCGCTGTCCATGGCCGACGCCCCGGCGCCGACCACGCCCACGCGCTTGCCGCGCAGCGCGCCATAGTCCATCTCGTCGGATGAATGCGCCCACAGCTGGCGCGGCAGGTGCGCGGCGATCGGCGGCACGTAGGCGCCGCCGAGTCCGTCGCGGCCGGTGGCCAGCACCACGCGGCGCGCCAGCACGGTGCGCCCGCCTTCGAGCGTCGTCATCGTCAGCGCGACCAGGCCGTCCGCGCGCGGCAGCACCTGTTCAACGCGCTGCTCGTTGCGGATATCGAGATCGAGCACCTGGCGGTACCAGCGCAGGTAGTCCATCCATTGCAGCCGCGGAATCTTGTCGAGCGCTTCCCACGCTTCGTTGCCGTACTGGGCTTCGAACCATGCACGGAAAGTCAGCGCCGGCAGGCCGAGCGCGGGGCCGGTGAGCTGCTTGGGCGAGCGCAGCGTCTCCATGCGGGCGGTGGTGGCCCACGGCCCTTCCATGCCGGCCGGAGACTGGTCGAACGTGCGAGCCTGGATGCCCAGGTGCTTCAGCGTGGCGCTGACGGCCAGCCCGGCCATGCCGCCGCCGATCACGGCAACGTCGAGCACGGCTTGCCCGTCGTGGGTGCGCGGCATGGTCCAGGGCTTGGCGGGCAGTTCCAGCCAGGCCAGGTCCTGGCGCAGGCGGGCTTCGAGCGCGGCCAGGCCGGCCTGGCCGCGTGGAGGGTCGGATTCAGTCATGACTCAGTGATTCAGGGGTCTCGGTTGGGGCGCCGCCGTCGCCATACAGCGACTGGAGCAGGGCACCGTGCTCGGACGGATCGCGGCGGATGAAATCGGGCAGCAGGGTCGCGGACGCCTCGGCCAATGCATCGACCAACCCGAGCACGACCGCGCTCGCCGGGCGCGCCTGTGGCGTGATCACGCCGAAATAGAACGGGATGTCCGCATCGAGTGGGCGCACGGCGATGTCGGTCAGCGGCAGGCCCCGCGCGGTCACGGGTTCGAGCACGGCGATGCCCAGCCCGGCGCGCACCAGCGTCAGCGCGTTGATCGAGGTATTGGTGTCGATCACGCCCGCCGCGCCAATGCCGGCGCTGGCAAACGCGGCATCGGTGCGGCGCCGCAGCCGGTACGGGTTCTGCATGGTGATGATGCGGCGCTGGCGGCAGTCTGCCAGCCGCACCGTCTCGCCATCCGCGAGCGGATCGTCTGCGCGCATGGCCGCCACGCAAGCCGCCTGGCCGATCCAGTGGACGTTCACGCCGCGATGCTCCAGCGGCAGGCTGTTCAGGCCGATCTCGGCGGCGCCGGTCAGCACCGCGTGCACGACCTGTTCGGGCGACACGCTCTGTACTTCCACGCGCTCGGGCGAGCACAGCCCACGCCCGAAAGCCAGTGCCAGCGCCGCGGGCAGCAAGCCCGCCGACAGCGCCGGCGTGGCGGCAATCCGCAGCGGACGGCCATCGCCGCGCGCCAGGGCGGCGGCACGGCTGCGGATCTGCTGCAAGCCGGCCAGCGTCTGCTCGACCTCCTCATACAGCAGGAAACCCTGCTCGGTTGGGCTGACGCGCGGGCCGCTGCGTGTGAACAGCGCAAAGCCAAGTTCGCCTTCCAGTTCCTGGATGAGCCGGGTGATGGCCGGCTGCGAACGGCCGAGCAGGCGGCCGGCAGCGGTGACGCTGCCAGTCGTGACGACCGCTGCAAAGGCTTCCAGTTGCCGGATTTCCATGGGGGCGAAGGATCATGTATGCGAATAATGGATTCTTATCGATCCATCATGCGCATGGCAAATACTATTTCGCTATGACGTCATGCGCACGCGCACGCCTATCATGTAGAGATGCCGGATGCACATCGGTCCACCCATGCTCGCAGGAGCGCTGCCTTGTCATTTTTCCGCCGCAGTGGCGTTCCAGCAGGCGCGGCAGGCTGGCTTGCCGGCCTGCTGCTGGCGTTGTTGCTGGTGCTGGCAAGCGTGTGCCGGGCACATGGCAGCGACGTCCTGCGCGTTGGCTCCAAGCGCTTTACCGAGTCCTACATCCTTGGCGAAGTGCTGACCCAGGCGGCCGGCGAGGCGCGCCACCAGGCCGGGCTCGGCAATACGGCGATCGTGTTCGCGGCGCTGCGGGCCGGCAGCATCGACCTCTATCCGGACTACACGGGCACGCTCGCGAGCGAGATCCTGAAACTGCCGCCCAGCGCGACGCTGGCGCAGATCAACCAGGCCCTGGCGCCGATGGGACTGGGCGCGGGCATCGCGCTGGGCTTCGAGAACACCTATGCGCTGGCCGTGCCGGAGGCGCGTGCCGACGGCTTGCGCAAGCTGAGCGACCTGGCGCGGCAGCCGCGGTTGCGGCTGGGGCTGTCGCACGAATTCCTGGGCCGGGCCGACGGCTGGCCGGGACTGGCGCGCCGCTACGGGTTGCCGCAGCAGCCGGTCGGACTGGATCATGGCGTCGCCTATGAGGCGCTGGCGGCGGGGCAGGTCGACGCGATCGACATCTATTCCACCGACGCCAAGATCCGCAAGTACCGGCTGCGCGTGCTGGAGGACGATCTGCACTTCTTCCCGCGCTATGACGCCGTGGTGGTCTACCGGCTCGACGTGCCGCGCCGCTTCCCGGCCGCGTGGCAATCGCTGCAGTCCCTGGCGGGGCGCATCGGCGCCGCCGACATGGTGGCGATGAACGCGGCGGCCGAGATCGACGGGCAGTCGTTTGCCGCGATCGCGCGCGGCTTCCTGTCCGGCCATGCGGCGCAGCGGGCGGAGCGGGGTGGCCTGCTGCAGGCGCTGCTCGGCCCGGACACGCTGCGGCTGACGCGCCGCCACGTAGGCCTGGTGGCCGGTGCCGTGGTGGCTGCCACGCTTGCGGGCGTGCCGCTGGGCATCGTCGCGGCGCGGCGCCGGCGGCTGGGGCAGGGGGTGCTGGCCATGGTCAGCGTGCTCCAGACGATACCGTCGCTGGCGCTGCTGGCCATGCTGATCCCGCTCTTGGGGCGCATCGGTGTCTGGCCGGCGATGGTGGCGCTGTTCCTCTACGCGCTGCTGCCCATCGTGCGCAATACCTGCATCGGACTGCAGCAGATCCCTGCCGGCATGCGCGACGCGGCGCGCGCGCTGGGGCTGCGCGATAGGCAGGTGCTGCGCTACGTGGAACTGCCGCTGGCCCTGCCGGTTGTGCTGGCTGGCGTGAAGACCGCGGCCATCATCAGCGTGGGCACCGCGACCATTGCCGCGTTCGTCGGCGCCGGCGGCTATGGCGAGCGCATCGCCACCGGTCTCGCGCTCAACGACACGGTGCTGCTGCTCGCCGGGGCGATTCCGGCCGCCGTGCTGGCGCTGGTCGTGCAGGCCGGGTTTGAAGCGCTGGAATGGACGCTGGGCCGCCACGAGCGTAGCGAGCCGGCCATCTGATATGCAAGAATCTCCGATATCTGATGCTGTCATGTTGCGTGGCTGGCGCCGATAATCGGCGCCAGGACAGGCAGCGCGCCGCACTGGCTGCCAGGCGAAACAAGGAGGTAGCCAATGAACCCGTTGAGACTGGTCCGCACCGTACTATGGGGCTTCCTTGGCTTGCGCAAAGGCCAGGAGCACCAGCGTGACCTGGAGACGATGCGGCCGGTGCCGCTGATCCTGACCGGTGTGACGTTGGCGGCCGGGCTGGTGCTATGCCTGGTACTGGTGGCAAAGTTTGCGGTAACCAGCGCCTGAGGCTGGCGGCCACCGACAGGCTGAACCCCTATAACAACAAGATCTGGACGCACCCATGCTTTTCCCCGCACGGCGGTTGCTGACCGCCGCCACGCTGCTCGCCGGCTTGCTCGGTGGTGCCGCCTCCGCTGCCGCGGCGACGCCTGGCGCCACGGCCGATGTCGAACGCGGCCGCTACCTTGCGCGCATCGCGAACTGCGTGGCGTGCCATACGAGCGATTCCGCCAGGCCGTTTGCCGGCGGACTGCCGATCCGCACGGCGGCGGGCACCCTCTATTCGACCAATATCACGCCGGACGCGACCGGCATCGGCGGCTACTCGCTGGCGCAGTTCGACCGCGCGGTGCGCCAGGGCGTGGCGCGCGACGGCAGGCGGCTCTATCCGGCCATGCCTTACCCGTCCTATGCGCGCATGCGGCCCGAAGACGTAGCAGCCCTCTATGCCTATATGCGGGCCGGCGTCGCCCCCGTCAGCCAGCGCAACCGCGATGCCGAGATGCGCTGGCCGTACAGCATGCGCCCGTTGCTGGTGGTGTGGAATGCCTTGTATCTAAGCGGTTCGCCGGTCCGCACCGATGCCGCGAAGAGCGCGGAATGGAACCGTGGCGCCTATCTCGTGCAGGGCGTCGCCCACTGCGGCGCGTGCCATACGCCGCGCGGGTGGCTGTATGCCGAAAAGGGCCTGGACGAGCGCAGCAAGCGCTTCCTGTCAGGCGCCGGCGTCGAAGGCTGGTCCGCGACCAACCTCACCGGCGACCAGGTCACCGGGCTGGGTGCATGGTCGCGCGCGGAAATCGCGGAGTTCCTGCGCACCGGGCGCAATGCGCACGCGACCTCGTTCGGGCCAATGTCCACCGTGATCGCCACGTCGACCCAGTACATGGTCCCCGCCGATCTCGACGCCGTGGCCGCTTACCTGAAGTCGCTGCCTGGCGCGCGCGGCGAGACCGCACCGTTCCGGCATGATCCGTCGACGGCGCCGCGCCTGCTGCAGGGCCGTTTCGATAGTCCCGGCTCGCGCCAGTATTCGCAGTTCTGCATGCCTTGCCATGGCGCCGACGGCAAGGGCTTCGCCCGCGTGTTCCCGCCGCTGGCCGGCAACCCGACCGTCGCCGACCCGGACCCGGCCTCGCTGGTCAACCTGCTGCTGAACGGCGCCGTGACCGCGCGTGTCGACACCGCGCCGACCGACTATCACATGCCCGGCTATGGCTGGACCCTGGACAACCAGGAACTGGCCAACGTGCTCACCTTTATCCGCGGCAGCTGGGGCAACCGCGCCGCGCCGGTCAGCGAAGCGGCCGTTGCCGCGCGCCGGCGCGAGCTGGAAACCGCCCGCTGAACCCGCCACGACGAACCCATGACGATTTCGCGCAGAGATTTCCTGAACGGCACCGCGCTGGCCATTGCGGCTGGCATGGCCCCCGCGCAACTGCTGGCCGCGGCGCAGGGGCAGCCCGGCGCGGCCTATCCGCCGGCGCTGACGGGCTTGCGCGGCAATCATGCCGGGACGTTTACGCTGGCCCACAGCCTGGCGCGCGAGGGCGCGAAGTACCCCACCATCATGGCCCACGAAGCCTTCGATCTGGTGGTGGTGGGCGGCGGCCTGAGCGGCCTGACGGCGGCGTGGTTCTACCAGCGCCGCTTTGGCGCGGGCAAGCGCATCCTGATCCTCGACAATCACGACGACTTCGGCGGCCACGCCAAGCGCAATGAGTTCACGGTGCGCGGCAAGCGGCTGGTGACCTATGGCGGCAGCGCGGAAATGCCGCCCACGGCGGCAGCGGACGCCGCCATGCGCGAATTGCTGGGCGGGCTTGGCCTGGACGTGGCGCGCGCGCCGCTGGCCGAGCCGGCGGACCCCTACGCCGCGCTCGGCATGGGCCGCGCGGTGTTCTTCGATTCGGACCATTTCGGCCGAGACCAGTGGCTCGGCGGGGATCCGTTCGGCGAACTGGTCGACGCGCGCGGCGGGCGGCAGGGCGTTGCCGCGCCGGACGCTGCCGCGCTCAGGCGTTTCCTGGATGCCGCGCCGTTGCCGCCGCAGGACCGTGCGGCACTGGCGCGGCTTGCCGATGGCGGCACCGATTACCTGCCGGGCATGGCCGCCGGAGAACGGGCCACGTATCTTCGCAGCACCCGCTACGCGGCATTCCTGCGCGACAAGGCCGGCATCGGGCTGGCCGGGCAGCGCTTCCTGCGCAGCCGCAGCAACGATGCCTTCGCGCTCGATGCCGATGGCATCAGCGTGGCCGACGCCATCGGCATCGGCCTGCCAGCCGGTGCCGGCATGCCGGCACCGACGGTGGACCCGCGCCTGGGCAAATCGCCAGCCTCGCGGCTATGGTTCCCTGACGGCAACGCCTCGCTGGCGCGGCTGCTGGTGCAGAAGCTGATTCCCGGCGTGGCAAAGCTGGCGCGCCCCACGGATATCGTGAACGCGGCCTTTGACTACGCGCGACTGGATCGGGACGGCGCCCCGGTACGGCTGCGGCTGGAAGCTACCGCCATCGCCGTGGACCCCGATGGCCCGATCACGCGAGTCACCTATGGCTGGCGCGGCAATCTTCATCGCGTGGAAGCGCGCCACGTGGTGCTGGCGGGCTGGAACATGATGGTGCCGTACCTGATGCCGTCACTGCCGGCCGCGGAACGCGACACGCTGCGCGGCGAAGTGAAGGCGCCGCTGGTCTACACCAAGGTGGCGCTGGACCACTGGCGCGCGTTTGCCGCGCTCAAGACGCGGCGCATCCATGCGCCGGCCATGGCCTATACCGACCTCTGGCTGGAGCCGCCGGCCGGCACAAGCCCGGGCGATCCCGCGGTGCTGCACATGCTGTACGTGCCGACGGTGCCCGACAGCGGCATGAGTGCGCGCGAACGCTTCCGCGCGGGCCGTGCATTCCTGTTGGGCACGCCGTTCAGCGAACTCGAACGCAGCATCCGCATGCAGCTCGACAGAATGCTAGGGCCGGCGGGATTCGCGTCGAAGGATGTGATTCGCGCCATCACCGTCAACCGCTGGGCGCATGGCTACAGCTATCGGCCGGTCACCCTGGCGGGGGAAGACCCGGCGGCGTGGGCATCGCCGGCGGGTGTCGGCAACGTGAGTTTCGCGGGCAGCGACAGTGCGGGCAGCCCGTCGCTGACTGCTGCGGTCGCACAAGGGCGGCGCGCCGTGGACCGTCTGGCGGGCTGAAGTCAGCCCAGTCGTTCGCGCCCATGCGGCGCGGCAAGGTCCAGCACCGGCCCGGCCGGCACGACGCCGGCCGGATTCAGCGTGCGGTGGCTTTCGTAGTAGTGGCGCTTGATGTGGTCTAAGTTCACGGTGCCCGCGATGCCAGGGTGCTGGTAGAGGTCGCGCACAAAGCCCGACAGCGCCGGATAGTCCGCGATCCGGCGCAGATTGCACTTGAAGTGCCCGACATAGACCGGGTCGAAACGGACCAGCGTGGTGAACAGGCGAATATCGGCTTCCGTCAGGCGATTGCCGACCAGGTAGCGCTGCGTCGCCAGCCTGGCTTCGAGCCAGTCGAGCGTTTCGAACAGCGGCCAGACCGCTTCTTCGTAAGCCGCCTGCGAGGTCGCGAAGCCAGCTTTGTACACGCCGTTGTTGACGGTGTCGTAGATGCGCGCGTTGACCGTGTCGATCTCCGCGCGCAGCTCGGCGGGGTAGTAGTCGCCGGGCGTTGCGCCAATCCCGTCGAAGGCGCTGTTCATCATGCGCAGGATCTCGGAGGACTCGTTGCTGACGATCGTGGCGCGCTGCCGGTCCCATAGCACGGGTACCGTGACGCGGCCGCTGTACTGCGGATCGGCTGCTGTATAGACCTGGTGCAGTACGCGCGCATGGTTGACCGTGTCGGACACCACGCCGGGCCCGTCGGCGAAGGTCCAGCCTTCTTCGCGCATCAGCCAGTGCACCACCGAAATGCCGATCCTGTCTTCCAGCCCCTTGAGTCGCCGCATGATCAGCGTGCGGTGTGCCCACGGGCAGGCCAGGCTCACGTACAGGTGGTAGCGTCCGGCCTGCGCGGCGAAGCCGCCGGTTCCCGACGGCCCGGCGCTGCCATCGGCCGTGACCCAGTTGCGGAAGGCGGCGTCCTTGCGCACGAAACGTCCGCCGGTGGCGTCGGTGTCATACCACTTGTCCTGCCACTGGCCATTCACCAGAAGTCCCATGTGCTGCTCCCTGACGGTGCGCACGCCGTGCCTGCTGCCTGGCGCGCCTATGCCGACATGGTGAGCGATTCTGGCCAGCTTTCCCTACGATTTTCCCGAGCAAGTCGTTCGACTGCTTTGAACGAGATGACGGCAGGGTCGGGCGACGTGGCGTCGCGTTACGCGAACCTCAGCGGTCGTTCGCCTGGGTCAGCAGGCGATCGATCTCCGTGTCCTTGTCCTCCCATTGCTGCGCGAGCCAGCGATGGAATTCACTGCGAAAGGCGGAGTCGGTGCCGTAGTCGGCGTTGCAGAAGGCCGGTGGAATCGGCAGTTGATGCACGCGCACGATGACCGGTCCGGTGCGTCCGCAGGCGAATTGCCAGAAGCTCGGCGCGCCATGCGGATAGACGATGGTCGCATCGAGCATGGCGCGAAAACGGTTGCCCATGGCGTTGATGGTCACCGCGAGGCCGCCGGCCTTTGGCTTGAGCAGGTGCCGATACGGCGAAGCCTCCGCCACGCGCTTGGCTTCGGTGAAACGCGTGCCTTCGGTGAACACCATCACGCTGGTGGGCGACAGCGAGAATTTCTCGCACGCACGGCGCGCGGTGTCCTGGTCCTCGCGCCGGAGCTGGGGTTTGCGGCGCAACTGCGCGCGCGTGTGGCGCTTCATGAAAGGAAAGTCCAGCGCCCACCACGCCAGCCCGATGACCGGCACGTAGAGCAGTTGCTGCTTGAGGAAGAACTTCAGCAGCGGAACCCGGCCGTTGAGCGCGCGCTGCAGCACGAAAATGTCGACCCACGACTGATGGTTGCAGTTGACGAGATACCACTCGGATCGCTTCAGGCCGGCCAGGCCGTCAACGTCCCAGGGATGGCGCTGGATCGCGCCGAACCACGCGCCGTTGCAGGTGATCCATGCGCGGGCGATGGCATTGAGCATGAGATCGATGCGCCGCCTGGCGCCGGGCATCGGCAACGCCAGCTTTAGCAGCGCGAACGGGAACATCAGCAGGCACCAGAACAGCGTATTGAATGCCAGCACGAGCAGGCTCGCGGCGCCGACCGGCCAGCTATGCAGTGGCGGACGTGATATGCGTTGGCGGGAATTGTTGCCGTTCTTGGCGGCCTGGCCGGCAGGCATGGCGCTGCCGGCGCTGGCTGGGGAAGGGGTCGATTTCATGCGCGCAAGTTTGGCTGCGCAACGCCTGCAAGGGTTTGCGCGGGATCAAGTCCGATCCGATGCAGCCGAAATTGCGATGGTGGCCGCAAGGATCAGGCGTTATTTGGCAGGCGCCTTCTTGTGGCTATGTGACTTGCCCGATGATTTGGGCTGGGTGTCCTTGTCATCGGCCAGGGACGAGGCAGTCTCCTGCTTGGCGCCTTGCGTGTACGGATCGAACTTGTCGCCGGCACGCTGGGTGTCGGGAACATAGCCGTCCTTGTTGGTGGAGCGCTGGGTATCGGCAGCGGCGCCGCCCTGGTTGGGGCTACGCATGTTGTAATCGTAGCGGTCCGCCGGATTCGCGGGTCCGGCGGCGTGAGCGGCCATCGGGACCAGTGCGGCGAGAACCAGTGCTGCAACGGCTTTCATAAGTGCCTCCTTGCGATCGGGATCCCTGGGATCCGTCTGTCGCATCGTCGGCGGTGATGTCCGCGGGATGCGCCAGAATCCTAGCCTATGCGCCCCGGCCACAAAGTTCCAGGGCCGCCGTCGCAGCAAGCGGCGCCGGCATTGCATGGCGTGTGTCGCCATCAATGCAATGCCCCTCGCATCAAGTGCAGTGGCAAGCGCCGGCGCGGCGAGACGAAAGGCGAGGTGAGGAAAGGTACAACCGGGCGCGGCGGCCCGGCTTAGGGCGTTGCCTACCGGCAGCTGCGCTCAAGCAGCGCCTTGCCGACGCGCGAGCCATAAGGCCGTCCGATCGCCTCAGATATAAAGGCGCCGGCCTGTATGACTCCGTCGAGATCAATGCCGGTATGGATGCCCATGCCATGCAGCATGTAAAGCAGGTCTTCCGTCGCCACATTGCCCGAAGCCCCCTTCGCGTAAGGGCAACCGCCGAGGCCTCCAACCGAGGCGTGGAAGATGCGGATGCCTGCTTGCAGGCTGGCGAGGATATTGGGCAGCGCCTGGCCATAGGTATCGTGGAAATGCCCGGCCAGCCGCTCGCGCGGGAAGACGCTGGCAGCGGCCTCCATGACGGCCTGCGTGCGCAGCGGCGTGCCCACGCCGATGGTGTCGGCGATATCGATCTCGTCGCAGCCCAGGTCGCGCATGCGGGCGACGACTTCGGCAACCTTGTCGACCGCGATCTCGCCTTCATAAGGGCAGCCGAGCGCGCACGAAATGCTGGCGCGCAGGCGCAGGCCCGCCGCCTTGGCGGCAGCGGCCACCGGCGCGAAGCGCGCGATCGATTCGGCCACCGAGCAATTGATATTGCGCTGCGAAAACGCTTCGCTGGCGGCGCCGAAGATCACTGCCTCGCCGGCACCGGCGGCCAGCGCCGCTTCGAAGCCCTTCATATTTGGCGTCAGCGCCGAATAGACCGTGCCGGCACGGCGCGCGATGGCGCCCATGACCTCGGCGCCATCGGCCATCTGCGGCACCCACTTCGGCGAGACAAAGGACGCCGCCTCGATATTGGCGAAGCCGGCTTCGCTCAGGCGATTGACCAGTTCCACCTTGACCGCGGCCGGCACATGGCGCGCTTCGTTCTGCAGCCCGTCGCGCGGGCCCACCTCGACGATCTTGACGGCCTCGGGCAGTGCCAGCGACTGGGGAAAGACAGGGGCGTTCCGTTCCATGTCAGGCAGCCTCCTGTTCCAGCGTAACCAGTTGCGCGCCTTCCTGGACCTGGTCGCCGACGGCGTACAGCACTTCCTGCACGGTGCCGCCTGCTGGCGCGGTCAGCGTGTGCTCCATCTTCATGGCTTCCATGACGATCAGCGCATCGCCCTTGTTGATGGTGGTGCCGGCCTCGACCATCACCGCAATAATGCGGCCCGGCATCGGCGCGGCCAGCTTGCCGCCTTCGCTCTCGGCTTCGCCGGCATGCAGCAGCGGATCCACCACTACGAGCGAACACTGTGCTTCGCCGCTGAACACGTGCAGCGTGTCGCCTTCGATATGGACTTGTCCCTTGACAGTGCGCTCGCCAAGGTCGACGGTGTGCACGCCGTCGCGCAGCGATGCGCGCCATGGCAAGGTCTTCCCGCGCGCAGTCAGGCGCTGGCGGCCGGCTTCGCTGCGCACGGTGACATCGATGTCGCCGTCAGCGCTTTGCAGGCGGTAAGTCGTGTAGCCTGCGTCATTGAGCCGCCACGCGCCGGCATGCGTCCACGGCGAATGCTGGTCGGCCGCGTCGATGCGGCGCTCGCGTGTTTCGCGGTCGAGCAGCGCGGCGGTCGCCAGTGCGATGATCTCCATGCCGACCGGCGCGGGCGCCGGGAACAGGGTGGCCTCGTTGCGTTCGATCAGCCCCGTGTCGAGATCGGCCGTACGGAACGCCTCGGATTTCAATAGGCGCTGCAGGAATGCCACGTTGGTGGACAGGCCGACCACGTGATAGGCCGCCAGCGCCTGGCGCATGCGTGCGAGCGCTTCGTCGCGATCCTTCCCCCAGACGATCAGCTTGGCGATCATCGGGTCGTAGTACGGGCTGATGGTGTCGCCTTCGCGCACGCCGGAGTCGATGCGAACACCTGCGGGACCGTGGGCATCGCCGCCGCGCATGAACTGCACGGCGGGCGGCGTGCGCAGGAAGCGAAGCGTGCCGGTGGACGGCAGGAACTGCTTGTCGGGATTCTCGGCGTAGATCCGCGCTTCGAGCGCGTGGCCGTGGATGCGGAGTTCTTCTTGCCTCAGCGGCAGGCGCTCGCCGGCCGCTACGCGCAGTTGCCACTCGACGAGATCCTGCCCGGTGATCATCTCGGTGACCGGATGCTCGACCTGCAGGCGCGTGTTCATCTCCATGAAGTAGAACGAGCCGTCCTGGTTGGCGATGAACTCGACCGTGCCCGCGCCGACATAGCCGACGGCCTTGGCGGCTGCGACGGCGGCTTCGCCCATCGCGCGGCGACGTTCTTCCGTCATGCCCGGCGCGGGGGCTTCTTCCAGCACCTTCTGGTGACGGCGCTGCACCGAGCAGTCGCGCTCGAACAGGTAGACGCAGTCGCCGTGGGTATCGGCAAAGACCTGGATTTCGATGTGGCGCGGCCGCGTCAGATACTTTTCGACGAGTACCTTGTCGTCGCCGAAGCTGGCCGATGCCTCGCGCTTGACCGAGGCGAGCGCCGCTTCGAAGGCATCGCCCGATTCCACCACGCGCATGCCCTTGCCGCCACCGCCGGCGCTGGCCTTGAGCAGCACCGGGTAGCCGATGCGGTCGGCCTCGCTGCGCAGCAAGCCCGGATTCTGGTCTTCGCCGTGGTAGCCGGGCACCAGCGGCACCGAGGCCTTTTCCATCAACTGCTTGGCCGCGCTCTTGCTGCCCATCGCGTGGATGGCCGAAGCCGGCGGGCCGATAAAGACCAGCCCCGCCGCGGCGCACGCCTCGGCAAAGGCTTCATTCTCGGAGAGGAAGCCGTAGCCGGGGTGGATCGCCTGCGCCCCGGTTTCCTTCGCCATCTCGATGATATGGTCGGCGCGCAGGTAGCTGTCGCGCGCCGCGGCGCCGCCGATATGCACGGCTTCATCGCAGAAGGCGACGTGGCGCGCATCGGCGTCGGCGTCCGAGTAGACCGCGACGGTGCGGATGCCCAGCCGGCGGCAGGTGGCGGCGACGCGGCAGGCGATCTCGCCGCGGTTGGCGATCAGGATCTTGTTGAACATGGTTTCTCCTGGGGAGGGGCGGGCGGTGTCAGCCGCGACCGCTGCCGCATGCGGGCAGCGGGCAGGCGCTGCCTCGGCATGCTGCCGGGGGTTTTCTTGATAGGGGTATCGCGTGTGGCTTAAGCCGGCTTCCAGGCGGGCGAACGCTTTTCCAGGAAGGCACGCACGCCTTCGCGGCCTTCTTCCGAGGCACGGATGGCGGCGATGCGGTCCGCCGTATCGGCCAGCAGGTCGTCATCAATCACGCGGCCCGCAACTTCCTGCACCAGACGCTTGCTCTCGCGGACGGCGTTGGGGCTGTTGCCGACCAGCGCCGCGGAAATCTCCTCGACCTTGGCGTCCAGCGCATCGGCCGGCACCACGGCGTGGACAAAGCCCAGCCGCAGCGCTTCGGCGGCGTCGAAGCGCTCGGCGGTAATGAAGTAGCGGCGCGAGGCCTGCTCGCCCATGGCGCGGATCACGTACGGGCTGATGGTGGCGGGCAGCAGGCCAAGGCGCGCTTCCGACAGGCAGAAGTGCGCATGGTCGGCGGCCACCGCGATATCGCAAGCCGCCACCAGGCCAACGCCACCGGCATAGGTGTCGCCCTGGATGCGGGCGATGACCGGGCGCGGGCAGGACCAGATGACGTGCAGCATCTTCGCCAGCGCGAGAGCATCGGCGCGGTTCTCGTCGTTCGAGTAACCGGCCATCTTCTTCATCCAGTTCAGGTCGGCGCCCGCGCAGAAGGCAGGGCCGTTGCCGGCCAGGACAATGGCCCGCACTTCGTCGTTGCTGCCGAGCGCGTGGAAGGCCTCGGTCAGTTCGGCGATGACGGTCTCGTTGAACGCGTTGCGCACGTCCGGACGGTTCAGCGTGACGGTCGCCACATAGCGGGCGATGGTGACGGTAAGCGTGGTGAATTGCATGGCAGTCGGCTTGGAATGAGCGTGGGTGGGTGGCAGGCTTACATGCGGAACACGCCGAACTTCATATCGTCGATCGGCGCGTTCAGGCTGGCCGACAGGCCCAGCCCCAGCACCGTGCGCGTCTGCGCCGGGTCGATCACGCCGTCGTCCCACAGCCGCGCGCTCGCGTAGTACGGGTGGCCCTGGTGCTCGTACTGGTCGCGGATCGGCTGCTTGAATGCCTCTTCGTCTTCCTGGCTCCACTGGCCGCCCTTCGCCTCGATGCCATCGCGGCGCACGGTCGCCAGCACGCTCGCAGCCTGCTCGCCGCCCATCACCGAGATGCGCGCGTTCGGCCACATCCACAGGAAGCGCGGCGAATACGCGCGGCCGCACATGCCGTAGTTGCCGGCACCGAACGAGCCGCCGATGATCACGGTGAACTTCGGCACCTGCGCCGTCGCCACGGCCGTCACCATCTTGGCGCCGTTGCGCGCAATGCCTTCGTTCTCGTATTTGCGGCCCACCATGAAGCCGGTGATGTTCTGCAGGAACACCAGCGGAATCTTGCGCTGGCAGCAGAGTTCGATGAAGTGCGCGCCCTTGAGCGCCGCTTCCGAGAACAGGATGCCGTTGTTGGCCACGATGCCGACCGGGTAGCCCCAGATGCGCGCGAAGCCGCATACCAGCGTGGTGCCGTAGCGCGCCTTGAACTCGTCGAACTCGGAGCCGTCGACGATGCGAGAGATGACTTCGCGCACGTCGAACGGCTTGCGTGTGTCGGTCGGGATCACGCCGTACAACTCTTCCACCGGATACAGCGGTTCGGCCGGCTCATGCAGGCGGATCTGGTCAGGCTTGCGCCGGTTCAGGTGCCCCACGATATTGCGCGCCAGCGACAGCGCGTGATGATCGTTCTGCGCGAAGTAGTCGGCTACGCCCGAGAGACGCGTGTGAACATCGGCACCGCCAAGGTCCTCGGCGCTGACCACCTCACCTGTTGCGGCCTTCACCAGCGGCGGGCCGGCGAGGAAGATGGTGCCCTGGTTCTTGACGATGATCGACTCGTCGCTCATCGCCGGCACGTAGGCGCCGCCGGCCGTGCACGAGCCCATCACCACCGCGATCTGCGGGATGCCCTGCTTCGACAGGTTGGCCTGGTTGTAGAAGATGCGGCCGAAGTGGTCGCGATCGGGGAACACTTCGTCCTGGTTCGGCAGGTTGGCGCCGCCCGAGTCCACCAGGTAGATGCAAGGCAGGTTGTTTTCCTCGGCAATCTCCTGCGCGCGCACATGCTTCTTGACCGTCATCGGGTAGTAGGTACCGCCCTTGACCGTCGCGTCGTTGCAGACGATCACGCACTCCTGCCCGGCTACGCGGCCGATGCCGGTGATGATGCCGGCGCCTGGCGCGGCATTGTCGTACATGTCGTATGCCGCTAGCTGCGACAGTTCCAGGAACGGCGTGCCCGGGTCCAGCAGTTGCTGCACGCGGTCGCGCGGCAGCAGTTTCCCGCGCGACAGGTGCTTGTCGCGCGCGGCATCACCGCCGCCTTCGGCCAGCTTCGCCACCTTGGCCTTGAGGTCGGCCACCAGCGCCTGCATGGCTTCGGCGTTGGCCTTGAACGCTTCGGAGCGTGCGTTGAGTTTGGTTTCTAAGGTCGGCATACGATCTTGGGCAGTCTTGTTCTGGTCAGGGCGGGGCAGTGGGCGTCGCGTACGGATCAGGCCGTTTCGGCGAACAGTTCACGGCCGATCAGCATGCGGCGGATTTCCGAGGTGCCGGCACCGATCTCGTACAGCTTGGCATCGCGCCACAGGCGGCCTGCCGGGTATTCGTTGATGTAGCCATTGCCGCCAAGGATCTGCACGGTCTCGCCGGCCATCCACGTGGCTTTCTCGGCCGTGTACAGGATCACCGCCGCGCAGTCCTTGCGAACCTGCCGCACGTGTTCCGCACCGATCGAGTCGAGGTTCTTGCCGACCGTGTACAGGTAGCTGCGCGCCGCCTGCAGCGTGGTGTACATGTCAGCCACCTTGCCCTGGATCAGCTGGAATTCGCCGATGCTCTGGCCGAACTGCTTGCGGTCGTGGATATACGGCGTGACCACGTCCATGCACGCCTGCATGATGCCGATCGGGCCGCCCGACAGTACGGCGCGCTCGTAGTCCAGGCCGCTCATCAGCACCTTGGCGCCGCCGTTCTTCGCGCCCAGGATGTTTTCCACGGGCACTTCGACGTCCTCGAATACCAGCTCGCCGGTATGCGAGCCGCGCATGCCGAGCTTGTCGAGCTTCTGCGCGACCGAGAAGCCCTTCATGCCTTTCTCGACGATGAAGGCGGTCATGCCGCGCGCGCCGAGTTCGGGCTCAGTCTTCGCATAGACCACCAGCACGTCGCAATCCGGACCGTTGGTGATCCACATCTTGGTGCCGTTGAGCACATAGCGGTCGCCCTTGAAATCGGCGCGCAGCTTCATGCTGACGACGTCGGAGCCCGCGTTCGGTTCGCTCATGGCCAGCGCGCCGATCCATTCGCCCGACACCAGCTTCGGCAGGTACTTGGCCTTCTGCGCGGCGCTGCCGTTGCGGTGGATCTGGTTCACGCACAGGTTCGAATGCGCGCCGTAGGACAGGCCGACAGAAGCGGAAGCGCGGCTGATTTCCTCCATCGCCACCATGTGCGCGAGGTAGCCCATGTTCGCGCCGCCGTATTCCTCCGCCACGGTGATGCCCAGCACGCCGAGGTCCCCCATCTTTTTCCAGGCATCCATGGGAAACTGGTCGGTGCGGTCGATCTCGCCGGCGCGCGGGGCCAGTTCAGCCTGGGCCCAGTCGCGCACGGCGCCGCGCAGCATCTCGATGTCTTCGCCCAGGTCGAATTTAAGGCCAGGGAGTTCGGTCATGATCGTGTTCTTCCGTAAAGGTGTAGGAGCGCCGCGGGTCAGGCGGTCTTGCTTTCGGTGAGGTGGAGTTCTTTCGTCATGTGTTCGCGCATGACAAATTTCTGCACCTTGCCCGTGATGGTCATCGGCATTTCGCTGACGAAGCGGATGTAACGCGGGATCTTGTAATGGGCGATCTGGTCGCGGCAGAACGCGCGGATCTCGTCTTCCGTGGCGCTCTGTCCCGGCTTGAGCACGATCCACGCGCAGATTTCCTCGCCGTATTTCTGGTCCGGCACGCCGAATACCTGCACGGCCTGCACCTTCGGATGGCGGAACAGGAATTCCTCGATCTCGCGCGGATAGACGTTCTCGCCGCCGCGGATCAGCATGTCCTTGACGCGGCCGACGATATTGCAATAGCCCTCGGCGTCGATCGTCGCCAGGTCGCCGGTGTGCATCCAGCCGTCCTGGATGGCTTCGCTGGTGCGGGCCTCGTCGTCCCAGTAGCCGAGCATGACCGAGTAGCCGCGCGTGCACAGCTCGCCGGTCTCGCCGACCGGCACGGTCTGGCCCAGGGCATCGACGACCTTGCATTCCAGGTGCGGCTGCACGCGGCCGACCGTGGACACGCGCTTGGCGAGCGGGTCGTCGGTCGAGCTCTGGAACGATACCGGGCTGGTCTCCGTCATGCCGTAGGCAATCGTGACTTCCGCGAGGTGCATGTCGGCGACCACGCGCTTCATGACTTCGATCGGGCACGGCGAGCCGGCCATGATGCCGGTGCGCAGCGTCGAGAAGTCGAAGCGGCTGAATTCCGGGTGGTCGAGCTGGGCGATGAACATGGTGGGCACGCCATGCAGGGCGGTACAGCGCTCTTCGCTGACGGCCGACATGGTGGCCACCGGTTCAAAGGCTTCGCCCGGGAATACCATGCAAGCGCCTGTCGAAACGCAGGCGAGCACGGCCAGGACCATGCCGAAGCAGTGGTACAGCGGCACCGGAATGCACAGCTTGTCCTGCTCGGTGAAGCGCATCGCCGCCGCGATGAAGCGCGCGTTGTTCAGGATGTTCCGGTGCGTCAGCGTGGCGCCCTTGGGCGCGCCGGTGGTGCCGCTGGTGAACTGGACGTTGATCGGGTCCTTGCGGTCGAGTTGCGCGGTGATCGCGTCCAGCTCGGAAGCCGGCACGCCGGCGCCGCGGGCCAGCAGTTCTTTCCACGTCAGCATGCCCGGCGTGGGCGTGTCTTCCATGCGGACGACCCAGCGCAGCGCCGGCAGGCGCGCTGCCTGCAGGGCGCCCGGTTCGCATTGCTGCAACTCGGGCGACAGGGTCTGCAGCATGTCGAGGTAGCGCGAGGTCTTGAACGACTCCGGCGCGATGACCGCCTTGCAGCCGACCTTGTTCAGCGCGTACTCGAGCTCGGACAGGCGATAGGCCGGATTGATGTTGACCATGACGATGCCCACGCGTGCCGTGGCGAACTGGGTCAGCAGCCATTCGGCGCGGTTCGGAGACCAGATGCCGACGCGGTCGCCGCGGCGCAGGCCCAGCGCATGAAGGCCAGCCGCCAGGGCATCTACCGCGGCGGCGAATTCGCGCCAGGTCCAGCGGATGCCCTGCTCGCGGAATACCACCGCCGGTCGATCGGCCCAGCGCCCGACCGTATCGGCCAGCAGCGCCGGGATGGTCTGTTCGCTAAGCGGGGAGGTGGTGTCGCCCTTTACATAGGACAGCCCGTTGGCGGGCAAGGTCGTATCGGGCACGGGCCGGGGTGTCCCAGGCTGCATCGTCATGCTCGTCTCCAGAATGCGGCGTTCGGTGTCTTTTCTTCCCCTATCTTGAGCTTCGCTCAAAACGTGAGGGGGAAGTTTCAGGGCGGTTTGGCGCTGCTTTGTTCTCGTTGTTCGCTAAAGTTATACCCGTACTCAGAAAAAATCAACAAAAATTGAGTGTTGTTCAACTATCGTATAAAGTGAGTTTGGAGGCGTGCCAGGACGGGCGACCAAGGGCGGGAGGCGCCACTTATAATGCGGCCCTCACAGATCACACCACGCAAGGACACGTCGATGCAGCAGATTGCGGGACAGCGCCGGGTGCCGGCACGCGCCAAGGCGGAGCAGCGCATGCGCGACATCCTCCGGGTCGGCCGCGAAGTGTTCTCGGAGCTAGGCTATGAACGCGCGACCACCACGGAAATCGCGCAGCGGCTTGGCATCTCGGAAGGCACGGTCTTCACCTACTTCCACAGCAAGCGCGATCTCTGCGTGCGCGTGATCCAGGACTGGTACGACGAGATCATTGCCGCGATGGAGAACGGCCTGCCGCGCGAGCAGAGCACCAAGGTCCAGCTGGAGTTCTTCGTCCGCACGCACCTGCGGCTGTTCCTGATTCAGGGCACGGGGCTGTGCGCCCTGGTGCTGTCGGAAGGCCGCGCCAAGGGCCAGGGGCTCGATGAGGTATTCGTGCCGCTGCAACGCCGCTACACGGCCCCGCTGATGGACTTGCTGGCGCGCGCGCAGGCGCGCAAGGAAATCCGGACCGACCTGTCGTTGCGCTTGTTGCGCTCCGCCATTCTCGGGCCGATGGAACACATCCTCTGGGATGCGGTAGTGAGCGGGCGACCGGTCGATATCGACCGCGCCGCCAGCGACCTCATCGCGCTCCTGTGGCCGGCGCTCCAGCCGCCTGACCTGGACGCCGTTGCGCTCAAGCAGTTCTATGGGGAAGTGGGCGCGGCGCTGGCGCGCGTGAAGCAAGGCGAGGCGCAGCAGGACTGAGCCGGCCGCTACTGCGCGGGCAGCAGCAGCTCGGGAATGCCCGTGGCGTTGTCGTCCCGGAAGGCCTCAGGCTCGCCGACGAGAAAGACAGCGGCCAGGGCTGCGGCGAGTATGGTGATCAGGTAGGCGACTCTGGCGTTCATGGCTGTTTCCCCGGGAGGCTTCGACGGCTGCCTTGCTTATGCACATGCCGTGCCACGCGCCAGATCGCACTTCCAGGTGATCAGTTCGCCGCCGGGGCGCGGCGAAATGTTGGCGAGTCGCCAACAGCCCCCTGAGTTGCGTTGGGCCTGACCACACTTCGAATTGCCTGGGAATGAAAAAATGGCGCCCGCCTTGCCGCTTTCGCAGTCAGGCGGGCGCCATCGATCGGCGCCGGGTGTCGCGCTTTATTACATGCGGCCTTTCCAGGGCACGAGCCAGGTCTCCGACTTGCGCATCAGCAGGTCGAACAGGAAGGCGATCAGGCCGATCAGCAGGATGCCCATGATGACCACGTCGGTGCGCAGGAAGTTCGAGGCATTGAGCACCATCTGGCCGAGGCCCGCGGTGGCCGCCACCATCTCGGCGGCGACCAGCGTGGTCCAGCCGAAGCCGATGGCGATGCGCATGCCGGTCAGGATGTCCGGCAGTGCGGCGGGCAGCACCACGTGGCGGATCACCTGCCAAGGCGTGGCACCCATGCAGTAGGCGGCGTTGATCTGCTCGATGGTCACCGAACGCACGCCGGCGCGGGCGGACATGGCCAGCGGCGCAAAGCAGGCCAGGTAGATCAGCAGGATCTTCGAGGTCTCGTCGATGCCGAACCAGATCACGATCAGCGGCAGGTAGGCCAGCGGCGGCAGCGGGCGGTAGAACTCGATGGGCGGATCGAAGACGCCGCGTGCGACGCGCGATACGCCCATCAGCACGCCGACCGGCACGGCGGTGAGCACGGCCAGCGCGAAGGCGCCGAACACGCGCACCAGGCTCGCGTGGAAGTGCTCCAGCAAAGGCAGGCCGCCTTGCACGTTGCCGTTCCAGGCATCGATAAAGGCCCGGATGATGGCCTCGGGCGTGGGCAGGAACAGCGGCGGCACCCATTGCAGGTGGCTGGCGATCCACCACAGGGCCATCAATGACACGACGGTTACGGTGGCAATGCGCGAACTGGAGCCTTCGCCTGGCATGCGATAGCCCGACACGGTGCGCATGGGGCGGCGCGCGGCAGCCGGCTGGCCAGTGCCGGCGGTGTTGTTGACGGTCGCCGCCATCGTGGCGGCGTCGACCTGCTGGACGGGTACGGTCATGGCTTTATCCTTAGGGCGTGGCATGGATCAGGTCGACGATTTCTTCGCGGTAGCGGATGAATTCCGGATCGGACTTGACCGCCCTTGAATCGCCGCATTCGATGTAGCGCCGGGCGAAGGGCAGGTCGTAGCTGTGGGCGATGCGGCCGGGCGAGGGCGTCATCACGATCAGCCGCGTGGCCAGGAACAGCGCCTCTTCCACGCTGTGCGTGATGAAGAAGACGATCTTCTGCTCGCGTGCCCACAGCCGCAGGATCAGTGCCTGGATCGATTCGCGCGTGAGTGCGTCGAGCGCGCCGAGCGGTTCGTCCATCAGCATGACTTCGGGATCATTGGCCAGTGCGCGCGCAATGCCCACGCGCTGCTGCATGCCGCCGGAGAGCTGGTAGACCGGCTTGGTGGCCACCTTCTCCAGCCCGACCTGGGCCAGCTTTTCCTGCGCGATGCGCAGGCGTTCGGCACGGCTCACGCCGCGCAGCCGCAGGCCCAGCGCGACGTTGTCGACCACGTTGAGCCACGGCATCAGCGCATGCTTCTGGAACACCACGCCGCGTTCGGCGCCGGGGCCCAGCACGGGCTTGCCATCGAGGCGGATCTCGCCTTCCGACGGCTGCATGAAGCCGGCAATGCAGGACAGCAGCGTGGTCTTGCCGCAGCCCGAGGCGCCGAGTGCGACGACGAAGTCGCCGCGTTCCATGGTCAGGTTCACTTGCGACAGCGCGAGCGTCTGCGCGCCGCCGCGGCCGCCGTAGTTGACGCTGACCTTGTCGATTTCCAGCCGGGACATGACAGTCCTCCTGAAGATTTTGAGTGTGGGTTGCCGCATCGCGGGCCGCACGGGCGGGCGATGGCAGATACGACAGCGGGGCCGGGTGGCACCGCCGCCTGACGCTTCAAATGGCTGGGGTTATTGCGCGGCGCGCCGGACCCACTCGGCGTTGACGCCGCTGCTGTAGTCGGGCAACACGGTCTGGATCGTGCCCTGTTCTTTCAGGAAGATGGCTGCCGAGCGCAAGGCGCTGGCCGCGCCGCCGCCGAGCCAGCGCGGCGAGGCTTGTTCCTGCAGCGTGGGGAAGCTGTACAGCGCCATGCTGGCCGGCACTTCCTCGGCCTTGGCGCCGGTCAGTCGGGCGATCGCCTTGACGCTCGGCGAATCGGCCGTCCAGGAGGCCTTGTTATTGCGGTAGTTGTCGTCCGCGGCGGCCAGCACGCGCACGAACTTGACCATGAAGTCGGGGTTCTCGCGTGCGAACTTCTTGTTGGCGATCATGCCGTCGAAGGTGGCCTTGCCGGTTTGCGCGGCGATCTGGCCCGACGTCGTCAGCACCTTGCCGGAGCGCTTGACCTTGGCCAGCACCGGGTCCCAGATGAAGGTGGCGTCGATATCGCCGCGCTCCCAGGCGGCGGCGACTTCCGGCGGACGCATGTTCATGATCTTGACGTCCTTCGGATTGATCTTGGCTTGCTCCAGTGCGACCAGCGTGTGGTAGTGCGTCGTCGAAACGAACGGCACGCCCACGCGCTTGCCCTTGAGGTCGGCGACGCTGGTGACTTTCGAACCATCGCGCGCCACGAAGGCTTCGGCGGCGTTGATATCGTCCAGGATCCAGAACAGTTCGACATCGAGCCCCTGGGACAGGGCCGAGGCGATCGGCGATGAGCCGGCCTCGCCGATGGCGATCTGGCCCGAGGCCATGGCGCGGATCACGTCCCCGCCGCCGGTGAACTGACGGAACGAGACCTTGTAGCCGGTCTGCTTCTCCACCTCCTTCATGTCCTGCGCATAGCGCCAGGGCACGACCATGTCCTGATAGGCGATGACGACTTCCTTCGCTTGCGCGTAGGCCGACGGGGCCAGGACGGCCGCCAGCGCGACGCCTGCTGCCAGTTGCTTGAACCAATGCATGATGAGACTCCTCGATGAGTGAGACGGCTTGCATGCCGACCGCGGAGGCGGCACGGTAGGTCGGCACCGGCGCGGTGCCCGCGGGGTGGTGCCTAAACGAGGAGGAGAAGAGATTTTGCTTGAGGCATGCCAGTCTCCTGTGGCTGGGGTGTCTGTGCACCCTCTCTGTTTGATGGGCTTCCCGGATGGTGGCGGGGAGCGCCTGTCCATGTCGCTTTGTGCGGCATGTGAGCGCCATGGTAGGGAAGGGCGCTATACCGGGTTAGAGCCAGTGGCGGAGATTTGATGGGTCCAGCTTTTTTGGGCAAATGGGAGGATGCCGCGGGGAGTTCTTTAGCTGAGCCGCGCGTAGCGCAGCCGTAGGCGATGATGCGATATCGCCGGGCAATATCGGGCCACGGACAGTTTCGGGGCTCGTTCAATCATTGTGGGAGAGCCTGCGTGCGGACGCGCACCACGCGGCAGGCAGCCGGGCACGCTCTGAAGCGAATACCCGTACAACACCCTCGGCACACTACGATCAATATTCGTCCGTTAGGACAAGTAAACGCGATTTTTGGTCACTTTTTGTCGCTCGGACAAAAAGTGACTCGCAGGCTACGCCTGCGAAACAGCGGCATCTGCAGGATCGATGGACCGGCCCATGCGTGCAAAATCATTCCGGCTTGATCGCCTCATCCTTCACAGCTTCAGCTTCAGGCGCGCGGGCCTCGCTCTCCACGCCTTCCGCAGCAGCCTGCGGCTTGGCCTTCTGCGCTCGCGTAGCGCGATGCTGTTGCGAGCGTTGCTGTTGGGCCCGCTTGGCGTCCGCCAGGGTTACCTGCCCGGCCGCTTCGCCGGCTAGATCCAGACGCATGGCGCCCTCCACCATGCACGTCCAGTACCGCGTGCCGCGGCACCACGTCCGCACTGCCTCGCGCAGCATGGCTTCGTCCAACGCCAGCGACGGGGCATGCTGAAGCAGATCTTCGAAGATACCGACCTTGAGCGGCACCTTCGGCGCAGGGTTCTTGGGGAAGGCCAGCGGGAACTTCTTCTGCAGCTTGCCAATTGCCTGGATCACCGGGTCGACAGGTTTGCCCGCATTGGCAGGCTTGGCTGCTGCTGCATCGGCGCGTGCACGTGGCGGCTTCGCCGGACGCGCGTCGTTTGCCGGACGTGCTTGCTTCGTCGGGCGTGCTTCCTTCGCTTGCTTCGCCGGGCGGGCTTCCTTCGCCTGCTTTGCCAGTTGTGCCTTCAGTGCTGCCAGTTGTTCGAAACCCATCTTGTCCTGCCAATAGAGAATTTTGGGGGATTCTAACAGTCCCGGTGGGCGGCGGCAGCGAGGCCGGGGCATTCACTTCGTCCACCCGATCCGGTGCCGTTCCTGTGTCGCCTGGTGCCGGGCATCGTCCTCGGTGTGGAGGTAGATGCTGGTGGTGGCTATGGAGGCGTGGCCGAAATTGTCGCGCACATGGCGCAAGTCCACTTGCCGGTCGCTCATGTGCGAGCCGGCCGTATGCCGCAGCCAGTGCGCCGACGCGCTGGCGAGCACGTCGGCCTGCGCCGCCCATTCCGGCCCGCGCGCCCGCAGCCGCTCGGCCGCCATGCCGAACACTTCCTTGATGACCAGGTGCAGTGCGCCGCGCGACAGGGCTTTTTCCCGGCCAATGACCGGCAACACCAGCGGGCGCGCTTCGCCCATCTGCGGCGTGGGTGGCAGGCCATGCGCGCGGCGATAGCGGGCCAGTTCGGCGATCAACTCGTCGGTCGCGGGAACCAGCCGGGGCTTGTTGCCCTTGCCGGTGACTTCCAGCCACCAGCGTTCGATGCCCTGGGCGTCACGCCGGCAGAAAAAGGCGCCCATGGTCGTACTCGCGACTTCCGCGGCGCGCAAGCCGCCCAGATAGAGCACCGTGCACAGCCAGCGGCAGCGCGCCGCGTGCAGGCGCTCGCGGTCGGTGTCCGTGGGCATGGCTTCGATCGCATCCTTGACGGCATCCCACAACGCATGGCTGAGGTAGCGGGTGATCCGCGCCTGGTTGGGACCACGCCGGCGGCGGGCCAGCGATAGCGGATTGCCGCCCAGGTAGCCCGCTTCAGTGAGCCACGCGAAACAGGCGTTCAGGATCACCATGGCCTGTCGCATGCTGGATGGCGACAGCGGTCCGGCAAAGGGGCGCCAGTCCGGATGGCTGCGCGCCAGCTTCTTCTGGCCGGCCAGTACCCAGCGCGCGGCGGGTTGGGGGTCGGACAGGAAGTGCTCGTACGCCAGCAGATCCTCATGCGTCAGCGAGGAAAGCGGCTTGCCGCGTTGCAGCGTCGCCCAGAGCACGAGCCGCTCGATCTCGCGCCGGTAGGCCTGCAGCGTGGCCGGACTATTGGCGTAGCGTGCGAGCCAGGCGGCGATGGCGGCAAGGTCATCGGAGGCGGCAATCTGCGCGCCGCGCGCCGGGGAACGGTTCGTGCCCTGCGTGCCGGAAAGCTCGGCGGGCAGCCGCAGGCGTTCGATCGGCACAGGCAGCACGGCGAGAAGGGCGTGAGCGACCGGACCGCGGGTATCCAGGGCGGAATTCATGGCGAGAGGCAAGTTGGAAATGTGATTTCGACGTAATTATAGACATAAGAAAACTTATGTCTAAATAAATCCCAAAGGAATTTTATTTATTACGGAATACGTAGTAATATTTTACTAAATAGATTTCATCTTCGCTGCCCATGGCAACTTCCGACCTGAACCTGAGCGACGCCACATTGCAGGCGGACCTCGCCGAGTTGCGCGCGCGTTTTCCTGAAACGCGCGCCTTGTACCGCGAGGTTTGCGGGCTCCTGTTCTTCCGTTACGGCGTGACGCCGACAGCCAACAAGCTCTATAGCCTGGTGCGCAAGGGCAGCATGGGCACGCCGGCGGAGGTGCTTCAGCAGTTCTGGCAGGAGTTGCGCGGGCGCACGCGCGTCACGATCGATCACCCCGACCTGCCTGATTCGCTCAAGGAAGTCGCCGCGGAGGCAGTCAAGACCATCTGGCAAGCCGCCAACGACGCCGCCAGCAACGCGCTCTCCGCGCTGCGGGCCGAAGCGCGCGACGCAGCGGCTGCCGCCGAGGCGGAGCGCGACGCCGCACGTGCCGAGACCGCCGCCGCGCGCGAAGACGCGATGGCGATCTCGGCGCAGTTGGGCGAGGCGCGGCAGGCCCATGACGCCGTGCAGGCCGAACTGGCCGCGGAGCGCCAGGCGCATGCCGCGACGCAGGCGCGGCTGGATGCCGGCCGTGCCGAACTGGAGGCGGCTGGCCGGCAACTGGCGGATCTGCGCAAGCAGTTCTCGGCGGAACTGGAGCGTGCGCGCGAGCAGGTGCAGATCGCCCAGGAACGGGCGGAAGCCAGCGAACGGCGCGCACTGCGCGAACTGGACCAGGAACGTACAGCGCGCCAGAAGGGCGAGCGCACGGCCGACGACCTGCGTACGGAGCTGGCGGCGGCACGCAGCGAGGCGCGCGATGCCGCCGTGGCGCAGGCGGAGGGCCGCGCAAAGCTGGAAGCGCAGGCGGCGGCGCTGGCCGATCGGCTCGGGTTGGCCGAGCAGGCGCAGCGCAAGGCCGCGGGCGACCTGGAGACCGTCCAGGCGGAACTCGGGGCGGCGCAGCGCCGGGCCGAGCGCGGCGAAGCGGAAGCGGCGCTCGCGCGCCAGTTGCTGGCCACCTTGCGCGTTGCGCCGCGTGAACGCGACGGCGGACGGCGGCGCAAGGCCGGCAGTTCGGCAACAACCCCGCAGGAAAACCAGGGCGACGGCCAGGAGGAAGCGCCGGGCGAACGGGACGACGAGCAGAGGGCGCCAGCGCTGCCCGGCGATCAGGTCGAAGGCAGCGACAGCAGTCATGGCAGTGATGGCAGCGATAACAGCAAAGACTGAGCGGACCGGACGCGTCCAGGCGCAGATAGCCGACTAAGGGCTGACCATGGGCCGTTCGCTCGCTCAATTTGCTCAAGCGTGGACTGAATACTTCGTCCGCCCTGGCGTTTACCAAATGAATATCCGACACATGTGATCTCTCGCACACAAGCCTGCGGCCCGCGCCCACTGCTTTCTCCTGCGCGTGGCGCCGCGCGAGCTAGCGGCGGGCGCCGCAAGGCAAGCCCGGCGGCCGAAAGCTGAACGGACCGGCCCTCCGGAAGATCCGCGCCGGGCATGGCGCGTTCCTCCGCACTTTGCCGTTCGGGCATTGCCGTCCTAAAACTGGAGTGTGGGCCGGGAGGCACCGCACCCGTTATTCAGAGGAGGAGCACCATGTGCCGCTGGCTGGCTTACTCAGGCCGATCCGTTCCGCTCGAAGCGGTGCTGTTCCAGCCGGAACACTCGCTGATCGACCAGAGCCTGAATGCCCGGCTCGGTCACACCACGACCAATGGCGACGGGTTCGGCGTGGGCTGGTATGGACGCCAGTCCGAGGTGCCGTTCCGCTACCGTTGCCTGCATCCGGCCTGGAGCGATACCAACCTGCGCGAGACCGCGCGGGCCGTGCGCGCGCCGCTGTTCGTCGCCCATGTGCGTGCTGCGACCGGCACACCGACGCAGGAAACCAACTGCCATCCGTTTCGCTTCGGCCGCTGGCTGTTCGTCCATAACGGGCTGATTCGCGATTTTCCGTTGATTCGGCGCGACCTGATGATGGCCGTGTCGCCGCAGCTGTTCCGCTGGATCGAAGGCTCCACGGACTCCGAGATCATGTTCTATCTCGCGCTGACCTTCGGGCTGGAGCGCGATCCCCGCGCTGCGCTGGAGCAGATGGCCGGGCTGATCGAAGAGGTCGGCCATCGCTATGGCGTCGAGCATCCGCTCAATATGACGGTGTGCGTGACCGACGGCCAGCAAGTGGTTGCGGTGCGCTACTCCAGCGAGTCGGCGTCGCGCTCGCTGTTCCACAGCACCTCGTTCCGCCAGCTGCGCGCGCTGTATCCCGATGATCCGCGCATCATCGCGGCCGGCGACGATGCCTTCCTGGTGCTGTCCGAGCCGCTGATCGATGTGCAGGGCGTATGGCAGGAGATTCCCGAGGCCACGATCCTGACCGGGCGCGATGGCGTGATCGACTACGGCCGTTTTTCACCGCGCATGCCTGATCTGCCCACGTAGCGTTGGCTAGTAGCACCCGCCGGTGTCGATGGTCAGGTTAAGCATGTCGTGCTCGAGCTCCTTGAGCAGGTGTTCGTCTTCCCGGAACAGTTCTTCCAGCACGTCGTGGCTCGACACTACGCCGACGACACGATCGGACTCCATGACAGGGAGATGCCGGATGCGCTTCGCATGCATCAACGCAAGGCATTGCTCGCAGGTATGCGCCGGCGAGACGCAGACCACCTGCGTCGTCATGATCTCTCGAACCCTGGTCTCATCGGCACGGCGGCCCGCCAGTTCGACCTTGTGCGAATAGTCACGCTGCGAAACGATGCCGGCCAGCCTGTCGCCCTGCATGACCAGCACGGTGCTGATGTCTTTGTCGGCCATCAGCGCCAGCGCGGCCAGCACGGAATCATCGGGGCCGACCGCAATGACTTCGCGGGGCTTGTCCGACAGGATCTGGCGGGCCGTCTTTCTCTCTTTCTTCATGGTTGTCTCCTGCAGGGGCTGGGAAGGGCCAGGCCATCCGGCCTCATCCGCACGCAATGTCTCGTCAGGAATGGCTTCGGGGCGATGCGTCGGCGGTTGGCGCCGCCTTGCCGAGGAAGCCGAACTCCACCGGAAACTTCGCGTAGAACACATGCACGTCTTCGGCGGCAAGGCGGTCGAACAGCGCCTGCATCTCAGACTCGGTCGCAATCATCGTGATTTCTTCGGGGCGGTCGGCCAGCTCGACGAAGTGCCAGCTATGGAAGCGGTGATCGTGCCCGATGCCTTCCGCGGCGACCAGGTGGGTGGCGCCCCGGAAGTTCATCTCGCGCATGATTTCGAGCAGCCAGTGGGAGAGCTGCTTGCCGTGGTGCCGGCGGTTCTCGACTGTATAGAGAGTGACTTGATAGCCATGCACGATCTTCTCCCATCGCATTGCCATGCGGAAAAGGATCCTGCATTCAGTCTACTCGCCCCCCGCAGCGATGCTGCGGCTCACGGATCGGCGATTCACCCCTGGCTTCCCCCGGCATTGCCAAACTCGACCGGCGTGCGCGCGTAGAACAGCGCCAGGCCGTCTTCGTCATCGAGCCGGCGAAACACGCGTTCGCAATCCGCTTCGCTGACCACCACGCAGACTTCGACCGGCTGGTCATGCGGGGACCGGAAGTGGTAGCGATGGAGTTCGTGGTCATGCCCGAGGCCTTCCGAACAGACCATCATGGTGGCTCCGGTGATACCCATCTCCCGGAGCGTGTCCATCAGCCATTCAGCAAGCCGTTTGTCGCCGTGCCTGCGGTCATGCTGGGTATAGAAAGTGACCTGATAGCCGCGCTCCATGGTTCCCCCTTCAGCGCCATACCACAGCATGCTCCCTTCTGAAGGAAGGCGTGGGGAGCGATAACGCTCGCCCGCGGCCAGCCCCATCATCCGGTCAATCCTGTTCCTCGGCGGAAGCCTTTTTCTGTTGCTTGCGGTAGGCGTCCACTTCCGAGAGCCGCAAGCCTTCCGGCACGCGCAGGCGTTTCGCGTGCCCGACGCGCTGGGCGTGGTAGATGCCGGTATGCCCGGAGAACAGGTAACTCACGACGCAAGCAATGCCGGCAAACGTGCCGACCTCCGGTCCGAACAGTTCGATCGCCATGATGGTCGAGGCGATCGGCGTATTGGCGGCACCGGCGAATACCGCGACAAAGCCCAGTCCCGCCAGTAGCGGGAAGGGCAGCGGCAGGACATAGCCGAGCGCATTGCCCAGCGTCGCGCCGATGTAGAACAGCGGGGTGACTTCGCCGCCCTTGAAGCCGGAGGCGAGGGTTGCCACCGTGAAGGCGATCTTGCCCGCGAAGTCGTAGGCCGGCAGCGGCTGCCGGAACGCGTCGACGATGGTCGGGATGCCGAGGCCGAGATACTTGTCCGTGCCAAGCAGCAAGGCGGCCCCTGCCACCACGCAGCCGCCGAGGAACGGGCGCAGCGGCCCGAACGTGATGGTGCGCTTGAGCGCGCGGGACAGCCGGTGCGTGCTTTCCGCGAACACCATGCCGGTGATGCCGAAGGCAATGCCGGCCATGATGGCTGCAGCCAGCGTCAGCAGTCCCATCTGCGGAACCAGGGGAATGGCATAGATCGTATGGTGGACGCCAAGCCACGGCGGCACGAGGTCCCCGACGATGGCCGCGATGAAGCACGGCAGGATGGCGTCATAGCGCAGGCGGCCAATGGCCAGCACTTCCAGCCCGAACACCGCGCCCGCCAGCGGCGTGCCGAACACCGAGGCAAAGCCGGCGCTGATCCCGGACATCAGCAGGATGCGGCGCGCGTCCTTGCCGAGGCGGAACAGCCGCGTGAGGGTGTCGGCAAAGCTGCCGCCCATCTGCACGGCCGTGCCTTCACGGCCGGCGGAGCCGCCGAACAGGTGCGTGATGACGGTGCCGAGCAGGATCATCGGCGCCATCCGTTTCGGCACAATGCGCTTCGGGTCGTGGATTTCATCGATCAGCAGGTTGTTCCCGCCTTCGACGGACTGTCCCATGTAGTGGTAGATCAACCCGACCGCCAGCCCGGCCAGCGGCAGCAGCCAGAGCAGCCACGGATGCGCATGGCGCGTATTCGTCGCCCAGTCGAGCGCGAGCAGCAGCGCGGCCGAGCCGGCGCCGGACAGGATGCCGACCAGTGCGCCGAGAAACAGCCAGCGGCCCAGATAGGCCAGCATGGCCAGTTGCTCCGGTGGAGCGAACGTCGTCTTCATGATGACCCGATTCGAAGGTTCAGCGCCGCTGCGCCAGCCAGATGCCGGCCCCGATGGTCACGAGCCCGACCGCGTGATACCAGCGCGGCCAGTCACCGAGCAACAGCGTGGAAAGCAGCGCCGCGAACACCGGCGTCAGCGAGATGAAGAAGACCGGCAGCTCGGCACCGGCGCGGGCGATGGCGCGGTCCCAGGCGAAGTAGGCGAGCAGGGAAGGAATGGTGGCCACATAGAGCAGGATGGCTGCGACCTTGCCGCTCCATTGCAAAGGCTGGTCCAGCGTCATCAGTTCCCACGCGGTCACGGGCGCGCTCACCACCAGGCCGGTGACGATCTGCGCGAACAGCAGCACGGGCAGCGGCAGGTCGGGACGCCGCTTGCGCAGCAGCCACGTGTAGGCGCTCCACGCGATGGTGGCGGCCAGCATGAACAGGTCCCCGGCGACGAAATCGAGCTGCGCCAGGCGGCCGATCTCGCCGCGCACCAGCACGAACGACACACCCACCAGGCACAGCAGCGCGCCGGCGACATGCCAGGGCTTCATCTTCTCGTGGAAGCAGGTGGCGCCGATCACCAGCAGGAACAGTGGCGTTGACGCGCCGATCAGCGTCACGTTGATCGGCGTCGAGGTGGTCAGCGCCAGGTACTGGAGCGCGTTATAGCTGGCGATCGACAGCATGCCCAGCGCGACGATCACGCCCGCATGGCGGCGCAGCGTCTCGCGGTGTTCGATGACGCCGCGCCAGGCGTAAGGCGCCAGCAGCAGGCCCGCCAGCAACCAGCGCACGAAGTTCAGCGTGACCGGGGGTACCGTGCCGGCTGCCAGGCGGCCGACAATGGCATTGCCGGCCCAGCTCAGCGGCGGAAAGGTAAGCAGGAACAGTGTGGTCCAGTCCAGGCGTCTGGTGCCGGTGGCGCTTGCGTGCATGGGTGATGCGGAGGCGTTCGAAGATGCAGCATTATCCGCCAGGCGCGGCATGGGTGCTGCCGCGCCTGGCGTGCTGCCGCAGGCAACGCTAAGTCAGGGAGCGCCGCCGATCAGCTTCAGGCCGGCCGGCAGCGCTTCGCCGAAGACGCGTCCTTCATCCGCTGCATCGAGTTCCACGGCCTCGCGCACCATCGCGATCCAGCTTTGCGGCGCGTTGGCGGATTCAAGCCGGCGCACGACGGCTGCGCGGGTTTCGTCAGGCAGGTCGCGCGTGCGGTCGCCGGTCATGCGTGCGATCTGCGTGGCGGCGAAGGCGGCCGGTTCTACCCTCTTCCAGTCGAGCGCAAGGATCGCCTCCACCCATTGCGCGGCGACCTCGGCCGGCACGACGCCATGGGCGCTGCCATAGAACGGCCGGCGTGCACCGATCCGGCCCACGGCCCACCAGCTCTGGTTGTTTTCAGAGGGTTTGCGCAGGCGCTTCAGCAGCCATTCGGCGACTTCGATCTTGCGGTCGGCGGCAATGTTTTCGAGCGAGCCGGCCAGGCGCACCATGTCGGCGTAACCGGAACGCGTCGGACCGGCCGGCTTCTTGTAGTGCCCACTGCCGGGAGGCTGCAGAGAGAACGCCATGTCGTCGAGCAGGCGCAGCTGCGCGCTTTCATCGAGACCGCCGGCCGCGCGGCGCCACAGCGTCCACCATTCCGACCAGTTCTGCGTCTCGTTGACGTACTGGATGCCCTGGTCATACAGCGACCAGAGCTGCTCGACGCGCCATGCGTCGAGCGGATAGCCAAAGCCCGGCCGCACGCAGTAGCCCGCCAGGTTCAGCCACAGGCGTTCATGGTCGGCGGTGCGGCGACGGCGCCTGGCACGCTCCCAGAAGGCTGCGAACAGTTCGCGCAGCAGCGCACTGTCCCATTGCTCGCGCGCCCCGAGCGACTGTTCGAGTTGCGCGCGCAGCCGCTTGACCTCCTTCGGATCGACGCCTTGCGAACGTGCGCCGAAGGTGCGGTCGATGATCTCGATGGCTTGTGGCAGGGAAGGGTGGAGCGTTTCCGCCGTGGGCGCCGGGGCGGGCGCCTCATTGCCGCGGAGCTGGAACTCGAGCCGCCAGCGCTGCGACGTATCGGCGATCTCATGGCAGTGGACTTCCAACGTGCCGACCTCGGTCAGCGATGTCGTGATCTGTACCGGCGTTTCCTTCGGCCCGCTGGCCCCGCGTGGCTGCACGACGGTGGCGATCGGCGGCAGGCGAACGAAGTCCGCGCTCGCCAGATCGGCCAGTTCGCCGGGCCGGTAGGCGCTGTCGGCGACCGACGAGACCAAATGGAACTGCACCGGATGCCCGAGGCGCAACGCGAACGTCCGGTCCTTGAGGTGGATCTCCTGGCCTTCCTCGGTGCCGCGCGGCAGCAGGCAGATACCTTGCTTGCCGGACGCGCCGTCTTCGAGCATCAGGAAGTAGCTGCGCGGCGAGCCGCCGCCGATGCGTGGTGCCTGTCCCGAACGCGCGCGCGCATAGGCCACCGCGCCGCGTGCCACGGCGACATCGGGATCGGCGTTGTGCAGGACGTTCAGCGGCGAACCGCGCCAGTTGCCCAGGGTATCGGCGATGCGCCGCGCAAGCGCCTCGGCCCGGAACACGCCGCCGTTGAGCAAGAGCGTGTCCGGCATTGGCAAGGCATCGTCCTGCGTCTGCGGCAGGTCCAGCGCCGAGCGCGACTGCGCCGCGTGCTGGCCGAGAAAGGCCGCTACGTGTCGCGTCACGGCCGGATCCGACGCATACGGCAGCCCGAATTCGACAATGGCGCCGCGCGCGCGTCCCGGGCGCTCGCTCGATGACACCTTGGGGAAGAAGCCATCGACGACGAGTTGTTCGACTTCGTGCCGCGTCACTTCCACCGAGCGTGCGCCGCCGATCAATTTGGCGCCCGCGCCGAGCAGCGTGACCGTGACCGCTTCCGGCGCCTGCGCGCTGAGCAGTCGTTCTTTCGCCGCGCGGCAGCGCGCCACCAGCTGGGACAGGCCCGACGCGGACAAGCGCGCCTGCGTGGGACCCAGGCGTGCCTCGGCCATGTGCGCCAGCGCCAGGTCCATATTGTCCCCGCCGAGCATCAGGTGGTTACCCACGCCGATCCGCGTCAGCTGCGGCTGCCCGTCCTGCATGTCGACGCGGATCAGCGTGAGGTCGGTCGTGCCGCCGCCCACGTCGCAGATCAGGACGAGCCGGGTTTGCGAGAGGTCCGCGTCCAGTGTCTGGCGATGATGGAACAGCCAGTCGTAGAGCGCGGCCTGCGGTTCCTCGAGCAGGCGCAACGCCGGCAGGCCGGCCATGCGCGCGGCTTCCAGCGTCAGCGCGCGCGCCCCCTCGTCGAACGACGCGGGCACGGTCAGGACTACGTCCTGGTCTTCCAGCCTTGCATCCGGAAAATGGTGGTTCCACGCCGAAGCCACGTAGCCAAGGTAGCTGGCACTGGCCGCGACCGGCGAGATCTTGCCGACTTCCTCGTCCGCGCCCCAGGGCAGGATGGGCGCGGTGCGGTCGACCGCGGCATGCGACAGCCAGCTCTTGGCACTGGCCACGAGCCTGCCAGGCACCTGAGCGCCGAGCGTGGCCGCCAGCCGGCCGAACACCGTGCGGCGCGCGGCAGCGCTGGCGGCGGATTGCCACGGCAGTTGCAGGTCGTCGCCGCTGATTTCACCCGGCGCCGCGTGGTAGCGGACCGAAGGCAGCAAGGGGCGCGCGGCGACTTCGCCGAGGCCCACGAGCTGGTCGATGTCGAAGACGCGGATGTCATCCGATCCTGTCTCCGCATAGGCCACCACGGTATTGCTGGTGCCGAGGTCAATGCCGACGGTGTACCGCTTCATCGCTTCATTGCTGGTTTGTGGCCACGGTTCAGGCATCCGCGCCGCCGCGCACGTCGAATTCGACCTTCCAGCGCTCGGTGCCGCCACTCGGCACGGCTTCGAGTTCCAGCGTGCCGGCTTCGGTCACGCGCGCGTGCAGCCTGACCGGCACCACGTCGCCGGGCGTGCGGCCATCGGCCGGCAGGGTGGCCTGGATTTCCTCCAGTTCCTGCAGTTCCTCGGCACTCCAGAAGTCCAGCAGGGCGCCGACCTGGTCCTGGCGGCGCACCGACGAGCCGAAGAAGCGGAAGTGAACGGGTTCGCCGACCACCAGGCCGAATTCCTGCGGCGGCAGTTCGGCGTCGGTGCCTTCCTCCATGCCGAACGGCGCCACGCACAGCGCCTGGATCGGCGGCTCGAAGCCCGGCACCGCGGGCATCGACGATTCCACGGCAATGTAATACGAGCGCGCCGTGCCGCCACGGATGCGCACGCCCTTGCCGCGCCGCACATAGCCGTAGTAAGCGGCGCCGCGCGCCACGGCCAGGTCCAGCTCGGCGCCGCCTAGCAGGCGTGCCGGCGCAGCGCCTTCCGAAGCGAGCCAGCCGTTCAGCGTCTGCAGGATGCGGTCGGCCAGCAGACCGGACTTGAACACGCCGCCGTTGAACAGGACCGCGGTCGGATGCAGGAAGGTTGCGTCCGCCGGCTGCGTGGCCTGCATGCCTTCGAGTTGCGCGAGCGCCCCGACCTGGCGGCCGAGGAACGCAGCAAGGTGCCGCGTGACCGCAGCATCCTGCGCATAGGGCAGGCCGAGCTGCGTCAGGCCGACGCGCGCGCGGCTCACCGGCCGGGCCGATGCATCGACTTGCGGGAAGAAGCCTTCCAGGATGATCTGGGTCAGCTCGGTGCGGGTCAGGTCCGTGCGGATCGAGCCGCCGATCAGCTTGGAGCCACGGCTCGGCACGACCAGCGGCACCGTATCGGTGGTCGGATCGGTGAGCAGCGTTTCCTTGGCGGCGCGGCAGGCATAGGTCAGTGCGCGCAGCTGCCATGGATCGGCCTGCGTACCTTGCGCCGCGAGCTTGCGCGCCACCACGTGGGCCAGCGCCAGGTCCATATTGTCGCCACCGAGCAGGATATGCTCGCCGACGGCGACGCGATGCAACTCCAGGTTGCCATCGCGCTCGATCACCGCGATCAGCGACAGGTCGGTGGTGCCCCCGCCGACGTCCACCACGAGGATGATGTCGCCAACGTTCACCTGCTTGCGCCACTGGCCGCCGCTTTTTTCGATCCAGCTGTAGAGCGCGGCCTGCGGTTCTTCGAGCAGGGTCATGCGCGCATAGCCCGCCGCGGCGGCGGCCTCCGCGGTCAGTTCGCGCGCGGCCGGGTCGAACGAGGCGGGAATCGTCACCGTGACGTCCTGTTCGGCGAACGGCGCGTCGGGATGCGCATGGTCCCACGCCTCGCGCAGGTGCGTCAGGTAGCGCACCGACGCGTCGAGCGGCGAGATACGCGGCACCTCGGGCGGCGCATCGTTGGGCAGGATGGCGGCGCGGCGGTCCACGCCCGGGTGGCACAGCCAGCTTTTCGCGCTCGATACCAGGCGGATCGGCGTGCCGGCACCACGGCTGCGGGCCAGTTCGCCGACCGCGAATTCACGCGTGGCGTTCCACGGCAGCGCCAGGTCGCCGGGCGCCAGTTCGCTCGCGTGCGGCAGGTAGAGAAACGAAGGCAGGAGATCCCGCGCTTCCGTGGCGCCGGGGCCGGTGAGCTGCGGGACCGGCAAGACATGCTGAGTCGTTTTCTCGCCGTCGCTGACGCTCAGGTCGACGTAGGAGAGGGCGCTGTGCGTGGTGCCCAGGTCGATGCCGATGGCATAGCGTGCGTCGCTCATAGTTCCACCTCGGCAGGGGCGATGACGGTGGCGTCATGGCGCTCGGCCAGGCGCGGCAAGCGCACTTCTTCGGCCTTCCAGCCGCGATGGCTGAGGCTGCCGTGGAACGGCGCGCTGCCGACCACGTTGCCTGTCAGGCGGACGGCGGTCGCGTCGAAGCCGTCAGCCAGCGTGACGCGGCTGCCCTCGGCTTCGTCGCGTACCGGACGGATCGTGAAATGCTCGCGCAGGACGCCACGGCAGCCGTCGTGCACCAGCCGCGCGGCGGCGCCGATCTCGGTATCGGTATAGCCGGCGATGTCTTCCTCGACGAAGTCGATGAATCGCGCATCGCGCTGGAGCAGGCCCAGCAGCTGCAGCGCCGCCACGGGACTCGCTTCTTTCAAAGCCGGTGCCGGAGCGGGAGCCGGAGCCGGAGCCGGTACAGGCGCTGCCACGGGGGCCGGGGCAGCGGCGGGGAATCCGCCGGTACGCAGGCGCCGCACATCCGCGGCGAGCTTGCCGTCGCCCAGGATCGCAAAGAAGGTGCTTATGGCAAGCGAAATCCTGCCGAAGAATGGGATGTTCGAGTCAGTCATGGAAAAACTCCTGTGTGCTCTGTTGAAGGACGAGCTGTCCTGCGGCCACGGCGAGCAGCGGATGGAACACGCGGACCGATGCATCGGAACGTCACGGCGCGAACCGCGTGGCGAATCTCAAGCATTCCAGCTGGAATTTTGCACCAACCAATATGTCAGCCGGTCGTTTGGCCATGTACCAGCCACCCGCAAGCGAGCGCGTGAAGTTGCGCAAAGGAGGCGGAACATGTGAAAACCGGCAGCCCAAGGGCTGCCGGCAGTCATTTTTATCCCGGGCGGGCACACGCTGCTGTCCGCAAGGTGGCCGCCGGGGTGCCGATCACGCGTCGCGCAGATAGGTGATCAGCTGATCGGCGCGGCTCGGGTGGCGCAGCTTGCGCATGGCCTTGCTTTCGATCTGGCGGATCCGCTCGCGCGTCACATCGAACTGCTTGCCGACTTCTTCCAGCGTGTAGTCGGTCGCCATGTCGATGCCGAAGCGCATGCGCAGCACCTTGGCCTCGCGCGGCGTCAGTTCGTCGAGCATTTCGCGCACGACTTCGCGCAGGCTGGCCTGCAGCGCGGCGTCGGCCGGCGTTGCGGTGTCCGAGTCGGCAATCATGTCGCCCAGGCTCGTGTCACCGTCTTCACCCACCGGCGTTTCCATCGAGACCGGTTCGCGGGCGATCTTCATGATCGCGCGGATCTTCTCCTCCGGCATGTCCATGCGCTCGGCGAGCACGGCCGGATCGGGTTCCTTGCCGGTCTGCTGCATGAGCTCGCGCGACAGGCGGTTGAGCTTGTTGATCTGCTCGATCATGTGGACCGGCACGCGGATCGTCCGGGCCTGGTCGGCAATCGCGCGCGTCACGGCCTGGCGCACCCACCAGGTCGCGTACGTGGAGAATTTCCAGCCGCGGCGGTACTCGAACTTGTCCACGGCCTTCATCAGGCCGATATTGCCTTCCTGGATCAGGTCCAGGAACTGCAGGCCGCGGTTCGTGTACTTCTTGGCGATCGAGATCACCAGGCGCAGGTTGGCCTGCGTCATTTCGTGCTTGGCCTGGCGCATCTGGCGCTCGGCGGCCAGCATCTTGCGGTTCACCGCCTTCAGCTCGGCCAGCGGCAGGATCGCGCGGGCCTGGATGTCGATCAGCTTTTGCTGATGGGCTTCCAGGTCGGGCAGCGCGCGCGCCACGGCAGCGCTGTACGGGCGCGATGCGGCGGCGAGGTCGCGGCCCCAGTTCAGGTTGGTCTCGTTGCCCGGGAAGCGCGCGATGACATCCTCGCGATCCATGCCGCAACGATCGACCAGCAGCTGGACCACCTGGCGCTCGACCACGCGGACATCGTCGACCATGCTCTGGACGTCGGCGCACAGGCGTTCGATGGTTTTCGCGGTGAAGCGGATCGTGCGCAGTTCTTCACGCACGGTATCGCGGGCGGTGACGAAGCCTTTCGAGTCCGTGCCGTTGGTCGCGTTTTCCTGCTGCATGCGCTCGAACTGCTCCGCAACGCGGGCAAAGCGCTTCAGGCATTCGTCGCGCAGCTTGGCGAGGTCGGCTTCAGCGTTTTGCTGCGCGCTGTTGCCGTCGTCGGCGTCGTCGTCGTCCTCGTCGCCATCGCCATCGTCCGAGGCGTCGGCGCTGTCGTCGTCGCTGTCGTCAGCGCTGGCGCTCACGGTGACATCGGCGCCGGTTTCGTCGCTCAGGCCATCGACCAGGTCGTCGATGCCCATTTCACCGCTGGCGACGCGGCCCGACAGTTCGAGGATGGTCGCGATCGTGGACGGGCAGGCCGAGATGGCATGCACCATATTGTTCAGGCCTTCCTCGATCCGCTTGGCGAGCTCGACCTCTTCCTTGCGCGTCAGCAGCGTAGCGGAGCTCATTTCGCGCATGTACATGCGCACCGGATCGGTGGTCCGGCCGAACTCCGAGTCCACGGTCGACAGCGCGACCTCGGCCTCTTCATCGGCCTGGTCGTCGGACGCCACCACCGCGTTGTCGCTGAGCAGAAGCGTCTCGGCATCGGGCGTCTGCTCGAAGATCTTCACGCCCATTTCGGCGAACGTGGTGACGATGCTTTCCATCGCCGCCGTGTCGGTGAAGTTCTCTTGCAGATGGTCGCTGATGTCCGCGTGGGTCAGATACCCACGCTGCCTTCCCAGCTGGATCAGGGCACGCAACTGCTGGCTGCGCGCGTTGACTTCGTCCGGCGACATGGATTCCGCCGAGGCGCCAAGGGCTTTGACTGTACCTGCATCGCGGCCTTTGGCAGCCGTTCGTTGTGGACCGCTCGTCATCTACTGCTGTTTCCTTCGTGAATCGCGTTTTGATTGCAGCGTGCACGCATTGCGTGCGTTTTCTGGCCTGCTGTCAAGGCATCGGATCGGCATTGGGCGTGGCGATGAGCCAAAAAGGCCGTGTTGTCCGTGAGCAGGGGGCGTATATTCTACAGTGTTTGTTGCGTTGCAGCATGTCGGGTGCGCTTGCAAAGGCCTGGATGGGCCGGGAGCAATCCCGACGTTCACGATCTGTTTGCGCCCCATCTTGCCCGCCACACCAACCACAAGGGCGCAAAGCCCTGCATTCGATACGGCGCCAATCAGGACCCCGAAGCGCGGACGGCCCCCGAATACAGCCTCACCCGATACCCCGGGACTCGCTGCGGCAACCTAGCAGTATACCTCTGGTCAGGATTCTGGGTAAGACAACAATTGAATCGCCATGTGACGCAAGGCTAGCGCGCAACACTCCCAAGTGGCGGATCGGCCAATGTATACTCGCGCTCAGATCGCATCCCGGACCGCCCGTATGCTTGCACCGCCGACATCCGCAGACGCACCGACGGCCGTTTCCCGGACCACGGGACATTTCGGGGAAGAGTTCGAATCGCTGCGCAAGCGGGAACGGCTGCTTGCGCTTGCCATTGCGGGCAGCGGCACCGGCATCTGGGACCGGAACGTGGCAACGGGCGAAATCCACTACTCAAGCGGCTGGAAATCCATGCTCGGCTATGCCGACTGGGAGGTGTCGAGCCGGATCGAGGACAGCTACTTGCGTCTTCATCCCGACGACCTCGAGTACGTCAAGGCGACGATGCAGGCCCATTTCGACGGTCAGAGCGACAGCTATGAGGTCGAACACCGGATCCGCTGCCGCGATGGCAGCTACAAGTGGATCTGCAGCCGCGGCAAGGTCGTCGACCGCGACAGTACCGGTCAGGCGTTGCGCATGGTAGGCACGACCACCGACATCACTTCGCTGCGCACGATGTCGGAGAGCCTGCGCGAGGCCGTCAACCTGGTCACGAACCTGACGAACGAAGTGCCGGGGCTGGTGTTCCAGTACCGCGCCATGCCCGAGGGACGGTCGTATTTCTCCTACGCCAGCGCGGGTATCAGGGATATATACGAGCTGACGCCGGCCCAGGTGGCAGCGGATGCGTCGTGCATCGATGCGTTGATTCATCCTGCCGATCTGGCTGCTTATCAGGCCTCGTTTGGTGCTTCAGCCGCCCACCTCTCGCCATGGCATCTGGAGTATCGAGTGCAGTTGCCGATGCAGGGTCTGCGCTGGCGCCAGGGCGATGCCAGGCCGCAGCGCTTGCCCGATGGCAGCACCCTGTGGCATGGCTTCATCACGGACGTGACCGAGCGCAAGCGCATCGAAGCGGAACTGCAGGAACTTGCGACCATCGATAGCCTGACCGGGTTGCCGAACCGGCGGCATTTCATGATGCAAATCGAGGCGCGGCTCGCCAGCCTGCAGATCGGCCGCGGCGCCAGCGTGGCGCTCATGATGTGCGATCTCGACCATTTCAAGTCGATCAACGACCGCTGGGGCCATGGGGTCGGGGATCGCGCGCTGCGTCACTTCGGCAGCATCCTGCGCGCGCATTTGCGGCCCGACGACATGGCGGGGCGCCTCGGGGGCGAGGAATTCGGGATCCTGCTCGATGGTGCCGATTTGCGTGGCGCGATTGGCGTGGCAGGACGGATCCAGCAGCGTATTGCCGAGTACCCGCTGATCGAGCAGGACCAGCGGATCGACCTGACGGTCAGCATTGGTGTCACGCTCCTGACGGCGGCGGATGCCAATGCCGAAGCCCCGTTGTCGCGCAGTGACCTGGCGCTGTACCGTGCCAAGAAGGGCGGTCGCAACCGGATCGAATCCTGACGTCCTGACGCGTTCAGGCTTGCATTCAACGGGTATCCCGACTATGCGAAATGCGCGTATATCCTTGCTGAAGCGTCAGTCCCGGCGCGGCCTGGTCTGCCTGGTTACCGGCGTTCTTGCAGCCACTGCGCAGTCCTCCCGGGCCGAGGAGCCCGCTGTGCAAGGCCACGAGGACGTTTGCCGTACCATCTGGTTTCCACGCGGAGCGCGCATACAGATGGAGGCGGACGGCACCATGCCGCTGTCCCGCAAGACCATACTGAGGCCGCCATTGCCGACGGAGGCGGGCTGCCAGGCCGACATCGAGATTCACTCCAAGACAGCGTTGGCTGCATTGATGGGGCCGCCGGTGGTGACCGAGCAAAGGCAACGCGTGCTGCTGCGACCCGCCGCGAACGGGGCGCCTGCCAGTATCTCGGGGCAGGCAACCGTCAATGCATGGGCGCGTTATGCGCGTCTTTACGGAACGACCACCATTGACGCGGTGGGGTTGCTTGATAACCAGTATCAAGGCCTGCCACTGCGCGAAGGCGACGTGCTTCCTGGTGAAACCGTCGACGCCAGCGCGTCCTTCACCATCTTTTCGCGCGATTCCGGGGATGAGGCGGGCAAGCTCATCGCTCCGCACGCGACGGTGTCGGTGACATCGCGCCGAGTGGGCAAGCGCCAATTCATGCGCACCGCGCTGGGCCAGTCGGAATGCGTGCCAATCGAGTATGTACGCACGACTGCCCTTGGGCCCATGGTGGTTGCGGGCGAGCAGATCGTGACGAAGCCGACGAGCATGCGGGTCACGGATTGGTATTGCCCGGCCAATCGCATGGTGATGCGCCAGGACGTGTCCGAGGAGGGCAAGGTCCAGCACATTGTCACGACAGTCGTCGAGCAGCTGCCGGAAGCCTCGGACCAGACGCAATAGCGCGGGGACCTACCTAATGGCGTCCCAATTGCTATGACGTAATCCAGGCATCACAGATCAGAGGGGCTTTTGTGTTCAAAAAGTCTCCTATTCCCCTTCTCATAAAATGGGCTTGCCAGTCAGGGGGCAAGCGATTAATATCCGCTCCCTTCTGTTGGAGCCTCCGCTGCAAAGCGTCGAGGCGAAGGCAGGTTGCAGGAACGAACCCGGCAGCAAAATTGCCGGGAAAAAGAAATTTCTCGAAAAGCTTGATTAACCGAAGAAAGTTCTTTAAAGTCTCGTTCCTTCGCTGCTGACGCAAACGCAGCGACGCAAAACGGCAAAGCCGGTTGCGCAGTTCTTTAACAATCAAACAACCGATAAGTGTGGGCGCTTGATAGCGGATGCGAAAGACTTCGGTCTTTTAGCTTAAAAGTTATACAGTGCTCGCACAGCAAAACGTGACTGGATTTTCGGATCTGGTCAGTCAGTTTTCTGAGAGTGAGCGACCGCTCGAAAGAGCGAGGACCTTCGGGTCCACACAGAGATTGAACTGAAGAGTTTGATCCTGGCTCAGATTGAACGCTGGCGGCATGCCTTACACATGCAAGTCGAACGGCAGCACGGGCTTCGGCCTGGTGGCGAGTGGCGAACGGGTGAGTAA
>NZ_JBYOJP010000015.1:147327-181161 GCF_057798975.1 Cupriavidus sp. 21MJTG02-4 | reverse complement strand
TTACTCACCCGTTCGCCACTCGCCACCAGGCCGAAGCCCGTGCTGCCGTTCGACTTGCATGTGTAAGGCATGCCGCCAGCGTTCAATCTGAGCCAGGATCAAACTCTTCAGTTCAATCTCTGTGTGGGTCCGAAGACCCTCGCTCTTTCGAGCGGTCGCTCACTCTCAGAAAACTGACTGACCAGATCCGAAAATCCAGTCACGTTTTGCTGTGCGAGCACTGTATAACTTGTGAAGCTCCGAAGCCCGAAGACCTCGTGCGTCCGCTACCCAGCGCCCACACTTATCGGTTGTTTGGTTGTTAAAGAACTTCGCTGCCGGCTTTGCCGTTCAGCGCACTGCGTTGTCTGCAGCAGAGAAACGAGATTATGTAGCACTTTCTTCGTTTCGTCAACCAGGTCAGCAATCTTTTTTGCTTCGGTTCGTCGTGCCTACTGCGCACCGCCGAACCACCCGATCAACCCCGCAACCCTTGCTGCGTCTGCTTTGCAGCGCCGCGTTGTGTTGCGAGGGGGCGAATAGTACGGGCGCGCGCCGGCTTTGGCAAGCCATTCCGGAAAATAATTGCAGGCGACAGAAAATTGGCGCACGAAGCATGAGAACGCGCGCGTTCGGATCGCTATCCGCTCACTGTTCGGACGCCCTCCAAATGGCAGTGCGTATATATATAAGGATGTTCTGAACAGCGACCGCCCTAAGCGTCACACCACGGCGTTTGTCATGCGCGACACGATGATTCATCATCGAAGACTTCAGCATCTCGCTACTGCCCGTGCGGAGACTTCCATGACCATCCGGATCGTTCGACTGGGTTCCCCGCGCGCCGCGGATGAAGGCCTTCGCATTGGCACGGTCCGACGCCCGCCTCGGGGCGTCCCCAAGGCAGAGTTTGCCAGCCGCGATTACTACGACGTCTGGTATCCCGTCCTGTCGCCCTCAGCTGAACTGGTCGCCGAGGCACTTTCCGCCGAGGACGATAAGGCCTGGCGCACCTTCGTCAGGCATTTCCGCAAGGAGATGGCCGCGCCCGATGCCAGCCATACGCTGGACCTGCTGGCAGCGCTCTCGCATAAGGCCAATTTCTCCGTTGGCTGCTATTGCGAAGACGAGGCGCACTGTCACCGCTCGGTACTGCGCGAACTGCTCGCCGAGCGCGGCGCACAAATCGCCTGACGAAGATCCTGCCACCCGCAACGGCGCGCGGCTATGATGCGACGCTTGTCCGGGTCCGGGCCGCAAACCTGACCCGGCCATCCTTTCTTCGTCCTGACTTCCGATGGTCCTGAACTTCGTCTGGCTCGGTTTCTTCCTGACCGCCTTCCTGGCGGCGTGCATACGGCTCGCCAATGGCGACGTTGCCGTGTTTCCGGCGATGCTGGCCAGCCTGTTTGACAGTGCCCGCACGGCATTCGAGATCGCTTTGGGACTGGCCGGGATCATGAGCCTCTGGCTCGGCATCATGCGCATTGGCGAGCGCGCCGGCGTCGTGGATGCCTTTGCGCGGCTGGTCAACCCGCTGCTGCGGCACTTCTTCCCCGGCGTGCCGCAGGGCCATCCGGCCCAGGGCGCGATGATGATGAACGTCTCGGCCAACCTGCTCGGGCTGGACAACGCCGCGACGCCGCTGGGCCTCAACGCGATGCGTGAACTCCAGACACTGAACCCGCGTCCCGAGGTGGCGACCGATGCCCAGATCATGTTCATCGTACTGAACACCGCTGGCCTGACGCTGATCCCGACTTCCGTCATCGCCATGCGGCAGGCCATTGCGATCAAGCAAGGCCTGGTCGGGTTCAATGCGGCGGATATCTTTCTTCCAACGCTGTTGGCGACCGGTGGCTCGTTCGTGGCAGGCCTGCTGGCGGTGGCCTGGGTCCAACGGCTGAACCTGTTCCGGCCGGCGGTGCTCGCCGCCTTTGCCATGGCCGCGCTAGGCCTGGGTGGACTCCTGGCCTGGCTTCGTCATGCGTCACCGGACAGGGTAAGCCAGCTCACAGCCCTGGCAGGCAGCGGCTTCATTCTTTCGCTGATCACCATCTTCCTGGTGTGCGGCGCCATACGCCGCATCAACGTCTATGAAGCTTTTATTGATGGCGCCAAGGAAGGCTTCGGCGTCGCCGTGCAAATCATTCCCTACCTTGTTGCGATCCTGGTGGCAATCGGGCTATTCCGAGCTACCGGCTGTATGGACATTCTGATGCACGGCCTGACCGCCGGCTTCGCCTGGCTCGGTCTGGATACGGCGTTCGTGCCCGCGCTGCCCGTCGGGTTGATGAAGATCCTGTCCGGCGCCGGCGCCCGCGGGCTGATGGTGGATGTGATGACCACCTATGGCGTGGATTCCTTCCAGGGCCGGCTTGCAGCCATTATCCAGGGATCGACCGAGACCACGTTCTATGTCCTGGCCGTCTATTTCGGCAGCGTCAACGTGCGCAATACGCGGCAGGCGCTCGCATGCGCGCTCGTTGCCGATGTCGCTGGGTTGTTCTGCGCTGTGGGGGCTGCGTATCTGTTTCGATAGAACGGGAAAAAGCGCCGCATTCACCGCACAAAAGCAAAATTCGGCCGCCCTCGTTGTAGTGACACAACATCAATATGTCAAAAGCAGAACATTCCCTGATCGCTGCTTGGTGCGTCGCAGCAAGACGTGTATAGTGAAGTCTGTCTCCTCCACCACCTCGGTGGATTCCAACCCGCGCAGAACACTGCGCGGGTTTTTTTTGCCCGAAATTTGGCAAAGCTGACGCCGTCATTGGCTTTCCGTCGCGACCGTCGGCGCAATCGAGAACCGGACCCCAACTTAAGGCGATTGCCTCGCGATGATGCAACAGTGCCGCAGATCGTTGCGGACGACACATGGATTCACTGATTTGCCGCATCGCACCAATTCTGCCGTCGCGGAGCGGAGCCAGTTGTTTCGCTATGTCCGAGCGACGCGAGGGTCGATTTGCCGCCTTCACCACGCCGACCAATGTCCTAGACTGTTGTCATTGATTCGTCGACCGCACGAGGGGTACGCCATGTCCGCTGTCTCGTTTCCTCGCGCCACCCCGACCTACTGCGCGGTCAGCCTGAGGCTGTCCTGCCCGGCAACGGTCAACGGTAGTCCAACCCGGTATTCCGTCACAGCCGAAGCTCTCGAAGCGCACTTCGGCGCGCGTTCGCCGCGCGAGGAGGACCTGCTGGCTGCGTTTGCCAGCAATCGCCAGCGCATCGAGCAACTGGCGGAAAGCCTGTTCGAACTGACCGAGGCCCGCGAGATCGTGCTGCGCAGCGGCCATTTCCGCTTCGCGGGCTGACCGCCGGCCCCTGTAACTCAGGCCGCGGCGCCTTCACCACGCACCAGCAGCACCGGCATGGTGGATTGCCGGATCACCGCCTCGGCCACGCTGCCCAGCATCAGCCGGCGCACGCCGCGCCGCCCATGCGTGCCAATCACGAGCAAATCGGCCCCCCACTGATGCGCCGCTTCATTGATGGAGGCACCGATGTCGCCCGGTACGGGTGCTTCGCTCACCAGCCTGGTTTCGTGCTTCACATTGGCGGCGGCCAGGTGCCTGGCGGCCTCTTCGAGCGCGCGCTGCCCACTCTCTACGAACGCCTTCTGAACCTCGCTTGGATCGTAGAAGCCCGCATCGAAGAGCGGCGTCGCACTGTCCACGACATAGAGCGCGAGCACGGTTGCGCCGCCCGGGCCCGCCACCCGAACCGCCTCATCCAGGGCCAGGGTGGACGTGCTGCTGCCGTCCACCGCTACCACGATCTTGTTGTACGCCGCGCCGGTCATCTTCGTTACCTCCGTAGACAGGAAAAGGGAATGGCGGCTGCAAGCCGCCTTTCCCATACTACACGTGCCGCCTGCAGCACGCGGCGGACAGCCGCATGCTAGATTACGCGCGACCTCCAACGATGAGATGAGAAGCGTGGCGGAACCCGGATGGACTCGCTAATCACAGCTGCCGCTCGCGCGCTGGCGTCAGGTGACCCGCTCGGCGCGCTCAACCGCGTCGCCCTCCGTGACGATGCACCGGCGCTGGCGCTCCGCGGGATCGCCATGGCGCAACTGGGCGATTTCGCCCGGGCCAAGTCACTGTTGCGTGCCGCCGCACGCGCGTTCGGCCCGAAGGAGGCGGTGGCAGGCGCGCGTTGCATCGTCGCCGAGGCCGAAATCGCCCTCGCCTCGCGTGATCTGGGCTGGCCAGTCCGTACGCTCGACGCGGCGCGCGCCACGCTGGAAGCGCACGGCGACCGAGCCAACGCAGCGCATGCCCACTATCTGCAGGTCCGTCGCCTGCTGCTGACTGGCCATCTCGATGAGGCTGAACACCGGCTTGCCGGACTGGATCTTGCTGCGCCCCTGCCGCCCGCCCTTCGGGCCGCACACGAACTTGTCGCGGCCGGCATCGCACTCCGGCGCCTGCGGACGACGGCAGCCCGCGCCGCGCTCGGACGCGCCGCCGACGCGGCGCGTCAGGCCGGCATTCCTGCCTTGATGGCCGAGGTGGAAACCGCCGCCCTCGTCCTCGATACGCCTGCGGCCCGCCTGGTCGCGCGCGGCAGCGAGCGGTTGCTCCAGCTCGATGAAGTGGAAACGCTGCTGGCCTCCGCAACGCTGGTGATCGATGCGTGTCGCCTTGTCGTACGCAAAAACGACAGCGTGGTCGCGCTCGCCCGGCGCCCGGTGTTGTTCGCCCTTGCACGCATGCTCGGAGAAGCGTGGCCGGACGATGTGCCGCGCGACACGCTGATCGCGCGCGCCTTCCGCACGAAGTTCTCCGATGCCTCGCACCGTGCGCGGCTGCGCGTGGAGATCGGCCGGCTTCGCGCGGCGCTCGGGCCGCTGGTTGACATCACGGCGACTGGCCGCGGATTCGCGCTCGCGCCGCGGGATGCAACCGATGTCGCCGTGCTGGCACTTCCCGTCGAAGACGCCTACGCCACCGTACTTGCCTGCCTGGCCGATGGCGAGTCGTGGTCAAGCTCAGCTCTGGCGCTTGCGCTCGGCGCCAGCCAGCGCACCATGCAGCGCGCCCTCGATGCCCTGGCGGCAACTGGCAAGGTGCAGCCCGTCGGCCACGGCCGCGCGCGTCGCTGGATGACGCCCCCTATCCCCGGATTCGCGACGACCTTGTTACTCCCTGCGCCGCTGCCAGGCAGCTAGCATGAAACGCACATCAACCCGTGACGAGGACAGGAACATGAAGCGATCATCAGCAGCGGAAATCATTCGGGAATACGGCCCGTTCCCCGGCGTCGAAGCCATCCACGGCGTCACCTACGACGGACGCCAGGTATGGTTCGCCTCCGGCGACAAGCTCAACGCGCTCGATCCGGCCAGCGGACAGACAGTGCGCGCCATCGAATTGCCCGCGCATGCGGGAACAGCGTTCGACGGACGGCACTTGTTCCAGATCTCCGAGAGCCGCATCGCGAAAATCGATCCACAGACCGGCCGCGTGCTTGCCACCATTCCCGCGCCCGGCGGCGGAGGCGACTCTGGTCTGGCCTGGGCGGAAGGATCTCTCTGGGTGGGGCAATATCGCGAGCGAAAGATCCACCAGCTTGACCCGGAAACCGGCAAAGTGCTTCGCACCCTGGAGTCGAGCCGCTTCGTGACTGGCGTCACATGGGTCGATGGCGAACTATGGCACGGCACGTGGGAAGGCGAAGCCAGCGATCTGCGGCGCATTGATCCTCGCTCCGGCGAAGTGTTGGAGCGGCTCGAGATGCCGGCGGGTGTCAGCGTGAGCGGGCTCGAATCCGATGGCGGGGACCAGTTCTACTGTGGCGGCGGCAGCAGCGGAAAGCTCAGAGCGGTGCGCCGCCCCAGGAAGGATGCCGCGCAGGCATGACCCGCCTACCTTGAACTGAGTTGCATGCGCGCCAGCAGCGGCAGGTGATCGGAGGCGAGCCGCGCGAGCGGGCTGCGGTGGCTTGCCACCGCGACCAGGTGCGCGCGCGGCGAGGTCCAGATCCGATCGAGCGCGAGCAGCGGGCAGCGCGACGGAAACGTCGAGACATGCGGCGTGCGTTCGAAATACGCATGCAACCAGCGCAACGGCCGGCCCCAGAGGAACCATTCATTGACATCGCCCAGCAGGATGGTCGGCTGGGCCGGGACTTCGGCCAGCGCCGTCAGCAGCTTGCGCACCTGCGCACGGCGCTCGCCGGGACGCAGGCCGAGGTGCGTGGCGATCACGCGCAACGCGAAGGTGCCGGACTCGATCGCATTGCAGGCGAGCTGCGCATCGATGGCGCCGCGCGGTTCGTACCCGTTCACGCTGAGATCGATGTGCCGAACCGCCATCGGCGGGTAGCGCGTCAGCAAGGCATTGCCATAGTCGCCGTCTTCGCGCACCAGCGTCGGTCCCGGTATCGCGTGCAGCCCGGTATGTTCGGACAGAAAGCGCAGCATGTCGAAGCCGGTGGCGCGGGTTTCCACCTCCTGCAGCGCGACCAGGTCGGCGCGCAGTTCGCGCAGCACTTCGCAAATCCGCTTGGGTACGAAATGCCCGTCAGTACCGACGCCGCCGTGGATGTTGTAGCTGGCCACCACGATTTCGGCATGCCTGGCCGCCACGGCCGGGGTGGGCGCGTTCATTGCGGCCTCTCGCTCGATGCGGCGCGCGTGCCGCTCGTGTGGCTGGCGCCTGTGCCGTATGCAGGCGCTTGCCGAGCCCATGTGCGGCGCTGCCGTCTTCGCCGCAGGAATAGCCACAGGCCAGCGGGCAGCAATAACACAAGCCCCAGCAGCGCGAATGTCGCGGCGCCGGGATTGTGCGCCACGGCGGCGATGCGGTCGACCAATGACGCCGACACGATGATGCCCGGCGACATGCCGATGGCGGTCCCCAGCAGGCAATCGCGCAGGCGGATGCGCGACGCGCCGACCACGAGATTGACCAGCGTGAACGGCGCCACCGGCACGAGTCTTAGCGCCACCATCGCCAGCACGCCGTGCTGGCCGACCCGCTGGCTGAGCCGGTTCAGCCGCCGGCCACCAAAGCGGTGCACCGCATCGCGCCCGAGCAGGCGTCCCGCCGTGTAGCCCGCTGCCGTGCCCAGCACCGTGCCGGCCAGCGCCACCGCGGCCCCATACAACGGCCCGAACACCACCACCGTCACTACGATCAGCACGGTCACGGGGAACATCATCAGCCCGCCAACGACATACGCGCCCATCATGACGAGCGGGGCCAGGGGCATGTCGTCGACCCGTTCCATCAGCGCCAGCAGATGCCGGAAGTCGGTCCACTCGCGCAACGGCGTGTAGCGCCATGCGAACACCACGCCGGCCAGCGCGAGCATGAAGGCCACCAGCATGGCCACGTGGCTGGCCGCGCGCGGCCGCGTCTCGTGGCCGATGAACTCGGCCATCACCTGGTCGGTGTCGATCGGCTCGATCGGGTCGAGCAGCGTGGCGTCGGGCAGCACGGCATCGACATCTTCGGCAACGCTCGGCGTGAACGGCTCCAGCGTACGGCTATCGGTCCGATGCAGGGCGCGCAGCGCTTCATGCAGCCGGGGATGCGTTGCCATCGCCTGATGCAGCACGTCGGGCGCGACCGCCAGGTGTTCGCAAAGCAGCCGGTCGCGCATCGCGCGGATCGAAGCCGCGATACGGGCGTCGCCGTTCGATTCGATAACCAGGTTGCATTCGGTATCGAGCCCGAAGGACCGGTTGCTGAGGTTCGCCGAGCCGATCGTCAGCAGGCGGTCGTCCACGACCATCACCTTGCTGTGGACGTTGACGCAGGCACTTCGCAAGCCGGGCACTTCCGGACAATAGAGGCGGAAACGACCATGCGCATCGGCTGTGCGCAGGTCCCGGCAGAGTCGCGCGCGCAGTACGCCCATGCTGGCCTCCTCCAGCCAGCCGCTCTCCGTGCGGCGCGAGACCAGCGCGATGTCGGGCCCGTCCGGCTCGCGCAACCGCGACGCGAACGCATCGGCAATCAGTCCCGAACTGAAGTACTGGTTTTCTAGATAGATGCTGTCCTGCGCGGCGGCAATCGCGTCGGTGTGGAGTTGCCGGATTTCGCTGACGACGGGCGCGTCGTCGGTAGCCGGATACGTGCGGCTGATGCCGACCGGCAACTCGGTGGCGTCCGGTGAGACCGCGCTGGGCCAGGGGTCCGACTGCGGCATCTCCGGTACATGCGGATGGCGTCCCGTCGCGTGCAGCCAACGCTCGGCCGCGAGGTCGCCCAAGGCGCGCGCGGCCGCGCCATCGACCATGCACTGCACGTCATGGAACGGCGCGTAAGGCTTGCCGTCCGGATCGATCCGGCGCGGGTCGTCGGCACGGTGGTCCGGGGTATCCCAGCGGCGAATGGTCAGGTCCAGCCCGCCCACGAACGCAAGACAGTGATCGATGACCACCACCTTCTGGTGGTGCGATGCGCCGGCAGGGTGACTTCCATCCAGGCAGAACGAGAGCCGGCGGTGTGCCTGCCAGTGCTGCCGCGCCGCAGGCAGGAACTGGCGCTCGAACGCAAACACCATGGCGAAATCCCAGCTCAGCACATAGATGTGCAGGCCGCTGCGGCGCGCGCACAGCGCATTGAGAAAATCGCGCAGCTCGGCCGGCAAGCCATCGTCCGGCGCGTCGTGCGTCAGTCGCATTCGGCTGTCGATGTCCCACCCGAGGATGAAGATGGTTTGTTCGGCACGCACGAACGCCTCCCGCAGCGCGGTGAAGTAGGCATCCGCATCGACCAGCATCGCCAAGCGCGCGCATGGCTCCACGCGCCAGCAGTTGTGCCCGGGACGCAGCAGCGAGGCTTGAGCATCGTTTGTCATGGCGAACAGTACGCCGCGCAAGTTTCGTACCGATCGCCCAGTCATTGACGCGGCGCCCGCACGCGAGCCCATGTCGCGCCGGCTTTACTTGTCTTTGTAAAGGTTGCCAGGACGCCGCTTCCGAGCCAGGTCGCGTTGCGCGCATTTCGTTTAATTGACCGACCGGTCGGCTTATATATAATGGGGCCGAACCCGGGCGCAAGCCGGTCGCGAGAACCGGGCGCCGTCAAAGGAGGCTCCTATGTACACGCAGAGTTTGGACTTGCCCGGCAATCCCGCTGCGGTCGCTCCATCCGAGCCTGGCCTCGACGACGCCAGCCGCCAGGCGGCGTTCGATGCGCGCATGGCCGCCGACAGCAAGATCGAGCCGCAGGACTGGATGCCGCAGGCCTACCGCAAGACGCTGGTGCGGCAGATCTCCCAGCACGCGCACTCCGAGATCGTCGGCATGCTGCCGGAAGGCAACTGGATCAGCCGCGCGCCATCGCTCAAGCGCAAGGCCATCCTGCTGGCCAAGGTGCAGGATGAAGGCGGCCATGGCCTCTATCTCTATTCCGCCGCAGAAACGCTGAACGCCTCGCGCGACGAAATGATCGATGCGCTGCACACCGGCCGGGCCAAGTATTCGTCGATCTTCAATTACCCGACGCTGACCTGGGCCGACGTCGGCGTGATCGGCTGGCTGGTCGACGGCGCTGCGATCATGAACCAGATTCCGCTGTGCCGCTGCTCGTACGGGCCGTATGCGCGCGCGATGATCCGCATCTGCAAGGAAGAGTCGTTCCACCAGCGCCAGGGCTTCGACGCGCTGCTGGCGATGATGCGCGGCACCGACGCCCAGCGCGAGATGGTGCAGGACGCCGTCAACCGCTGGTGGTTCCCTGTACTGATGATGTTCGGGCCGCCTGACGCCGCGTCCACCAACAGCACCCAGACCATGGCGTGGGGCATCAAACGCATCTCGAACGACGACCTGCGTCAGAAATTCGTCGATGCGACGGTCGAGCAGGCCAAGGTACTCGGCGTCACGCTGCCCGACCCCGGCCTGCAATGGAATGCCGAGCGGGGACACTACGACTACAGCCCGCTGGACTGGGACGAGTTCTGGCGCGTGATCAACGGCGACGGGCCGTGCAACCGCGAGCGCCTGGCTACGCGCGTGAAGGCCCATGACGATGGCGCGTGGGTGCGCGAAGCCGCGCTGGCTCACGCCGCCAAGCAGGCTGCGCGCGCGGCGCGGCGTGAAGCCGCCTGAGGCAACGGACAAGGAGACCAGCATGACCCGGAACGAATGGCCGCTGTGGGAAGTGTTCGTGCGCAGCAAGCAGGGCCTGGAGCACAAGCATTGCGGCAGCCTGCATGCGGCCGACGCGCAGCAGGCGCTGCACATGGCGCGCGACGTCTATACGCGCCGCCAGGAAGGCGTGTCGATCTGGGTGGTGCCGTCGACCGCCATCACCGCCAGCGCGCCCGAGGAAAAGGCCGAGCTGTTCGACCCGATGGCCGACAAGATCTACCGTCATCCGACCTTTTACCAGCTGCCCGACGAAGTCAATCACATGTAAGGGCCCGCCACCATGACGACCCCGACGCCCGATCTCGCGCTGTCGCACCTGCCGCCCGAGCGCACCGCGGCGCTCCGCTACGTGCTGCGGCTCGCCGACAACGCGCTGATTCTCGGCCAACGCAATGCCGAGTGGTGCGGCCACGGTCCGGTGCTGGAAGAAGACATCGCGCTGGCCAATATCAGCCTGGACCTGATCGGCCAGTCCCGGCTGCTCTACGCGCACGCCGGCGAACTCGAAGGCGCACTGACCGGCCGGCCGCGCCATGAAGACGATTACGCGTACTGGCGGGGGGAACGCGAGTTCGGCAACTGGACGCTGGCCGAGCTGCCCCACAGCGGCCCGCTGGCCGGCACCGCTAGCAGCGACCGCGACTACGCCGTCACCATCACGCGCAATTTCCTGTACAGCGCGCTGATGGTCGAGCTGTGGAACGTGCTGCAGGCCAGCACCGACGCCGGGCTGGCAGCCATCGCGGCGAAGTCGGCCAAGGAAGCGCGCTATCACTTGCACCACGCCGCCGGCTGGATGGTCCGCCTTGGCGACGGCACCGAGGACTCGCACCGGCGCATGCAGCGCGCGCTCGACCATCTGATGCCGTATATGAACGAGTGCTTTGCGGGCGATGACGTGGAACGGATCGCTGCCGCGCAAGGCGTGGCCGTGCCCACCTCGGAGCTGCGCGACGCATGGGAGGCAACGGTCGACGAGACCCTGGGGGTCGCCACGCTCGACAAGCCGGTGCCCAGCGCCTTCCTATCCACCGGCAAGCACGGGCTGCATTCGGAGCATATGAGCTACTTGCTGGCCGAGATGCAGAGCCTGGCGCGCGCCCATCCCGGCGCGCAGTGGTAGCACGCGCAACAGGAAACTGACATGCGCATCGTGGCCGATCCCGAATCCGATTTCGACAGCGCCGCCAAACGCACGGCGCTTGCCTGGATTGCGCTGGAAGCCGTTCCCGACCCGGAAATCCCGGTGGTGTCGATCCGCGACCTCGGCATCCTGCGCGAGATCGCAGTGGCTGACGGTGCCGTGCTCGAAATCACGGTCACGCCAACCTATTCCGGCTGTCCGGCCATGTCGCAGATCGCGGAGGATATCGGCCACGCGCTGGACGCGGCCGGGCTCGGGCCGTGGCGGATCCGCACCGCCCTGTCGCCGGCATGGACGACCGACTGGATCAGCGACGCCGCGCGCGAACGCCTGCGCGAGTTCGGCATTGCCCCGCCGCAGCCGTGCCGCGCTGCGGCCGCCACGCCCGCCGTGCAGCCACTGAATTTCGTACCACGCGCGGCACGCGCGGGGGCGCCGGATATGGTCGCCTGCCCGCGCTGCGGCAGCTTGCACACGCAGGAAATCTCGCGCTTCGCGTCGACGGCCTGCAAGGCGCTCTATCGCTGCCTGGACTGCCGCGAGCCGTTCGACTACTTCAAACCCTATTAATTTGCTGACCCACCGTCCCGAGCGAGCTGCCATGACCCCACAGTTCCATCCGCTGCGCGTGGCGCAGTTGCGCCCCGAGACGGCCGACACGATCTCCATCGCGTTCGAGGTGCCCGAATCCCTGCGCGACGCCTACCGCTTTACGCAGGGCCAGTTCCTGACGCTGAAGGCCCCGGTCGATGGCCAGGATCTGCGCCGCTCGTACTCGATCTGCTGCGGGGTCCAGGACTACGCCGAGCGCGGCGAACTGCGCGTGGCGGTCAAGCTGGTGGAGGATGGCGTGTTTTCCAGCCACCTGCACGACGCGCTCGCGCCCGGCCAGATCATCGACGTGATGACGCCGGACGGGCGCTTCTACGTACCGCTGGACGCCGGCGCTGCCCGCCACTACGTGGCTTTTGCCGCGGGCAGCGGCATCACGCCGGTGCTGTCGCTGATCCGCACCACGCTGGCGGCGGAGCCCCGGAGCCGCTTCACGCTGGTCTACGGCAACCGCAACGTCGACAGCATCATCTTTTCCGAAGCGCTCGAAGACCTGAAAAACCAGTACCTGGCGCGTTTCACGCTGTACCACGTGCTGTCGCGCCAGCCGCAGGAAGTCGACCTGCTGCACGGCCGGCTCGATCATGCCCGGGTCTCTGCATTCCTGGGGACGTTGATCCCGGTGGACGATATCGACGCCGCCTTCGTGTGCGGCCCCGCGTCGATGATCGACGAGGTGGAAACGGCGCTGCGCGATGCCGGCCTGGACCCCCACCGCATCCACGCCGAACGGTTTGGCGTGCCAGTGGATCGCCAGAAGCGCGCCCCAGCCCACGCCCATGCGGACCATGCCGGCACGGCCGAACTCGTCGTCGTGCTGGATGGCAAGCAGCACACCATGCGCCTGCCCATGGAAGACGGCAAAGTGCTCGACACCGCGCTGGCCGCGGGCCTGGACCTGCCTTATGCATGCAAGGGCGGCGTTTGTTGCACCTGCCGCGCCAAGGTGCTGGAAGGCCAGGTCGAGATGGAGAAGAACTACACGCTGGAGCCTTGGGAAATGGAGAAGGGCTTCGTGCTGACCTGCCAGGCGCGTGCTCTCACGCCGCGGGTCGTGGTCAGCTACGACGAACGCTGAAGCTGCACCATCTAGCGAAGTTGCGCCGTGATTACAATAAGAAAGGGGCGCATTGCCGGCCCACGCAAGGTGACTGAGAACCGTCCCACGCATATACAATCACGGCCATGCAATATATCCACGTCGTCAACGGCGATGTCGCCGGAAATACCCTGCGCCAGGCGCTGGCCCAGGCTGCCCGGCCCGATCCCGTGATCGTGCTGCGCGACGACCTGGCCGTGGGACCGCTTGTCGACGTGGACGGCATCGGCCAGATCCGCGCCGGCTTCTGGCAACGCGTCGCCCCGCACACCGACATCGACTTTCCCGCCGAAATGCGCCAGGCACTGGAGCAGCTGCAGACGCTGCGCCAGAGTGAAATGGAAGTCGCGATCTGGCATGGCCAGAGCGCCGCCGACCAGCTGATGCTGCGCCGCGTGGTGTTTCACCTGTACCAGGCGCCCCAGCGCATCAATGAAGTGGCCATGGACCTGCGCGAGCTGGAACTGCCGCCGCAGGCCGGTCTGGCGGCGATCGGCATGTACTCGCCGGCGCGGCTGGCGCGGCGCTTCTCGACCATCGCGCCGGTGTCGGTGCTGCGCCTGGGGCGGCTCGGCTACGAATGGCAGCAGAACGTCCGCGAGAACGCCGATGTGCGGCTGTGGAAAGGCAATACGCTGGTGGCGGCGGCCTACCACAGCATCGACGACATCATCATGGACCGGGCCCCGACCGACTGGACACCCGCCGCCCAGGTGGTGGGTAGCGTGATGGGCGCCATCGAAGGCTTGCTGGCCAGCGATTGGTTCGTATTCTGGCGCTGCCGGGAACTGATCTCCATGGGCCGGCTGGTCCTGCGTGGCAACGCGGATTCCCTCGACACCTGCGAGCTGCGCCGACACCTGACGTCCGGCGCGGAATAACGCGCCCTTCCCTTCTTCCCTTCCCGGACTCCCCTGCCGGACCGATATGGCGCGAACCAAGGCCCCCGACTTCGAAGCACAGCGCGAGCAGATCCTGGAACTGGCGGCCGCCGCCTTTGCCAACAGCAGCTACCCGAGTACCTCGATGGCCGACCTGGCCGCCGCCTGCGGCACCTCCAAGGCGCGCCTGTACCACTATTACGAGAGCAAGGAAGCGATCCTGTTCGACCTGCTGGACCGCTACACGCGCCGGCTGATGCTGATCGTCACCGAGGTCGAGGCCGATTCCGAGCGCCAGGGCCGCACCGACCGCGAAAGCTTCGCCAGCCTGATCCGCGCGTTCCTGGCCGAGTACGAGAACTCCCAGACGCGCCATATCGCGCTGATCAATGACGTCAAATTCCTGGCCGAAGAGCAGCGGGTCATGATCCTCGGCCGCGAGCGCGATGTGGTCGCGGCGTTCTCGCGCATGCTCCGGCGTGCCTACCCGGAACGCGTCACGCGCGAGAACCAGACCGCGCTGACCATGACCGTGTTCGGCATGATCAACTGGACCTTCACCTGGCTCAAGCCGGGCGGCAAGCTGTCCTACGCGGCATTCGCCGACATGGTGGTGGACCTGCTCGAAGGCGGCCTGCCGGGCAAGACCGGCGCCCCCGGCACCGCCGCCGAAGCACTGGCCCGCCGCTGAAGGCGGTCCATCCACGGGATCACGACCACTCGGCCTCTTCCCGCTGGCGCCGCTGCTCGCGGTCCTGGCGGAACATTTCTTCCAGCTCGTCGCGCGCCTGGCGCGCCAGCGACACCAGCTTCTTCTGGTCGGTGTAGTGCGGATAGAAGCGGTCGATGGCCTGGATGTTGTGGCGGCGGAAACGCAGCGCGACGCTGCGCGCCTGCGCCGGGTCAAACCCCAATCCTTCCAGCACCCGCCGGCCCAGCATCAGCGAGCCCTCGAACATCTCGCGCTCGAACAGCTGCACGCCGCGGTCCTTGAGCTGGTAGATATGCGACACATGGCGCGCCCGGGCGTAGATCTGCAGGTCCGGATAGCGTTCGCGCACGCGGTCGATAAGTTGCAGGCTGTCGTCCATGCCGTCGATGGCCACGACCAGGATGCGCGCCTTGGCGATGCCGGCGGCCTCCAGCAGGTCGAGCCGGGTGGCATCGCCATAGAAGATCGTGAAGCCGTACTGGCGCAGGAACTCGATCTGGTCGGGATCATGGTCCAGCACGGTGACGCCGATGCCCTGCGCATACAGCAAACGGCCGATGATCTGGCCGAAGCGCCCGAAGCCAGCGATCAGCACCGGGTTGTCCTGCGGCGTGATGGCGTCGTCGGGGCGCCGGTTCATGGCGCCGACATGCGGTGCCACCAGGCGGTCATAGGCGAGCAGGAGCAACGGCGTGGCCACCATCGACAAGGCCACGATCAGCACCAGCAGCGCTTCGGTTTCGCGTGCCAGCAGGCCGGCAGTGCCGGCCACGCCGAACACGACGAAGGCGAACTCGCCACCCTGCGAGATCAGCAGTGCAAACAACAGCCGCTGGCCGCGCGCAATGGCAAAGTACCGCGCCAGCAGCACCAGCACGGCGGTCTTGGCGACGACGAATGCCGCCACCAGGCCGAGCACGGTCCCCGGCGAACGCGCCAGCACCGCGAAGTCGATCGACATCCCGACCGCCATGAAGAACATGCCGAGCAGCAAGCCCTTGAACGGCTCCAGGTCGGCCTCGAGCGCATGGCGGTACTCGGAATCGGCCAGCAGCACGCCGGCCACGAAGGTGCCCAGCGCCATCGACAGGCCCACCGCGTCCATCATCAGCGCAATGCCCACCACCAGCAGCAGCGCAAACGCGGTGAACATCTCGCGCATGTCCGTGCGGGCGATAAAACGCAGGGCCGGACGCACGAGGTAGCGGCCGCCGAACACCACGGCGGCAATCACCGCCACGCCCTTGGCCGCCGCCTGCCAGCCGCCCGCCTTGCCGGCATCGGCGGCGCTCTCGGCCGCTAGCAGCGGCAACAGCGCGATCATCGGGATGGCCGCGATATCCTGGAACAGCAGGATGCCGAAGCTGGCCCCGCCCGCGGGCGTGCCGAACAGGTTGCGCTCGGCCAGCGTGGCCAGAGCAATGGCCGTCGACGACAGCGCCAGCCCCAGCCCCGCTACCAGCGCCACCGGCCACGGCGCGCCAACCAGCGCCGCCAGGATGCCGATCACCAGCGCGCAGGCGGCAAGCTGGACACCGCCATAGCCGAAAATGCTCCGCCGCAGCGCCCATAGCTTGCGCGGCTCCAGTTCCAGCCCGATCACGAACATCATCAGCACGACGCCGAATTCCGAGAAGTGCAGGATCGACTCGACATTGGTCACCATCCGCAGCGCGAACGGGCCAATGGCCGCGCCGGCCAGCAGGTAGCCCAGCACGGCGCCCAGCCCGGTGCGGCGCGCCAGCGGTACCGCCACCACGGCCGCCACCAGGAACACCACGAGCGCGATCAGGAAATCATGCTGGTTCATGCGCGCACCTCCGCGCCTGCCGCTGCCGGGCCGACTTCATGGGCGCCGATGCGCCGGCAGACATGGGCAATGTGCTCGGCCAGGACGTGGGCGTCGGTGTTGTCGGCATCGTGCAGCACCAGCGGCGGCAGCCAGTCCATGCCGCACAGCCGCGCGGTCTGCTCCAGCGGCAGCAGGAAGGCTTCGATCGCGTGGCCATGGTTGCCTTCGGGCCCATAGGAATCGAACGTGCCGCCGGTACTTGCCACCGCCAGCACGGACTTCCCGCGCAGCGCCGTACCGCCCGAGCCGTAGGCCCAGCCATATTCGAGCACCTCGTCCAGCCATAGCTTGAGCAGCGCGGGCACGCTGTACCAGTGCACCGGATATTGCAGGACGACCGTCTCCGCAGCGGCCAGCGCGCGCTGTTCGGTGACGACGTCGATGTCGTAGTCGACGTAGCGGCGATACAGGTCATGGACCGCGACGTTTGGCAGCGACGCCAGCGCTTCCGCCAGCGGGCGGTTGACACGCGAATGGCGCGGCTTGGGATGCGCATAGATCACAACGATGGGGGATTCGGTCATCTGCACGGTGGTTCAGTCCGGAATATCAGGCGTACTCGCTTCAGCGCGAGCGCCGCGGCGAGAGGAATGCGGCGTTGCACCAAATCCACAAACAGGACTGTGCAACAATTCATCACATTTTCTCAAGTTTTTGATTTTACTCACGATTTTTTGAAAAAAACGACCCGGCCCGACCTGCTGCGGCGCGGGAAGCTTACGCCTAACTGACAGATCCGCTACAATACTTTTCACGTCGCAGCAATATAGTGTTTTCCCCAACCCGGCATGTCTTGAAGCAAAAAGTGGCTGGCGAAACACCGCGACAATGCTATTTTTATCGCTGATTGCACCGGATTGCGCCGGGAAGGAAACATCGTGAATCCGCTCGAACTGAGCAAGGCCGTCGGCGCCGTTACCGACGAAGATCTGCGCAAGGCGGCCGCCGCACAGGCCGCCCAGCGCGCAACCGTTCTGGTGCGCGAGCTGGCCGCCCATCACCGGTCGCGCCTGCTGAAGCATTTCCTCGCCCTGGGCGAGGAGGATCGCCTGCTCCGTTTCGGCCAGTCGGTGGGCGATCACGTGATTGAAGCGTATGTCGACAGCATCGACTTCGACCATGACTCCGTGTTCGGCGTGTACGACGAAAAGCTCGAACTCGTCGGCGTCGGCCACTTCGCCAACCTGCGCGACAACGCGCAGGGCCGCGTGGCGGAATTCGGCGTCTCGGTGTCGAAGAGCGCGCGCGGTCGCGGCATCGGTAGTGCGCTGTTCGAGCGCGCCGCCATGCATGGCCGCAACACCAGCGTGCGCACGCTGTACATGCACTGCCTGTCGCGCAACGCGGCGATGATGCACATCGCCAAGAAGGCCGGCATGAAGGTGCAGTACGCGTACGGAGAGGCCGACGCGTACCTGGAACTGCCGCCCGCAGACACCATGAGCCGCCTGACCGAGGCCCTGGACGAGCAAGTCGCCGACCTCGACTACCTGGTGCGCCGCAACCTGCGCGACGCGCGCCGCTTCGGGCTGCGCTTCTGGCGCTCGATGGTGCCGCAGAAGGGCACCGCTTGATCCACTCGCCGAGCGCCGGCCAAGCCCGGACCTCACGCCAGACGGCGCATCGTGACGATGCGCCGTTTTTGTTTGGCGCGGCAGCTCAGCCGCCGGCAACCGGCAGCGCCGTGGTGTCCTTGATGCTTTCCAGCGCAAAGCTCGAACGCACGTCGATGACCGACGGGTGGGCCAGCAACTGTTCCTGCATGAAGCGCGCGAAGTGCTCCATGTCTTCCACGTAGACCTTGAGCAGCAGGTCCATCTCGCCGGTCATGGCATGGCACGCAGCCACCTCCGGCCACGTGGAGATGGAAGCGCGAAACAAGTCCAGCGGCGCCTTGCCCTTGGGCGCGCCCCCATGCTTCTCCAGCCGGACGTTGATATAGGCCAGCAGGCCCAGGCCGATCTTGCCGGGCTCCAGCAGCGCCGCATACTGGCGGATCACGCCAATCTCTTCCAGCCGGCGGATGCGCCGCAGGCACGGACTCGGCGAGAGGTTCACGCGCTCGGCCACCTCCAGGTTGGTCAACCGGCCGTTGGTCTGCAGGACCTCAAGGATCTTCCGGTCGATCTTGTCCAACTCCACCTTGCTCACGATTTCGTTGCTCCGCAATATGTTTATTGGCAATTTTTTTGCGCAAATTTAGCAAGTTGTGCACAAGTACGCAATTTTTTGTGGCATCTCTTCAGATCTGCGGTCGTATCCATCACTCTTGGGGCGGAATGGACGGCGAGATACCGGTTCGGCCTGCCGCGGCAAACCACTCGGAGCAGGCAAGGGAGGATGCCAGGTCTGTTGCACGGGCAGCGGGCATTCTACGGTCGTTCAGCGGTTTTCCGACATGCCATCCCGCATTTCGACCATCGCGACGCACGAAAAAAGCAAAAACGCGCGACCGGTGAAGGTCGCGCGTCTGTATCAGGCAACGCGCCGGGACAGGGCGCGCCTGGCTGGTCAGCCGCCGCTGCTGGAAGGCGCCGACGGCGCGCCCGGTCCGCGCGGCATGCGCTGCATGCGTTCCTGATGCATCTTCTCCATGCCCGCCTTGATTTCGTCCAGCGTCAGCTTGCCATCGTGGTTGGCGTCTAGCTGATCGAAGCGCTGCGCCAGGCGCGGCAGGCCGGCCTTGACTTCATCCTTGGTCAGCGCGCCGTCACCGTTCTTGTCAGCGGCCTTGAACCTGGCCTCGAACTCCTTCTGCATCTCGGCGCGGCGTTGCTCCATCGAAGCCTTGCGGAAGGCCGACAGTTCGTTCTTGTCGAGCTTGCCGTCGTGGTTGGTGTCGATGCGGTTGAAGAGCGCGTCGGCTTCAGCCTTGGAAATCGTGCCATCGCCATCGGTGTCGATGGACTTCATCCACATGCCACCGCCGTGTTCCATGTGGCGGTGCATGTCGCCGCGTTGCCCCGGTGCGGGAGCGGTTCCCGGTGCAGGCGCCGCGGCCTGGGCGAACGCGCCGCCGGCAACGAGGAATGCGGCGGACGCGGCCAGGAAGTGCTTGAGGATCTGCGACTTGGATTTGCCTTGCATGTCTTGCTCCTTTTCATCACGTGGGCATGTACGGATTAGAACGCGGACGATGCAGGGAAGTTGGCGCTTTTAATACGATGTTACGCGGCTCACAGAAAGGGCTTCCCGCCGTAAGCGATCGCAAGCGAAGACGAATACGTGCCGGCCCCGGCGGCCAGCGCGGTCTGACTCAGTTCTTGGGCACGAGCGGGCTCGCCATGGGCGCGTGTGGCGCCACGGCGGGCTGCAGCTGGTGCGGGTCAATGTTTTGCATCTGCGGTTGTGCCGGCGCTTGCTGCGGCATGGTCGCCGCTGGCGATACCGGCTGCGGCGTCTGCGCAGGCGGCTGGCTCACCGCGGGTGCGGGTGGCGGCATCGGCGTGGCAAGGGGAGCCGCCGCGCCCGAGGGCGGCGTAGCGGGCAGCGGCGCCGCACCGGCCTTCGGCACGCCGGCCTGCACCGGCAGCACGATTTCCTGGCGCACGCCATTGCGCTCGATCACCACGGAACGGCCGTGGATTTCCACCAGGCGAATCTGCTGCGACAGTGCCGTGCCGGCCCGCACGGCCTTGGGCGGGCCGCCGTCGAGCGACACGATCGCGGCGCCCGCGCCGTCGGACACATCCGCCACGACGCCGATCAACTGCACGTCGCGCACGCCGCCCTGGGCCGAGCCGCCGAACAGCGTGGCCACGGCGCCGGTCTCCACCGCTTCGGTCTGCGCCACGCGCGCGGCTTGCGGGACCGGGATGGTCCGCATCGCGCTGAAGGTCAGCATCCAGCGTGTCGCCAGCGCGCACAGCGCGACGAAGAGAACCAGGGCCGCTGCGCGCGGCAGCCAGGCCGCGGCATCGAGACGGAAAACAGGCCGGAGAGAGAGTTGCACGGAATGGGCGGTACGCTCGACAGGAACGCGTCAAGCGTACCAGAGGCCCATGACCGTGTCTGTGACGGCTTACAGCAGATCGTCGAGCAGATCGGGGCCGAACACTTCGCGGTGGATATGCCCGACCGGAACGCCGGCGCTGATCAAAGCATGACGCTGTGCCTGCATGAAGCCGAGCGGACCGCACAGATGGAAGTCGCCATCGACGAACAGGCTGGTCTCGGGCGCGCCCAGCAGCGCGGCAACCGGCATGGTGCCCGCATGGTCGTAGTCGCGGCCGGCCACGTCGGCGGCCTGCGGCTGTTCATAGCTGACATGGGTACGCAGTTGCGGCAGGCGCTCCCTGGCCCACGCCACGTCGGCGCGGTGCGCGTGGTGGCGGCCGTCGCGCGCGGCATGGGCGAACAGGATTTCACGCCTGGAGCCCTGCAGCGCCAGCGTGCGCAGGACCGACAGCATCGGCGTGATGCCGATACCGGCCGACAGCAGCACCAGCGGGCGGTGGCCGTCCAGGCGCGGCGCGAATTCGCCGAACGGTGCGCTCACCGCCAGCTCGGTGCCGGGCTGGGCGTTGGCGTGCAGCCAGTTGGACACGGCGCCGGACGGCGTGGCATGGTCGCCATCCTCGCGCTTGACCGAGATCCGCCACGTCGGCAGCCCGCGCTCGGCGGACAGCGAGTACTGGCGTTGCTGGCGGTTGCCGTCGGCGAGCGTGACTTCGACGCTGACGTACTGGCCCGGGCGGAAATCGCGCAGCGGCTGGCCGTCGACGGCCGCCAGGGTGAGCGCGACCACGTTGTCGCTCTGTACTTCGCGGCGCTCGACACGCACTGCGATGCGCTCGCCGGCGGCCAGGCCCGTGCTCTGGTACAGGCGCGCTTCGGCCGCGATCAGTTCGCCGGCCAGCAGCCAGTAGGCTTCGTCCCAGGCGGCGAGCAGGTCAGGCGTGGCGGCGCCGCCCAGCACGGCCGAAATGGCGCCCAGCAGGTGCTTCCCGACGATCGGATAGTGCGCGGGCTTCAGGCCCACGGCCGCATGCTTGTGCACGATGCGATCGACCACCGGCGCGAGCGCGCTCGCGTTGTCGATATTGGCGGCGTAGGCGAATACCGCGGACGCGAGCGACTGCTGCTGCGAACCGTTGGCCTGGTTGCCCATGTTGAAGAGCTGGGTCAGTTCGGGCCGGTCCGCGAACATCTCGCGGTAGAAATGGGTGGTGATGGCGAGGCCATGTTCGCGCAACACCGGTACGCTGGCATCAATGTAGGGGCGGGAAGCAGCAGACAACATCAGGTAAGGCTCCGTTTAATTCATGCAAATAAAATGCATGTTTTTACTCACAACAAAGCCGGCGCAGGACGTCTGAACGGACGACTCAGGGAGTACCGTTCAGGCCGTACGCCGGCTCATAAAATCGCGATGCAGCCGGATGATCGACTCGGCGGTCTGGCTGCCGGTGACATCCGCCAGGGTGACGGTGTCGAGTGCGCTGTAGAACGCCTGCTCGGCTCCATCCAGCGCCCGGCGCAACCGGCAATTGCCGTTCAGCGCACAGGGCGGGTTGTCACAGTCGATCACCGGCTTGTGGCCTTCCAGTTCGCGCAGGATCGTACCGATGGTCAGTTGCTGGGCTTGCGGACCCAGCTCCAGTCCGCCGTGGCGGCCACGCGTCGCCGTAATCCAGCCCAGCTTCGACAGGCGCGCCGCCACCTTCACGAGGTGGTGGTGCGAGATCCCGAACTGCTGCCCCACCTCGGCAATGGTGATTTGCCGGCTGCCGTCGGCGCGCGCGACGTACATCAGCAGCCGCAGTGCGTAGTCGGAGAAGCGGGTCAGTTGCATCGTGGTGACATGGTAGATAAACAGTATTTCAAATGCAAGTTATTGTTGCACTGCGTAATGCCGCGACATCCCATCAGGCTAAGGCGTGCGAGAATCGGACGCCACAAAAAACAGTCATGGACGGCGGTTATACTGGCTGTCGAACGCCGGGCGCGCGGCCAGCGGGCCGCCCCCGAGATCCAGCAAGAGGCCCAGATACGATGCGCAGATTCTCACCCCTTTCCGCCAATACCCGTTCCCTGAGTTCGCTCCGCGCCCGCGGCAGCCGCGGCTTCACCCTGATCGAAATCATGGTGGTGATCGTCATCCTGGGGGTGCTGGCGGCACTGGTGGTGCCCAAGATCATGAGCCGTCCCGACGAAGCCCGCATCGTGGCGGCGCGCCAGGACATCTCGTCGATCATGCAGGCGCTCAAGCTCTACCGGCTCGACAACAGCCGCTACCCGACCACCGAGCAAGGCCTGGCCGCGCTGGTGGCCAAGCCGACCACCGAGCCCGTGCCCAACAACTGGAAGGGTGGCGGCTACCTGGAGAAGCTGCCCAAGGACCCGTGGGGCCATCCGTACCAGTACCTGAACCCCGGTGTGCGCGGCGAGATCGACGTCTTCAGCTTCGGTGCCGACGGCCAGGCCGGCGGCAGCGGCAATGACGCCGACATCGGCAACTGGGAATAACGCCGCCCCCGCAGCATGAAACCGGCCCCGCGCCGCCGCGCCGCCGCTTGCCGGCCACGGGGCTTCACCTTGCTGGAACTGCTGGTGGTCATGGTGATCGCCGGCATCGTCATTTCGCTGGTGGCCGTCAATGCATCACCCAATGAGCGCGGACGCCTGCTGGACGACGGCCAGCGCATCGCGCGCCTGTTCGAGCTGGCGCAGGAAGAAGCCCAGCTAGGCGCCCGGCCGATCGCGTGGGAAGGCAACACCAGCGGCTGGCGCTTTCTCGAATCCACCCCCAACGGCTGGGTCCCCATGCGCACCGATGTGTTCGCGCCGGGTCATTGGCGCCTGATGCCGGACCAGGTGATCGTCGCCGAAGGCGGACGCAACGCCGGCACGGGCGGGCCGCTCCGCCTGGTCTTCGGGCGCGAGCTGATCGACGGGCCGCAGCGGCTGATCCTGGTGCGCGGCGACATCCGCGTGGAGGTCACCGGCGATGGCGGCGGCCGCTACTTCGCCAGCGCGCCATGATGCAGCGCGCGCATCCCGGCCGCCGCCAAGCAGGCGGCTTCACGCTGATCGAAGTGCTGGTGGCGCTCACCATCCTGGCCGTCGCGCTGACCGCAGCCATGCGGGCCATGGGCAGCATGGTCGATGCCAGCGCCGCGCTGCAGTCGCGCATGCTGGCCGAATTCAGTGCCGAGAACCAGCTGGCCACGTTGCGCCTGTCCAAGACCTGGCCCGAGCCAGGTGTCAGCGGTTATGCCTGCCCGCAGGGCGGCACGGCGCTCTATTGCGAGCAGACCGTCTCCGGCACGCCCAATCCCGTATTCCGGCGCGTCGAAATCGCAGTCTATCCGTCCGCCGCCGACCGCTCGGTGCGCCTGGCATGGCTGGTCACCATCATCCCCAATGAAACGCGCAACCTGCTCTGAGCGCCGCCAGGCGGCCGGGCGCGGCTTCACGCTGCTCGAGATGCTGGTGGCCATCACGCTGCTGGCGGTCATGGCCGTGATCGGCTGGCGCGCGCTGGACAGCCTGACGCGCAGCCGCGAACGGCTCATCGACCATGACGCCCGGCTTGACGCCCTCAAGGTGCTCTATGGCCAGTTCCAGTCCGACTGCGAACACCTGGCCAGCGCGGACCTGCTGCAGGCCAGCCCGGTGGAAGTGGGGAACGGCCAGGTGTTGATGGTGCGCGACCGCCGCGAAGAGAACCAGCCGCCGATGTGGCAGGCGCTCAGCTACCGACTGGACGGCAACACGCTGGTCCGCCTCGCGGCCCCGCCGGTCGACAGCCGTGCCGCCGTGCAGTCCGCGCTGCTCGGACTGCGCCAGGCCGGCCGCCAAAATAACGTGCAGGTGCGCCGCGTGCTTTCCGATGTGGACAGCCTGGGCACGCGCGTATGGATCGATCCCCAGGGCTGGCTGGCGGACAACGGCCGCATCCGCAGCGCGCTGTTCAATCCCTCCGGTTCCAATGCCGATGCCAGTTCCGGTGCCAGCGCCGTAGCGGCGCCCACACCGACCAGCGCGGTCGTCCGGGCCGTGGAGCTGTCGGTCCAGGCGCGCATGGGCGACGGCGACGCACCGCGTAACTTCCTCAAGATCTGCATGACGGGCCTGTGACCATGCGCCAACGCTTCCCGTCCCTGCCCCGCCGCCGTGCTCGCGGCGCCGCCGTGGTCACGGCGCTGCTGATGGTCACGCTGGCCGTGGTGGTGGTGTCCGGCATGCTGTGGCGCCAGCAGGTGCAGATCCGCTCGATCGAGAACCAGCGCCTGCTGGCGCAGGCGACGTGGATCGAGCGCGCGGCCGTGGACTGGGCACGGCTGATCCTGCGCGACGACCAGCGCCGCAGCAGCGTGGACGAGCTGGGCGAGCCCTGGGCCGTGCCGATCGCCGAGACCCGGCTGTCGGATTTCCTGGGCGCGGCGCTGCGCACCGACCAGTCGGGCGAGACCTCGTTCCTGTCGGGCCGCATCCTGGACGCCCAGGCGCGTTTCAACCTGACCAACCTGGTGCTGTGGACCGCCACGCCGACCGGGGGCCGTGCCGCCACGGTCGACCCGGCCGCGCTGGCGGTCTACCGCCGCCTGCTGCAGACCGTGGGCCTGAATCCTTCGCTGGCCGACGCCACGGGCCGCTTCATGCTGCGTGCCGCACAAGGCGGCACCGACGGCCAGCCCGTGCCGCGCCCGCCCGACAGCGCCCAGAGCCTGCTCGCGGTCCCCGGCTACACGCCGCAGATGGTCGCCGCACTGGAGCCGTTCATCACGGTGCTGCCCGAGCGCACGCTGGTCAACGCCAATACGGCCGATCCCGAAGTGCTGTCGGCCGTGATCAACAACCTGGCGCTGGACCGCGCGCGCGAACTGGTCCGCGAGCGCGACCGCGCTTACTTCAATAACGTCGGCGATCTGCAGACCAAGCTGACCAGCGTGGCGCCGCAGGCCGACACCAGCACCCTGACCGCCACGCTGGACGTGCGCACGCACTATTTCCTGATCTACGGCCTGGTGCGCCATGAGCGGGCGAGCCGGCTGCAGGTGTCGCTGGTCTACCGGGGCGAGGTCCTGGGCAACGCCAACACCACGCGCGTGCTGTGGATCCACGACACCGACCGCCTGCCCGACCTGCGATGACCCATATCCGCGATTTGCGCGCGACCAGGCGGGCTGCTACCGATATTGGCGGCCGGGATACCGGGGCAGAATGCTATTGACGCGGATTAGTCACACAGGCAAGGTATGCTGCGGCGCTGCCGCGACCGTGGCGCCATGCCGAGCGGCGCCCCGCCAGTCCGTATCCGCCAGTCGGCGTCTCCGTGCCCCGGCGCTCCCGCTGCCCCGGTACGCCACCCCCAGGTCACGGCCTCACTGACGTCAACGCTAGGAAACCTTGAGTACCACCCTGTACGTTCGCCTGCCGCACCGGCCGCACGACCAACCGCAGCCCTGGCATTTTGGCGCCCTGCCGTTTGCCCTCGTACGCGACCCGGTTAAGCCGGCCGCCCGGCGCACGGGCGCCGCGCAGGCGCCGGAAGTGTTGCGCGAAGGCCACGCCCAGATTGCTGCGCTGCCCGCCGCGGAGCGCCTGGTGCTCATCCTCGCCGCCAGTGACGTACTGCTCACCACGGCCACCGTACCCCCACTGCCGCCGGCGCGCCTGAAGCAGGCCTTGCCGAATCTGGTCGAAGATGCGCTGGCCACCGACGCACAGCCATGCCACATCGGCGTGGGGCCAGCGCTGGACGGCGACGCCGCACGGACCGCGCGCGGCCCGCAGCGCCGCCTGCTGATGGTGGCTGACCGGGCCTGGCTGCGCGCGGTACTTGATGCTTTTGCCGAACACCGCCATCGACGCCGCCATATCCTGCCGGCACAGATGTGCCTGCCGCTGGCGACGCCGCCGCAAGCCGGAGACGACGAGAGCGCCCCCGCGCAGCCGGCCACGCTGGTCGTAGAAGCCGCGGCCGCTTCGCTGGCCCAGCCCGAAGGCCTGGTCGAGCCGACACTGGCGCCTTCGACCGCGCCTGGCAGCGGCCAGTGGCAACTCACGGTACGCACCGGTCCCCATGAAGGCTATGGCCTGTTGCTTGGCAATGACGCGCTTGCCGCATGGCAGGCGCTTGCGCCCGAAGGCAACTGGCATGGCGACGCCAGCGCCGTGGCCAGTGCACCTGCGCCCGCGCTGCGCCAGGCTCCCGCCGCCGACTGGCGCCTGTGGATCACCGGCGCCCAGGGCTGCCTGCAAGAACCCGGGCTCGACCTCGCGCAGTTCGAGTTTGCCCAGGGCCGCGCCGATCGCTGGAACCTGCTGGCGTGGCGTCTGCCGCTGGCGCTGGCTGCCGGCGTCGTGCTGGTCCAGTTGCTCGGCATGAACGTGCACTGGCTGATGCTGCGCCACGAACAGCAGCGACTGGAAGCCGCGCAGCTGCAGACCCTGCACACCGCCTTCCCGCAGATCCAGACCGTGCTCGATGCCCCGCTGCAGATGCGGCGGCAGGTCGAACAGCTTCGCCTGGCCAGCGGGCGCAGTACGCCGGACGACTTCCTGCCGCTGGCCGACCGGTTTGGCCAGGCGGCCCGCCAGCTCGCCCCGGACGCGCTGCAGGCGCTCGAATATCGCGGGCGCGCGCTGGTTGCCACACTCAAGCCCGGCACCGATACCGCCGCGCTGCGTGGCGCCGTGCGGCAGGCCGGCCTGCAGATGGAAGAAGACAAGACGGACGTGGCCACGCGCCCCGCCGGCCCTGCCGGCTCGCGCTGGCTCATCAAGCCAGGCCTGTGAACCGAATCATGAGCCCGAGCCAAGACAACCTACGCCCACAGACATCACAGGGCTCCGCGAAGCGCCGCCCCGCCGCCGCCTGGTTCACGCGCATGAAGCCGCGCGTGCCGCAAGCCTGGCGCGACCAGTTCGACGCGTTCTGGTCCGCGCGCAATCCGCGCGAGCAGGCCATCCTCGCGGGGGGCGCCGCGGTACTGGGACTGGTGCTCGTCTATACCGTGCTGTGGGAGCCCGCCGCGGATGGCCGGGCGCGACTGTCGCGCAGCCTGCCGGCGCTGCGCGCCGAACTCGCGGAAATGCAAACCCTGGCGCAAGAGGCCCGCGGCCTGAACGCGAGCCCCGCGCCTGCCTTGCGCGGCGAGGCCCTTACCCAGGCTTTGGAGGACAGCCTCGGCAAATATGGCCTCAAGGCGACACGGCTGGCCGCCGGGGCCGACAACAGCGTCCAGGTGCAGCTCGACAAGGCGCCGTTCGGCGCGGTGGCAGGCTGGCTGCAGGACGTGCGCCAGCAGCAGCGCCTGAAAGTCACGGATGCGCGCATCGTCTACGTCGGCGCCACCGCGCTGGTCAATGTCAGCGCGACCCTGCAGGGTCCGGGCGGCCGCAGCTGATGGTACGCCTGGAGTCCCTGCGGCTGCCCCGACGCAAACTGCGCCAGCCTGCGGGCTGGCGCCGCGCCGGCTGGCTGCTGCTGGGCCTGGCCACTGCCGGCATTACCGTGCTGGCCATGCTGCCCGCGGCCTGGATTGCCGATACGGTGGCAGCCCGGACGCAACGCCGGGTGCTGCTCGCCGACGCCTCCGGGTCGATCTGGCATGGCAGCGCCACGCTGGCACTGTCGGCAGGCGCGGGCAGCCAGACCGCGGCGGTGCTGCCGGGCCGGCTGCAATGGTCGCTGGCCTTCTGGCCGCTGCTGACCGGCCGTGCGCGCCTGGTCCTCACGCATACCGAAGCCATGCCCGCGCCAGTCGCACTGGCCATCACGCCGGGCGGCTGGACCGCGCAGTCCGGCGCCATCCGCCTGCCGGCCGCGCTGCTGGAAGGCGTGGGCGCGCCGTTCAACACGCTGCGCCCGGACGGCCTGATGCGCGCGGACTGGTCCGCGCTGCAGGGCAAGTTCGCCGGCGGACTGCTGTACGGCCATATCACGCTGCGCATCGAACACGCATCGTCGTCGGTCAGCCGGCTGCGCCCGCTGGGCAGCTACCGTGCCGAAATCGACTGGAACGGCGCCGATGGCAAGCTCGCGCTGAGCACCATTGCCGGTCCGCTGCACCTCGATGGCCGCGGCACGCTGGGCCGGCAGGCGCGCTTTGAAGGCACGGCCCATGCCGAGCCCGAAGCCGCCACCCCGCTGAACAGCCTGCTGAGCCTGCTGGGACGACGAGAGAACAATGTGACAAGGCTGAGCTTCTGATGCCTGCCTACGCCAGGAGCCGACCGGAACCAAACATGAAAACCGAAGCCACCCGACCCTTTTTCCACACCGCCAGTGCCCGCGCCGTGGTCCTGCTATGCGGGCTTTCGCTGCTGGCGCCGGCGCCGCTGTGGGCGCAACAGCCCGCCAGCCCCGGCGTGCCCCCGCCCCCGGACATCACCCCGCGCAACCGGGACCAGGTGGTGCTCAACTTCGTCAACGCCGACCTCGAATCCGTCGTCAAGGCCGTGGGCCAGGCCACGGGCAAGAATTTCGTGATCGATCCGCGCGTGAAGGGCACGGTCAACCTGGTGACCGAGCAGCCGGTTTCGCGCGCCCAGGCGCTGGAGACGCTCGGATCGGTGCTGCGCATGCAGGGCTATGCGATGGTGGAAAGCAACGGCTTCACCAAGGTCGTGCCCGAAGCGGACGCCAAGCTGCAAGGCTCGCCGATCGTGGCCGGAGGCGCCGGCGGGCGCGGCGACCAGGTCGTGACGCAGGTCTTCCGCCTGAACTACGAGTCGGCCAACAACCTGGTGCCCGTGCTGCGGCCGATGATCGCTCCCAACAACACGATCACCGCCTACCCGGCCAACAACACGCTGGTCATCACGGACTATGCCGAGAACCTGCGCCGTCTGGGCCGCATCATCGCCGCGATCGACGCGCCGGCCTCCGGCGAGGTCGAACTGGTACCGCTGAAGAACGCCATCGCCAGCGACACCGCACTGGTCCTGCAGAAGCTGCTCGATCCGGCAGCGTCCGCGACCGGTGCGGGCGGCGCTGCGGGCGTCGACAGCAGCCTGCGCACGACCGTGGTGGCCGAACCGCGCAGCAACTCGCTGATGATCCGCGCATCGAGCCGTGCGCGGCTGCAGCAGGCACGCATGCTGATCGAAAAGCTCGATCAGCCCTATGCGCGGCCCGGCAATATCTGGGTCGTGCCGCTCAAGAACGCGGATGCGGTCAAGCTGGCCGCGACGCTGCGCGCCATCGTCGCCGCGGACAGCAGCTTTGCCGCCAGCACCCAGCCCGGCGCAGCCGGTGCCGCCGGCGCGGGCGGCCTGACCAACGTTTCCACGCCGGCCGGCAGCCAGTTTACCGGCGGCACCACGGCGAACCAGGCAGGCATGCGCGCCAGCGGCACCAGCGGTTCCGGTTCCGGTTCTGGCGGCGCCTATGGCAATTCAGCATTTGCTGCATCGTTCAACCAGAACACCCAGCCGACCACGGGCGGCATCATCCAGGCCGACCCCTCCACCAACTCGCTGATCATCACGGCCAGCGAGCCGGTCTATCGGAACCTGCGCGGCGTGATCGAAGACCTCGACGCGCGTCGCGCGCAGGTCTACATCGAGTCGATGATCGTCGAAGTCACCTCCACGCAAGCCAGCGAGCTGGGCATCCAGTGGCAGGGGCTGATCCGTTCGGACAGTGGCAACAACAATGTCTTCGCCGGCACCAACTTTGGCAAGGGCGGCCAGAACATCGTCAACCTGACCCTGGCTGGCGCCGCCTACAACGCCAACCATGCTGCGGGCATTGCAGCGGCCACGCAGCTGGTGCCCGACCTCGGCGGCCTGAACCTGGGCGTCGTCAACAAGGCGCTCGGCCTGGGCGCGCTGCTGCGCGCGCTGGGCACCAACGGCAGCGTGAACCTGCTGTCGACGCCGAACCTGATCACGATGGAAAACGAGGAAGCGAAGATCCTGATCGGCCAGAATATCCCGATCACGACCGGCTCCTATGCGCAGACCGGCGGTGCGGCTTCGGTCACCCCGTTCCAGACCTTCGACCGCAAGGACGTCGGCATCACGCTGCGCGTGCGGCCGCAGATCACTGACGGCGGCAGCGTCAAGATGCAGATCTTCCAGGAATCGTCATCGGTGGTGCCGGGCACGCTGGCACAGGTGCAGGGCCCGACCACCAATGTGCGTTCGATCGAGACCAATGTGCTGGTCGACGACGGCCAGATCATCGTGCTGGGCGGGCTGATCGAAGACTCCTACGGCGACGGCGTGCAAAAGGTGCCGGTGCTCGGCGATATCCCCTGGATCGGCGGCCTGTTCCGCTATGAGAACAAGAACCGCTCCAAGACCAATCTGCTGGTGTTCCTGCGCCCGTATGTGATGCGCACGGCCGGCGCCGCCGACCGCCTGACGGCGGACCGCTACGACTACATGCGCAACCAGCAGGGCAGCTTCATCTCGCCTAACATCATGGTGCGCGACGAAAACACGCCGGTGCTGCCGCCCGCGGATGCGCCCGCCACGCCGTTTGTCGACCCGCGCAATACCGGCCCGGTGCCGGGCCCGCTGCCCTTGCCGCAATCGGTGCCGCAATCGGCGCCCCAGACAGCACCGCAGTCCCCGCAACCCGTGCCGCAGCCGCTGACCCAGCAAGGCAGCAACGGTGCGTTCGCCGGGACGGCGTCCGGACGCGGCAACTGAACCCCATCATGGCAAGCGAAGCCCCAGCCGTCACCGAACTCCAGGAGCCGCCGTCGCCGATCGCGGCGCGACTGGTCCCGTACAGCTTTGCGCGCGAAGCGCCGCTACTGATCGCGCACCAGCGCCCTGACGGCCTCGAAGTCTGGGTCAGCCGCGCGACCTCGCCGGCGGCACTGGCCGAAGTGGCGCGCGTGCATGGCGCGCTGCGCCTGCGGGTGATGGAGCCCGACGCGCTGGAGCGGGCCATGTCCGACGCCTACAACCGCCAGGACGGCAGCGCCGCCCAGGTGGTGGGCGAAGTGGAAGGCGAAGTCGACCTGTCGCGCCTGATGCAGGACATTCCCGCCGTGGAAGACCTGCTCGAGTCCGAGGACGATGCGCCGATCATCCGCATGATCAACGCACTCCTCACGCAGGCCGCGCGCGAGGGCGCGTCGGATATCCACATCGAGCCGTTCGAGTCGGCGTCGGTGGTGCGCTTTCGCGTCGATGGCACGCTGCGCGACGTGGTGCGGCCCAAGAAGGCGCTGCATGGCGCGCTGATCTCGCGCATCAAGATCATGGCGCAGCTCGACATCGCCGAGAAACGGCTGCCGCAGGACGGCCGCATCACGCTGCGCGTGGGCGGGCGTCCGGTGGACGTGCGCGTGTCGACGCTGCCCACCGGCCATGGCGAACGCGCGGTGCTGCGGCTGCTGGACAAAGAGGCGGGCCGCCTCGACCTGGCCAAGCTCGGCATGTCGCCGCGCACGCTGGGCGGCTTCGACGACCTGATCCGCCAGCCGCACGGCATCGTGCTGGTCACCGGGCCGACCGGTTCGGGCAAGACCACCACGCTGTATGCGGCGCTGTCGCGCCTGGATTCCCGCACCACCAACATCATGACGGTGGAAGATCCGGTCGAGTACGACCTGGACGGCATCGGCCAGACCCAGGTCAACGCGCGCATCGACATGACCTTCGCCAAGGCCCTGCGCGCGATCCTGCGCCAGGACCCCGACGTGGTGATGATCGGCGAAATCCGCGACCTGGAGACCGCGCAGATCGCGGTGCAGGCGTCGCTGACCGGCCACCTGGTGCTGGCCACGCTGCACACCAATGATTCGGCTTCGGCCATCACGCGGCTGGTGGACATGGGCATCGAGCCATTCCTGCTGTCGTCGTCGTTGCTGGGTGTGCTGGCGCAGCGGCTGGTACGGCGGCTGTGCCCGCATTGCAAGCGCGAGGAAGTCATCGAAGTCACCGCAAGCGGGGCCGAGACGCTGCATGCGCAAGGCAAGCCGCTGCAGCATGTGTGGCATGCGGTGGGCTGCGACAAGTGCGGCAACTCGGGCTACCAGGGGCGCATGGGTGTGTACGAACTGCTCACCGTCGACGATGAGATCCGCACCATGATCCACCGCCAGCAGCCCGAATCGGAGATCAAGCAGGTCGCACTGGCGCACGGCATGCAGACCATGCGCGGCGATGCCCAGCGCTGGATCGACAGCGGCGCCACGTCGCTCGAAGAAGTCCTGCGCGTCACGCGCGACTGACGGGACGCCGCCATGCCCGCATTCCGCTATGAAGCCGCCGACGCCCGGGGCAAGACCGACCGCGGCGTGATCGAGGCAGACAGCCCGCGGCAGGCGCGCACGCAACTGCGCGCGCGCGGGCTGACGCCGCTGACGGTCGACCCGCTCGCCGGTGCCGGGCAGGCGCCGCGCAGCGGCACGCAGCTGTTCACGCGCCGGCTGTCCACGCAGGAACAGGCGCTGTTCACGCGCCAGCTGGCGAGCCTGATCGTTTCGGGCCTGCCGCTGGACGAAGCGCTCGGCGCGCTGGCCGACCAGTCCGAGCGCCCGTACGTGCACGAATTGCTGGCCGGCATCCGCGCCGAGGTGATGGGCGGCAGTGCCTTGTCGGTGGCGCTGGCCCAGCATCCGCGCGATTTCCCGGACATCTACCGCGCGCTGGTTTCCGCCGGCGAGCATTCCGGCCACCTTGGCCTGGTGCTGGAGCGGCTGGCCGGCTACATCGAATCGCGCAATGCGCTGACGTCGAAGATCCGGCTGGCGTTCACCTACCCGGCCATCGTGACGGTGGTGGCGTTCGCCATCGTCATCTTCCTGCTGTCGTATGTGGTGCCGCAGGTGGTCAGCGTGTTCGCAAACACCAAGCAGAAGCTGCCGACGCTGACGATCATCATGCTGGCGCTGTCGGATTTCGTGCGGAACTGGTGGTGGGCGGCGCTGATCGTGCTCGGCATCCTCGCCGCGACCGTGCGCAGCCTGCTCAGGCGGCCCGCCGTGCGGCTGGAATGGCACCGCTGGCTGCTGACCGCACCGCTGCTGGGCAAGCTGATCCGCGGCTACAATACCGCGCGCTTCGCCGGCACGCTGGCGATCCTGGTATCGGCCGGCGTGCCGATCCTGCGATCCCTGCAAGCCGCGGGCGAGACGCTGACCAACGAGGCGCTGCGCGCCAATGTGGAGGATGCGAACACGCGGGTGCGGGAAGGGGCATCGCTGGCGCGGGCGCTGGCCGCGCAGAACCAGTTCCCGCCGGTACTGGTGCACCTGATCCGCTCCGGCGAGGCCACCGGCAACCTGCCGACGATGCTCGACCGTGCCGCGCAAGGCGAAGCCCAGGAACTGGAGCGGCGCACGCTGTTTCTGACCAGCCTGCTCGAGCCGCTGTTGATCCTGACGATGGGTGTCGTGGTGCTGCTGATCGTACTGGCAGTGTTGATGCCGATTATCGAGATCAACCAGCTGGTCAGATAAGTCGTGGCCCGCAAGACCGGGCCCCCCCCCCCCCCATAAAGCCCTCACCCTACAGCG